>SUZJ01000001.1 GCA_015059945.1 Rikenellaceae bacterium
ATGCACAAAACATAGACGAAAACCCGATGTTGAGATATTATATAGATAATACCTTTTCAATGTTAGATAAGTCTAATATTTCAACAGGCCTGCTTGCGGATTATGCGATAGATTTAATAGAGTGGTCTAACTACAATGGAGGTTCTTTTGTTTTTAATAACTCTCTATAAAAAAAGATGCGCCCGAAAGTTCGGGCGCACCATAATTCTCCATTCTCAATTCTCCATTCTCAATTCTTTTTATATCTTTGCGGGTTGTAAGTTGGGTTAATGGGCCAACTGCGCGATTAAAGAAACGAGAAAAACAATGAAGAGATACAGCGATTTATCTAAGGCATCGAAGGTTACACTGTGGTTTTGGACCATCGTGGGTGTGCCCACCGTAGCCTTCCTCACAATGATTGTGCTCACCGCAGTGGGCACCTTCGGCAAACTGCCCTCGTTCGAGGAGCTCGAAAACCCAAAGAGCAATCTGGCAACCGAAATCTACTCCGAGGATGGTGTGTTGCTCGGCTCGTACTACGTTCAGAACCGCTCGTATGTCGACTACGACGAGCTCTCACCTGCGCTGGTGGCTGCACTTATCGCCACCGAGGATGCCCGATTTAAGAGCCACTCGGGTATCGACTTCATCTCGCTCGCCCGCGTGGGTATCAAGACCATTGTGCTGGGCGATAGAGGCCAGGGTGGCGGCTCGACCATCACTCAGCAGCTGGCCAAAAACCTCTTCCCACGCGATACTGCCCGCAACCAGTCGAAGCTTGTACGCACAGGCAAACTGGTGGTGGCCAAGTTCAAAGAGTGGATTACGGCCGTCAAGTTGGAGCACAACTACACCAAAGACGAGATTGTGGCCATGTACTTCAACACCGTATTCTTCGGCAGCAACGCCTACGGTATCAAGGCTGCCAGCAAGACCTTCTTTGGCAAAGAGCCCAGCGAGATAAACGTACAGGAGGCCGCAGTACTGGTGGGTGCCGTAAATGCCCCCACCCGTTACAGCCCCATTCGCAACCCCGAGAACTCGCTCAAAAGGCGCAATACGGTTATGGCCCGTATGGAGGCGGGAGGTTACATCACCAAGGCCCAGCTCGACTCGCTCAAAGCGCTGCCCATCGAGCTCGACTTCTCGCCCTCGTCGCACAACGAAGGACTGGCAACCTACTTCCGCGAGATGATTAGGCTCACGATGACCTCGCCCAAGCCTACGCGCAATATGTACTACACCAAGTACGACTACGAGAAGGAGGTCGAGCGCTGGGAGAACAACCCCCTCTATGGCTGGTGCTTGAAGAACAAAAAGGCCGACGGCACGACATACAACATCTACCGCGATGGTTTGAAGATTTACACCACCCTCAACTCCACAATGCAGCGCTATGCCGAGGAGGCTGTGCAGAAGCAGCTCGCCGAGCAGATACAGCCCGCAATGGACCAGCAGTGGCGTAGCACCCGAGTGCTCTTCAACGACCTCGAGAAGGAGGATATAGACAAGATTATGAACCGCGCCATTCGCCAATCGGACCGCTACCGCGAGATGAAAGACGACGGCTACACCGATAGCGAGATTAACGAGGCGTTCAATACCAAGGTGAGGGCCAAGATTTTCACCTACAAGGGCGAGGTCGATACGCTCATCACCCCTCGCGACTCTATTCTGCACCACAAGCGCATTATGCGAGCCTCGCTGATGGCGGTCGATCCCCACACCGGCCAAGTCAAGGCCTATGTTGGTGGCCCCAACTTCCGCTACTTCAAGTACGATATGGTCAAGCAGGGCAAGCGTCAGGTGGGCTCGACAATCAAGCCCTTTATCTACACTTTCGCCTTTGACCACCTGGGCTACAACCCCTGTACTATGGTGCCCAACCTGCCCGTAACCATCGAGACTTATACAGGCGAGGCGTGGACCCCCAAAGAGGCGGGCACAAAGGTTGTCTACGATGGCGAGCTCTACCCCCTCAAATGGGGCTTGGCGCGTAGCCGCAACAACTACTCGGCCTGGATTATGAAGCAGGCTAATCAGCCCGAGGCGGTGGCCGACTTTATACACAATATGGGTATTATGAGCTTCCTCGACCCTGTGAACGCAATCTGTCTGGGTACGCCCGACGTGTCGCTGTTTGAGATGGTGGGTGCCTACTCGACCTTCGTAAACCGCGGTGTCTACACCGAGCCCATATTTGTAACACGCATCGAGGATAGGCACGGCAACGTGCTGGCCGAGTTCTCGCCCACAAGCACTGTGGCCATAAGCGAACAGACCGCCTACACTATGATTGATATGCTGCGCGCAGTAGTTCAGCGCGGTACGGGTGGCCGACTGATTCGCGACTACGGCCAAGCTGCAACCGAGGTGGGTGGCAAAACGGGTACCTCGCAAGAGAACCGCGATGCTTGGTTTATGTGCGTAGCGCCCAACCTTGTGGGTGGCGTATGGGTAGGTGGCGAGGACCAGAGCGTACACCTCTCGGCCAGGGGCGAAGGCTCGGTGGTGGCTCTGCCCATCTTTGGCGAGTTTTTGCGCAAGGTGCAGCAGGATGGCTCGCTGGGTGTTACGGTCGAGGATACCTTCTACCGCCCCGCAGGAGCCAAGGAGTATGACTGCTGGGATGGCTCCATAACCATCGAGGATGTCGAGAACGAGGGCGAAGAGGGCGAAGAGGTTATTGAAGAGAAGCCCAGCGACGTAATCTTCGAGGACGACGAAGAGTTCTTTTAGAGTAAAGTAATTTAGGGTAAGTGAATACAATATAGGTATATAACAAGTTAGGTATATCACAAACATCACATAACAACTATGAAAGTGGCAATCGTTGGCGCAAGTGGCGCCGTAGGACAAGAGTTCCTGAGAATACTGGCAGAGAGAAATTTCCCCGTAGACGAGCTCTACCTCTTTGGTAGCGAGCGTAGTGCAGGGCGCGAATATGAGTTCAAGGGCAAGAAGGTAAAGGTACAACTACTCGCCCACAACGACGACTTCAAGGGTATCGACGTGGCCTTTGTGTCGGCAGGTGGCTCGACCTCCAAAGAGTTCGAAAAGACCATCACCAAGTATGGTACCATAATGATTGACAACTCGAGCGCCTTCCGTATGGATGCCGACGTGCCCCTGGTAGTGCCCGAGGTTAATCCCGAGGATGCTCACAACACCCCCCGCAACGTCATCGCCAACCCCAACTGCTCGACTATACAGATGGTCGTAGCTCTGGCCGCACTCGAAAAGGTGGCCCACATCAAACGTGTACACGTGGCAACCTATCAGGCCGCTAGTGGTGCAGGTGCAATGGGCATTGCCGAGCTCGAACAGCAGTACCACCAGATTGCCGCAGGCGAGCAGCCCACAGTGAGCAAGTTTGCTTACCAGCTGGCCGGTAACGTCATCCCCCACATCGACGTCTTCACCGACAACGACTACACCAAAGAGGAACTCAAGATGTACTACGAGACCCAGAAGATTATGCACTCCGACATTGCCGTCAGCGCTACCTGCGTGCGAGTACCCGTAGCGAGGGCCCACTCCGAGGCCATTTGGGTTGAGTTCGAGAGGCCCGTAAGCGTGGCCGAGGCCAAGGCTGCTCTGGCAGCGGGCGAGGGCTTGGTGGTGGAGGATGTGCCCACCGAGAAGAAGTACCCAATGCCTCTCTTTGTGGCCGAGACTACTCCCGTATTTGTGGGCCGCATCAGGGAGGATATTGCCAACCCCTGTGGCCTGACCTTCTGGTGCGTGGCCGACCAAATCCGCAAGGGTGCCGCCCTGAACGCTGTGCAGATAGCCGAAAAGCTGTTCGCCACACGATAAGGAATTAGGTCAGTCGATGGCCGACTATACAAAGAAAGCCCGATGCAAAAGTTTTGCATCGGGCTTTCTTTGTGTATGGCTGTAAGCGAGCGCCTTATTTCTTGATGTTGGGCTCCTCGAGACCGTAGTTGTTCTTGCGGTTCTCTCGTTTGAGCCACAAGCTGAACAGCAGAGCCAGCACGCCAAACGACGAGAAGATAACCATAGGCAGGGTGTAACCACCGGTTGCGTCGAGCACCTCGCCAATCAGAATGGGCACTGCAAACAGACCGATGTTCTGAATCCAGAAGATGATGCAGTAGGCCGAGCCCAAGATGCGGTTGTCGATAATCTTGGGTACGCTGGGCCACAGAGCTGCGGGCACAAGCGAGAACGATACACCCAAGATAACGATAATCGAAATAGCCAACCACTTGTAGGGGAATGCGGGCAGTAGGAAAGCAAAGCTCAGGTGGCAGATAATCATCACCAGCGAGCCCACCATCAGCATCGAAGCAGCCTTACCCTTGTTGTCGATAAATGCACCCAGGACGGGGGTAAGCACCATTGCCAAGATGGGGAAGCAGCTGAACAGCTGTGCGCCATTCTCTACACCCAGAGTGGTATTGAGGAAGTCGGGAGCGTAGCGCTGGAAGGGGAAGATTGCCGAGTAGTAGAGCACACACAGCAGAGCCACCAGCCAGAACATCTTGCTCGAAAAGATTTTGCCCAGGTCTTTGAACTTGAACTCCTCTTCGTTGGCCTCTTTGGTCAGCTCACCGGCAGCCTCAAGCTGTTTGTCGAATTTCTTGTCGAGAACTACAAATACGGTGTAGAAGATAAGGCCGATAATGAGCAGAATTGCGCCAAAGGCAACGGGAGCCGACACGTTCTGGCCAAACTTCTCAAATACCATAGGCGAGAGCCACATTGCTGCAAATACGCCCAAACGTGCAATCGACATCTCCAAGCCCATAGCCATAGCCATCTCTTTACCCTTGAACCACTTGGCA
The DNA here is from genome assembly GCA_015059945.1 of Rikenellaceae bacterium. Classification (GTDB taxonomy): domain Bacteria; phylum Bacteroidota; class Bacteroidia; order Bacteroidales; family Rikenellaceae; genus Tidjanibacter. The sequence continues at coordinate 4,794 of SUZJ01000001.1, forward strand.
ATAGCTTTCGACACTGTGGTACCTGCCATCTCGCAGCCGCAGCCAAAAATCATAAAGCCCAAGCACGACATCTTGGCGGTTGCGGGCAGAGCCACCCACCACGAGCCGAGCCACTGCTCCAAGCCGCTACCGATAAACCAGTCGCTCATACCGTAGAACTTGATGCAGGCACCGATAACCATCAGCGAGGCCGACAGCAGACCTGTGAAGCGGATACCCATCTTGTCGAGGATGATACCTGCGAAGATGAGGAAGAAGCAGAACACATTGAGGAAGTACTCGCTGGCTGCATAGGTGCCGAAGGTGCCGCTATCCCAACCGAGCGAACTTTCGAGTTGGCTTTTCAGTGGCGACAGCATATCGACAAACATATAGCCAAAGAACATCATCAGTGCGATGAGAATCAACGCCGACCAACGGATAAAGGCCGAGTCGTTAAGTTTCTTTTGAATTTGTGCTACCATAGTTTTGTTTTTGTGTGTTTTTTGTGTTATTAGTTTGTTGAGTATCTCTTGATTACGTCATAAGCCTCTTTTATACCCAGCTCGCCTGCCTTGCTCAGGTCGATGCACCCCTTGCGGGTATCTTTCATATAGATTTGCACCAGTCCTCGGTTAAAGTAGGCATCGGCCAACTCGGGTGCCAGCTCAATAGCTCGGGTGTAGTCGTCGTAGGCGGCAGGCATATCGCCCGCGAGGGCATAGAGGTTTGCTCGGTTGAAGTATATGTAGGCCAACTCGGGATAGAGCCTTGCGGCGCTATTCAGGTCGGCAATGGCCTCGTCGTAGCTGTAGGTATGCGTGGGGTTGTGCTGCAACACCATATCCGAGTCGATAGATATACGGTCGGTGCGGTTGATTGAGGATATAAAGTCAATCATCTCGGCCCTTGCCACAGCCCTATTTATATATAGGAATGGGTTGTTGGGGTTGTCGAGTATGGCCTCGGTGAAGAGGTTTACCGACGAGGTGTACTGCCTTACGCCCAACTGACTTATGCCATACTTAAACTTGCCGAGCCACTCGTAGGCCCCCTTTTCGTAACCTCTGTCGAGCAACTGCATCGAGTCGGCCACCAGGGTTGTGGGGTTGTTGGTAAAGACAATGTTGGTATCGGCCACCTCGCCCTCGAAGGCCACCAGTCGCTCAGCATAGTAGTGCCTCTGGGTGGGATTGGGCTCGGCCACCAGCACAAAGCGGAACATTGGTCGCAGGGTAATGGGCTTTTCGTTTTGGTCGGTCAGCTTGCGCCCCGCCAGTTTTGACTCAAACGACACCAGCTGGTTGAAACGGCTCGAGGTGTCGGCGTAGATAGAGAACTCCTCGGGGTTTTCATCCAGTCGGGCCTCGTACTCCTCAATCTTGCGTGTAGCGATGGCTCGGTCGTGGTTGGCGCCTGCAATGTCGTGTATGCGCTCCTTCACGAGGGCCCTGTTGAGGTAGGCATTTGCAAAGTCGGGATAGAGCTCAATGGCCTTTGAGTAGTCGCCCAACGACTCGGCAAAGCGGCCCAGTTGGAGGTAGACACCCGCACGATTGTAGTAGCCCTTGACGTTGTCGGGGGCGTGACGCAATACCTCGTCGTAGTTCTCCAGAGCCTTTTGGTAGTCGCCCGTAATGGAGTAGACAATAGCCCTGTCGAAGTAGGCGCCCACAACGTAGTTGTCCAGCTCGATAACCTTGTCAAAGTCGGCCAGAGCCTCATCGTAGCGCTCCAACTCGCAGTATACCAGTGCGCGGTTGAAGAGGGGTTGCAGATAGGTGCTGTCGCACTTGATGGCCATATCGAAGTTTTCCAGCGCCCCCTGGTTGTCACCCTGCTGCATCAGCAACATAGCCTTCTGGTTGTAGCCCTCGGTGTAGTTGCGATTGGTGCGTATGGCCTTGTCGAAACAGCCGTGAGCCCCCAGCGTGTCGCGCAGGTTGAGCAGTGCCACACCGCGATTGATGTGAGTCTGGGCATCCTTGTCGGTGAAGCGCAAAATCATATCAAAGTCTACCAACGACTTTACGAACTGCTTGTTGCGCAGGTGTGTAACGCCACGCGAGTAGTACGAGTTTGGCAGGTCGGGCCTCAGGTCGATGGCTGCCGTCAGGTCGCTGATAGCATCTTCGTAGTTGCCCAGCTCCGAGCGCACGATGCCTCGGTAGTGGAACGCCTCGGTGTAGACGGGGTTGATGTCGATAGCTCGGGTGAGGTCTTGCTCGGCACCGAGCAGGTCGCCCAGCCCCAACTTGGCATAGCCGCGCAGGTAGTAAGCCTCGTAGGACTCTTTGTCGCTGCGCAACAGCACATTGAGAATGTCGATAGCCTCTTTGTAGTTGTCGGCCGCCAGCAGGTTACGACTTGCCCAAGCAATATAACGCTTGTTGTACTGGGCCTCGCACCTCTCGGGCACAAAGCTCAGCACAAAAACCAACAATGCTATGTAGAGAAGCTTTCTCAATTCTCAATTCTCAATTCTCAATTGACCAAGCTAACGCTTGCTCTAAAATGCTCACGCTCGGCATAGCTTGCAAGCAATCTCTGCTCTCGCTTACTCGCATTTGCCTCAATTTTCAATTCAAACTCCTTACTTTTTCAGTGCAGTCATTCGCTCGCGGATAGCGGCCAGTTTGGCCTCGGCATCGCGCTGTTTGTTGCGTTCGTTCTCGACCACTGCTGCGGGGGCATTGGCCACAAAGCGCTCGTTCGACAGCTTGGCCATAACACCGCGCAAGAAACCCTCGTAGTGGGCCAAGTCTTTCTCCAACTTGGCAATCTCCTCCTCTACGTTGATATTCTCGCTCATAGGAACGAAGTACTGGGTGGTCTTAACTATGAAGGCCGAAGCGGTGGGGTTCTTCTCGGCAACCTCACTGATGGCCGACAGGTTTGCCATCTTCACAACCACCGAGTTGAGCTCGGCGTGGTAGTTCTCGTCGGCAATCACCTCGAGAGCCATCTGCTCCTTATTAGGTACGTTTTTCTGAGCCCTGATATTGCGTACACCCGTTACAACCTCGCGTGCCAGGTCGAAGGCTGCCAGCAGAGCCTCATCAACCTCGCCCGCTGCAGGCATCTGGCTCAGCATAACACTCTCGCCCTCGGTGCGCTCTTTGACATTCTGCCACAGTTCCTCGGTAACGAAGGGCATAAAGGGGTGGAGCACCTGCAACAGCTTCTCGAAGAAGCCCTTGGTGGCCTCGACGGTAGCTGCGTCGGCAGGCGAGCCGTATGCGGGTTTAACCATCTCGAGGTACCAACCGCTGAAATCATCCCAGAAGAGTTTGTAGGCGGTCATCATAGCATCCGAGATGCGGTAGGCTGCAAAGTGGTCGTCAATCTCCTTCAAAGCCTTGTTCAGCACTGCATCGAACCACTTGATAGCCAACTGCGAGTGCTCGGGCTGAGCGATGGTGTTATCAACGCTCCAAGTGCCCAGCAGGCGGTAGGCATTCCAAATCTTGTTGCAGAAGTTACGGCCCTGCTCGCAGAGGCTCTCGTCAAACATCAGGTCGTTACCGGCCGAGGTGCAGAGCATCAGTGCCACCCTCACACCGTCGGCACCATACTGGGCAATCAGGTCCAGTGGATCGGGCGAGTTGCCCAACTGCTTCGACATCTTGCGGCCCAGTTTGTCGCGCACAATACCGGTGAAGTATACGTTGCGGAAAGGCCTCTCGCCCCTCCACTCATAGCCCGCCATAATCATTCGGGCAACCCAGAAGAAGATAATATCGGGACCGGTCACCAGGTCGTTGGTGGGATAGTAGTACTTAATCTCCTCGTTCTCGGGGTTGCGGATGCCGTCGAATACGCTGATGGGCCACAACCACGAGCTGAACCAAGTATCGAGTACATCCTCATCTTGGCGCAGGTCGGCCAGCGTGAGCGACTCATCACCACTCTTCTGGCGAGCCAGTTGCAGAGCCTCCTCGGCACTCTCGGCCACCACGAAGCCACCTTTGGGCAGGTAGTAGGCAGGGATGCGCTGGCCCCACCAGAGCTGACGCGAGATGCACCAGTCTTTGATGTTCTCCATCCAGTGGCGGTAGGTATTTTTGTACTTCTCGGGCACAAATTTGATTACATCTTCGAGCACTGCGGCAGTTGCGGGTTTGGCCAACTCCTCCATCGAGAGGAACCACTGCATCGACAACTTGGGCTCGATAGCCACGCCTGTACGCTCCGAGTAACCCACGTTGTTGGTGTAGGCCTCGGTCTTTTCGAGCAGGCCTGCGGCAGCCAAGTCGCCCTCAATCACCTTGCGGCACTCAAAGCGGTCCATACCCACATAGAGGCCCACCTTGTCGTTGATGGTGCCGTCGGGGTTGAAGATGTCGATTGTTTCCAGACCATACTTCTCGCCCAGCATATAGTCATTTACGTCGTGTGCGGGGGTAACTTTCAGCGCACCTGTACCAAACTCGATATCGACATACTCGTCGCGAATTACGGGCACCGAGCGACCAACCAGAGGTACGATAACCCTTGCATCGGCAGGCAGGTCGGCATAACGGGGGTCGTTGGGGTTTACACACACTGCCGAGTCGCCCAAGATGGTCTCGGGACGGGTGGTAGCCACAATCAGCGAGCGGTCGCTACCCTCGACCTTGTAGCGCAGGTAGTAGAACTTGCCCTGCGACTCTTTGTAGATAACCTCCTCGTCCGACAGAGCGGTCTGTGCCGAGGGGTCCCAGTTTACCATCCTCACGCCACGGTAGATTTTGCCCTTGTTGTAGAGGTCTACAAATACCTTGATAACACCCTCGGTGCGAGCCTCGTCCATAGTGAAGCAGGTGCGGTCCCAGTCGCACGAAGCGCCCAAGTGGCGGAGCTGTTTGAGGATTATGCCGCCGTGTTTCTCTTTCCACTCCCAGGCGTGGGCCAAGAACTCTTCGCGAGTCAGGTCGGCCTTGTCGATACCCTCGGCTTTGAGTTTAGCCACCACCTTGGCCTCGGTTGCAATAGAGGCGTGGTCGGTGCCGGGTACCCAGCAGGCGTTGTAGCCCTTCATACGGGCGCGACGCACCAACACATCCTGCAAGGTGTTGTTGAGCATATGGCCCATATGGAGCATACCCGTCACGTTTGGTGGGGGAATAACGATGGTGTAGGGCTCACGGTTGTCGGGTTCGGAGTGGAACATTCGGTGTGCCATCCAGTAGTCGTACCACTTACCTTCGATGGTCTGTGGGGTGTATTTGTCGGCGATTTGCATAGTTTGTATGTTTTTTGTTTTGTTGATTCGTGTCCTAAAACTTGCAAATATAATCAAAAAAGTCAAACGTCAAACGACAACCCACCCTCTAAAACGGCCTACGGCCGCGAAAAACCCTATTAACTGCCCAAATTATGCGCCTTACAGCCCAAATAACCCCATTTTCTATGGGCTCGTTAAACGGATTGTTGATAACTTTTTGGCGTGGTGTGCAACTTTTGGGCACGAAAGTCGTTATATTTGCCGTTACATTATGGCGTAATGTTTTTTTACGAGTAAAAAAGAGAACACCTAAGAGATATGAGAAAGAAAAATGATAGCGTAGAATTGGAGATTGTAACGGGCATTGGCGATGCTGCCGATGGCGTTCAGCAGGTCATCCCCATTGTAGCCGATGAGGACGGCTTCTCCGAGTCTGTAACCATACCCAACACCCTGCCAATCTTGTCGTTGCGTAGCTCGGTGCTCTTCCCCGGCTCGATTACCCCCATTACCGTTGGTCGCGAAAAGTCTATCAAACTGGTTAGGGATATCGAGAAGAATGGTGGTGTGCTGGGCGCAGTGCTCCAACGCGAGGCCGACGTAGAGCAGCCCGCAGGCGACGATATGTACAAGGTGGGTACTGCAGCAAGCATCATCAAGATTTTGGAGATGCCCAATGGCAACCTGACCGTCATTCTGCACGGCTTGGAGAAGATTGAGATTGTCGAGTACCTCTCGTCGGAGCCCTACTTTACCGCCTCGGTAAATGTACTGAAAGATGTTTCGCCCGACAACAACAATGTCGAATTTGTGGCCTTGGTAGACTCTATTCGCGACGTGGCGCTGAACATCATCAGCATCTCGCCCAACATCCCCAAAGAGGCCAGCTTTGCCATCAAGAATATCGACTCGAAGAGAGGTATCATCAACTTCATCTGCTCGAATCTGGATTTCAGCGATGCCGACCGCCAGAAGCTTCTGGAGGCCCCTGGCTTGTTAGCTCGCAGCCGCAAGTTGTTGGAGATTTTGGTACACGAGCAGCAACTTGTCGAGTTGAAGAACAAAATCCAGAGCAAGGTTAAACAAGATATCGACCAGCAGCAGAAGGAGTACTTCTTGCAGCAGCAGATTCGCACCATTCAGGAGGAGCTGGGCGACACCGACGAGGGCGACATCAAACGTCTGCGTGACCGCGCAGCCAAGAAGAAATGGAGCAAGGCTGTGGCCGAAAGGTTTGAGAAGGAGGTATCGAAGCTCGAGAGGCTCAATCCCGCAGTGGCCGAGTACTCGGTACAGATGACCTATCTCGAAACTATGCTCGAGCTTCCCTGGGACGAGTACACCACCGACAATATGGACCTGAGTCGTGCCCACGAGAGGCTCGATGCCGACCACTTTGGGCTCGACGAGGTCAAGGAGCGCATATTGGAGCACTTGGCTGTCATAAAGCTCAAAGGCGACCTCAAATCGCCCATCATCTGTCTGTATGGCCCTCCGGGAGTTGGTAAGACCTCGCTGGGTAAGTCGGTTGCCGAGGCTCTGGGGCGCAAGTTTGGCCGCATATCGTTGGGCGGTCTGCACGACGAGTCGGAGATTAGGGGCCACCGCCGCACCTACATAGGCTCGATGCCCGGTCGTATTATCGAAACAATCAAACGCTGTGGCTCGTCTAACCCCGTAATCATCCTCGACGAGGTAGATAAGGTTGGCCGAGGCACTCACGGCGACCCTGCATCGGCACTGCTCGAAGTACTTGACCCCGAGCAGAATGCCACCTTCCACGACAACTATATCGACGTAGACTACGACCTGTCGAAGGTGCTCTTCATAGCTACGGCTAACAACGTGGGCGCCATCAGCCCTGCCCTGCGCGACCGTATGGAGATGATTAACATTGCGGGCTACATATTGGATGAGAAGCTCGAAATTGCCGAGCGCCACCTCATCCACAAGCAGTGCGAGGCCCACGGTGTACCTGCCGACAAACTCACCATCGACAAAGAGGTTGTAGCCCAGATTATCGAGGACTACACTCGCGAGAGTGGTGTGCGCTCGCTCGACAAACAGCTGGCCAAGATTGCCCGCTATCGCGCAAAACAGATTGGCTTTGAGGAGGAGTTCAGCCCCGCAGTTACCATTGATGATGTGCGCAAAATCTTGGGCGTGCAGAAGTTCCAGCGCGACCAGTACGAGGTTGGCGGTATGGTGGGCGTAGTTACGGGCTTAGCTTGGACCGAGGTGGGTGGCGACATCCTCTATATCGAGTCGGTGCTCACACCCGGCAAGGGCGTGCTGAACCTGACGGGCAACTTAGGCGACGTGATGAAAGAGTCGGCCACCATTGCGTGGGAGTGGGTGAAGGCCCACCACCAAGAGCTGGGTATTGAGGTCGAGAAGTTTGAGAAGTACGACATAAACATACACGTACCCGAGGGCGCAATTCCCAAAGATGGCCCCAGCGCAGGTATCACTATGGTAACCTCTATCGTGTCGACCTACACAGGCCGCAAGGTTACCGAGCGCATTGCAATGACGGGCGAAACCACCCTGCGTGGCCGAGTAACCCCCATCGGAGGTGTGAAGGAGAAGATTTTGGCAGCCAAACGTGCTGGTATCACCACCCTGATACTATGCGAGGACAACCGCAAAGATGTGTCGGAGATAAAGGCCGACTACCTCGAGGGGCTCACCTTCCACTACGTTCGTACCAACGACGACGTGTTGCGTCTGGCGCTGCAATAGGCGCCCCATTGCCACAAGCAAAATATCGAAAAACAATATACTATGAGCGAAGTTGTTAATATCAAAGAACTTAACGAGCGAATCGAGCGCGAGAGCGTGTTTGTAGACTCGCTGAATATGCAGATGGGCAAGGTGATTGTGGGCCAGCGTCATCTGGTAGACACCCTGCTGATTGGTCTGCTCACAGGTGGCCACATCCTCTTGGAGGGCGTGCCCGGACTGGCAAAAACTCTGGCCATCACCACTCTGGCAAAGGCCATTGATGCCAAGTTCAGCCGTGTGCAGTTCACCCCCGACCTGCTGCCTGCTGACCTGGTGGGTACAATGGTCTACTCTCAGAAGAACGAGGAGTTCACCGTAAAGAAGGGCCCCATCTTTGCAAACTTTGTGCTGGCCGATGAGATTAACCGCTCGCCTGCCAAAGTACAGAGCGCACTGTTGGAGGCTATGCAGGAGAGGCAGGTAACCATTGGCGACGAGACCTTCAAGCTGCCCCAGCCATTCCTGGTTATGGCCACCCAGAACCCTATCGAGCAGGAGGGTACCTATCCTCTGCCAGAGGCTCAGGTAGATAGGTTTATGCTCAAAGCCAAAATCAGCTACCCCAAGAAGCAGGAGGAGCGCGACATCGTGAGGATGAACTTGGCAGGTGAGGGTATGCCCGAGCCCGCAAAGGTGGTTACCCCCGAAGATATTGTCAGGGCCCGCCAGGTGGTGAGCGACGTATATATGGACGAGAAGATTGAGAAGTATATCGTCGACATAATCTTTGCCACTCGCGAGCCTGCCGAGTATGGCCTGTCGAAGATTGCACCTATGATTGCCTATGGTGCGTCGCCCCGTGCAAGTATCGCCCTGGCCAAAGCATCGAAGGCCTATGCCTTTATCAAACACAGGGGCTATGTCATCCCCGAGGATGTGAGGGCAATGTGCCACGACGTGCTGCGCCACCGCATAGGCTTGTCGTACGAGGCCGAGGCCGAGAACATCAGCAGCGAGGATATCATCACCGAGATCCTCAACGCAGTAGAGGTTCCTTAGGAAATTGAGAATTGAGGCAACCGACGCCAAGCCGAGAGCAATTGAGTATACTCAAATTGCCGAGGCGCGAAGGAGGAAAAGACACCGCAGGAGGATTAAATGCGAGTAAGCGAGAGCAGAGATTGCTTGCAAGCTATGCCGAGCAGGAGCATTTTAGAGCAAGCGTCAGCTTGGTCAATTGAAAAATTCCCCCTCTAAATTAGAGGGGGTGCCCGAAGGGCGGGGGCGTGTGTAAAAAAAGGGCTGCACAACCCCACAAAGTACCACAACCAACCAAAACAGCAGACAGTGCGCGACAATACAGCCGACATACTAAAACAGGTTCGTAAGATAGAGATCAAGACCCGAGGTCTTTCGAATGATATCTTTGCGGGACACTACCACAGTGCCTTCCGAGGTCGTGGTATGGCGTTCAGCGAGGTGAGGGAGTATGCTCTGGGCGATGATGTGAGAGATATCGACTGGAACGTAACGGCTCGCACACGCAAGCCCCACACCAAAGTCTACGAAGAGGAGCGCGAGCTGACAATGATGTTGGTGGTAGATGTGAGTGGCTCGGGGCTGTTTGGCTCAGTCGACAAGACCAAGCGTACCATTATGACCGAGGTGGCCGCAGTGTTGGCCTTCTCGGCTGCGTCGAACAACGACAAGGTGGGCTGCCTGCTATTCTCGGAGGGGATTGAGAAGTTCATCCCACCCAAGAAGGGGCGCTCGCACATATTGCAGATTATACGCACCCTGCTCGACTACGAGCCTCAGGGCAAAGCCACTTCGCTCACCGAGCCCGTAAAGTACCTGACAAATGCACTCAAAAAGAGGTGTACAACCTTCCTTATCAGCGACTTCTGCTTGGGCGGAGAAGCCGACGAGGTATATGCCGAGTTGGAGAAGAGTCTGAAAATTGCCTCGGGCAAGCACGACATTGTGGGCATAAGGGTTTATGACCGGTTGGATGCCGAATTGCCCGACGTGGGACTGATGGAGGTGGTCGATGCCGAGAGCGGCCGCAGGGAGTGGGTAGATACCTCGTCGAGGGCCGTCAGGGAGCACTACGCCACCACTTGGCGCAACGACCACGAGCGCATAAACCGCATATTGGACAGGGCCCGAGTAGACCACGCCGATGTGGCTACCGACCAAGACTACGTAAAGGAGTTGATAAAACTTTTCAGCCGCCGATGATAGGTAGAGTTAGACATAATATACTATTAGTAGCCTCGCTGCTCTTTTTTGCCGAGGTGGCCACAGCCCAAGCCGACTTGGGCCACCTGCGCATCAGGGGTGCGCAGTTCAGCCCCCAGGAGGTGCTGATTGGCGACCACTTCTGGCTCGAGATAGAGGCCGAGGTAGATGAGGCTCCCGAGGGCGAGCAGGTGCAGGTGGCATTCCCCACCATCTCGGCCGACTTTACCGAAGGGCGCATCGAGCTGCTCGAAGAGCACCCCACCGACACCGTGGGCCACAAAGAGGGGGTATACCAACTGCGCAAGCGTTATAGGCTCACCTCGTTTGAGCCTGCCGAGTACAGCATCGACTCGTTGGGTGTGCTGTGGTACGACGGCGTAGACCTCGACACCGTATTTGTGGGCTCGCCACTGAGGGTGAAGGTAGATATGATGCCCGTAGATACAGCCCAAAAGACCATCTACGACATCAAGCAGCCTATGAAAACTCCGCTTGTGGTAGAGGAGTTTGGAGGCTACTTGGCGTTGATTGTCATAGCAATACTGGCCATCGTGTCGGCAATATACCTGATTGCCACCCGCACACGCAAGGCCAAAGCTGCCGAGGCCATCGAGAGCAGGCCCAAAGAGGCTCCACACATTGTGGCCATACGCCAGTTGGAGCAGCTGAGTGCCCAGAAGTTGTGGCAAAACGGCCAGCACAAGCTATACTACACCCGCCTGACCGACATCCTTAGGGAGTACCTCGAAGGTCGCTTTGGCGTAGGGGCTATGGAGATGACCACCGACGAGATTGTTGCGGCCATAAAGGGGCTCGAACTAACCAAAAAACAGCTTGCCGACCTTAGCGAACTGCTGCGCGAAGCCGACTTGGTTAAGTTTGCCAAGCACAGCCCCGATGCCGAGACTAACGAGGGGGTCTACTACAAGGTCTACTACTTTGTAGAGGAGAGCAAAGAGGTGGCCGAGCAGACCAAGGCCGAGGTGGCTACAAGCGATGTTGTAGAACTGGAAATTGAGAACAGCCACAAGGAGGGGCAGAGCGGTGATGAACAGTAGTAGCCTTTTCCGAATGGTAGTTGTGGGGGCTATGGTGCTCCTCTCGTGTGGCGTGGCAAGGGGTCAGCAACTGCCCGAACGCAAACACATACGCAGTGGCAACAAGCTCTACGAACAGCAGCGTATGGCCGATGCCGAGAAGGAGTACAGAAAGGCTCTGAAAGCCAATTCTGACTCGGTCGAGGGGCTCTTCAACTTGGGCGATGCGCAGTTTGCAAGTGGTGCCTTCGAGGCTGCCGAGGAGTCGTTCAAGGGGGTGGCCGAGCGCAAGAGCGGTGTGACCGACCAGCAGAGGGCCGCAGCCTACTACAACTTGGGCAACAGCCAGTTCCAGCAGCAGAAGTTGCAAGAGGCACTGGCCTCGTACAAGGAGTCGCTTAAGCTCAACCCCAGCGACCTGGAGGCCAAGTTCAACTACGCCTACACCAAGGCCCTGTTGGACCAGCAGCAACAAAACCAAGACCAACAGCAAAATCAAGATAATCAGCAGAATCAGGACCAAAACAACCAAGACCAACAACAAAACCAAAATAACCAAGACCAACAGCAGAACGACCAGCAGCAAAACCCAAATGAGGGCCAGCAACCCGAGCAGAATCCCGACCATGGTGAGCAACCCGAGCAGCCCCAGGGCCACAAGCCCAAGCCAAGCGAGCAGCAGGGCCAGCAGCCCGAGCAGGGGCCCAGCAAGGAGAGCGAGCAGATGCTCAATGCTGTTCAGCAGGCCGAAAATCGCACCCGCGAGAAGGTCGATGAGCAGCAGAAGGGGGTAGCCGTAGGTCGCTCGGGCAAAAACTGGTAGAGAAAGAATTGAAAATTATAACTCTTATAGCTCCTATAACTCCTATCATTCCTTAAGGGCCTTAAGGACTTAGGTCGGTTAGACGTTAGACGTTGGACGTTAGACAAAAAAGATAAGATGACATTTGCAAATCCATATATGTTGTGGTTGGCAGCACTGGTGGTGCCAATGGTGGGTTATTACATCTGGCGTGACCGCCAAGGGGGTGCCACCGTTACGCTATCGTCGGTCGAGGGGCTCAAAGGGGCACCTCGCACCCTGCGCTACTGGCTGCGCCATCTGCCCGTAGTGTTGCGCTGTGCGGTGATCATACTGCTGGCGGTTGCCTTGGCGCGCCCCCAGAGCAGCGAGCAGGGCTCGACAACCACCGTTGAGGGTATAGACATAGTGTTGGCCCTCGACGTGTCGGGCACTATGTTGGCCGCCGACTTCCAGCCCAACCGACTTGTGGCAGCCAAAGATGTGGCAGCCAAGTTTATTGCCGACCGCCCAAACGACCGCATAGGACTGGTGGTGTTTGCGGGCGAGAGCTACACCCAGAGCCCTCTGACTACCGACCGAGCCTCGTTGCAGACACTACTGGCAAGGGTTGAGTTTGGCACCATCGAGGATGGTACAGCCATAGGTATGGGACTGGCTACAGCCGTAAACCGACTGCGCGACTCGGAGGCCAAGAGCAAGGTGGTGATACTGCTGACCGATGGTGTGAACAACGCCGGTCAGGTGGCCCCAATGTCGGCTGCCGAAATTGCCGCCGAGTATGGCATCAGGGTATACACTATTGGCGTGGGCAAGCAGGGCTATGCCCCCTACCCCGTCTATGACTCGTGGGGCAACCTGCGCTACCAGCAGGCCAAGGTTGAGATTGACGAGCAGACATTGACCGACATTGCGGCCAAGACGGGTGGCGAGTACTTCCGCGCTACCGACAAGGGGTCGCTCTATGAGGTCTACGAGCGCATCAATAAGTTGGAGAAGAGCCGCATCGAGACCGATGACTTTGTCAAGTACAACGAACTCTATGGCAACTACTTGCTGTGGGCATTGGTATTGCTGTTGGTCGAGTTTGTGGTGCGCCGCCTGTGGCTCAACACCATTCCGTAAAAACAAGAAACAGAGAATAAAAGCACCGAGATATAAAAATGTTTAGGTTTGCACATACCGAATACTTTTACCTGCTGCTGTTGGTACCGCTGATGGTGGTACTCTTTGAGTACTGCCTGGCCCAGCGCAAAAGGCGCCTTGCACGAGTGGGCACCTCGGCCGCTATTGCACGTCTGGCCCCCGAGGCTTCGGTGAAGCGTGCGAGGTGGAAATTCTGGCTGCTGGTGTTGGCTGTGGTGGCCATTGTGTTGGCACTCGCCAGGCCCCAGTTTGGTTCGAAGCTCAAAGAGGTCGAGCGCGAGGGTGTAGAGATTATGGTGGCCATAGACGTATCGAACTCGATGCTGGCCAACGACTTCGAGCCCAGCCGCTTGGAGCGCACCAAGTATGCTGTGGGCCGAGTGATTGAGGGACTCAGCGAGGACAAGATTGGCATCATAGTCTTTGCGGGCGATGCCTACGTTCAGCTACCCATAACGGCCGACTACCTTACGGCCAAGAACTTTGTGCAACAGATTTCGCCCTCGCAGGTAACCAAGCAGGGCACAGCCATAGGTACGGCTATTGATATGGCCATAGGCTCGTTCTCGTCGCAGAGCGGCAGCAGCCGAGTGCTGGTATTGGTGACCGATGGCGAAAACCACGAGGACGATGCACTGGTGGCGGCCGAGAGGGCTGCACAGCAGGGCATAACCATCTACACAATAGGCATTGGCACCCCCGAGGGAGCCCCCATACGCATTGGCGACGACTTTATACGCGACAGCGAGGGCGAGATTGTGGTCAGCAAGCTCGACGAGGAGGGGTTGCAGAAGATTGCCCTCACCACGGGCGGAGCCTATGTTAGGGCCTCGAGCCAAAGCGTGGGGCTCGACGAGATTATTGGGCTCATAAACCAGACCGAGAAGGCTAAGTTCGAGACCGAGGTCTTTGAGGAGTACGACGAACAGTTTGTGCTGCCCGTAGTGGTGGCACTGGTGCTACTGGTGTTGGAGTTCTTTGTGCTCCAGCGCAAAAACCGCATCTTTGCAAGGGTGCGCCTGTTCGACGACAACAAGTAGTAACAAATAAGCAAAAAGATAGATACAACACTAACTACCTAATTTCCAAACATTATGGCATATTTTGAAGTCTATGGCGGTCGCCCTCTGAGTGGCGAGATAACCCCCCAGGGAGCCAAAAACGAGGCGTTGCAAATAATCTGCGCAACCCTGCTGACCAAAGAGCGAGTGGTGTTGCACAACGTGCCCGAGATTGTAGACGTACTGGGGCTTATGGACCTGCTGCGCAACTTGGGCGTAGAGGTCGAGCGATTGGGCGAAGGCGAGTATGCCTTCTGCGCACGCAACGTAGACCTGGGCTACCTGCGTACCGAGGATTACAAACTGCGCGGCTCGAAGTTGCGTGGCTCGGTAATGGTAGTGGGCCCCCTGCTGGCTCGCTTTGGCGTGGCCTATATGCCCAAGCCTGGTGGCGACAAGATTGGCCGCCGCAGATTAGACACCCACTTCTTGGGCCTGCAAAAACTGGGTGCCGAGGTGAACTTCGACTTGGCCGGCGACTTCTTCGAGATTGCCGCACCCGAGTTGAAGGGTACCTATATGTTGCTCGATGAGGCTTCGGTTACGGGTACTGCCAATATAATTATGGCCGCGGTGTTGGCCAAAGGTACCACCACCATCTACAATGCCGCCTGCGAGCCCTACATCCAGCAACTCTGCAAGATGCTGTGCCGTATGGGTGCCAAGATTGAGGGTATTGCCTCAAACCTGCTCCGCATAGAGGGTGTAGAGGAGCTCCACGCCACCGAGCACACAATGTTGCCCGATATGATTGAGGTGGGTAGCTTTATAGGTATGGCCGCAATGACTCAGTCGGAGCTGACCATCAAAAATGTGTCGTTCGAGAACTTGGGCATCATTCCCGCCCAGTTTGCCCGTATGGGCATCCGCTTCGAGCAGAGGGGCGACGACATCTATATCCCCCGCCAAGAGCACTACGAGATTGAGAGCTTTATGGACGGCTCGATTATGAACATTGCCGATGCTCCCTGGCCGGGCCTTACGCCCGACCTACTGAGCGTATTCTTGGTGGTGGCAACCCAGGCCAAAGGCTCGGTGCTCATCCACCAAAAGATGTTCGAGAGTAGGCTGTTCTTTGTCGATAAGCTGATAGATATGGGCGCACAGATTATCCTCTGCGACCCCCACCGCGCCACCGTCATTGGCCACGACCACCAGCGCCGACTGAGGCCCACAAAGATGACCTCGCCCGACATTCGCGCAGGTGTGGCACTACTGATTGCAGCCCTCAATGCCGACGGCAAGAGCATTATCCAAAATGTTGAGCAGATTGACCGCGGATACCAGAACATCGAGGGCCGCCTGAACGCACTGGGTGCCAAGATTGTACGCCGCGATTAGGGTGCTAAATTTTCACACAACTATAACATCAAACTTAACTAAAAAACAAAGACACAATTATGGGATTTATTCTTTACATCGTTGGTCTTGTATGCGCCATTTGGTGCGTGCTCGACGTATTCAAGAAAAACATCGACCTGCCCTGGAAACTTATCGTAGCAGTATTGGTACTTGGTACCAGCTGGGTTGGTTTGGCAGTTTACTACTTCTTGGTTCGCGAGAACATCGAGAAGTGGCTTAAAAAGTAAGCACTATTATTCCCCAAAAACCAGAACGAGTTGCCCCACAAAAGGCAACTCGTTCTGTTTATTTTTCCCATAGGAGTAATAGGAGCTATAAGAGCTATAAGAACTATAACTACTGCTCGGCGAGGCTGTTGTACATACTCGCCAGAGCTTGGTTGAGCTCCTCGACCGAGGGGTCTTTGAGTAGCACGGTCTTGAGGCCGTCGAGCAGGTAGAGCGTAGGTATGGCCTTCAAATCGTAGAGGTCACCTTTGAGAATTTTGGTCCCTTTGTCGTAGGCCGAAATCCACCACGATGGGTTTTCGTACAGCGTGGCGCGCCACTCTTGAAGCTCCTCGTCGGGGTGAACAGCCACCACCGTCAGCAGCCCAATGCGGTGCAGAGCCTCGGCATAACCGGCCTCGATGAGCAATCGTTTGACACGAGCACAATCGGGGCAGCCGGGGTTGTAGAAGTAGAGCAACGTCAGGTCGGCAGGAGTCTTATAGAGTGTGTTCTGGCTGCCATTGACCAGAGTGTAGGTAAAGTCGGTAGCGCGCGAGCCCTCCTGATTGCGGCTAACCAGCCGCAGCAGCGAGCGGTAGCGCAACTTTGAGGTGTCATCAAGTGGACTTTTGCTCCCCACTGCGTGGCGCAGGACCGGCTCGAAGAGCCCGTCGTCGCGCATAGGCGAGTTGGGATCATAGAGGCCCTCCTCGGCCATCTCCAAGAATAGCCAATAGCAATCTTCGCTCACGGCAGCCTTTGTCATCAGCGTTGTCATTGCCTTGGCAGCAGCCTGGGGCGTGGCCTTGAGCACCCCCACAACAAACTCAACGAAGGCCTGTTGCACCTCGCCCTCGGAGTAGCGCGAGTGGTCGGCAAAGGGGAAGTGGTCCCAGAAATGTATGGCCTCATAATCGACCGCTTGGCGGTCGCTGGCCATCATTGCAGGGGCCGTCACGCGAGGAAAATCGGCCGCTCGGGGCACATCGACCTGCGAGGCACCACCATAGAGAGCCTGGCCCCAAACCCCACTACTCCCAAAAACGAGAGCCACCAATACACTAAATATCCTGTTTTTCATAAAAAACTTCTATTGTTCCAACGACAAAGTTAGTGAAATAATTGTGTTAATCGAAAAACAATAGTAACTTTGCACCAATTGACAAACTATATTTTTCATTAACCTAAATAATTATGAGTGGAAGTATTTTTACCTCTTCGATCGGCAAGAAGATGTTTATGAGCATCTCGGGCTGTGTGTTGGTCTTGTTCCTCACATTCCACATGTGTATGAACTTGGCTTTGGTTATCTCTAACGACGCCTACAACGCAATTTGCGGTTTCCTGGGCGCTAACTGGTATGCAGTGGCTGCTACTGTGCTGCTGGCGCTGGTAGTTGTATTGCACTTTGCATTGGCAATCGTGCTGACTATCCAGAACCGCAAGGCTCGTGGCACCATCCGCTACGCAGTTACCAAACGCGAGAATGGCGTTGAGTGGTCGTCGAAAAACATGTTGGTACTGGGCTTCGTAGTAATCATCGGCTTGGCACTCCACCTTGCACACTTCTGGTACAAGATGATGTGGGCCGAATTGCAGGGCGCTCACGAGGTTGTAGTTGGTGCTGCAATGGTAGCCCCCACCGATGGCGCTGCTATCGTTCGCTACTACTTTGCACAGTGGCCCTACCTGCTGCTCTACCTGATATGGTTTGGCGGTATTTGGCTCCACCTGACCCACGGTGTATGGAGTATGATGCACTCGCTCGGTTTGAACAGCAAAGTATGGTTCAAACGTATGAAATGCATCTCGTGGATTGTTGCTACCGTTATCATCGGCGGCTTTGCACTCTGCGCAATTGCAATTTTCTTGCAGGAGAACTTCGGTATCCTCAACTTTTAGTCTGACTTAAAACTATTAGACGCGATATGATTAAACTGGATTCTAAAATTCCAACCGGCCCTATCGAAGGCCAGTGGACCAAGCATAAAGGCGCAATCAAAGTTGTAAGCCCCGCAAACAAACGCAAACTCGACATTATCGTTATCGGTACCGGTCTGGGTGGTGGTGCAGCTGCTGCATCGCTCGGCGAGTTGGGTTACAACGTAAAGGTGTTCTGCATCAGCGACTCGCCCCGTAGGGCTCACTCGATTGCAGCACAGGGCGGTATCAACGCTGCCAAAAACTATCAGAACGACAACGACTCGGTATATCGCCTCTTCTACGATACCATCAAGGGTGGTGACTACCGTGCAAGGGAGTCGAACGTATATCGTCTGGCCGAGGTGTCGAACCTGATTATCGACCAGTGCGTGGCTCAGGGTGTACCTTTCGCTCGCGAGTATGGTGGCAAGTTGGCCAACCGTTCGTTTGGTGGCGCACAGGTTTCGCGTACATTCTATGCTCGTGGCCAGACCGGTCAGCAGTTGCTGCTGGGTGCCTATGCTGCTCTGAACCGTCAGATTGCCGCAGGTACCGTTAAGAGCTACTCGCGCCACGAGATTTTGGATATCGTTCTGATTGACGGCAAGGCCAGGGGCGTTATTGCTCGTAACCTGGTGACCGGCGAGTTGGAGCGTCACGGTGCTCACGCTGTGGTTATGGCAACCGGTGGCTATGGCAACGTATTCTTCTTGTCGACCAACGCTATGAACTCGAACGGTTCGGTGGCTTGGCAGGCTTACAAGAAGGGTGCTGCATTTGCTAACCCCTGCTTTACCCAGATTCACCCCACCTGTATCCCCGTTCACGGTACACAGCAGAGTAAACTGACTCTGATGAGTGAGTCGTTGCGTAACGATGGCCGTATTTGGGTTCCCAAGAACCTGAGCGACGTGAAGGCTCTGCGCGCAGGCGTTAAACAGCCTTCGGACATCGCCGAGGAGGATAGGGACTACTACTTGGAGCGTCGTTACCCCGCATTTGGTAACTTGGTACCTCGCGACGTTGCTTCGCGTGCTGCTAAGGAGCGTTGCGATGCAGGCTATGGCGTGAACGAGACCGGCTTGGCAGTATATCTCGACTTCAAGACCGCCATTGAGCGTCTGGGTATCGACATCATCCGCGAGAGGTATGGTAACCTGTTCCAGATGTACGAGAAGATTACCGCTGTTAACCCCTACGAGCAGCCTATGCAGATCTATCCCGCTGTTCACTACACTATGGGTGGTACCTGGGTTGATTACAACCTGATGACTACTATCCCTGGTCTGTATGCAATTGGCGAGGCCAACTTCTCGGACCACGGTGCAAACCGCCTGGGTGCTTCGGCTCTGATGCAGGGTTTGGCCGACGGTTACTTCGTACTGCCCTACACCATTGGTGATTACCTGTCGCACGAGATTCAGTCGCCCAAGGTTAATACCAACGATCCCGCATTCGAGGAGGCCGAGAACGCTATCAAGGCTAAAATAGAGAAGCTCTATGCCATCAAGGGTAACCAGACTCCCGACGAGCTGCACAAGAAACTCGGTTGCGGCATTATGTGGGAGAAGGTTGGTATGGCTCGTACCAAAGAGTCGTTGGAGAGCGCTATCGTAGAGATTCAGGCTCTGAGGAAAGAGTTCTGGAGCGACCTGAAACTTGCAGGCAAACCCGACGAGTTGAACCCCGAGTTGGAGAAAGCACTCCGCTTGGCCGACTTCCTGGAGCTTGGCGAGCTGATGGCACGCGACGCATTGAATCGTAACGAGAGCTGCGGTGGCCACTTCCGCGAGGAGTACCAGACTCCCGAGGGCGAGGCACTGCGCGACGACGAGAACTATGCATACGTTGCAGTTTGGGAGTACCAGGGCGAGGACAAAGAGCCCGTACTCTACAAAGAGCCTCTGAAATTCGAGACTATCCACCTGCAGCAGCGTAACTACAAAGACTAACCACTGGGAGCATTAACCTTTAGAGAAAACGACTATGAATTTAACACTTAAAATATGGCGCCAGGCTAACGCCAAAGCCAAAGGACAGTTCGAGACATACGTTGTAAAAGATGTTTCGACCGAGAGCTCTTTCTTGGAGATGCTCGATATTTTGAACAACCAGCTCATTCACGAGGGTAAAGAGCCCGTAGCTTTCGACCACGACTGCCGCGAGGGTATCTGCGGTGCTTGCTCGTTGCGCATCAACGGCCACGCACACGGCCCCGAGAGCGAGGTTACCACTTGCCAGTTGCATATGCGTAACTTCAAGGACGGCGATACTATCGTTATCGAGCCTTGGAGGAGCCGCGCATTCCCCGTAATCAAAGACCTCGTTGTAGACCGCACTGCTTATGAGAGCATTCTCCAGGCAGGTGGCTTCATCTCGGTTGGTACCGGTGGTGTGCCCGATGCAAACGCAATTCCTATTGCCAAAGACGATGCAGAGGAGAGTATGGACGCTGCAGCT
The DNA here is from genome assembly GCA_015059945.1 of Rikenellaceae bacterium. Classification (GTDB taxonomy): domain Bacteria; phylum Bacteroidota; class Bacteroidia; order Bacteroidales; family Rikenellaceae; genus Tidjanibacter. Next base: position 24,947 of record SUZJ01000001.1, read on the forward strand.
TGTATCGGTTGCGGTGCTTGCGCTGCTACCTGTAAGAACGGCTCGGCTATGCTGTTCGTAGCTGCAAGGGTATCGAGCTTGGCCAAACTGCCTCAGGGTCAGGTTGAGGCTGCTCGCAGGGCCAAAGCAATGGTTGCCAAGATGGACGAGCTGGGCTTTGGTAACTGTACCAACACCGGTGCTTGTCAGGCCGAGTGCCCCAAAGGCATCACTATCAACCACATCGCTCGCCTGAACCGCGAGTACCTCAAAGCTAAATTCCGTAGCTAATCGGAGCGCGAGGTGTAAAACGATGACTCCACACCAGAGGGAGGGTGAGCAATCGCCCTCCTTTTGTGGGAAGATATAACAAACAAAACAAACACAGTTAGGTTTAATTACAATCACAAAACACTAAAAAAGACTATGTCAGAGATTTTAGGCGTACACGCAAGAGAGATTCTTGATTCGAGGGGCAACCCCACCATCGAGGTAGAGGTTACCACCATTAACGGTATTGTAGGTCGTGCTGCTGTTCCCAGCGGTGCTTCGACCGGTGAGAACGAGGCTTTGGAGCTTCGTGATGGCGACAAGAGCCGCTATCTGGGCAAAGGCGTACTGAAAGCTGTTGCCAACGTAAACGAGAAAATCGCACCCGCAATCATTGGTATGAGCATCTTCGACCAGGTGGGCGTAGATAAAGCTATGATTGAGTTGGATGGCACTCCTACCAAGAGCAACTTGGGCGCAAACGCTATCCTGGGCGTATCGCTCGCAACTGCTCACGCAGCTGCTGCCGAGCTGGGTATGCCTCTGTACCGCTACATTGGTGGTACCAACGCCAAGAGCCTGCCCGTTCCTATGATGAACATCATCAACGGTGGTTCGCACTCGGATGCTCCTATCGCATTCCAGGAGTTTATGATTCGCCCCGTAGGTGCCCCCACTTTCCGTGAGGCTCTGCGTATGGGTGCCGAGGTATTCCACAACCTGAAAAAGGTACTCCACGCTCGCGGCCTGAGCACCGCAGTAGGTGATGAGGGTGGCTTTGCTCCCGCATTGGAGGGTACCGAGGACGCTATCGAGAGCATCCTGAAAGCTATCGAGGCTGCAGGCTACGTTCCTGGCAAAGACGTTATGATTGGTATGGACTGCGCATCGAGCGAGTTCTACAACGATGGTATCTACGACTACACCAAATTTGAGGGCGAGAAGGGTGCAAAACGCACCTCGGCCGAGCAGGTTGAGTACCTGAAAGGTCTGGTTGAGAAATACCCCATCGACTCGATCGAGGATGGTATGGCCGAGAACGACTGGGACGGCTGGAAAGCCCTGACCGACGCTATTGGCGACAGGTGCCAGCTGGTAGGTGACGACCTGTTCGTAACCAACGTAGAGTTCTTGAAGAAGGGTATCGAGCTGGGTTGCGGTAACTCGATTCTGATTAAGGTTAACCAGATTGGTTCGCTGACCGAGACCCTCGACGCTATCGAGATGGCTCACCGTGCAGGCTACACTTCGGTTACTTCGCACCGTTCGGGCGAGACCGAGGATGCTACCATCGCCGACATCGCAGTTGCTACCAACTCGGGCCAGATTAAGACTGGTTCGATGAGCCGTAGCGACCGTATGGCTAAGTACAACCAGCTGCTCCGCATCGAGGAGGAGCTCGGCGACGAGGCTATCTACGGCTACAAGAAAATCTACCGCGTTAAATAATCCGTTAAGCGTAGATTAACCCCAAGCGGGGCTACCCTCAGTGATATGAGAGTAGCCCCGCTGCTTTTTTGGTCGCCCCACAACCACTCTCTCAGAACATAACGCCAAAGCTGATTTGGAACAGGTTATCGTTCTGAACGGTCAGCTCGGCCGTCTGGCTGTTGAGCGTTATCTCGGAGGTGGTCTCCTTGAGGTACTGCATATAGCGCACCTCTACGAAGAGCCCATCGAGGTCTATGCCCGCTCCAACCATTCCGGCAATGTCGTTGTCGTTGAAGCGCACATCAAAGGGAGTTTCACCCTTGCCCTTGTAGTGTTGGTGGGCATCGAGTCGCCACACCGGACCGCCAAAGAAGCGTGCCGCACCTATCTTGAAGCCCACCATAACGGGCAGTTCGAGCCTTACGGTGCGGATGTTCTTGTACTCGGCCACGCGGCTTGGTCGATGCAGTGCAAAGGAGTAGTCGCGCAGCACCAGGTCCAACTCGGGCTGCACAAAGATAAACTTGGGTATCGAGAGCCTCATCAGCAGGCCTACCTGATAGCCACTACTGCGATCGACGGTGGGGGCAATAGTGTGGCGGTCGATAGTAACCTGGTCGAAGGTGTAGGCACCCGTATTGAGGCCCACACGGGCTCCGAAACGGAGCACCTGGGCATCGGCAGCCCAGCAAGCCAGCATTGTAGCCAGCCAAATGACAATAAACCTTTTCATAACCTAACTCTTTTTTTGTGTGTTGTTAAATATAAATATATAGCAATTGCCCACCGACCACGTTGGCTGCGGAGGGTGGGCATATTTCTGCCTACGGTTGGTGGTGTGTGGTCTGTTGCCCACAAGAGGTGCAAACCTTTTGCCACAAACGGGGGCAGAGGGTAAAAAAGAGTTAGGAAAATGTCGGGGGGCTGAGGCTGAATTTTTTAGAACAGCGGAGCGAGCAGTCGCGAGAGCGACTCCATAATTTTGCGCCACTTGGAGCGCTGTGCCCACTCGTCGGGGGTGATAAGTTTGCTATCGGCCAGGTCATCGAGGAAGTAACCCTTCAACTCTTGTGCCACGCTGTTTTCGTAGATGAGGGCCTGTATCTCGAAGTCGTCCTCGAAGCTGCGGTGGTCCAAGTTGGCTGAGCCAATGGTGCAGAGTTCGTCGTCGATAACGATGAATTTCGAGTGGTTAAATCCCTTCTGGTAGAGGTATACCTTCACACCCGCCTCCAAGAGCGAATCGACATACGAGTAGCCCGCCCAAGCGACAAATATGTTGTCGCCCCTGACGGGAATAAGCAGCCTCACATCCACACCGCTTAGAGCAGCCACCTTCAAGGCGGTAACTATAACCTCGTTGGGTAGCAGGTAGGGGGTTGAGAGGTAGATATACTTCTCGGCCTTGCAGATTGCGGCGTAGTACGACTGCATAATGGCCGCATAGGGGGTATCGGGGCCCGAGGTGGCAATCTGCACCGGCAACACTTGCTCTACGGGGCTGTGGGCAAAGTATTTGGCATCGTTGAGCACCACTCCGTCGGTAACAAACGACCAATCGGTGACAAATATGGTCTGCAACATCGTTACGGCCTCGCCCTCGATTCGCAAGTGGGTGTCGCGCCAAATGCCGCCCTGCTTACGCCCATAGATGTAGCGGTCGGCAATATTGACACCGCCTGTATAGCCCACTTTGCCGTCAATGACGACAATTTTGCGGTGGTTGCGGTAGTTTACCGTACTGGTAAAGCGAGTGAAAAATACGGGCATAAAACTCTTTACCTCGGCACCCAAAGCTATCAGTCGGTCGCGGTCTTTGTTTTTGAGCTGGCGGCTGCCCACGCTGTCGTAGATTATGCGCACCTCGACACCCTCGCGGATGCGCTCTTCGAGAACATTGCACAAGTGGTCGAAGAGCTCGCCACCCTCGATTGCAAAAAACTCGATGTGGATATACTCCTTGGCCTGGGCCATAGCCCCAAACATATCGGCAAAGGTCTCGTGGCCATTGTTGAGTATGCGCAGGCGGTTGTGGAGTGTCAGGAGCGACTTGTTGTTATTGAGCATCAGTCGCACCACGCTCTTGTCGGTCATAGCCAAGCTCTCTTGGTCGGCCAGCCCGCTGAGTTGTTCGTGGCACAACTGGTCTATGGTGGCGGCATCGACCAACTCTTTGCGTTGGAAAGTGCGCTGCTTGCGGTGATTTTGGCCAAAAACGAGAAACAAAATCATTCCGCCCACAGGGAACATTGTAATAACCATAATCCAAGCCAGTGTGTTCACCGGCTCGCGCTTCTCGGCAATAACCAGCGCCACCACAATCACTACAAAGATGGTGTAACTGAACGATATGATGGTCCACAAATCGGTGAACGAAAATGCGCTGCAAATGAGTGCCATAGGCTATTTATCAAAGTGTCTACCACAAAATTAGCACAAATTTTGTTTTCTCGAAAAGAATACATATCTTTGTGGTGAAAATAGGGGCACAATGTGCCAAATGCATCATTTGGGTTTCGGCCGCAAGGTCGGAATTCATATTTTTTTCGCTTTATACTAAACGATAATTATACACTAAAAACAGACAAAAAAGATGGCAAAAGAAGCAATTCTTCTTACCAAAGAGGGGTACAACAAAATGAAGGCCGAGCTCGATCAGCTGCGCATCGTTGAGCGCCCAAAAGCTGCTGAGGCTATTGCCGAGGCTCGCGACAAAGGCGACCTCTCAGAGAATGCAGAATACGACGCTGCAAAAGAGGCTCAGCGTAACCTCGAAGAGCGTATTATGCGTATGGAGATGAACCTCGCAAATGCACGCATCATCGACGAGTCGCACCTCGACCTGAACAAAGTGCAGATTCTCAACCGCGTAAAACTCCGCAACTGCACCACCGGTAGCGAGATGGAGTATACCCTCGTTGGCGACCACGAGGCTAACCTGGCCGAGGGCAAACTCTCGGTCGAGACACCTATTGGCCACGCACTGCTGGGCCACAAAAAGGGCGACAAGGTAGAGGTTCAGGTACCCGTAGGAATTATGGAGTTTGAGATTTTGGATATCTCTATCTAATCTACCTTTCAGGCGGCACTTCCGCCAAACAAACGCCAAAAAGTTAGGGCTACCCTCCACACTGTTGGAAGGTAGCCCTGCTTTTTGTTTCAGACTATATACGCTTACTCGGCGTCAGCTGCCAGGGGCGAAGGAGTGGTATAAACCCTTGCACCAAGCTCTTTGTCGTACTCGTAGAGGCCGTATTTGTTGTCGCCAATCTTCTCCAAGATGTCGATAATATCGCGGGCACTCTCCTCCTCCTCAATCTGCTCGTCTACAAACCATTTGAGGAAGCTCTCCGAAGCGTAGTCATTCTCCTCTTTGGCAATCTTCATCAAGTCGTTGATGCGGCCAGTTACAATCTGCTCGTGTTTGAGGGTATCCTCCCAAGCTGCCAGAGGGCTCTCCCACTCGGTATCCACCTCGGCAATGGGCTGCAACTTAACCTCGCCACCGCGCGAATTGATCATATTCATAAAGATACGGGCGTGGTCTTGCTCCTCGCGGAACTGGATGAAAAACCAGTTTGCAAAACCCTTGTTACCCTTTGCCTCCTGGTCCATCGACATCGAGAGGTAGAGATATGCCGACCACAGCTCGGCGTTAATCTGGTCATTGATAGCTGCCTCGAGGCGGCTGCTGATGTTCTTTTTCATAGTTGTATTTGTTTTTAGTTCGTTATTTCGTGTTAACTTCTGTTTTGTAGTACAAATATAGTGCAGAAAATCCAAATTTGGAACACCTTGCGGCTATGATATTTTTCTATCTGCCCATAGGCAAATGTTATGCAAATACCTAAAAAGTCGCTACGGCGCGGACATAGATGTCATATTTCTTATGGTACTCGCGAATGTCGCCATTGTACATATTGATGCATTGCGCTAAGTCCTTACTTACGAACTCGCCCGCTTCTGCCTCCCAACGCCGATACTCGGTTGAAGACCAATAGAACCTCGTGTCCCCTTTGTCATATAACTTGGTTGCCCCTTTTTGGGCAAGGGTTTTGTTTACCGCATCGTGTACCGAATCGTTCAACAGCAACCGTTCCAATTCGTGTATGGCCGGTAGATACCATCCATCGCCCTTGGCACAACACCAAGCAAAAGCAGGATACTTCTCCCTCCAATTATCAATTTGCTTAATCTTATCGGTGTTAATCATTCCATTCCAAACGTCATTACCATCTGTCGACACCTTGCTTGGATTTTGCCTATTGAAAATTTTGCCAAAGTCTTTATCCACAGCCCACTGCTTCTCGGCTTGGTCAAGGCTCACAATTTTGCCGTGAAGGCCGTCATCCGTCACCTCAAAAACCACTCCTTTCTTGCCGTTTTTATCGTAGTAATCGCCAACCTTGTAGGTATTTACGGCCGGCTTGGGTGGATTTATTGGCTCGGCCTGTACTTTCGGTTGGGGAGCAACTTTCGGTTGGGGGACAACCTTGGGTTGTGGTGCAACTTTGGCTTGGGGCTCAGCCTCTGCCTTGGTCTGAGAATTTACGGGTGCAGGAGCGCTTGGGACAACGTTTTGGGGCTTGCCGAGCAACCCCAATATGTCGTTGACCAATACGGGCTCTATGGGCTGATTATCTATGGTGCGCCAGTTGATACTCGCAAAGACAAAGCGCAACGCAGGGGGCATAGTGCTGCCGTCTATAATGTAGGGCAGGATGCTGTTTTTGGGCTTCTCGTTGAAGGCAAAGGTGAGCTCGGCATTGGTAAACTTAGAGTCGTAGGAGTGTTCACTCGCCAAGAAGAGTATCACTTGGCTCTCTAAGATAGCCTCGGCCAGTACCACTGGGAACTCAAAGCCACCACCAATACCTTGTCGGTCAATGAAGTAGCTGATGCCTGCACGGTCAAAGGCAGCACAAATCTGGTCGGCTATGGGGGTATCTTTGCGTGAGTAGCTTATAAAGACGTCGTATTTCATCGGTCGTGAGTTTTTGGTAGTAACAAAGATATACTTTTTCTGCCACAAAACGCACTCCCCCCACCACAAAAAACTCCTCCCCTAAGTTAGGGGAGGTGCCCGAAGGGCGGAGGGGTCTGTCAATTTTCAATTCCGTCTTGCCACGACTCGGCATTGGCCGAGGCGTTTGGCATCTACCTCTTGGCCTTTTGATTGTTTTGTACCTTTTGGTGGCAAAAGGTACCCAAAACCACTGCGATGCATTTCGGCGGGGCGTTGTGGTGTCGTCGGCTAAAACAAACGCACCACAAAGGGCGGTGCCCTAAGCGGGCACTTCTTTGTTTTTTAACGCCCACGACACCACACGCCTGCTTCCGCCTGCAATGCGGTCGCAGGATTGGGTGTGGCCTTCGGCCATACAGACCTCTCCGTCACTTCGTGCCACCTCTCCTAACTCAGTAGAGGAGTTGTCGTGGAGCTAAACTTTGATAGTGGCTAATGGAAATCCCACAACCACTCTCCCCCTAAGTTAGGGGGAGTCCTCGAAGAGGGAGGGGGTCTGTTAAGAAGGCTGACTGCTGATAGCTAAAACACACGCCCCCGCCTTACAACTCAGGGGGCGTGTGGGTACCCCAGGAGAGAGTGTAGAAAGGGCTTCCGCGTAGCAAGGGCAGGAGTTCGGGCAAACAAAAAAGGCCGAACCTTTATGGGGTTCGACCTTTTCGCTTATGATTGTGCATCGGGGCGCATAGCCCTCGGTGCGCACTATCACAAATTGGTTTTGTTAAGCCTTCTTCGAAGCACCGGTCTTAACTGCGGCTACTTTTGCACCCGAAGTTTTAGCGGCGGTGTTCTTGGGAGCCTTAGGAGCTGCGGGCTTCTTAGCGGCCTTTTTCTCAGCCTTAGGAGCCTCAGCACCCTCTGCAACTACCTCTGCGTCCTCAGCAGCCTTTTTCGAGCGGCTACGGCGGGTTTTGGGAGCGGCAGCTTTGGGAGCAACGCCCTCTACATAGGTCTCGTTGAAGTCAACCAGCTCGATGATACACATCTCTGCTGCGTCGCCTACGCGGAAACCGGTGTGGAGAATACGGGTGTAACCACCGGGGCGGTCAGCAATCTTGGGAGCTACGGTGCGGAACAACTCTGCGGTAGCATATTTGTCTTTCAGGTAGCTGAAAACAACACGACGCTGGTGGGTGGTGTCCTCTTTCGATTTGGTAATCAGGGGCTCAACAAATTTTTTCAGAGCCTTTGCCTTTGCCACGGTGGTCTCGATGCGCTTGTGGAGAATAAGGCTCGAAGCCATATTCGACATCAGTGCTTTGCGGTGCGAAGCCTGGCGGCCAAGGTGGTTAATTTTCTTATTGTGTCTCATTGTAAATGTTTCTTTTTAGTATGGTTAGTCCTTATCCAACTTATAGACTGAAACGTCCATTCCGAACTGCAAGTTGAGCGATGCCAACAGGTCGTCAAGCTCGGTCAGCGACTTCTTACCGAAGTTGCGGAACTTCAGCAGGTCGTTGCGGTTGTAACGTACCAGGTCGCCAATGGTGTCAACCTCGGCAGCTTTGAGGCAGTTGAGTGCCCTCACCGAGAGATCCTGATCCGAGAGTTTGGTCTTCAAGAGCTGACGCATATGCAGTACGCCCTCGTCGAACTCCTCGGCCTGCGAGGTCTCCTCCATATTGATGGTAATCTTCTCGTCCGAGAAGAGCATCAGGTGGTGAATCAGAATCTTGGCAGCCTCTTTCAGAGCCTCTTTGGGATGAATCGAACCGTCGGTAGTAACCTCGAGGTTAAGCTTGTCGTAGTCGGTCTTCTGCTCAACACGATAGGGCTCAACCGAGTACTTAACATTGATGATAGGGGTGTGAATCGAGTCGATAGGCAGCAGACCGAACTCTGCATCTGCAGGACGGTTCTCCTCTGCGGGTACATAACCACGACCCTTGCCGATGGTCAAGTCGATAGTCAACTTGGTGTCGGGAGTCAGGTGGCAGATTACCAACTCGGGATTCAACACTTTGAAGTTAGTCAGGAAATTGGAGATATAGCCTGCGGTCAGCTCGGTCTGGCCGGCTACGTTGATAGTAACCTTCTCAGCCTCGGCAGTCTCAATAGTACGGATAAAGCGTACTTTCTTGAGGTTCAGGACAATATCAATCATTCCTTCCATAACTCCGGGGATGGCGGCAAACTCGTGGTCGACACCGGCGATCTTTACGGTAGTGATTGCAAAGCCTTCGAGCGAAGAGAGCAATACACGGCGCAAAGCATTACCGATGGTCATACCGAATCCGGGCTCCAAGGGACGGAACTCAAATTTTCCGAACGTGGAGGTCGATTCGAGCATAATCACCTTCTCAGGTTTCTGGAATGCTAAAATTGCCATAATTTTTGTATCAATCAATTATTAGTTAAGCACTATTTCGAGTACAACTCAACGATGAGCTGCTCTTTGATGTTCTCGGGAATATCCTCGCGCTCGGGCAGCTGGAGGAACTTACCGGTCAGAGTCTCAGCGTTCCACTCCAACCAGCTGTACTGGTTGCGGCGGCCTGCTACACACTCTACGATAATCTCGAGCGATTTCGATTTCTCGCGAACTGCAACTACATCACCTGCGCGGAGGCTGTACGAAGGAATGTTCACTACGTTGCCGTTAACGGTGATGTGGCGGTGCGATACGAGCTGACGAGCAGCAGCGCGGGTAGGAGCAATGCCCAGACGGTATACTACGTTGTCCAGACGCGACTCGAGAATCTTCAACAGGTTCTCACCGGTAATGCCACCCATAGCAGCAGCTTTGTCGAAAGCATTGTGGAACTGACGCTCCAACAGACCATAGGTGCTTTTTGCTTTCTGCTTCTCGCTGAGCTGAGTACCATACTCAGAAACTTTTTTACGTTTGCGGTTCAGACCGTGCTGGCCAGCAGGATAGTTCTTTTTCTCAAGAACTTTGTCTGCACCGAAAATAGGCTCGCCAAACTTACGAGCGATCTTGCTTTTTGGTCCAATATATCTTGCCATTGTTTTTTACTGTTTTTGTGTTGTTTGCGGGCTCTGGCCTGCGTGGTGTTTTACTTGTTTCTTCACAAAGCGTGGCTACTAATCTTCACCCCACCCTGCCTTTGTTGTTTACGCCACTTGCGCAGCCTTCTGCCCAAGGAATTAAAAACTCTTAATGCTCTTTGTTCCTCTCGTGCGTGATTATACGCGACGGCGGTTAGGAGCGCGGCAACCGTTGTGTGGCAGTGGAGTTACGTCGATAATCTCCATTACCTCGATGCCAGCACCGTGGATAGTACGGATAGCCGACTCACGGCCCTGACCGGGACCTTTAACATATACTTTTACTTTGCGCAAGCCCAAGTCGTAAGCAACCTTAGCGCAGTCTGCGGCAGCAGTCTGAGCTGCGTAGGGAGTATTCTTCTTCGAGCCGCGGAAGCCCATCTTACCTGCCGAGCTCCAGCTAATAACCTCACCAACACCATTGGTAATGGTTACGATTACGTTGTTAAAAGTCGAGTGAACAAAAGCCATACCGACTGCATCAACTTTTACGACGCGTTTCTTAACTGTTCCTGGTTTCTTTGCCATAACTCTCTACGATTATTTAGTTGCTTTTTTCTTGTTAGCTACAGTCTTCTTCTTACCCTTGCGAGTACGAGCGTTGTTTTTGGTGCTCTGGCCGCGAACGGGAAGGCCAAGACGGTGACGGATACCACGGTAGCAACCGATATCCATAAGACGTTTGATGTTCAGCTGTACGAGCGAACGGCACTCACCCTCCACTTTGATACCGCTCTCGGCGATAGCGTTACGGATGGCAGCTACCTGCTCATCGGTCCAGTCATCAACTTTGGTATTGTAGTCGATGCCGGCCATATCAAGAATCTTGCGAGCGGTGCTGCGACCGATACCATAGATATAGGTCAGACCGATCTCGCCTCGTTTGTTTTTGGGTAAATCTACACCTACTATACGTGCCATAAATCTTTTTCTGTTTTCTTGTTAATTACTTTTGGCGCATTTTGAATTTAGGATTCTTCTTGCAAATTACATAAAGGTGGTTGCCACGCTTTACGATTTTGCAATCCTCGCTTCTTTTCTTAATTGATGCTCTAACTTTCATCTTTGAAAAGCTTTTTTAATTAGTTGTGTTTTTGTGGCATAATCTCTTCGCCGAAAGGTCTTAACCAACAGTAGCGGCTGCCGCATATTTTCCTAATCTTGTTGTACAAGCACCACTAATTATCGGTCCTTGTTTTCCGCAATGCCAATTCCTCCTTGAAGAATTGCACCATTGCCTATGCAACACCCTTTACTCTTGGCCTCCCAACTCGGACAAGTGCTCGCGACCTGCAAAACGAAATCCAATATCCGCCTGCTCGTCTTTGCCCCCTGCCCCTTTAACTCGGCCCGGGATTATTTGTAACGGAATGAGATGCGGCCCTTGGTCAAATCGTAGGGCGACATTTCAACCTTTACTTTGTCACCTGGAAGAATCTTGATGTAGTGCATCCTCATCTTTCCAGAGATGTGGGCGGTGATAACGTGACCATTGTCCAACTCAACGCGAAACATCGCATTCGAGAGGGCCTCCACGATAGTACCGTCCTTTTCAATAGCAGCTTGCTTTGCCATAGAGAGTTACTTAAATAATTGGTTTTTAATTCCTTGTTTTTACTGTTTAGCGCGCAAAGATAACAAAATTCTTTGGATTACCAAATTTTCAGCTACTTACGCTCTGCCAGTGCCTGTTCGATGATACCAAAATCCGTCAGCACGTCGGCCTCGCCGTTGCGTATTGCCACCGCAAACTCAAAGTGAGCCGAAGGCTTGCGGTCGCGGGTGCGAACCGTCCAACCATCTCGCTCAAAGACCACGTTTTTGGAGCCCATATTGATCATCGGCTCGATGCAGATGACCATACCCTCCTTCAAGAGTGGACCTGTACCCCTGCGACCATAGTTGGGTACTTCGGGCGACTCGTGCATCTTCTTGCCGAGGCCGTGACCAACCAGCTCGCGGACTACTCCATAGCCATAGTGTTCGGCGTGGGCCTGTACTGCTGCACCTATATCGCCCACACGATTGCCGGCTACTGCCTGCTCTACACCTTTGTAAAGAGCCTCTTTGGTTACCTCGAGGAGCTGTTTCACCTCGGGAGCCACCTCGCCCACACAGAATGTGTAGGCCGAGTCGCCATAGAACCCCTTCATAATGGTACCGCAATCGACCGAAACTATGTCGCCCTCTTTAAGGGCGTAGTTCGACGGAATACCGTGGACCACGTTTTCGTTCACCGACACACACAGTGTGTTGGGAAAGCCACCGTAGCCCAGGAAGCCTGGAACTGCTCCGTGCGAACGGATAAAATCCTCGGCAATCCTATCGAGCTCAAGAGTCGTAACCCCGGGCTTGATATGACGGCCTACCTCTGCGAGTGTTGCGCTAACCAGCAGGTTATTCTCACGCAGCAGTTCTACCTCTTCCTTTGTTTTGATATGTATCATTCTTACTCTTTAAGAACTTCTACTTAAAAGCTCACTGACAACTATCTGTCTTTTGACTAACGACCTTTGATACGGCCGGTCTTCATCAGACCGTCGTAGTGACGCAGCAACAGATAGCTCTCAATCTGCTTGAGAGTGTCAAGTACCACACCCACCAAGATCAGCAGCGAAGTACCTCCGAAGAAGAGCGCAAACTGACGGTTGATGCCCAACATCTCAGCAAAAGCGGGCAGGATAGCCACAATTGCCAAGAAAATCGAGCCGGGAAGGGTGATCCTTGTCATGATGGTATCAATGTAGCGGACAGTCTCTTTGCCAGGTTTAACACCAGGAATGAAACCACCGTTGCGTTTCAAATCGTCGGCCATCATCTGTGGGTTCACAATGATAGCGGTGTAGAAATAGGTAAACGCAAATACCAACAGTGCAAATACAAAGTTGTACCAGAAACCTGTGTAGTTGTTGAAAGCAGCAGCGATACCGCGAGTTGCCTCCCAGTTACCAAACAGCATAGGGATAAACATCAGTGCCTGAGCAAAGATGATAGGCATCACGTTAGCTGCATTGATTTTCAGAGGGATGTACTGGCGAACGCCACCGTACTGTTTGTTACCAACAATACGTTTTGCATACTGCACGGGAATCTTACGGGTAGCCTGCACGAGTGCGATAGCTGCCATAAAGATAAGGTAGAGCAGTACGAGCTCAACAACCAACATTACCCAACCACCGGTAGCGGCACTGGTGCGAGCGTCCAACTCAGCCAACAGAGCGTGAGGCAGACGTGCAACGATACCAACCATAATGATCAGCGACACACCATTACCAAGGCCTTTGTCGGTGATCTTCTCACCCAACCACATTACAAACATAGTTCCGGCAATAAGAACTACCAATGCGCTGAGGATGAATGCGGTGTTATACTCCATAACGAATGCGCCAGGAGCCTGAGCGTGGAGGTTAGCAAGATATGCAGGACCTTGCAGGCACAACACTGCAATAGTCAGATACCTTGTAATCTGGTTCATCTTGCGGTGACCGCTCTCGCCCTCTTTCTGCAACTTCTGGAAGTAGGGAACTACCAAACCCAGAAGCTGTACGATAATCGAGGCCGAGATGTAGGGCATAACACCCAACGCAAAGATAGAAGCGTTCGAGAACGCACCACCCGAGAAGATGTCCAAAAGGCCCATCAAACCCTCCGAGGTCTGGCTCTCCATTGCTGCCAATGCGTTGGGGTCAATTCCTGGAATCACCACAAAACTTCCGAACCTATAAATAAGAAGAAGGCCCAATGTGTAGAGAATCCTCTTCTTGAGCTCCTCAATCTTAGATATATTCTTAATGGTTTCGATAAGTTTCATCGCTTAATTTGTGTTAGTGATGATTGTTGTTTCTTAGAGTTTCTCCACTTTACCGCCCTTAGCCTCGATTGCTGCGATAGCGCTCTGGCTGAAAGCGTGAGCAGTTACGTTGAGAGCTTTGGTCAACTCGCCTTTACCGAGGATTTTAACCCTGTTGTTCTTCGAGATAAAACCTGCCTCGATAAGAGTCTCAATGTTGATGTCGGTAATGTTTTTGTTTGCTGCCAAAGCCTCGAGGGTATCCAAGTTGATGGGTTTGTACTCAACTCGTTTGATGTTGGTAAAACCAAACTTGGGCATACGACGCTGCAAAGGCATCTGACCGCCCTCGAAACCGAGCTTGTGGCTGTAGCCCGAACGCGACTGAGCACCTTTGTGACCACGTGTAGAGGTACCACCGTGACCCGAACCCTGACCGCGACCAATTCGTTTCTCGTGGTGAGTCGAACCTGCTGCGGGTTTAAGATTGCTTAAATTCATCGTTATCCTGTGTTTTTTTAGTTACTAATTTATGAATGTCTATTATTTAACGGTCTCAACCTTTACCAGATGTTTAACCTTGTTAAGCATACCGAGGATGATGGCCGAATCGTCGTGCTCTACGGTCTGATTTACTTTGTGAAGACCAAGTGCGTCGAGGTTGGCGCACTGGGTTTTGGTCTGGCCGATACGACTTTTTACCTGAGTGATTTTCAATCTTGCCATTTCTATTTTCTCCTTGATTAGCCGTTAAATACTTGATTCATAGAAATACCGCGCAACTGGGCAACCGAAGCTGCATCGCGGAGCTCCATCAGAGCACCTACGGTAGCTTTAACCAAGTTGTGGGGGTTCGACGAACCTTTGCTCTTTGCGAGTACGTTGTGGATACCTACGCTCTCAAACACTACACGCATTGCACCACCTGCCTTAACACCGGTACCGGGGGCAGCGGGACGCATCAACACCTCCGAGCCACCGAAGCGGAACTCCTGAGCGTGAGGAATAGTGCCGTTGATAATAGGAATCTTCACGAGGTTTTTCTTTGCATCCTCTACACCTTTTGCGATAGCCGACTGTACCTCGCTGGCTTTACCCAGGCCGTAGCCTACTACGCCAGCCTCATTACCTACAACTACGATGGCAGAGAAGCTCATAGTGCGACCACCTTTGGTAGTTTTCGATACCCTTTTGATTGCTACGAGCCTATCTTTCAGCTCGAGGTCGCTAGTTTTTACTTTGATGTTATTGTTTGCCATAGTTGCCTTAATTAGAATTTAAGTCCGCCCTCACGTGCGGCGTCTGCCAACATTTTTACTCTTCCGTGGTAGAGGTAGCCGTTACGGTCGAACGATACAGCCTCGATGCCTTTTGCAAGGGCACGCTCTGCTGCCAATTTGCCAACCAATTTAGCCTGCTCAATACCATTTACTTTCTGTGCCTGCTCGGCGATCTCTTTGTCCAACGACGAAGCCGACGCCAAAGTAACACCGTTCAGGTCATCAATCAACTGTACATAAATCTGCTTGTTGCTGCGGAATACAGTCATACGAGGCCTCTGTGCGGTACCCTCAACTACTTTGCGGATACGCATCTTGATCCTCTCTCTTCTTTCAATCTTATTCAATGACATAGTTTACGCGATTTTACTATTTAGCGTTGGCCGACTTACCAGCCTTACGACGAATGGTTTCACCAATGAACTTAATACCTTTACCTTTGTAGGGCTCGGGTTTGCGGAACGAGCGGATCTTAGCTGCAACCTGACCAACAAGTTGTTTGTCGATGCTCTTGAGAGTGAGAATGGGGTAGCCTTTCTTCTCCTGTTTTGCCTCGGCGGTAACCTCGGGGGGCAACATCAGGTAGATATCGTGCGAATAACCCAACGAGAGTTTGAGGAGCTGGCCCTCTACCTCTGCTTTGAAACCTACACCTACGAGTTCCTGTTTAATCTCGTAGCCTTTCGAAACGCCCACTACCATATTGTTGATAAGTGCGCGGTACAAGCCGTGCATCGAGCGGTGGCGTGGCTGGTTCGTAGGACGAGTTACTGTCAATACGTTTCCCTCTACGGTTACGGTGATGTCAGCGTCTACTTGCTGGCTCAAGGTACCCAGGGGGCCTTTCACGCTTACCACGTTGTTGGGAGCAACCTCTACGGTTACGCCTGCGGGCAAGTTTACAGGTAATTTACCAATTCTTGACATTGTTTTACTTTTTGTTTAGTGTTTTGTAATTGTTTGTTTACTAACTCTTTGGAAATTAGTAGATGTAGCAGAGTACCTCGCCACCTACATTCTCCTGGCGTGCTTTCTTGTCGGTCATAATACCTTTGGGAGTCGAAACGATGGCGATGCCAAGACCGTTCTGTACCTTAGGCATATCGGCAGCCGACGAGTAGCGACGCAGACCGGGACGCGACACACGCTCGAGAGCCTTGATAGCGCACACTTTGGTCTGAGGGTGGTATTTCAACGCAATCTTGATGGTCGAAAAACCTTTCTCGTTTTTGTCGAATTTGTAGGCAAGGATGTAACCCTGTTCGAAGAGGATTTTGGTAATCTCTTCTTTCATTTTTGAACCAGGAGCTTCAACCGTTTTGTGGTTGGCTTTCGCTGCGTTTCTAATCCTTGTGAGGAAATCCGCAATTGGATCTGTCATAGTTGTAAAAATGGATTAAAAGTTAAAAATGTTTGTTAATTTATTTTCACCTCGATTGCCGGCCACCCATTTCTGGATAGTCGGCAACGTCGGTTAGTTTTCTGTTTTTTCGCTATAAAGCCGCCAAAGATAGGTATTTTTCTTTGATTATCAACACTCTTGGGCCCGAAAATTTCACGCAGTGTGCAAAATTGCTCTTGCTATGTGCAAAATTTCTTATCAACCTCCGCCGAGTGCTTACACCAAAGAACCTTTTTCAAGGGTTTGGCACCTGCGCATTTTCAGCACAGATGCCACCCAACTTAGTCTATTTTATAGCCTCCTCTCTTTGGCTTTGAGGCGACTACCACGAAGCTTTCTTCACGCCGGGAATCAGACCGTTCGATGCCATCTCACGGAACTGGATACGGCTCAGACCGAACTGACGGATGTAACCTTTGGGACGGCCGGTGATTTTGCAGCGGTTGTGCTGGCGGATGGGGTTCGAGTTGCGGGGCAGCTTCGACAGTGCCTGCCAAGCCTCCATCTCGTTCATCTCACCTGCTTTAACGGCAGCAGCGATAGCCTCACGCTTTGCAGCATAGCGGTTTGCGAGTTTCACACGTTTAACCTCGCGAGCTTTCATTGATTCTTTTGCCATAGCTTATGCTTTTTTTGCGTTTTTGAATGGTAAGCCAAACTCGCGCAGCAGGGCGTAACCCTCCTCGTCGGTTTTAGCGGTTGTTACGAAGCAAATCTCCATACCGAGGATTTTGGTAATCTTGTCGATATCGATCTCGGGGAAGATGATCTGCTCTTTGATACCGAGGGTATAGTTGCCCATACCGTCGAATTTCTCGTTGATGCCTTTGAAGTCGCGGATACGGGGCAGAGCAACTGCGATCAGACGCTCCAAGAACTCGTACATCCTCTCGCCGCGGAGGGTTACACGTACGCCTACGGGCATACCCTTACGCAGTTTGAAGTTCGAGATATCTTTACGCGAGCGGGTCTGAACAGCTTTCTGACCTGCGATAATGGTGAGCTCCTCCTGAGCAATCTCGATGAGCTTTTTGTCAGCTACGGCCTCACCAACGCCTTCGTTGATAACGATTTTCTCCAGCTTGGGTACCTGCATGATGCTGGTATAGCCAAACTCTTTCATAAGGGCTGGTACAATCTGCTCCTTATAAGTTGTTTTAAGTGTAGGAATGTAAGCCATTATTTAATCTCCTCTCCTGATTTTTTAGCGTAACGTACAAGTTTGCCATTCTCACCAGCCTTGCGACCTACGCGGGTAGGTTTGCCGGTTTTGGGATCAGCGAGCATAAGGTTCGAGATGTGGATGGGTGCCTCCTGCTCAACGATACCGCCCTGGGTGTTCTTGGCGCTGGGTTTGGTGTGTTTTTTGATGATGTTGAAACCCTCAACGATTGCGCGCTGGTTTTTGGGATCAACCTCCAATACACGACCGGTTTTCTCTTTGCTCTTGCTACCGCCTGCGATAACAAAAACAGTATCACCTTTTTTGATGTGTAATTTTGCCATAATACTAATCTTTGTTTTTTAGCGGATTACAATACTTCGGGTGCAAGCGAGATAATCTTCATATACTGGTCACGAAGCTCACGAGCTACGGGGCCGAAGATACGGGTACCACGCATCTCACCCTGGGGGTTCAGGAGTACTACGGCGTTGTCGTCGAAACGAATGTACGAACCGTTAGCACGACGAATCTCCTTCTTTGTCCTAACTACAACCGCTTTCGATACGGTACCCTTCTTGATGTCGCCCGAAGGGGTTGCGCTCTTGACGGTCACAACAATTTTGTCGCCAATGGTGGCGTACTTCTTCTTGGTGCCACCGAGAACGCGGATGCACAGAACCTCTTTTGCACCGCTGTTGTCAGCTACAACCAATCTGCTTTCCTGTTGTATCATAACTATTTAGCTCTTTCAATAATTTCTACTAATCTCCAACGCTTAGTCTTGCTCAGAGGTCGCGTCTCCATAATCTTAACGGTGTCGCCTTCGTTGCAGGTGTTCTGCTCGTCCTCGGCCACAAAGCGAGTGGTCTTGTTAACGAATTTACCATAAATGGGGTGTTTCACTTTACGGTGAACTGCAACTACGATAGATTTCTCCATCTTATTGCTGACTACCACGCCGATTCTCTCTTTTCTAAGATTTCTTTCCATAGCGTCAATCTTCTCTATTTGTTGTTCTTCTGGTGCAGTACAGTCTGCATACGCGCGATGTCTCTGCGAGCTTTCTTAATAACGGTGGTATCCTCTACGGGAGATACTGCGTGATTAACCTTCAAAGTGGCAAGCTTTGCCTGCTCAGCTTCCAGACGCTCAACCAAGTCGCTGATTGCCATCTCTCGAATTTCTGCTGTTTTCATTCTTTCTTGTCTCTTTTTAATGGTTATTACTCAGTATAGTCACGACGAACTACCAACTTAGTTTCGATAGGCAGCTTCTGTGCGCCGAGGCGGAGTGCCTCTTTTGCCACCTCAAAGGGTACGCCCTCAATCTCAAACATAATGCGACCGGGGGTAACAGGAGCTACATATCCTTCTGGGTTACCTTTACCTTTACCCATACGAACCTCGGCGGGTTTCTTGGTGATGGGTTTGTCGGGGAAGATGCGGATCCAAATCTGACCCTCACGTTTCATATAACGTACGATGGCCTGACGAGCTGCCTCAATCTGACGACCGGTGATCCAAGTCGAGTCGAGTGCTTTGAGACCGAACGAACCGAACGCAAGCTGGTTACCACGCTGAGCGAGGCCTTTCATGCGTCCCTTCTGCATTCTTCTAAATTTAGTCCTTTTTGGCTGTAACATTTCTTATATTATTTAGAAGGGTTCTTAACTATTTGTTATTGTTATTATTGCGCCTGCGTTTGCGGTCGCCACGGGGTTTGCCACCGCGCTCATCGCGCTGTGCGGGGCCTGCTACCGACGAAGCACCTGCGATCTCAAACAGATCACGTTTTGCGTATACCTCGCCTACGCAGATCCATACTTTAACACCCATGATACCAACTTTGGTCAGCGCCTCGGCCAAGCAGTAGTCTACGTCTGCACGGAAGGTGTGCAGAGGAATACGGCCCTCTTTGTAGGTCTCGCTACGAGCCATCTCAGCACCACCGATACGGCCGCTGATCTGGATTTTGATACCCTCAGCACCCATACGCATAGTCGATGCGATAGTGGTTTTGATAGCGCGACGATACGATACACGGCCTTCGAGCTGGCGAGCCAAGTTGTTAGCAACAATTACGGCGTCGATCTCGGGGCGTTTTACCTCAAAGATGTTGATCTGTACCTCTTTGCCGGTGAGTTTCTTCAACTCCTCTTTCAGCTTGTCAACCTCCTGGCCACCTTTACCGATGATCAGACCGGGACGAGCGGTGCTGATGGTTACAGTCACGAGCTTCAAGGTGCGCTCGATGATGATTTTCGAAATGCTAGCCTTTGCAAGACGGGCGTTCAGATATTCGCGAATTTTAGCATCCTCAACCAACTTAGTCGAGAAGTCCTTACCGCCATACCAGTTGGAGTCCCAACCGCGAATAATACCAAGACGGTTTGCTATTGGATTAACTTTCTGTCCCATTCTTTTTACTCAGCTGATTTAGTTTCTACTACCATTTTGTCTACAATAATTGTAACGTGGTTCGAGCGTTTGCGGATGCGGTGTGCACGACCCTGGGGTGCGGGCTGGATGCGTTTGAGCATACGACCACCGTCTACCTTAATCTCTTTCACGCAAAGCTTGGTATCCTCCAACCTCTCGGTGGGGTTTTTAGCCTCCCAGTTGGCGATAGCCGATTTGAGGAGTTTCTCCAGTTTGGTAGAAGCCTCTTTCTTCGAGTAACGAAGGAGAGCCAAAGCTTTGTTAACCTCTACGCCGCGAACGGTGTCGGCAACGATACGCATCTTACGGGGCGAGGTTGGGCAATCACGCAGCGAGGCGATAGCCACCTGCTTCTTTGCGGCCTTCATTTTCTCGGCCATTTGATATTTTCTTGCTCCCATAGTTTAGTTATTTTTTACGGTTACCGGCGTGACCGCGGAAGGTGCGTGTGGGCGCGAACTCTCCAAGTTTGTGGCCTACCATATTTTCAGTTACATATACGGGTATGAACTTGTTGCCGTTGTGAACAGCAATAGTCTGACCCACGAAGTCGGGCGAAATCATACTTGCCCTCGACCAAGTTTTAATAACGGTCTTCTTGTTGCTCTCGTTCTGAGCGATAACCCTCTGCTCGAGTTTCAGCTCAATGAACGGTCCTTTTTTAAGTGAACGACTCATTATGCTACTATTTTATTATTTTGTTTTCTTTGAGATAATGAATTTGCTGGTAGTCTTCTTAGGATTGCGAGTTTTGTAACCCTTAGCCAGCAAACCTTTGCGCGAACGGGGGTGACCACCACTCGAACGACCTTCACCACCACCCATGGGGTGATCAACAGGGTTCATGGTTACACCACGGTTGTGAGGCTTGCGACCCAACCAGCGTTTGCGACCTGCCTTACCGTGCTGCTCGAGGCTGTGATCGGGGTTCGATACAGCACCTACGGTTGCGCGGCAAGCGCACAGAACCATACGAGTCTCGCCCGAGGGCAGTTTGATAATAGCATATTTACCCTCACGAGCCAGAAGCTGTGCATAGGTACCGGCACTACGAGCCAATACTGCGCCCTGACCGGGGTAGAGTTCGATTGCGTGGATAACAGTACCCAGAGGAATGTTAGCCAACGAAAGGGTGTTACCAACCTCGGGGGCAACTGCGTCGCCGCTCAGTACGGTCTGACCTACTTTCAGGCCGTTGGGAGCCAAGATGTAGCTCTTCTGGCCGTCTGCGTATACGATCAGGGCGATACGAGCCGAACGGTTGGGGTCATACTCGATGGTTGCAACGGTTGCTGCCATACCATCTTTTGCACGTTTGAAGTCGATAACACGGTACATCTGTTTGTGGCCGCCACCGATGTAGCGAACGGTCATCTTACCGGCGTGGTTACGACCACCGCTGCTCTTCTTAGGCTCGAGCAGCGACTTCTCAGGCACCGAGCAGGTGATATCTGTAAAGGTACCTGCAATTTTATGTCTTGTTCCCGGAGTTACGGGGTTAAACTTTTTTACTGCCATCTCTCAAATTAGATATTACTGTAGAAATCAATTGTATCGCCCTCTTTCAAGGTTACGATAGCTTTTTTCACTGCGTTGGTGCGGCCTACCAGATAGCCTGCTTTGGTGTAGCGAGCTTTCAGTTTACCTTTCTCGTTGATAGTGTTTACGCTCTCAACGACTACGCTGTACATCTGCTCTACGGCTTTGCGAATCTCCAACTTGTTGGCCCTGCGGTCAACAATAAATCCGTACTGACCGAGCTTCTCGCCCTGACCGGCCATTTTCTCGGTCAAGATGGGTTTGATAATTACGTTCATAATGTTGTCTCTTTCAGTTTTTGGTGTGGATTAGAACATTTCGTTAACCTTAGCAACTGCGCTCTCGGTGAACAGCATAACACCGGCGTTCATCACGTCATAGGTGTTCAAGTTGGCCACCTGCATAACCTTTACTTTGGGCAGGTTGCGAACGCTGAGGCAGATGTTGTGGTCGGTCTCTGCTACTACGAGCAATACCTTTTTGTCAGCCAGTTTGAGGGCCTCGGCCATTGCAACGAACGATTTGGTTTTGGGAGTCTCCATAACGAAATCCTCTACAACGGTGATTGCCTCAGCCTGGGCTTTCAGTGAGAGTGCGCTGCGGCGAGCCAGAGCTTTGAGCTTTTTGTTCAGCTTGAAGCTGTAGTCGCGAGGTACGGGACCAAAGATGCGACCGCCGCCGGGGAAGAGAGGCGAGAGGATGCTACCTGCACGAGCACCGCCTGTACCTTTCTGACGTTTGAGTTTGCGGGTCGAACCAGCTACTTCGTTACGCTGTTTCGCCTTGTGAGTTCCTTGGCGCTGGTCAGCAAGATACTGCTTTACGGCCAAGTAGATGGCGTGAGTGTTAGGCTCAATGCCAAAGACCTCCTGCGAAAGCACTGCTTTCTTCTCGGTCTGGGTTCCTGTGGTGGTGTAAATTGCTAATTCCATCTCCTTAACTACTTCTCAATGATTACATAAGTACCTTTTGCACCAGGAATCGAACCTTTCACGAGGAGAAGGTTGTTCTCGGCAATAACTTTGAGAACTTTAAGGTTCTGAACCTTAACTCTCTCACCGCCGGTCTGGCCGGGCAAGCGTTTGCCCTTGAAGACGCGCGAAGGATAAGAAGATGCACCCAGCGAACCGGGTTTGCGCTGACGGTTGTGCTGACCGTGGGTCTGACCGCCTACACCGGCGAAACCGTGGCGTTTCACAACACCCTGGTAGCCTTTACCCTTCGATACGCCTACAACGTCTACCCAGTCACCCTCCTCGAAGGTGTCTGCAACGCTGAGTACCTGACCGAGGGTAACCTCGCCGAACTCTTTGAACTCTACCAGTTTGGCTTTGGGGGTAACACCCGATTTGCCAAAGTGGCCTAACAAGCTTTTGCTGGTGTGTTTTTCACTTTTCTCGCCATAGGCAATCTGAACAGCCGAGTAACCATCTTTCTCTTCGTTCTTGATTTGCGTAACTACACAGGGACCAGCTTCAATAACAGTGCATGGTATATTTTTACCCTCGGCACTGAAAACGGAAGTCATTCCGATTTTTTTTCCAATTAGTCCTGACATTTTTCGTGTCTTTAATTACTTGTTGTTTATAAAAAAGTGTTTGTTGTATGAAAAGTTTTTCTTTCTCTCTTTTCTTTTCGTTGTTCGCCCCTCCCAGAGTTGCCCCCTCGCGCGCACGTTATATTATTTATAGGTATCGAGCGAGGGGCTATTCTGTGTGGGACATTCGGGCAACTATCAAACTTTGATGTTTACCTCTACACCCGAAGGCAACTCGAGCTTCATCAGAGCATCGATAGTCTTGGGGGTCGAGCTGTAAATATCCAAGATACGTTTGAAGGTGCTGAGCTGGAACTGCTCGCGAGCTTTCTTGTTAACGAAAGTCGAGCGGTTCACGGTGAAGATCTTTTTCTGGGTAGGCAGTGGAATAGGACCGCTAACTACTGCACCTGTGGTCTTCACAGTTTTTACGATTTTCTCGGCCGATTTGTCAACCAAGTTGTGGTCGTAAGATTCGAGTTTGATTCTAATTTTCTGACTCATAGTTGTTTATGCTTCTTTTATTCCAATTCTTGTTTTTTGCCACCGCATTTCTCGATTACCTCTTTTGCGATGTTGGCAGGTACCTCGTCGTAGTGCGAGAACTCCATAGTCGAAGTTGCGCGGCCCGACGACAGGGTACGCAGTACGGTTACATAACCGAACATACCCGACAGGGGCACTTTGGCCTTGATTGCGGTTGCAACACCTTTGCTCTCGGTGCCCTCAATCTGACCGCGGCGTTTGTTCAGGTCGCCGATAATGTCACCCATATACTCCTCGGGGGTTACTACCTCTACCTTCATAATAGGCTCTTTCAGTACGGGCTGGCACTTGGGAGTAGCCTCGCGGAAACCGTTGCGAGCGCAAATCTCAAACGACAGAGCATCCGAGTCTACGGGGTGGAACGAACCATCTTTCAGAGTAACCTTCATCGAGTCCAGACCGAAGCCTGCCAGAGGACCGTTGGCCATAGCCGACTCGAAACCTTTCTGAACTGCGGGGATAAACTCCTTAGGTACGTTACCGCCTTTAACCTCGTCGATAAACTGCAAGCCAACCACGCCCTCATCTGCGGGACCAATCTCGAAGATGATGTCGGCAAACTTACCGCGACCACCCGACTGTTTCTTGAATACCTCACGCATCTGGAAGGTACCATTGAGGGCCTCTTTGTACGATACCTGGGGCTGACCTACGTTAATCTCAACGCCAAACTCCCTGCGGAGACGGTCGATGATGATATCGAGGTGCAACTCGCCCATACCGTTGATAATGGTCTGGCCGCTATCCTGGTCGGTCTTAACGGTAAAGGTGGGATCCTCCTCAGCCAATTTGCCGAGTGCGATGCCCAGTTTGTCGAGATCTTTCTGAGTTTTGGGCTCAACTGCGATACCGATTACAGGCTCGGGGAAGGTCATCGACTCCAGAGTAATCTGCTTGTCCTCTACGCAGAGGGTGTCGCCGGTGCGAACATCCTTAAAGCCAACCACTGCACAGATATCGCCTGCGCCGATGGTGTCCATAGGATTCTGTTTGTTGGCGTGCATCTGGTAGATACGGCTGATACGCTCTTTCTTGCCCGAACGGGTGTTGAATACATAGGTACCGGCGTCGAGTTTACCCGAGTAGATACGGATGAAAGCCAAGCGACCTACATAGGGGTCGGTAGCAATCTTGAATGCCAGTGCGCAGAAGGGATCCTCAACGGTAGGATAGCGCTTAACGGTGCTCTCGTTACGGGGATCGGTACCCACGATAGCCTCGATATCGAGGGGCGAGGGCAAGAACTCCATAATGTAGTCGAGCAGCAGCTGTACGCCTTTGTTCTTGAACGACGAACCGCAGAGCATAGGAATAATCTGCATACCCATAGTGGCCTTGCGGATTGCGCTCAACAGCTCCTCGGGAGTAATCGAGTCGGGATCGTCAAAGAATTTCTCCATCAGTGCCATATCTACGGTAGCAACCTCCTCAATCAGGTGTGCGCGAGCCTCCTCGGCCTCTGCAACCATCTCGGCAGGAATCTCCTCGTAGGTGAAGTTCACCAACTGATCCTTCTTTGCATCATCGTAAATGATAGCCCTATTATAAATAAGGTCTACCAGACCGCGGAACGACTGCTCGCTACCAATGGGCAGAACGATAGGCACTGCGTTAGCACCCAGACGCTCTTTAACCTGCGAGCAAACATTCATAAAGTCAGCACCTGTACGGTCCATTTTATTAACGTAACCGATACGGGGTACATTGTATTTGTCGGCCTGGCGCCATACGGTCTCACTCTGGGGCTCAACACCACCTACTGCACAGAAGGTAGCCACAGCACCATCCAACACACGCAGCGAACGCTCTACCTCTACGGTAAAGTCAACGTGTCCGGGGGTGTCGATCAGGTTGATCTGGTACTGTTTGCCTTTGTAGTTCCAGAAAGCGGTAGTTGCTGCCGAAGTAATGGTGATACCACGCTCCTGCTCCTGAACCATCCAGTCCATAGTAGCCGAACCATCGTGAGTCTCACCAATCTTGTGAGTTTTACCGGTATAGAACAGGATTCGCTCGGATGTAGTGGTCTTACCGGCATCGATGTGAGCCATGATACCGATATTACGAGTATATGTTAAATCTCTTGCCATCTACAATCCTCCTAGAACCTGAAGTGTGCGAATGCTTTATTTGCCTCTGCCATACGGTGCATCTCCTCTTTACGTTTGAAGGCAGCACCCTCGTTGTTGTAGGCAGCCATAATCTCGCCGCAGAGTTTCTCTGCCATCGATTTACCTGCGCGCTTACGAGAATAAAGGACCATGTTTTTCATCGAAATCGAAATCTTGCGCTCAGGACGAACCTCCATAGGTACCTGGAAAGTTGCACCACCGATACGACGCGATTTAACCTCGACCTGTGGGGTAATATTCTCCAATGCTTGTTTCCAAACCTCCAGAGGAGCCTTGTCTGCATCCTTCATCTTCTCGCCCACCATATCCAACGCATCGTAGAAAATGGTGTATGCAATACTCTTCTTACCATCCAGCATCAGGTTGTTTACAAAGCGGGTAACCATAACGTCACCAAACTTGGGATCTGGAAGTAGAATGTGCTTTTTAGGCTTTGCTTTTCTCATTTTTTCTTAAAATTTTTGTTGTTTAGTTCTTAGTTGTGAGAGATTACTTTTTGGCTGCTTTGGGACGTTTAGCACCGTATTTCGAACGACGCTGACGACGACCATCTACACCTGCGCTATCGAGTGCACCGCGTACCAAGTGGTAACGTACACCGGGAAGGTCTTTAACACGACCACCGCGCACCAAAACGATTGAGTGTTCCTGCAAATTGTGACCCTCGCCGGGGATGTAGGCGTTGACCTCTTTCTGGTTGGTGAGTTTCACACGTGCAACTTTACGCATTGCCGAGTTAGGCTTCTTGGGGGTGGTGGTGTAAACACGCACGCACACACCGCGCCTCTGTGGACAAGCGTCGAGGGCGGGAGATTTACTCTTCATCTCCAACTGAACCCTGCCTTTTCGTACTAACTGTTGAATAGTAGGCATTTTAACTTCTTTTAGTCCTTGTTTTTGTTAAACATTTATTCTCGTTTTCCCAATTTTGGGCCTGCAAAGATACGCCATTTTTTTGAACCTACAATATATATAGCAACTTTTTCACCCCGTTTTGGCCCGATTTTTCAGCATTTTGCCCCCAAAACACCCCTTTGTGTTATTCTTTTTTCTTATCGTTTTGTCAATTTTATAAGCACAGCATATTAACACAAAATTAACATTGCTACAACTCACTGCAATTCTGCACGTTATAAAAAATATTTCAAAGTATGGCGAATAACCAACCAAATATGCTTATCTTTGTGGCTCATACGCTTATGACGATTTGATTTTTTCGACAAAAAAACAAAAAAATACAACTCAGACTATGGAATACAACTTCAAAGAGCTCGAGGCCCGTTGGCAGGCCGAGTGGCAGAAAAATGGCACCTACCGAGTGGATGTAGACCCCTCGAAACCAAAGTTTTATGTATTGGATATGTTCCCCTACCCCTCGGGTGCGGGACTCCACGTTGGTCACCCCCTGGGCTACATCGCTTCGGACATCTACTCGCGCTACAAACGCTCGTGCGGCTTCAACGTGCTGCACCCTATGGGCTACGACGCATTTGGTCTGCCCGCCGAGCAGTATGCCATCCAGACCGGTCAACACCCTGCCGTAACCACCGAGCAGAACGTCAATCGCTACCGCAGCCAGCTCGACAAGATTGGTTTCTCGTATGATTGGTCACGCGAGGTGCGCACCTGCGAGCCCGAGTATTACAAATGGACCCAGTGGGCCTTTTTGGAGATGTTTGCACACTACTACGACAACACCACCAACAAGGCTGAGAAGATAGAGAAACTGATTGCCCACTTCGAGGCTCAAGGTACTGAGGGTGTGGACGCTGCTTGCAGCGAGCAACTGTCGTTCACCGCAGCCGAGTGGAACGCCTACGACAAGCAGCAAAAGGAGAATGTACTGCAAAACTACCGCCTCGCCTTCCGCGCCGACACTATGGTAAACTGGTGTGCCGAGCTGGGTACCGTATTGGCCAACGACGAGGTCAAAGACGGCCTGTCGGTGCGTGGCGGCTACCCCGTTGTTCAGCGCAAGATGAAACAGTGGTTGCTGCGCGTTACCGCCTACGCACCTCGCCTGTTGGAGGGCTTGGACAAGTTGGAGTGGAGCGAGTCGCTCAAAGAGATTCAGCGCAACTGGATTGGCAAGAGCACCGGTGCGCAGGTATTCTTCGATATTGAGGGTAGCGACAAGAAGTTGGAGATTTTCACCACCCGCCCCGACACCATTTTTGGCGTAACCTTTATGGTTATTGCCCCCGAGCACGAGTGGGTTAAAGAGCTCACCATCTCCGATGCCCAAACCGAGGTAGAGGCCTACTTGGAGGCTACCAAGAAACGCTCGGAGAGGGAGCGCATTGCCGAGACCAAACGTGTGAGCGGTGTCTTTACGGGTAGCTACGCCATCAACCCTTTCACCGGCAAGCGTATTCCTATCTATGTGAGCGACTACGTGTTGGCAGGTTATGGTACCGGTGCAATTATGGCCGTACCCGCTCACGACTCGCGCGACTGGGCATTTGCCAAACACTTTGGCCTCGACATCATTCCAGTAGTCGAGGGTGGCAATGTCGAAGAGGCAAGCTACGATGCCAAAGAGGGCAAATTGATTAACTCGGACTTCATCACAGGTCTGGATGTGAAGGTTGCCATCGAGCGTATGTGGGACGAGATTGAGGCTCGTGGCCTGGGCAAACGCAAGGTAAACTACCGCCTGCGCGATGCTATTTTCAGCCGCCAGCGCTACTGGGGCGAGCCCTTCCCAATCTATTATAAAGATGATATTGCCGAGCCCCTCACACTGGCCCAATTGCCATTGGAGTTGCCCGAGGTCGAGAAGTTCACCCCCACCTCGCAGGGCGAGCCACCACTGGCACGCGCCGAGGGCTGGCACAATGCCGAGGGCTACCCCTACGAGACCAGCACAATGCCCGGCTTTGCAGGCTCGTCGGCCTACTACCTGCGCTATATGGACCCCCACAACAACGAGGCTCTGGTGAGCGAAGTGGCAAACAACTACTGGCGCAACGTAGACCTCTATGTGGGTGGTATTGAGCACGCTACGGGCCACCTTATCTACTCGCGTTTCTGGAATAAATTCCTCTTCGACCTGGGCGTTATCTGCGAGGACGAGCCTTTCAAGAAGCTCGTAAATCAGGGTATGATTCAGGGCCGCTCTAACTTTGTTTACCGCGTTGTGGGCACCAACAAGTTTGTGTCGCTGGGCCTGAAAGGCGACTACGACACCCAGGAGATTCACGTAGACGTAAACATCGTTAAGAACGACGTTTTGGACCTCGATGCCTTCCGCGCTTGGAGGCCCGAGTTTGCCGATGCTGAGTTTATCTTGGAGGACGGCAAATACGTTTGCGGCTGGGCAATCGAGAAGATGAGTAAGAGTATGTTCAATGTGGTTAACCCCGACTATATCGTTGATAACTATGGCGCCGACACACTGCGTATGTACGAGATGTTCCTCGGCCCATTGGAGCAGAGCAAACCTTGGGATACCAACGGTATTGATGGCGTGCACAAGTTCTTGCGCCGCTTCTGGGGCAAGTTCTTCGACAAAGCTGGCAACCTCTGCGTGAGCGACGAGGCGGCCACCCCTGCCGAGCTGAAGATACTCCACAAGACCATCAAGAAGGTGAGGGAGGATATCGAGAACTTCTCGTTCAACACCTCGATTCCTGCCTTTATGATCTGTCTCAACGAGCTGGGCTCGTGCAACAAGAGGGCCATTTTGGAGCCCCTGACCGTACTGCTCTCGCCCTTCTGCCCCCACATCAGCGAGGAACTGTGGCACCAGCTGGGTAACGAGGGCTCGGTTTGCGATGCTGCCTACCCCGAGCACAACGAGGCCTACTTGGTAGAGAACTCGTTTGAGTACCCCGTGTCGTTCAACGGCAAGATGAGGTTCAAGAAGGAGCTGCCTCTGGGTATCTCGAAAGAGGAGATTGAGGCTGCTGTGCTGGCCGACGAGCAGACCCTGCGCTATACCGAGGGCAAAGCGCCCAAGAAGGTGATTGTCGTTCCTGGCAAGATTATCAACATCGTATTGTAATACACTTTACACGCTCGGTGGGCCCTCTCGCGGGGGCCCACCGATTTATAACACCCCATACACTCCCCCAAAAACCACAAGAAAACGATGGATTTTGTTTCGCTATTTCTGATTGCCGTAGGTCTCTCGATGGATGCCTTTTCGGTAGCCATTTGCAAGGGGCTCTCGATGCAGAGGGCCACCGCTGGGCGATGCTCGGTGGTGGGCTTGTGGTTTGGTGGCTTCCAGGCACTTATGCCTGTGGCGGGCTACTTTTTGGGTTACAACTTCCGCGATGCCATTGTGAGCGTAGACCACTGGATTGCCTTCGCGCTGCTGGCCCTGATTGGCGTGAATATGATACGCGAAGCGGTGAGCAAGGACAACGAGAACGAGGGGGCCACTTGCGGCTGCGGCTGTGGGCGCGAGAGCGAGGAACTCTCGACGCGTAAGATGTTCCCGATGGCGGTGGCCACGAGCATCGATGCACTGGCAGTGGGAGTGTCGTTTGCCTTCTTGAATGTGAATATCTGGACCTCGGCTGCTGCCATTGGCGCAACGACGTTTGTGCTGTCGTTTGTGGGCGTGAAGGTGGGCAACATCTTTGGTGCGAAGTATAAGTCTAAGGCCGAGCTTGCAGGCGGCACAATCCTCATACTCATTGGCCTAAAAATCCTCCTAGAACATCTATTAGAGGGCTAAGCTGTCAATTTTCAATTTTCCACTTTCAATTTTGCATTTTCCATTGTATCTTTGTGAGGTTATACCTCACAAGCAAGTAACACAATGGAGAACAACTTTATAGTTTCGGCACGCAAGTACCGCCCCGCAACTTTCGAGTCGGTGGTGGGGCAAGGCCACATCACCTCTACTCTAAAAAACGCTATCGCTCGCGGTCAGCTGGCTCACGCCTATCTGTTCTGCGGCCCCCGAGGTGTGGGCAAGACCACCTGCGCACGTATCTTCGCCAAGACAATCAACTGTCTGAACCCCAACGCCGAGGGCGACGCCTGTGGCGAGTGCGAGTCGTGCAAGAGCTTCAACGAGGGGCGCAGTTTCACCATCCACGAGCTCGATGCCGCATCGAACAACTCCGTTGAGAACATTCGCGACCTAACGGACCAGGTGAGGGTCCCACCCCAAGTAGGTCGCTACAGCGTCTACATCATCGATGAGGTACATATGCTCTCGCAGGCCGCCTTCAACGCCTTTCTGAAAACCCTCGAGGAGCCACCACAGCACGCCATATTCATTCTGGCCACCACTGAGAAGCACAAAATCATACCCACCATTCTGTCGCGTTGCCAAATCTACGACTTCAACCGCATACGCATCGAGGACACGGTTAGTTACTTGAAGAGCATCGCTGCCAAAGAGGGTGTAGAGTATGACGACGAGTCGTTGCACCTGATTGCGCGCAAGGCCGATGGTGGTATGAGGGATGCGCTGTCGATGTTCGACAAGGCGGTGTCGTTCTGCGAGGGGCGCCTGAGCTTCAAGGAGGTTGCCGCCACGCTAAACGTGCTCGACTATGACACCTACTTTGGCATAACCAACAACATACTGGCGGGCGACTACAAGAGCGCCCTGGTGACCTTTGACGAGGTACTCAAAAAGGGCTTCTCGGGCCAGACCTTTATGTCGGGCCTGGCGAGCCACTTCCGCGACCTGCTGATGTGCAAAGACCCCCAGACGTTGCCTCTGCTGGAGATTACCGGCTCGGTATTGGAGCGCTATCGTCAGCAGAGTCAGGCTTGCGCCATCGACCTGCTCTTTGGTGGCATATCGCTGCTGAGTGCCCTCGATGGAGGTTTCCGCACCGCCACCAACCAGCGCCTGCACGTCGAGCTGGGACTGATGAAATTGTGTGGCCTTGGTCAAAAAAAAAACTCTGACGTAGAGCCCTCGGCTGCCCCCACGCTGCCCCCTCTGACAAAGGAGGCACCCGCACCAGTGGCACAGCCACAACCAGTGCAGCAGCCACAACAACCTCAGGTACGGCAGCCCGTAGCACAGCCACAGCCCACCGTTGCGGCGCAACAAATACCACAACCTCAACAGCTCAGGCAAGTTGTTGAGCAGTCGCAGCAACCCAGGCCCACCGCCACACCCCGACCAATGGCTCAGGCTACAACCGCAACGGCTCACAAGCCCCTATTTGGCGGCTCGATAAATGCAGTGTTGATGGGCCAGAAGCCCACCTCGGATGATGACGAGAACCCCCAGAACGAAGAGTTCAAGCCCGAGAGCGGTGCAAAGGTAGAGGCCAAGCGCGAGGCTTTTTTGGCCGAGCTGTACAACCTCAACCCACGCCTTGCCAATGCCCTCAGGAGTATGACCATCGAGGGTTTCACCATCAGGGCGTGTGTGATGACCGAGATGGTGAGGGATGAGTTGTTGCGCAACCGAGGAGAGATAAACAACATTTTGCGCGAGGTGTGTGGCATAGAGGGCAGTATGGCATTTGAGATTGAGGTGGCCAGGAGCCGCGATGCCAAGCCCGTAAAGGCCGAAGACAAGTTGCGCTTCCTGGTTGGTCGCAACCCCGAGGTTACTAACCTCATTCAGGCCTTGGACCTCGATTTGAAATAAGTGAGAAAACAGACAAAATTATATAACACAAACAAAAGCAGACAGGAAAGATGAATTTCGTTGATGAGATGAGGTGGAGGGGTATGATCCACGATATGATGCCCGGCACCGAGGAACAGCTTAACAAAGAGATGACAACGGCCTACTTGGGCATTGACCCCACGGCCGACTCGCTACATATTGGCCACCTGGTGGGTGTGATGATTCTGAAGCACCTCCAGCGTTGCGGCCACAAACCTATCGCTCTGGTGGGCGGTGCAACTGGTATGATTGGCGACCCCTCGGGCAAGTCGCAGGAGCGCAACCTGCTCGATGAGGCCACCTTGCGCCACAATCAGGAGGCCATTAAGGCTCAGCTCTCGAGGCTTATCGACTTCGACAGCGATGCCCCCAATGCCGCCGTTATGGTAAACAACTACGACTGGATGAAGGACTTCTCGTTCTTGGAGTTCATCCGCGATATCGGCAAGCACATCACCGTAAACTATATGATGGCCAAAGACTCGGTCAAGAAGCGCTTTAATGGCGAGGGCGAGGGTATGTCGTTCACCGAGTTTACCTACCAGCTGGTGCAGGGCTACGACTTCTTCCACCTCTACGAGGCCTATGGCTGTAAGCTGCAGGTGGGCGGTAGCGACCAGTGGGGCAACATCACCACCGGCACCGAGCTCATCCGCCGCAAACTGGGCAAAGATGATGCTTATGCGCTGACCTGCCCCCTTATCAAAAAGGCCGACGGCACCAAGTTTGGCAAGACCGAGAGCGGCAACGTGTGGCTCGACGCCCGTTACACTTCGCCCTACAAGTTCTACCAGTTCTGGCTCAATGTGAGCGACGAGGATGCCAAACGCTACATCTGCATCTTCACCCTGCTCAACAAGCAGACCATCGACAACCTGATTGCCGAGCACGAAGAGGCTCCCCACGAGCGCAAACTCCAAAAACGTCTGGCTCAGGAGATTACCACAATGATTCACTCGGCCGAGGAGTACGAGAAGGCTGTTGCAGCCAGTGGCATACTGTTTGGTGCCAACGCTGCCGAGGCCCTCAAAACCATTGACGAGCAGACTTTCTTGCAGGTATTCGAGGGTGTTCCACAGTACAAGATTTCGGCTGCCGAGTTGGCCGAGGGCGTTGATATGCTCAGCCTCTGCGCCGAGAAGTGCAACATCTTCCCCTCGAAGGGCGAGTTGCGCAAGCTGATTCAGGGTGGTGGCGTGTCGCTCAACAAGGAGAAGGTTGCCGACCCCTATATGGTCGTTAGCAGCGCTAACCTGATTGCCGGCAAGTATCTGCTTGTCCAGAAAGGCAAGAAGAACAACTACATTGTTATTGCAGAATAAAACGATGTAAGGTCGTTTGCACAACTAATAGTTCTGATTTAACAACACTTAAACACTTTTACATTCCCCCTAAATCCCCCTTTGACAAAGGGGGACTTGGTCAAAGAGCCACGAGGCTCTTTGATGGGTGGAGCTCACTAAAAGCTGAATATATTCCAAGGGTGGGTTCTTGACACACAAAGACAACCCACCCTTATTATATTCGAGCGGTGCGGATGTTACAAATTGCCCCCTCAAACGTCTACATAGTGTAACAACACAATTATCTATAAAAATATGAAACGACTACTGACTCTTTTGGTGGTGCTCGGTGCCACCCTGACTGTGGGCCTTGCCCAAGATGTCGAAAAACAGCTCCGCAGCCACGTCGAATATCTCACGAGCGATGCTCTGGCAGGTCGCAAGGCAGGCAGCGAGGGTGCCGAGGCCGCAGCAGCCTATATCGAGAAACACTTCGACTCGACACTGCACCTACCCACTCGCCTGCAATACTTTACCGTAACCCTCGAAGAGTCGAGCTTCTGCAACGTGATTGCCCGCATCGAGGGTGTGCAGCCCAACAAGTATATTATTATAGGTGCCCACTACGACCACCTCGGCACCAAGCGTGGCAAAATCTACCACGGAGCCGACGACAACGCCTCGGGCACAGCAGCCCTGCTTGAGGTTGCCCGCTCGTTTACGCGTCGCAACTACAAGCCCCAGTACACTCTGCTCTTCGTGGCCTTCGATGCCGAGGAGTTGGGGCTCTATGGCTCAAAAGCCTATGTCGAGAAGTACCACCTGACGGCCGACAACGTAAAGGCTATGATAAATATGGATATGGTGGGCTGGCTCAAAGACGGAGCCCTCAACATCGAGGGTACAGGTACGCTCAACGGTAGCGAGGAGGCCATCAACCGCCTGGCCACCAAGCACTCGCTGGTCGTAGAGACCAAAAACTTCGAGACCTCGTGCCTGACGGGTACCGACACCGAGTCCTTTGCCCTGCAAGGCATCCCCACCCTATCGCTCAATACGGGTATGGAGTCGCCCTACCACAAGCCCGAGGATACGGCCGACAAGATTGACTACGAGGGCCTGGCCAAGATTACCAACTTTGTGGGCGACTTGGTGGTAGAGATTGACAAGACCAACTCGACCGTTGCCTCATCGGGCAAGGTCGCACGCAAGCACCGCGCCAACACCCTCGACATAGCCCTCGCCTATGGCGCAGGCTCAACCCACCAGCACATTCCCAACGCTGCCGTCGACGGTCGCCCCGACGACTGCTGGCACATTGGCCTAACGGCCCAATATGCGCTGCGCCACGTTGGTCTGCGCGCCTCGGTGCTCTACGACAAGCGTAAGGCCCTCGCCCCTGCCGACGTGAACAACATCTACGGCCCTGCCGCCACTCTGGGGCTCAAATCGGTAACCGTACCCGCCGAGCTGATGCTCAAAACCAAGGGCAAGAGTTGCCTCTACATTGCCGGTGGTGGCTACTACTCGTGGATTTTCGAGAGCCGCTTGGATGGCGAAAAGATTGATATGCTCTCGCGTGGCATCGACAGTACCGAGTACGGCTTGCAGTGGAGCCTTGGCGGTCGCCTGTCGAGCTTCTACATCGAGCTGACCCGTCGCTACTCGCTTGTCCCCCTCTCGCAGGGAGGTATGATGCCTACGGTTTACAATCGTTCGTCGCTCTGCTCGATGGGTATATTCTTCTAATATGGTACTTAATTGGTATTAAACCATACAAAAAGAGAGGGCCTCCCAAATCGGGAGGCCCTCTCTTTTCTATGTGTTGTAGTCTATACCTAAACTACTCGGTCTTAGCGATATTCTCGTAGTTGGCCTTCGAGCCTACGCTCACATTCTGCCAATCGCGAACACCGGTACCTGCGGGAATCAGGTGACCACAGATTACGTTCTCCTTCAAGTTCAACAGAGGATCGACCTTACCATTGATTGCGGCCTCGTTGAGCACCTTGGTAGTCTCCTGGAACGATGCAGCCGACATAAACGAGCTGGTCTGCAAAGCTGCACGAGTGATACCCTGCAATACCTGACGCGAAGTAGCGGGAACAATCTCGCGCACCTCTACCTGTGCCAAGTCTTTGCGTTTGAGCGACGAGTTCTCGTCCCTCAACTGGCGTACCGAGATAATCTGGCCGGCCTTGACATTCTGCGAGTCGCCTGCGTTGGTAACAACAACCTTGTCGTACAAGGCGTCATTAACCTCCATAAACTCCCACTTGTCAACAATCTGCTCCTCCAAGAAGCGAGTGTCGCCGGGATCGTCAATCTGAACTTTGTTCATCATCTGGCGAACGATAACCTCAAAGTGCTTGTCGTTAATCTTAACACCCTGACCACGATAAACCTCCTGTACCTCGTTAACGATGTACTCCTGTACCTTGGTAGGACCAAGAATCGAGAGGATATCGCTGGGGGTGATAGCACCATCCGACAGAGGCATACCTGCCCTGATGTAGTCGTTCTCCTGTACCAAAATCTGACGGCTCAGAGGTACCAGATACTTGCGCTCCTGACCATCGCGCGAGATAACGATAATCTCGCGGTTACCACGTTTGATTTTGCCGAATGCAACCTCACCATCAATCTCCGAAACAATTGCGGGGTTCGAGGGGTTACGTGCCTCAAACAGCTCGGTAACTCGGGGCAGACCACCGGTAATATCGCCTGCCTTACCGAACGAACGAGGTATCTTGATCATAATCTCGCCAGCCTTAATCTTGGCATTCTCCTTAACTACGATGTGAGCACCCACAGGCAAGTTGTACTGTTTCTGCTCAATACCCTCTTTGTCGAGAATCTTGATGATGGGGTTCTTGGTCTTGTCACGCGACTCGATAATAACCTTCTCGCGCAGACCGGTCTGCTCATCATACTCGTCGCGATAGGTAGCACCCTCAACTACGTTCTCAAAGACAACCTTACCATCGAACTCCGAGATAATAACTGCGTTGAAGGGATCCCACTCGCAGATGATATCGCCTTTCTGTACACTCTCGCCATCGAGTTTGTAGAGAGTCGAGCCGTAAGCCAAGTTGTAGGTAAACAGCACACTACCGGTCTCTTTGCTCACGATGCGCAACTCGGCCTGACGGCTGACAACCAAGTTCTTTGGATTGCCATCGCGGTCTTTGGCCTTGATGAGGCGCAACTCCTCAATCTCGATAACACCGTCGTATTTAGCCACCAAGCGGTTGTCGATCGACGAGCCACTTGCAACACCACCGACGTGGAATGTACGCAGAGTCAGCTGAGTACCTGGCTCACCAATCGACTGTGCTGCGATAACGCCCACAACCTCACCCTTCTGAACGGGGCGACCTGTTGCCAGGTTACGGCCGTAGCACTTGGCGCACACACCGTGGCGCGACTCGCAGGTAAGTACCGAGCGAATCTCCACCTGCTCGATGGGCGAAGCCTGAATTGCGGCAGCAGCATCCTCGTTAATCTCCTCGCCACCGCGAACCAAAATCTCGCCGGTGATGGGGTGAACAACATCCTGCACTGCTGTACGGCCCAGAATCCTCTCATAGAGGCTCTGGATAACTGCGTCGTTGCGCTTAACAGCCGTAGCGGTCAAGCCACGCAGAGTGCCGCAATCCTCCTCGTTGATAATAACGTCGTTGGCAACGTCTACCAAACGACGGGTCAGATAACCTGCGTCGGCAGTCTTAAGTGCGGTATCTGCCAAACCTTTACGAGCACCGTGGGTAGAGATAAAGTACTCCAACACCGACAGACCCTCCTTAAAGTTCGACAAGATGGGGTTCTCGATAGTCTGACCGCCCTCGGCACCCGACTTCTGGGGTTTAGCCATCAGACCACGCATACCGCCCAACTGACGAATCTGCTCCCTACTACCACGAGCACCCGAATCAAGCATCATAAATACGGGGTTGAAGCCGTCTTGGTCTGCTTTCAGGTGGTTATAAACGGCTGCGGTAACCTTGTTGTTCACATTGGTCCACACGTCGATAACCTTGTTATAACGCTCGTTGTTGGTAATAAGACCCATATTATACTGCTCCAAGAACTGAGCAACCTGCTGGTTACCCTGCTCTACCAGAGTCTTCTTCTCCTCGGGGATGATAACTGCACCCAGGTTGAACGACAGACCACCCTGGAATGCCATCCTATAACCCATAGCCTTGATATCATCGAGGAATGCGGCTGCCTTGTCGGCACCCGACTTCTTCATCACTACACCGATGATGTCCCTCAGGGTGTTCTTCTTCAACAGCAAGTTGATGTAGCCAACCTCTTTGGGAACAACCTGGTTGAACAGCACTCGACCAACCGAGGTGGGGATAATCTTGGTAATGTCGTTACCCTCCTCGTCTACGGTGTTGATCTTCACATTAACCAGAGTGTGGATGTCTACGCGGCCCTCGTTGTAGGCAATGATAGCCTCCTCGGGACCGTAGAAGGTAAATGCAGGCTTAACACCCTCCCTGGGACGAATCTCGCCATTCTGCAAGTCATCCCACTGATTAACCTTCTCGCCCTTCTCGATGAGCTCTTTACGATAGATAGCCTTCTCCCTGTCGGGGCGAGCCTCGGTGCCGTAAATCTTAGTAATGTAGTACAGACCAAGCACCATATCCTGCGAAGGTACGGTAATAGGCGCACCGTTAGCGGGGTTAAGGATGTTGTGCGAGCCGAGCATCAGCAGCTGTGCCTCCAAGATTGCAGCGTTGCCCAGGGGCAAGTGAACCGCCATCTGGTCACCATCAAAGTCGGCGTTGAATGCCGTACAAGCCAGTGGGTGCAACTGCATTGCCTTGCCCTCAATCAGCTTGGGCTGGAAGGCCTGAATACCCAATCGGTGCAGGGTAGGAGCACGGTTCATCAGTACGGGGTGACCCTTGATTACGTTCTCCAAGATATCCCAGATGATGGGGTCTTTCCTATCGATAATCTTCTTAGCCGACTTAACAGTCTTAACGATACCGCGCTCGATGAGTTTGCGGATGATGAAAGGCTTGTACAACTCAGCCGCCATATCCTTAGGAATACCCATCTCGTGCATCTTCAGCTCGGGACCTACAACGATAACCGAACGTGCCGAGTAGTCTACACGTTTACCGAGCAGGTTCTGACGGAAGCGGCCCTGTTTACCCTTCAAGCTGTCGCTGAGCGATTTCAGAGGCCTATTGCTCTCGGTCTTGACTGCGCTGGTCTTGCGCGAGTTGTCAAACAGGCTATCAACAGCCTCCTGCAACATACGCTTCTCGTTACGCAAGATAACCTCGGGAGCCTTAATCTCGATGAGTCGTTTCAGACGGTTGTTGCGGATGATAACCCTACGATAAAGGTCGTTCAAATCCGAGGTTGCAAACCTACCGCCATCCAGAGGTACCAGAGGACGCAGTTCGGGAGGAATCACGGGGATTACCTTCAAAACCATCCACTCGGGATTGTTCACCTCACGCGACTCGCGGAAAGCCTCAATAATGTTGAGCCTCTTCAAAGCATCAGCCTTACGCTGCTGCGAGGTCTCTTTGTTGGCCTTGTCGCGCAACTCATAGCTGAGCGAGTCCAAATCGAGCCTCTGCAACATAGTCAGCACAGCCTCGGCACCCATCTGAGCGATGAACTTGTCGGGATCGCTGTCGTCGAGCTGCTGGTTGCCCTTTGGCAGTGCTGCCAGAACATCCAGATACTCTTTCTCGGCCAGCAGGTCATATTTGTTAATACCTGCCTCGGCTGCTGCACCTGCCTGAATTACGATATAACGCTCGTAGTAAACCACTGCGTCGAGCTTCTTGCTGGGGATACCCAGCAGGTAGCCGATTTTCGAGGGTAGCGAGCGGATGTACCAGATGTGAACTACGGGTACTACCAACTGGATGTGGCCCATACGCTCACGACGTACTTTCTTCTCGGTTACCTCTACACCGCATCGGTCGCAGACGATACCCTTGTAGCGGATGCGTTTGTACTTACCGCAGTGGCACTCGTAGTCCTTTACAGGGCCAAAGATGCGCTCGCAGAACAGACCATCGCGCTCGGGCTTATAGGTACGATAGTTGATTGTTTCGGGTTTGAGCACCTCGCCGCTCGAGTTCTCCAAAATCTCCTCGGGCGAGGCCAAACCAATCGAAATCTTGCTAAAATTGGTCGTATTGACTTTATTATCTTTACCGTATGCCATATACTCTCTGATGTTTAAGACAGTTTTACACTAAGAGCCAAACCGCGCAACTCGTGCAAGAGCACATTGAGCGACTCAGGAATACCTGGGGTTGGCAGATTATCACCCTTGACGATTGCCTCGTAGGTCTTAGCGCGGCCCATAACGTCGTCAGACTTGATTGTAAGAATCTCTTGCAGGATGTTTGCAGCACCGAAGCCTTCGAGTGCCCAAACCTCCATCTCACCAAACCTCTGACCACCAAACTGGGCTTTACCACCCAATGGCTGCTGGGTAATGAGCGAGTAGGGACCGATCGAACGAGCGTGCATCTTGTCGTCAATCATATGGCCGAGTTTCAGCATATAGATTACGCCAACGGTTGCAGGCTGGTCGAAACGCTCACCGGTACCACCATCCCTCAGGTGGCAACAACCATTCACAGGTACGCCTGCCTGAGCGGTGTACTCGTTGATCTGGTCGAGGTCGGCACCATCAAAGATGGGGGTAGCGAACTTCAAGCCAAGCTCTTTACCTGCCCAACCCAGTACGGTCTCGTAAATCTGACCCAAGTTCATACGCGAAGGTACGCCCAGAGGGTTCAGTACGATATCTACAATGCTACCATCCTCCAAGAATGGCATATCCTCGTCGCGGACAACCTTGGCAACAATACCCTTGTTACCGTGACGACCTGCCATCTTATCACCCACTTTCAGCTTACGCTTCTTGGCCAGGTAAACCTTAGCCAACTGGATTACGCCATTGGGCAGCTCATCACCATTGGTGATATTGTACTTCTGGCGTTTCAGGCGAGCGTCAGCCTCTTTATACTTAATAATATAATTATTTATAGTGGTATCAACCAGTTTTGCGATGCGGCTGTCGGCAACCCACTTCTCCGAACCGAGGTTCAGATAATCGAGTTCCTCGAGCATCTTCTTGCTGAACTTGGCACCTGCGGGCTGTACCTCTACACCAAAGTAGTCTTTCACGCCCAAGCACTCCTGATCTTTCAGCACAGTGTAGAGTTTCTCTACCAGACGCTCTTTCAGTGCGACAACCTCGGCATTGAACTTAGCCTCGGCCTCGGCAAGTTTGTTCTTCTCCTCGGCCTTACCGCGTTTGCCATCCTTCACGTTGCGCGAGAAGAGCTTGCGGTCGATAATGGTACCAAACAGCGAGGGCTGTGCTTTCAGCGAAGCATCTTTCACATCGCCGGCCTTGTCGCCAAAGATTGCGCGGAGCAGTTTCTCCTCGGGGCTGGGATCGCTCTCACCCTTAGGAGTAATCTTACCGATCATAATATCGCCGGGCTTAACATTGGCACCGATGCGAATGATACCCCTCTCATCGAGGTCTTTGGTAGCCTCTTCGCTCACGTTGGGGATGTCGGCGGTCAGCTCCTCCACACCACGTTTGGTCTCGCGAACCTCCATAATATACTCGTCTACGTGTACCGAGGTGAACAAGTCGTCCCTCAGCAGACGCTCCGAAATAACGATAGCATCCTCGAAGTTGTAACCCTTCCATGGCATAAACGCAACCTTCAGGTTCTTACCCAGAGCCAACTCGCCATTCTGAGTCGAGTAACCCTCGGTCAGGATCTGGCCTTTGGTCACCTTGTCGCCAATCTTAACGATAGGACGCAGGGTAATCGACATATTCTGGTTGGTCTTGCGGTAACGAGGCAGAGTGTAAGTGGTAATCTCGGGATCGAAGCTTGCCAAAATCTCATCCTCAGTGCGCTCATACTTAACCTGAATCTGCATAGCGTCGGCATAAACAACCTCGCCATTGCCCTCGGCCACAAACTGCACACGGCTGTCGCTGATAATCTCGCCCTCCAAGCCGGTACCTACGATAGGTGCCTCGGGGTTAATCAGAGGTACTGCCTGACGCATCATGTTCGAGCCCATCAGTGCACGGTTAGCATCGTCGTGCTCCAAGAAGGGAATCAAGCTTGCGGCAATCGAAGCAATCTGGTTGGGCGCAACGTCCATCAGGTCTACCTGTTTTGCGCCAACGATTGGGAAGTCGGCCTCCTCGCGAGCCTTGATGCGGTTGGGGTTGAGGAAGTTACCATCCTTGTCGATAGGAGCCGAAGCCTGTGCAATTACTTTGCCCTCTTCCTCCTCTGCGCTCAGATACTCGATGTTGGCGTCGTTCATATCAACCACGCCATTGTTTACCTTGCGGTAGGGGGTCTCGATGAAGCCCATCGAGCTAATCTTGGCATATACGCAGAGCGACGAAATCAGACCGATGTTGGGACCCTCGGGAGTCTCGATAGGACACATACGACCATAGTGGGTGTAGTGTACGTCACGAACCTCAAAGCCCGCCCTATCACGGCTCAGACCACCAGGACCCAGAGCCGACAGACGACGCTTGTGGGTAATCTCGGCCAGAGGGTTGGTCTGGTCCATAAACTGCGACAGCTGGTTGGTACCGAAGAAGCTGTTGATTACGCTCGAAAGAGTCTTGGCGTTAATCAGGTCAATGGGGGTAAATACCTCGTTGTCCCTCACGTTCATCCTCTCGCGGATGGTGCGAGCCATACGGATAAAGCCCACTGCGAACTGGTTGCTCAACTGCTCGCCTACGGTCCTTACGCGACGGTTCGACAAGTGGTCGATATCGTCAACATCAGCCTTCGAGTTAATCAACTCGATCAGGTGGCGAATAATGGCAATCATGTCCTCGCGAGTCAAGATTCGCACCTCGGGATTGATGTCCAAGCTGAGTTTTTTGTTAATACGGAAACGACCTACATCGCCCAAGTCGTAGCGTTTGTCGCTAAAGAAGAGCTTGTCGATAACGTCCCTTGCGGTAGCCTCATCTGGTGGCTCCGAATTACGCAGCTGTCGATAGATGTAAACTACAGCCTCTTTCTCGGAGTTGCAGGGATCTTTCTGCAAGGTGTTGTAGATAATCGAGAAATCTACACCATTTGGATTGTCCTTGTGGAGCAGAATGGTCTTGGCACCACTCTCGATGATGGCATCGATGTGCTCCTCGGTCAGCTCGGTCTCGCGGTCGAGGATAACCTCGTTACGCTCGATCGAAACAACCTCACCAGTATCCTCATCCACGAAGTCCTCCAACCAGGTCGACAGAATTCTTGCGGCCAGCTTGCGACCGATGTTCTTTTTCAGGTTGGTTTTGTTTACCTTAACCTCGTCTGCCAGGTCGAATACCTCGAGAATTTCCTTGTCTGCCTCATAACCGATTGCACGCAACAGAGTGGTTACGGGCAACTTTTTCTTACGGTCGATGTAGGCATACATCACATTGTTGATGTCGGTAGCGAACTCAATCCACGAGCCCTTGAAGGGGATAATTCGTGCCGAATAGAGTTTGGTACCGTTGGTGTGAACGCTCTGGCCAAAGAAGATGCCGGGCGAACGGTGAAGCTGCGACACAACTACACGCTCAGCGCCGTTGATAACAAAAGTACCACGGGGAGTCATATAGGGGATAGTGCCGAAGTATACGTCTTGGATAACGGTGTCGAAATCTTCGTGTTCAGGGTCGGTACACGAGAGCCTGAGTTTGGCCTTCAAAGGCACGCTGTAAGTGAGTCCCATCTCCAAGCACTCGTCGATCGAGTAGCGTGGTGGGTCGACATAGTAGTCGATAAATTCAAGCACGAAGTTATTGCGGGTGTCCGTTATAGGGAAATTCTCCATAAAGACCTTGTAGAGACCCTCGTTTTTGCGGTTCTCTGCGGTAGAGTCGAGCTGGAAAAAATCGTGGAATGATTTGAGTTGCACCTCCAAGAAGTCTGGATACGCCATCTTATGGTTGATGGAGGAGAAACTAATTCGTTTGTTTGCTTTCGAGGACATTGTGTGCAAAATTAATTTGAAAGATTTTTTTGGTAATGTCGCTATTCGCTTTGTGTGTTAGTGGGTTTGTGCCCCTTCTCTTGCGTACAGTTTCACATCCGTACACTCACCGCCCACCGGAATGTCGGCCGGTTGGCCACTTGTGGCACACCCACTCTGTTTAGTCCGCCAAAACACCTGACTGTCAAAGCCGATTTTCTCCCTGTCGGATGTTTTCGCCCTTTGTTCGGAGCTACTCAACCCTCTCAAAATCTGCGCTTTGCGCCAAGTGAACGAACTGGGTGGGGATACCTAACTAATTTGCATTTCGCAACCTAACCTATTAAGATGCGAAAAAGGTATAGAGCTTATTTTGGCATAAGCTCTATACCCGATATGGGATAAGGTAAT
This sequence comes from Rikenellaceae bacterium, assembly GCA_015059945.1. Taxonomy (GTDB): domain Bacteria; phylum Bacteroidota; class Bacteroidia; order Bacteroidales; family Rikenellaceae; genus Tidjanibacter. The sequence continues at coordinate 68,803 of SUZJ01000001.1, forward strand.
AGTTTGACTATTTAACCTCAACCTCAGCACCTGCCTCCTCAAGAGCAGCTTTAAGTGCCTCAGCCTCCTCTTTCGAAACGCCCTCTTTGATAGCTTTGGGAGCAGCGTCTACCAAGTCTTTAGCCTCTTTCAGACCCAGACCGGTTGCCTCTTTAACAGCTTTCACAACAGGAATTTTGCTCTGACCTGCGCTTACGAGAACCACGTCAAAAGCGGTTTTCTCTGCGGGTGCAGCAGCCTCTGCTGCGGCGGGAGCTGCTACTGCAACAGCTGCAGCTGCGGGCTCAATACCGTACTCCTCTTTGAGGATGGTTGCCAACTCGTTTACCTCTTTAACAGTCAAGTTTACCAACTCTTCTGCCAATGCTTTAATATCTGCCATAGTTTTGTTATTGATTAAATTGTTTTACTTCGTTGTTTGTGTTTTGTTTGGAAAAATTAATTTCTTTCTTCAAGTGCCTTTACGATGCCTGCAACCTTCTGACCTGCATTACCCTGCAATGCCGAAACGACATTCTTGATGGGCGACTGCAAGAGCGCAACGATATCGCCGATAAGCTCTTCGCGCGACTTGATGTTAACAAGCATATCGAGGTTATTGTCGCCGACGTATACGCAGTCCTGAACGTAAGCTGCTTTCAAGATGGGTTTCTCGCAACCTTTGCGGAACTCTTTGATAACAACTGCGGGACTTTTGCTACCCTCGGAGAACATAATCGACGAAGTGCCTTTCAGAACCTCGACAAGTGCCGCATCTGCCTTCTCTACTGCCTCCAATGCTTTGATGAAGAGGGTGTTTTTAACAACTACCAGCTTCACATCTTTCTCGAAGCATTTGCGACGCAGGTTAGCAGTCTGCTCTGCGTTCAGAGCCTCGATATCGGTAATATAGAAGTTAGGATAACGGTTGAGTTGCTCGGTCAGGCCTTCAATTACAAGTTTCTTTTCTTCCCTTGTCATAGCTCAAATGTTTTTTATTTGAAAGTGAGTGATTTGGGGTCGATCTGCAGACCGATACTCATTGTCGTTGAGAGATAGATACTAAGCATATAAGTACCTTTGGCTGCGGCGGGTTTGAGCTTGTGGATCATCTCGATAAATGCGTTTGCATTGTCTACTATCTGGTCTACGTCGAACGAAACCTTACCAACTGCCGAGTGAACGATACCGTATTTATCAACCTTGAAGTCGATCTTACCGGCTTTCACCTCTGCAACTGCTTTTGCCACGTCCATAGTAACGGTGCCGGTTTTGGGGTTTGGCATCAAACCACGGGGACCCAGAATACGGCCCAGAGCACCTACTTTTGCCATTACGTTAGGAGTACAGATGATAACATCAACGTCGGTCCAACCGCCTTTGATTTTATCTACATACTCGTCCAAGCCTACGTAGTCTGCACCTGCCTCACGAGCCTCGTTCTCCTTGTCGGGAGAGCAGAGTACCAACACGCGTACGGTCTTACCGGTACCGTGAGGAAGAGTTACTACGCCACGTACCATCTGGTTGGCCTTACGAGGGTCAACACCCAGACGAACGTCTACATCTACCGAAGCGTTGAATTTGGTGAAAGTAATCTCTTTCAGAAGAGCTGCGGCCTCGCTGAGCTTGTAGAGCTTACCTGGCTCTACTTTTGCGAGCATTGCTTTTTGATTTTTTGTCAATTTACTCATCTCTCTCTAATTACTTTACAGGAAACTCACCCTCGACAGTAATACCCATACTACGAGCTGTACCGGCAACCATTTTCATTGCGGCCTCCAAAGTGAAGCAGTTCATATCAGGCATTTTGTCCTTAGCGATAGCCTCAACCTGCTCCCAGGTTACTTTGCCAACCTTGTTACGGTTGGGCTCGGCCGAACCACTCTGAACGCCTGCTGCCTCTTTGAGAGCAACAGCTACGGGGGGCTGTTTAACAACGAAGTCGAACGACTTGTCGCTATATACGGTGATAATCACGGGCAATACTTTGCCAGCCTTCTCTTGAGTCCTTGCGTTGAACTGTTTGCAGAAGTCCATAATGTTGACTCCCTTCGAACCCAACGCAGGGCCTACTGGTGGCGAAGGATTGGCGGCACCACCTTTAATCTGCAATTTAATAAATGCAGCAACCTCTTTTGCCATAGTTTTCCTTGGTTAATTATTCTTTTTCTACTTGCATAAAGCTCAACTCCATAGGAGTCTTGCGCCCGAAAATCTTCACAGAGACTGTCAATTTCTTTCTCTCTTCGTCTACCTCTTCGATAGTACCCGAGAAACTTGAGAAAGGACCGTCCGTAACTTTTACGGTCTCTCCCACGAAGAAAGGAATCTCGACCTCTTCCTCACCCTGACTCAATTCGTCAACCCTGCCGAGAATGCGCGCAACCTCTTGCTCACGAATAGGTGTTGCAATCAGTCGTTTGCTCTCCTCAACCGAGTCGCCGAGGAAGCCGAGTACATTGGGTGTGTTGCGAAGAACGTAAGGAACCTCATCTACCATAGCTGCTTCAACCAAAACGTAGCCAGGATACGACACCCTCTCCTTGCTCACCTTCTTTCCGTTACGAACAGAAAAGACCTTCTCGGTGGGAACAAGAACTTGGGCAACAAGGTGCTCCAAGCCAAGGTTCTTTATCTCTGCATCGATATACTCCTTAACTTTTTTCTCCTTGCCGCCGATGGCGCGAATCACATACCACTGTTTTTCAGCCACTGTATTGCTCATAATCTTCTTTTTACTTGTGCGTGTAAGTCAAAATCAGTTACTTGTGCAATACTAGTGAGCCAAAATCGAGTAGATGGCTTTCATAATGGACTCAAAGGTCAGGTCCATAACCAGAACTACACCAGCTATCACCAGGGAAGCAACCATAACAGTCACGGCTAAGCTTTGGAGCTCTTTCATAGGAGTCCACGACACTTTGTGAACCAGCTCTGCATACGAGGCTTTTACGTAATTAACGAGTTTCATATAAATATGATATTATGCTTTATTTTCGTTTTCTACACTTTCGAGTCCGGCACTCCATTTTCGGAACCCGGACTCGGTAGCACGAGAGGAGAGAATCGAACTCCCACCAACGGTTTTGGAGACCGCTATTCTACCATTAAACTACTCTCGTATGATTGGGGCGAACATTGTTGTCACCGGCTTGCGCTTGGGCAACTGCGCTCGCCCCTATTTTTGAGAATCAAATAATCTCTCTTGTGGAGTTATTACTCGATAACCTCTTTGATCTGACCCGAACCTACGGTGCGACCACCCTCACGGATAGCGAAACGCAGACCTGCATTCAAAGCAACGGGGTAGATAAGAGCAACCTCGATCTCAACGTGGTCACCGGGCATTACCATCTCGATACCCTCGGGAAGTTTAACCTCACCGGTAATATCCATAGTACGCAGGTAGAACTGAGGACGGTAGTGGTTGCGGAAAGGAGTGTGACGGCCACCCTCTTCTTTCTTCAAGATATAAACCTCACCTTTGAACCTGGTGTGAGGAGTAATCGATTTGGGTTTAGCTACAACCATACCACGTTTAACCTCTTTCTTGTCGATACCACGCATCAGCAGACCTACGTTGTCACCAGCCTCGCCTTGATCGAGCAGCTTGCGGAACATCTCAACGCCGGTACATACCGAAGTCAGAATCTTCTCGTCCAGACCGATAATCTCAACGGGATCACCAACGTGGATGATACCAGTCTCGATACGGCCAGTCAGTACGGTACCACGACCGGTGATCGAGAATACGTCCTCAACGGGCATCAAGAAGGGTTTGTCACTCTCGCGAGGAGGCAGAGGAATGTACTCGTCAACCTGATCCATCAGCTCGAGAACTTTCTCCTCCCATTTAGCCTCACCGTTCAAAGCACCCAGTGCCGAACCGCGGATAACGGGAGCGTTGTCGCCGTCGAAACCGTTAGCGCTCAATACGTCGCGGATCTCCATCTCAACGAGGTCGAGCATCTCAGCATCGTCAACCATATCGCATTTGTTCATGAAAACAACGATACGGGGAACGTTCACCTGGCGAGCCAGCAGAACGTGCTCACGGGTCTGAGGCATAGGACCATCAGTCGAAGCAACTACCAAGATAGCACCATCCATCTGAGCAGCACCAGTTACCATGTTTTTAACGTAGTCGGCGTGACCGGGGCAGTCTACGTGTGCGTAGTGACGGTTTGCAGTCTGATACTCGATGTGAGCGGTGTTGATGGTGATACCACGCTCTTTCTCCTCGGGAGCGTTATCAATCGAGTCGAACGAACGCAACTCCGAAAGACCCCTTTTTGCCAATACGGTGGTAATAGCAGCGGTAAGAGTAGTTTTACCGTGGTCTACGTGGCCAATAGTACCAATGTTTACGTGTGGCTTAGACCTGTCAAATTTTTCTTTTGCCATAACTTTGTAGTTGTTATTAGATAAGTGTATTATTGTTAATTGTTGTTTCTTCTTTTGGGCGCCCCTCTTTCGAGAGATCCACCCCTTCTTCGCGGCGCCCCCCTCGAGAGAACCACCCTTTCATCGGCCCCTTGGCCCCTTTGGAGCGGAAGACGAGGCTCAAACTCGCGACCCTCAGCTTGGAAGGCTGATGCTCTATCAACTGAGCTACTTCCGCATTGACTCGCCAGCGGCCCGCTTGGCACACCAAAAGTCGCTACCCGAGAGCACCGACCACTTTTGGCAGACCTCTTAACTCCGCCACCGAGAACCACAAAAGAACAATCCGCCCATTGTGTGCGAATTGAACTTTTGAGGAAGTGGGAGAGGATGGATTCGAACCACCGAAGGCGTTGCCAACAGATTTACAGTCTGCCCCATTTGGCCACTCTGGAACTCTCCCAAGATATGTCTTAAAATTTTTGCCGTTGAACTTTACCCGCCCAACGCTGAGCCGATGGAGGGATTCGAACCCCCGACCAGCTGATTACAAATCAGCTGCTCTGGCCAACTGAGCTACATCGGCAGTCGTTAACTCCACTTTGGGGTTGCAAATATATGCGAAATTTTGTTTTCCGCAAAACTTCGAGGCAAAAATTTTAATTTTCCTCTTTTTTGTCTTTTCAATGAACCTCTTTCGGACCTTGTACCTTCTACTAAAAGTCCAAAATCGGGGGCAAAAATACAACTCTTTTCGTTATAAAAAAATAATTGGGGCAGTTTTTTAACTCAAAACCGCATTTTTCACTACCTTTGTGATAGTTAGAGCCACATTTTGACCGCCTATGAAGCGCACATTATTATATATATTGGTATGGCTGGCCATTCCGCTGGGGGCATCGGCCCAATCGCTTGGCGACTGGTTGCCCTCGGCACTTGCGGGTAATCCTACGGCACAGTACAACGCATCAAAATGCTATGCCTACGGCTGGGGCACCGAGGCCAACGCCCAGCGTGCAGCCCACTTTTTGCGCCTTGCGGCCGAGCAGTCGCTGCCCCGGGCTATAACCGAGCTGGCCGACCACTACTCGCCCACCGCCCCTCTGCTGGCCCAGTATTGGGCCGACGAGGGCAGCGAGAGCCGAGCCAACTACTACGAGAGCTACGAGAATGGGTGCTACTATGGCGAGGTGCACAACTACCTGCGCGACGGCTACGGCACCTACGCCTGGGATAGCGGCACCATCTACTCGGGCGAATGGTTCGAGGGCGAGCGCTACGGCATCGGCTTCACGCTCTACGAGGGGTTGGCCCACTACGGTAACTACTCCGATGGCCCCGAGGGACACGGAGCAACCATCGTGTGCGACTCGCTCACCCACCTGGCAGGTGCTCCTGGCAGCAGGGTATATGTGGGCAATTTTGCCAATGGCACCCCACAGGGCCAGGGCACCCTCTACGGCGCCGACGGCACCCTGCTCTACAATGGTCCCTTCGACAAGGGCCTTCCCACCGCCACCTACCCCACTACCGCCAACTACACCCCCTACCGCTGGACTTACGAGGCCTTGCCCGGGGGCGACAGCTACGAGGGCGAGAGCCACAACGGCATCCGCGAGGGTTTTGGCATCTACCGCTGGGCCGACGGCTCTGTTTGGTTTGGCTACTGGGAGGGAGGTCTGCGCGAAGGCGAGGGGCTCTACATCAACGCCAACGGAGCAATGATGGCAGGCATCTGGAGCGAGGGCGAGCTGATGCAATAAAGAGGAGCAAACATCAACGCCCTCAAAAGATTACGACCACAAAAAAAACAACGCATAACACAAAGACTATGAAACGCACACTACTGCTTGTATTGGCCCTGCAATTGGCCACACTCACTTCGCTCTGGGCCCAGCCCAAAGTCATCGCCCACCGAGGCTACTGGCGCGCTGAGGGTAGCACCCAGAACTCCGTAAGTTCGCTCACTCGCGCTGCCGAGTTGGGGGCCTACGGAGCCGAATTTGACGTGTGGTATACGGTCGACAATCAGCTGATACTATTCCACGACAGCAAGTTTAACGGCACCGAGGTCGAACAGCTCAACGCTGCCGATATGGTAGGCACTCCTCTGCCCAATGGCGAGCCCCTGCCCACTCTGGATGAGTACTTGACCGAGGCCCTGCGCCACCCCAACATTCGCATCATCCTGGAGTACAAAACCCACCACAACAGCAAGGAGCGCCAGTGGGAGGGTGCCGAGGCCATCGTGCGCAAGGTTGCCGAGTATGGCTTGCAGGAGCGCACCGACTATATTGCCTTCTCGCTCGAGGCGTGCCGAGGTTTGGTCCACCACGCCCCCGATGCAAAGGTCTACTACCTCAATGGCGACCTGTCGCCCCGCAAGCTCAAAAACGAAAGCTTTGCAGGTGCCGACTACTACAAACTCATACTGCTCGACGTGAACAAGGGCTTTACCAAGAAGGCTCACCGCCTGGGGCTGGAGGTGAACGTGTGGACCGTAAACAAGGAGGAGGAGCTGCTCAAGGCTGCCGAACTGGGGCTCGACTACGTAACGACCGACTACCCCGAACTGGCCATAGAGCTATATAAGGGAGTTGAAAATTGAAAATTATTTTCCTTTGCTTTCCAACTCTCCCATTACTCCCACTTCTCTATAATCCTAAAAGTCCTTGAAGGCCTTAAGGCCCTTAACGACAAAGAGAGCTCGGAGGTTAAATTCCGAGCTCTCTCTTTCTGTTTACATCTCTATTTCACTATTATCGTGCCCACAATCTCTTCGCCCAGTATGGCGTTCATCTCGTGGCGTATGTTCTCGCGGTTCATAAATAGTTCGTGGCGCAGCACACTCACCCTCACCGTAGCATAGAGCACCCCGCGCATAAACTTCACCTCGGTAGCATCGGCTATGCGGTCGCCCACAACCGTGCGCCACACGTCGCCCACCGAGCCCTCTTTGATTTTGCGCTCGATGTCGGGGTGGTCGCTCTTGAAGCCTTGCCACAGGTCGCCTATTCGTACCGGATAGCAGCGTCGCATAGTGTGTTGTGTTCTATTGATGTGAAAAACTCTTCGCTATTGGGCCAAACTCTCTTCGCCCACCTCGCCCTCGCTCACGCCAAAGATCTTGAACTCCAAGCCACTACGGCAGAGCACCGAGATTATGCGCTCGCGGTTGCAATCGGTAATAAAAATCTGGCCAAACTCGGCCCCCGAGGTGAGCTCAATCAGTCGCAACAACCTCTGCTCATCGAGCTTGTCGAAGAGGTCGTCGAGCAGCAACAGGGGGCGCTCGCCAAGCCTCTCTTGCAGCAGGGTATACTGGGCGAGTTTGAGCGCCAGCAGGAACGATTTTTGCTGTCCCTGCGAGCCATACTTGCGCAGTGGGTAGCCGCCAATGGTCATCACCACATCATCGCGGTGAACGCCTATGGTGGTGAAACCCATACAGATATCTTTTTGGCGCACCGAGCGTAGCAGCTCCAAGAAGTCGCCCTTGTTGAGCTCCGAGCGGTAGGCCATAGCCACAGGTTCGTGGTCGTTGGCAATGTAGGCATAGTAGCGCTCGACCAGCGGAGCCAGGCGCGTGAGCACCTCGCTACGGATGGCGGCAATCTTGCGCCCCACATCATCGAGCCTTTCATCAATCACGTCGAGCAGTTCGGGCACCATCATATCGCCCTGTTTGAGCAGCGTATTGCGCTCGGCCAGCAGACGGTTGTAGCGAATAAGGTTGTCGAGATAGGGGTGGTCGAGCTGCGAGATGAACGAATTGAGCCAACGACGGCGCTCGTCGGCCGACTCGCTCACCAGCGCACCGTCGGCAGGCGACACCACCACCAGGGGCACCACGCCAATATGGTCAGACAGACGCTGATACTCCTTGCCGCAGTATTTTAGTGTTTTGCTGTGGCCCTTTTTGAAGCCGCACGACACCGAGGCATCCTTGCCCTCGTCAGCCACAAAGTCGCCCGTGAGCACAAAAAACTCCTCACCGTGGCGCACACACTGACCGTCGGTCATCGACAGCGCGCTCTTGCCCATCGAGAGGTAGTGCACCGCATCGACCACATTGGTCTTGCCCGCACCATTGCCACCCACAATGCAGTTGATACCCTCGCAGGGGACAAGTTCGCAGGCGGCTATATTCTTAAAGTTTACAAGCGAAATTTTTTTCAGTCGCATAGTTTTTTGGCTCTTTTAACAACCCAAAGGTAACAATTTTGGCCGAATAGTGAAAAAATAGAGGGCGCTTTCTCTTTTTTTTACAAAAAAGATTTACTTTTGTGGTTCGGAACCCGAATTGAAACAATATAAAAAAAACAAAACTATACTATGGCAAACAAAAAAAATCAGGAGCCTACCCACGACGAAGTGGTTGTTGAGGCTGTGAACAAAACCGAGGAGTTCTTCCAGAAAAATCAGAAAATCATCACTTGGGCTTGCGTAGCAATCGTTGTAATCATTGGCGGTTACTTTGCTAACAAGTACCTCATCGCTCAGCCCCGCGCCGAGAAGGCTTCGGCCGAGATGTTCGCTGCAATCCAGGAGTTCAACGCTTCGAACTGGGAGGTTGCTCTGAATGGCGACGACAACAACGCAGGTTTCTTGGAGATTATCGACAACTACGGCTCGACTCCTCAGGCTTCGCTCGCAGCTCACTACGCAGGTATCAGCTACCTCAAACTTGGCGATGCAGAGAACGCTCTGACCTACCTCAAAAAGTACGACACCGCCAAAGGTGCTACTGCCGAGATTATCAACGCACAGAACTACGGTTTGCAGGCCGACATCCTCGTTGACAAGGGCGAGTTGGCAGCAGCTGCCAAACTCTACAAAAAAGCTATCGAGGCAAGCGACAACTCGATGACCGCACCTATCTACCTCAAAAAGCTGGGCCTTGTTGAGGAGGAGCTGGGCAACAAAGAGGCTGCCAAGAAGGCTTACACCACCATCGCCGAGAAGTACAACACCTCGTTGGAGGCTCGCGATATCGACCTCTACATTGGCCGTCTGCGCTAATCGTTAGGGGGGGGGAGGTAATACAACCCTACACAGATGCCACATTCGCTATGAGTGTGGCATCTTTTTTTTGCGTGGGGTGTACCACATACCAATTCTTAGTTATATCTTTGCGGAAATACTCAACAAAGAAAAAGTCCAATTATTAAACTATATGCGTGGTAGGCAGCTCAAATATCGTTACACCTTTGATATAAAGGCTAAATTTTTGACATTGTGCATATTGGCAGCCCTATTTGTAGGGTGCGCCAACGAGCCCGATAGCAACATCCCCGAGGGCGACTATATCAATCGCACCGAGGAGTTTGACCAGTTGGGTGGTTGGAAATTTCGCTGTAAAGTCTATGGCGAGGCTCAGACTGTGGCCGACAATGGCGGTCAGGTTGAGTTTATGAAGAAGGTAGACCAACTGTTGGCCGATGCCAGTGAGTACTTCCAAGTGAGCGGTATAAACGACGAGGGAGGCAATCAGGTGCACTTCTATATGACAGAGTTTGTGGAGTTTGAAGGCTCCTCGCGCGAGGTTATGAAGCTCAATGAGAGCGAGGTGGCTGACACCTTCGACCTGCGACTTGTTGTCAACACCCACGCTGCCACAGATGACTTGGCCGAGGGTTGGCTCGGCGAGCCCTACTTGGCCATTGGCCATACCCACCAAGAGACTTGGGGAACAGATGCCGTGGCCGAACTGGTTATCAACTTGGCTCGGTCGAGGGGCGTAACACCTCTGAATGAGAGCAAGGTGGCAAAGGAGAACAATGAGGTGATTGCAATGGGCTTTGAGGCCGACGAGTGCGTTACCAACAATCCCTCCAACACCCGCAACTGGTCGGATTATGCCAAGAGTGTAATCAATCGAGCAGCCAACAAACGAGTGGCCAAAGCCGCAATGGCCTATATGCCCTCGACCAACCTGAAATTGAGGGTGCTGACCGCAGAGGGCGAAATAGCCAAAGGCTCAACTATGTTGCTCTATCCTGTTTACGAGGGTAGTGGCAGGGTGAGCGCAGAGGCCATCTACGAGGGCACTATGAACTCGGCGGGTAATATGATTTTTTTCAAAAATCCCTTTACCGACGAGGCCCCCGATGATGATGAGCGACAGATTATCAACTACTTTGTTGTAATCAATTACGAGGATGTCCAAGGCTATGGCTGGATGCCCCTCTACGAGGTGTTGGCCGCAGGTGCTAAGGGCGAAAAGGAGTATTTGAAGATTTTGCAACTTACGGGCAACGAAACCTACCCCCCGGGACAAGACTATATGCTCCGCAAGGAGGAGTTTGAGAAACTGCCCGGCTGGAAGTTCCGCGTGAAAGTATTTGGCGAGAAGCAGACCGTTGCCGACTACGGTGGCCGCATCGAATTTATGAAAAAGGTAGATAAACTGATGGCCGATGCCAGCAAGGGCTTCCAAGTTGAAGGCCTAAACGATGCGGGAGGCAACGAGGTGCACTTCTTTATGATTGGCTTTGAGGAGTTTGATGGCCCATCGAGTAGGCTTATGTACAGGAGTGATGGTGCCGATTCAAAAGAGTTCGATTGCCGCGTTATTATCAACGGCCACGCCCAGAATGGCGACGTTTCGGGTGGTTGGCTTGGCTCGCCCTATCTCAACTTGGGCCACGACTTCAAGGGCCTGTGGGAAGGCTACGCACTCGACGCACTCATCCACGAATTTGGCCATATGAGGGGCGTGCCCGACCTCTATGCTGCCGAAGTGCCCGCAAGTGGTAACCCCATCAATGGCAAGGCTTTCGAGGCTACAAAGTGTATTATGAACTACCCCTATGGCAACAAAACTTGGTCGGAGTATGCCAAGCTGCTCATAAATGCTTCGGCCGACCAGCGTATCTGCGTCAAGCACTACAACCACTTCCCCAAGGAGGGTACGCAGATTAAGGTTGTTGGCAGAAATGACGAACCTATTGTCGGGGCCGAGATTAAGTGCTATCCCGTAGCCGCTTATAGCGAAAAGGTAACCCCCACTGCACGCTTTGTGGGCACAACCGACAGCGAGGGCATCTACAAATTCCCCGAAAACCCATTTGTTAAGGAGGGGTCAACAAACCTCGACGACAACAACACCAACAACCTGATAGAGATTACCTACAACGGCAAGACCATTTATAGGTGGTTGCCTATGTACGAGGCCGAAACCGCAGGCGCAAAGGGTGAGACACTCTTCACCAAGACCATAATCTTCGCATAGTCAGACAGATTATATAACAACCCTATGGGACAACTTAAATTTGGATTTGTCATAGCCGACACTGCGGCTACCTCGCAACTGCTCATTGCCGAGCAGACACTGCGTATGCTTGCCGACGTGGATGGCGAGATTGAGCGCCGCGTGGTGCCCGGTACGGCCGAGACGGTACTGGCGGCCAAGTGCTTTGCCGAGCTAACGAGTGTCGATGCGGTGTTGGTATTCCTGCCCAAAGACGAAAACCCTCTGGTTATGGCCGCAGCCTTAGAGGGGCTCACCGACATTGTGTTGGACTGGAATATGCCGGTGGTTACAACGCTCTCTTACCCCGATGGGGTGTCGCTTGCGCGCGCTGCGGTGGCGATGGTAGAGATGCAGATAGAGATGGAGGCCCGAGCGGCCGAAAACACCGTCGATACCAGAGTGAACTAACAACAAAGAAGGAGATTGGCCCAAAAGCCCAATCTCCTTTTTGTTGGTTGTTCCGTCTTGCCACGACTCGGCGCAGATGAGGCGGTTGGCATCTACCGCTCTGCATTTACACACGCCCCCACCCTGCGGGCACCCCCTCTAACTTAGAGGGGGAAATCCACCAAGTACTTTAAGGCCCTTAATGACCTTAAATCTATCATCCTCTACCCTCCCAGGGCTTTATAAAAGGCCACATAGGCCAGCAGTTGCTCCGTCAGCAGCGAGATGTAGTCGAGCTGCGACGAGTAGAGGTTGCGCTCGGCATCAATCACGTTCAGATAGCTCACCAGTCCGTCGGCATAGAGGGCCGAGGTTATCTGTTGAAGCTTGCGGTTGGCCTCGAGGAGTTCGAGGTTGCGGGCCGCCTGGGTGTTGTAGGTGTCGATAGCCACCATTGCACTCTCAACATCGGCCAGCGCCCGAATCATAGCCCCGCGATAGGACTCCATAGCTTGTCGCCACTGCTCAACGGCAATCTCCTCACCCGCTTTGAGCGCCCCAAACTGGAATATGGGCTGTGTGAGCCCTGCCGAGGCGAGCCAGTAGAGCGGATTGTGGTCGGTGAGCCCTTTGAGCGAGTAGGCCAGCACGCCCCCCTCGGCCGTAAGTGCAAACGAGGGCAGTCGCTTGGCGTGAGCCACGCGGGTCTTGGCCGCAGCAGCCTCGGCCTGCCAGAAGGCCTCCATAACATCGGGCCTGCGGTGGAGCATCGACGAGGGCAACCCCGCCTCTATGTAGAGTGGCAGGGGCGTGGCCGTAAGGTGGCCGCAGTAGAGCCCATCGAGCCCCATCGAGCGCGAGTGCTGACACTCCTGCGTGTGTGTCGGTGGGATGAGCAGGTGGGGTTCCTCGCCTATGAGGGTGGCAAGCACCAGGTTGGTCTGCACCATCGCTCGACGGTACGATGGTATGTCGGCTGCGGCAGTGGCGGTAAGCGAGTGGGCCTGTTGCAGGTCGGCACCCGAGGCAAAGCCGTAGTAGTAGAGCGAGTCGGTCTTTTGCTGTGCTTCGAGTCGCAGGGCATAGCTCTGCTCGGATATTTGCAGACTACGCGCATACTGCAACCACTGGAAGTAGGTTTCGGCCACCTGAGCTTCGAGCGACAGTATAGCCCCTCGGTAGCCCCACTCGGTGGCCAGCAGCGACGCCTTTGCGGCATCGGTTGCTCCGCTGATACCACCGAAGAGGTCTACCTCCCAACTAACCTGGGGCAAAAGGGAGTATTGCTGCGTTATGCTCTTTTTGCCACCTGCCCCCTCGGAGTAGGTAGCCTGGCCCGACATACCCACCCCCACCGAGGGGAGCAGCGACCCACGTACCGAGGCGAGGGCCGAGCGAGCTTCGAGCACCTTCGAGGCGGCAACCACAATGTCGGGATTGTTCTCTACGGCCGTAGTCACAAGCCTGTTGAGGGTGGTGTCGCCAAACATCTCCCACCACCCCACCTCAAAGACCAGAGCCAGTGTGTCGCCCTCCTGGGCAAAGATATATTCGGTGGGGGTGGCTGTAGGGGTAATCTGCGGTGGCTTGACGGTGCAGGCACCTGAGCCTAAGGCCACAACACCAAGCACTATGGCACCCCACCACAAAGGTCTGTTATGATGAGTGTATCGTTTCATTGTCGAGTTGTTTTTGCAGGTTGATACGATTTCGCTTGCGCTCAAAGCGGGCTGCGTGGCCCACAAGGTAGTAGAGCGACGGGTAGACAAATATGCCCAGCAGGGTTGCCACAATCATACCGCCCACCAGCGAGAGGCCCATAACATTTCGGGCCACCGAGTAGGCTCCGTCGGCAATTAGTAGTGGCAGCAGACCAATTACAAAGGCAAATGCGGTCATAAGTATTGGTCGCAGACGCAGCTTGGCAGCCCCAATGGCGGCCTCGGCCAGCGAAAGGCCCTTGTCGAAGAAGAGTCGGTTGGCATACTCAACCACCAGTATAGCGTTTTTGGCCGACAGACCTATGAGCATCACCAGCGACACCTTCATAAATATATTGTCGATATAGTTGGGGTTGCCAAAGTGGGCGAGCCACATAAATAGCAGGCTGCCAAACAGAGCCATAGGTACACCCAGCAGCACGCTAAATGGCAGGGCCCAACTATTGTACAAGGCGGCAAGGGCCAAGAACACAAAGACCATAGCTAGCAGATAGGTGGTGGTGCTCGACGAGGCTGTGGCCTCTTGGTACGAAACACCGCTCCACTCCAACACCACATCGCTCGGCAGAGTCTGCTGTGCGAGGGTTTTGAGGGCCTTCATCGCTTGGTCAGACGATGTGCCGCTTGTGGGGGTGGCATTTACGGCAATTGCGTCGTAGAGGTTAAACTGTGTCAGGTACTCCACGCCCACCGTATCGCGTAGGCTCACAAAGGTCGATATGGGTATGCTCTCGCCCCTGCTGCCCACAACGTAGTAGTTGGCCAGGTCGGCCTCGGTGCGGCGATACTCGGGTGCCACCTGAATATGTGTCTGATAGAGCTGCCCAAAGCGGTTGAAGTTGCCCACATAACTGCCACCCAGGTAGGTCGACACGAGCGAGCGCAACTGCTGTGGATCAACCCCCTGTTGCAGGGCCAACTGCTCGTTGATGTAGAGCCTTCGCTGGGGCACTTGGGCATCAAACTGGGTAGACACCGAGGCTATCTGGGGTAACTTACGCGCCTCGGCCATAAAGCGCTCGGTCTGCTCGGCCAAGTAGCCAATACTTCCCGAACCTCGGTTTTGCAGCACAAACGAAATGCCCGAGCTGACTCCCAACCCCGGTATTGAAGGGGGCTCGAAGGCGTAGAACACTCCGTCGGCCACCTCGGCATAGAGGGTGGCGTTTATGCGGTCGGCAATCTGCAGGGCCGACAGCGAGCGCTCTTTGTACGGCTCGAGCGACACGAATATAACACCCGCATTGGTTGCGGCCACACCCGTCAGCAGGTCAAATCCTGCGGTGGAGGCCTGGTATTGCACTCCTTCGATTTTTGCAATCTCGCTTCGGGCCTTGGCGATAGCCTCGGCAGTGCGCGACACCGATGCGGCATTGGGCAACTCGACCGACACCATCACATAGCCTTGGTCCTCGGCCGTGAGGAAACCACCGGGCAGGGCCCTGAACAGAAACAAGGTTGCCACAGCCGTTATAGCCACCAGCACCACCGAGCGCACCGAGTGGCGCACCATAATCTTGGTGCCCGACAGGTAATGTTCGCTCGCTCGGCCAAAGATGCGGTTGAACCACCCCAAGGGCCCTTGGGTTGGTCGCTCCTTGGCTCTGAGCAGCAGCGAGCAGAGCGCAGGCGAGAGGGTAAGGGCGTTGAATGCCGATATGACAACCGACACCGATATGCCAATGGCAAACTGTTGGAACATACGCCCCGTGATGCCCTCAATCATTGCCGCAGGCACAAATACCGCCAACAGCACAACCGTAGTGGCAATAATGGGCGACGAGACGTGGCGCATAGCCTCGAGTGTAGCCTGGCGAGCCGTAAGTCCCCGCTCTATTCCGACTTGGGCCGCCTCGACCACCACAATAGCATCATCAACCACCAGTCCTATGGCCAGCACAAGCCCCAGCAACGAGATGATGTTCACCGAAAAGCCCAACAGCGGAAAGAGCATAAAGGCACCAATAATCGATACGGGCACCGCCACAAGTGGTATCAGCACCGCTCGCAGGTCTTGCAGAAAGACAAAAATCACCAGCACAACCAGCAGCAGCGTAAAGCCCATAGTGAGAAAAATCTCGCTTATACCCTCTTCGATAGTAACCGTTGCATCTACAATGGTTGCGACCTCCACCCCCTCGGGGAAACGCTCGGCCAGTGTAGTCATCTGAGCCTTTACGTTGCGCCCCACCTCAACGGCATTGCTGCCTGGGGTTTGGTATATGGCAATCAGCGAGGCCGGCTTGTCGCCAAACGACGAGGAGGCCCCGTAGGTCTGACAGCCGAGCTCCACTCGGGCCACCTCGCCCAGTCGCAAGGTCTGGCCATTGGGCAGCACGCGCAGGGGTATCTGTTCATACTCGGTGGGGTCTGACAGGGCCGAGGGGGTTGTTACGGTATAGGTAAAGTCGGTGGGGTTGGCCAGTGGCTCGGCGCCTAACTTGCCCGCCGAGAAGAGCTCGGCCTGCGACTCGATGGCCGAAGCTATGTCGCTCACCGAGAGGTTGTAGAAGGCCATTCGCTCGGGGTTGAGCCACACTCGCATTGAGTACTTGCCTGCACCCATAATCTGCACCTTGCCCACGCCGTCGATTTTGAGCAGTTCGTTTTGCAGATAGACGTAGGCGTAGTTGGAGAGGAATTCGTTGTCGTAGCGGCCGTCGGAGTAGAGCGAGTAGACCAACAGAAAGCCCGTCTGGGACTTTTGGGTGGTTACGCCCTGCTGCGCCACCTCGGCAGGCAGCAGAGGGGTGGCCGAAGCGACTCGATTTTGGACAAAAATCTCGTCGAGGTCGGGGTTGGTGCCAATGTCGAAGAGTATCTGCAACGACATAGAGCCGTCGCCCGCCGAGGTGGTCTGCATATAGAGCATATCGCTCACGCCCATAACATTCTCGGCCAGAGGTGTAGCCACAGCATCGGCCACCGTTTGGGCATCGGCACCTGCATAGGTGGCACTAACCTCAACGGTAGGAGGTGTAATGTCGGGGTACTGCTCGATGGGCAACGAGCCGAGCGAGAGCACACCCAGCAGAACAAACACAATGCTGAGCACTATGGCAAAGATGGGGCGATTGATAAAGAATTTTTCCATAATTGCATAGTCGTTTTTAGCTGTTCTGATAGGTTACCTTTTGGCCACTGCGTAGCTTTTGGGCCCCGCCTACCACCACTCGTTCACCCCCGCTGAGGCCGCTCTCGACAATCCACATATCGCCAAAGCTCTCGCCCAGCACAATGTTGCGATAGCTGACCGAGTTGTCGGCCTCGACTACCCACACTCCGGCCGAGTTGAGCAGTTGGTTTACGGCCCTCTGCGGCACCAACACCACCCCCTCGGGCAGCCCCACGTCGGCCACAACCTCTACGGGTTGGCCTATTTTGAGTGCACGATTGGGATTGGGAAACGAGGCCACGATGATTATGGTACCCGTCTGGGCACCTGCATCGCGCTGGGTGAACGAGTAGCGCCCCTCGTAGGGGTAGGTCGCCCCGTCGGGTAGCACAAGGCGTATGTTGTCCAACAAGCCGTCGTTGTCATACGAGGGCCCTGTGGCCGAGGTTAGCCCGCGAGCTTCGAGGTAGCGTGCAAAGGGAATTTGAAGGTGTACACCCACCTCTTCGGTGTTGGAGATGGTGGCCAGCACCGCATACTTCGACGAGGGGCCCACAAAGTCGCCCACCGTAGCACCCGTATCGTCGATAATGCCGTCGATGGGCGAAGTGATGGTGGTGTAGCTCAACTGCAACATCGACTCGTTCAGGGCGCTCTGGGCCGCCTCGACAGCAGCCTCGGCCGAGGCGTAGGCAGCCCTGTACTGGTCGAGCGAGCTCTGCGAAATGGCGTCGATGCGTGCCAGAGGAACGGCGCGTTGGTAGTTCTTCTTGGCCTCGGCAAGCTGCTCTTTGGCCGAAGCGAGGGCGGCGCGGTTTGACTCGACCTGCAAGCGTATGGGGGCCGAGTCGATAGTGAAGAGTTGTTGGCCCACCTTTACGGGCATACCCTTCTGGAAACTCTTTGTGAGCAGGTAGCCACTCACACGGGGCTGTATGGTGGCATCGTAGTTTGAGTAGACCAAGCTCTGGAAGCGCATAGTGTGGCTTATGGGCTCGGCCACCACTCTGGCCACCTCTACTTTCAACGCCAAGGGCTGAGTGGTCTTACTGCCCTGACGTGCTGTTTTGGGGCCGCAACTCACCAGCGAGAGGGCCACAACGATAAAAATAACAATCTTTGTCATAGAATTTAGGATGTTTTCTGTGTCGTTATGGCTCTCGAGAAGCAAAATATACGCCAAAATATTGTATATTTGCCGAATAATTGATTAAGCTACACACAAAACTCCCCTTATGACAGCCCACAAAAGACCTATCATATTCATCAGCAACGACGACGGCTACGAGGCTCTCGGCTTCAAACGCATCATCGAGTGCGCCGCCCGCTATGGGCGAGTAATTGCCGTAGCCCCCGAGGTTACCCAGTCGGGCAAGGCCCACGCAATAACAATGTACGAGCCCCTACACCTCGACCTGCGTCGCGACGAGGAGAACATTTCGGTCTATTCGTGTAGTGGTACTCCCGTAGACTGTGTTAAGATTGCCTACGACTGGCTGCTGCCCGAATTGGGACTGAAGCCCGACCTGAACATCAGCGGCATCAATCACGGCTCAAACGCTGCTATCAACGTGCTCTACTCGGGCACTATGGGTGCCGCTATCGAGGCCAGCTTCTACGGAGCCCCCTCGGTGGGACTCTCGCTCGACGACCACAGGGCCGATGCCGACTTTGATGCCACCATCGAGTTTGCCGACCGACTTATTCCCGCACTGCTGGGGCGCGAGCTGAAAACACCTCTCTGCCTGAACATCAACGTACCCATAGCAAGGCCCGAGGAGATTAAGGGCCACATTGTATGCCGCCAGACAAGAGGCTTTTGGCGCGAGGAGTTCTTCTGCCGCCAAGACCCCAGAGGTCGCAACTACTTTTGGCTCACAGGCGGCTTCTGCAACCACGAGCCCGAAGCACAAGACAGCGACGAGTGGGCACTCAAAAACAAATACATCGCTATTGTGCCCATAAAGGTCGACCTTACCGACCACAGCCGCATTGACGAGTTGAAAGAGCTTTTGTAGGGCTCCAAACACCAGAGAGAGAACATTCACACAACTAAATACAAATCTATTATGCTTAAAAAACTTATTTCAATTGTTGCATTGGCAGTCGTGGCAATCGGCTCGACCAGTGCACAGCAGCCCAACAGCTTGTATATGAACAACCGAGCACCACTGCTGACCAAGCCCTATATGGAGCTTCCCATTGGCGCAGTTAAGCCAGAGGGTTGGCTCTTGGAGCAGATGCAGCTGATGGTAGATGGTATGACCGGTAACCTCGACACCCTCTACGAGGCTGTTATGGGCCCCCGCAATGGTTGGCTCGGTGGCGACGGCGACGTGTGGGAGCGTGGTCCCTACTGGATTGACGGTCTGCTGCCTTTGGCTTACATTATGGACAACGAGGCTCTCATCGAAAAGACCAAACCTTGGGTTGAGTGGGCTCTAGCAAGCCAGAAAGAGAATGGCTACTTTGGCCCCGACACCGACCGCCCCTATGAGTACGGTTTGCAGCGCGACAACTCGCACGACTGGTGGCCCAAAATGGTGGTACTCAAAGTGCTCAAACAGCACTACGACGCTACCGGCGACGAGAGGGTAATCCCCTTTATGCTCAAATACTTCAAGTATCAGATGGAGGAGCTGCCCAAGACTCCACTGGGCCACTGGACCTATTGGGGTGCTCAGCGTGGTGGCGACAACCTCTATGTTATCTACTGGCTTTATAGCATCACCGGCGAGGAGTGGTTGCTCGATGTTGGCGACTTGGTTTCGGAGCAGACCGCCGACTGGACCCGTTCGTTCACCGAGCGTCGTATGCTCAACGGCCTGTTCCACGTACACTGCGTAAACTTGGCACAGGGATGGAAAGAGCCCGTTATCCACTACCAGCGCACTCAGGATCCCAAGCAGCTCAAAGCTATGGACATCGCCTATGAGGATTTGATGCGCACTCACGGCTGGCCCAACGGCCTCTATGGTGGCGACGAGCTGATGCACACCGGCAACCCCACTCAGGGCTCGGAGTTGTGTACCGCAGTTGAGATGATGTGGTCGCTCGAGAAGATGATCGAGATTACCGGCCGTACCGACTGGGCCGACTGGCTCGAGCGCATCGCCTTCAACGCACTGCCCACCCAGATTACCGATGCCTTTGATGCAAGGCAGTACTACCAGCAGCTCAACCAGGTAGAGGTATCGCGCAAGAACCGCAACTTCCGCGTATGCTACAATGGTACCGACCAGCTGTTTGGTCTGCTGACCGGTTACCCCTGCTGCACCTCTAACCTGCACCAGGGTTGGCCCAAATTTACCCGCAACCTCTGGTTCGCAACCGAGGATCGCGGTCTGGCAGCACTCTACTACTCGCCCTCGAATGTGACCGCAAAGGTTGCAAACGGTGTTGAGGTTAAGTTTGTAGAGGAGACCAACTACCCATTCAGTGGCAATATCAAGTTCAACTTCTCGATTGCCCAGAAGAAGGTTAAGAAAGTTTTGTTCCCCCTGCACCTGCGCATCCCCGGATGGTGTAAAGAGGCTACCCTGACCGTAAATGGTCAGCCTTTGACCAAAGCCAAAGGTGGCGATATCGTGAAGATCTACCGCGAGTGGACTTCGGGCGATGTTGTAGAGATGGAGTTGCCTATGGAGGTGGCTATCAGCCGCTGGTGGGAGGCTTCGGCAACCGTTGAGCGTGGCCCGCTGGTATATGCTCTGCGCATTGGCGAGGAGTGGAAGACCGTACAAGACGACCGCAAGTTTGGTTCGAGATATGGCGACTTCTACTACGAGGTTTACCCCACCACTCCCTGGAACTACTGCCTCTTGGAGAAGAATATCGTAAAAGAGGGCGTTGCTAACGGCTTCACCGTTGTTGAGCGCGAGGTTAGCGGCTATCCTTGGAATTTGGAGAACGCACCTCTGGAAATCCGCACCACCGGTAAGCGTATCGACGAGTGGCAGATGTATGGTGGCTCGGCAGGTCCTCTGCCTTTCAGTACCCAGTATCAGGGTACCGTAGGCCCCGAGGAGGAGATTGTGTTGGTGCCCTACGGCTGTACCACCCTGCGTATCACCGAGTTCCCCATCACCAACCAGTAAGAGAACTCCTAAACGGATACCGTTTTGACACTAATACCAAAGGCTCGCCCCAATTTGGAGGCGGGCCTTTGGTTGTTTAGGGTGTTAATAGGCTGTGGGCACAAATTCACAATAATTAGGTATTTCGGTAGTCCGAAAAAATTTATAATTTTGCGAGCGAGTATGTACAACAACAGTCATTAAAGACCTTAGGGTCCTTAAAGACATTAAGGAAAGCACAGACCCTATAACTCTTATAAATATGGCAGAGAAAGCAAAGATGGCCCTCTATCACGCCACCGACAAGATGCGCAGCATCATCAACGACAACAGCTCGATACTCTTTGTTATGAGCCGATTTGGTATTCCACTGGGCTTTGGCGATAGGAGCGTGGGCGAGATTTGCGCCGAGCGAGGCATTGATACCAACACCTTCCTCTCGGTAGCCAACTTTGTCAGTGGCAACGACTACGACACCGGCCACCTGTCGCTCACCTCGCTAATGGAGTACCTCAAAAGGGCTCACACCTGGTTTTTGGACTTCAACGTGGTGGACATACGCCGCAAGCTGATTGAGGCCATCGACTGCTCGGGCAAGGACGAGGTCGCTCTGCTGATACTGAAATTCTATGATGAGTATGTGGCCGAGGTGAGGGCTCATATGGAGTACGAAAACTCGACCGTCTTTACCTACGTCGAGGGGTTGCAGCAGGGTATTTTGAACAAGGATTACAGCATTGCCAACTTTGCCGCCAAGCACAACCATATTGACCAAAAGTTGGCCGACCTAAAGAACGTCATCTTGCGCTACTACCCCCAGGGCGAGGGTGGCTACTTGCTGCACTCGGTGCTGTTCGACATAATCAACTGCGAGAACGACTTGGCGCTCCACTGCTCGGTCGAGGACAGCCTTTTTGTACCCGCCGTAGAGGAGCTCGAAGAGCAGCTAAACTCAAGTGGCGAGGGGCGCTACCACGAGGATATGGCCACTCTGGGTGAGGGGTCGCCCGACCAACTAAGCCAGCGCGAGAGGGAGATTATAGGCTGCATTGCCAAAGGTATGACCAGCAAGGAGATAGCCGACAAGCTGTGCCTGTCGGTGCATACGGTTACTACCCACCGCCGCAACATCACCACCAAGCTGCAAATCCACACCCCCGCGGGCCTTACAATCTACGCCATTGTCAACAAACTGGTGAGCCTCTCGGACATCAAGTTGCAGTAATCATCACAAATCACCATACACACAAAAAGGGCCCAAGCAAATTTGGGCCCTTTTGTGTGTTTCTACCTCTTGTAATCCTATCGGCGCAGCCTAACGGCAAACTTGTCTAACAGCCACCAGGCGAGCCACGAGAGTAGTGCTCCGAGCACCCATCCAAAGGCCACCTGCGAGGCAAAGTGTACGCCCAGGTAGATGCGCGAGTAGCCTACCGCCACAACCCACAGGGCCATTGTCCACCAATACCACTTGATACCCTTCATCGAGTGGCCAATGACCAGAAAGATGGCCATAGTCGTAGCTGCGTGGGCCGAAACTGTGCCATACTTGCCATAGCGGATGTAGTTGCCGTCTATTGGGTGCCACACCCAATGCATACCCTCTTGCAGAGCCTCCACTCGGTTGGGGCGAGGCATCTGGAAGGTGTTCTTGAAGAAGTTGCAGATTTGGTCGGCCGCACCTACGCAAGCCACCACCGCCAGCAGCATAACCACTGCATAGCGCCACCCATAGCGGCGAGCTATGTGCCAGAGCAGAAAGATGTAGAGCGGTGCCCACACAATCTTTTCGGACACAAACCACATCAGGCGGTCGAGCACAAGGCCTCCGTCGAAGTTGAGCACGTCGAAGAGCCACATATCAAAGGGTATGGGTTGCATATAGTTTTGTAAGGGGTGTTAGAAGGTTTCGTGTTTGGGGTTACCTAATTTTGCAAGGGGCCACCTAATCGTTGTTGCGGGCAAAGCCGAGGTAGTAGATGAGCGTTGCGATTGCACTGAGGGCTGCCACCAGATAGGTACGGGCTGCCCAGCGAAGCGACACCTCAGCACCTTGCTCCTCGCCCGCCATAAGCGTGCCGCTCTCGGTGAGCCAAGCCAGAGCCCTCTGAGAGGCGTTGTACTCGACGGGCAGAGTTATAATCGAGAAGAGTGCCGAGGCCGCAACCATAGCTATACCCAGCCAAAAGAGTGCAGGGAACGAGTTGAGCATAACGATACCGATAAGTATCACCCAAGTCGAGAGAGACGAGCTCACCTGAACAATGGGTACCAGAGCCGAGCGCAAACGCAAGGGTGCATAGCCGCAAGCGTGTTGCACAGCGTGGCCACACTCGTGGGCCGCCACAGCCGCAGCAGCAACCGAGTTGGAGCCATAGACACTCTCGCTGAGGTTTACGGTGCGGGTTGAGGGGTTGTAGTGGTCGGTCAGGTGGCCTCTGGTAGATACCACCTTCACGTCGTAGATGCCGTTATCGCGCAGCATCTTCTCGGCCACTTCGCGCCCCGTAAGGCCGTTGGCAAAGCGCACTCGTGAGTATTTTTTGAAAACCGATTGAAGGCGGGCCTGTACAATCATACCCACCACACCAATCACAATAAAAAGCAGATAGCCAATGTTCATCTCTGTGTTGTGTAAAAATCTAAAATCCTAAAATAACCTAACTTGTTTTCTCTTGTGGTATAAACGCCTATGCGGTAGGTTTTATTACTCCCTCACCGAGTAAAACGAGTCGGCCTGGGCCGTTGGGGTGAGCACAATCTCGTTGATATGCACGTGGTCGGGCTGAGTGGTTGCCCACACGATAGCCTCGGCAATGTCGTCGCCTGTGAGGGGTTTGAGCCCCTTGTAAACGCCATCAGCACGGTTTTTGTCGCCATGGAAGCGCACCACCGAGAACTCGGTCTCGACCATACCAGGGCGAATCTCGGTTACGCGAATACCGTGGCGCAAGAAGTCGATGCGCATACCCTGGCTCAAGGCGTGAACGGCGTGTTTGGTGGCGCAATAGACGTTGCCATTCTCGTAGACCTGAGTGCCCGCAGTCGAGCCAAGATTGACGATGTGGCCACGCTTGCCACTTGCAATCATACGGTTTGCAACGGCACGGCTAATGTACAGCAGGCCCTTGACATTGGTGTCTATCATTGCGTTCCAGTCGGCAGTGCTACCCTCGTTCAGGTGCTCCAAGCCTGCGGCCAGACCTGCATTATTGACCAATATATCAATGTCGGCAAAGCGCTCGGGCAGAGCCTCGATAGCGGCATTGCACATAGCCTCGTCGCGCACGTCAAACGAAGCCACACAGACCTCGGCACCATACTGCTCTTTCAGTTCGGCTTTGAGTTGTTGGAGTCGCTCGGCACGTCGGCCGGTGATGATTACTGCAAATCCTTCGGCCGCAAATGCCCTGGCAGTGGCCTCGCCAATGCCCGAGGTTGCGCCTGTGATAAGTACTGTTTTGCTCATAGAAATGTCGTTGTTAAAGGTTCGATGGTGTAAAAGTACCAATTTTTTTGTACATTTGAGCCTGTTTAGTAACTTTTTAGATGTCAAAGAGAGCAGCCGAGATATTTTTGGCCCGCAGGCTCAGCCAGCGACAGGGCACACGCAGGGGCGGAATGTTGACCATTGCTACCGTCAGCGTGGCTGTGAGTATGGCCGTTATGCTGGTGTCGATGTCGGTAATCGGAGGCTTTAAGGTGGCCCTCGAGCAGAAGCTCACGGGCTTTGCCGCCCACATAAGGGTAGAGGTATTGCAGGCCCAAGCCACAGCCGATGCCGAGCCCCTCAACGCCTCGGCCGAGTTTGAGCAGAAGGTGGCTGAGCTCGAACACTTCGGCTCACTTACACGCGTGGCCGAAAAGAGTGGCATCATCAAGAGCTCGACCGCTATGCAGGGCACCCTGTTGAAGGGTGTCGAGCAGGGCTACGACTCGCTCTTCTACCACAACTGCCTGGTTGCAGGCAAGTTGCCACGCATAGGCACCCCCACCCGCAACAAAGATATACTCGTGTCGGAGGAGCTGGCCAATATGCTCGAAGTGGGCGTGGGCGACAAGGTAGAGATGGTCTTTACCTCGACCGAGGCCCCCATCCGACGCGATGCCTACAAGGTGGTGGGCATCTACAACAGCGGTATGACCACTATGGATCGCTCGCTGGCCCTGACCGACATACGCAACGTGCAGAGGCTCAACGGGTGGGAGGAGGGCCAAATATCAGCCTACGAGATTATGTGTAACGATATCGAGGCACTCGACACCTTTGCGGGCAATGTGCGCGTAGAGGCCCTCTATGGCGGGGGCGAACAGTTGTGGCGCACCAGCGACCTGCGCAGCTCGTACCCCCAGTACTTCGACTGGCTCGCCACACACGACATAAATGGGGTGGTGATAATAGTGATAATGGTAGTGGTTGCGCTGCTGAATATGATTACGGCCCTGCTGATTATCATCTTCGAGCGAATACAGATGATTGGCACCCTCAAAGCACTGGGTATGCGCAACGGAGCCATACAGAGGGTGTTCTTGTGGCGCTCGTTGAGCGTTATCTTGAGAGGTTTGGCTTGGGGCAATGTCATCGGTCTGGGACTCATAGCCCTTCAACACTACACCGCAGTTTTCAAACTCGATGCCGAGGCCTACATACTTTCGTCGGTGCCTGTGTCGTTTGAATGGTGGTGGTGGATTGGGCTCAACGTGCTGGTGCCCATAGTACTGGTGGTGCTGCTCTCGGTGCCCGTAGCCGTAATCTCGCGCATCAAGCCCGACCAGACACTCAAGTACCAGTAAAAGCACTCAATAGCTAACACACACCAATGGCCAACAGCGAACAACATAGCGAATCGAAGCGCCAAACACGCAATATGTTCAACCGCATTGCCCCCTCGTATGACCGCATAAACACCATTTTGTCGTTCGGAGCCGACAAGCGTTGGCGTAAGCGCTTTGTGGCTATGGCTGCCGAGCAGGCCCCCTCGACCATACTCGATATGGCCACTGGCACAGGCGAGGTTGCCGTGGCGTTGGCACACAAGCTGCCCGAGTGCAAAATTACGGGGGCCGACCTGTCAAAGCAGATGCTTGCCGAGGCTGCCCTGAAGATTGAGCAACAGGGGCTGGGCGACCGCATAACACTCGTAGAGGCCGACGTCGAGCAGCTGACCTGGGCCGACGAGAGCTTTGACCTTACGACCGTAGCCTTTGGTGTGCGCAACTTCCCCAGCCAAGCCAAGGCCCTGGGTGAGTTGTATCGCACCCTGCGCAGTGGCGGAGAGTTGTTGGTGGTCGAGTTCTCCGAGCCTCGCAACCGACTCTTCGGTGCCATATATCGCCTCTACCGCCGCTACTGGATGCCCTGGTTGGGCGGCCTTTTGTCGGGCGACCGCAACGCCTACACCTACCTGCCTGCATCGATTGCCAAGTATTGTGCCACCGTAGACTTTAGGGCCGAGCTGACCAAAGCTGGGTTCAGGCTCCACCGCGACACCAGGCTAACGGGTGGCATTGCAACCATATACCGAGCCACAAAACCCACAAAAACTGACAACTAACACAACTACATTTTCGTATATGATTAAACGCATAGTCAGAATAGCGAGCATCGCCGTTGCCACAGTGGCGATGATGTGCCTGCTGAGCGGCTGCAAACTCTTTTCGCTCAGCGACTTCAAACTCGAAGGGGCCAAAATCATAGATTTCAAACTCGGCGAGGGGGCCAAAGTAGAGATGACCATCACCAACAAGTTGCCATTCAAGGTAACGGTGGTTGGTGGCGAGCTGACCGCCCACTACAAGGGCTCGACCTTGGGCGAGATATATATGCAAAGACCTATCACCCTGCCCCGTAAGTCCACCACTACGGTTACGGTCGATATTGGTATGCGCTTTGCAAACCCTATGGCGGCACTTACGGCCCTCAAAGCCCTGACTACCTCGCCCGACGAGATTACCATCTCGGGCTACGGCGAGGGCAAGGTTTGGTGGTTTACGAAGCGTTTTGAGCGACGCGATGTGCCACTTTCGAGATTTATTGATATCTTTGGCTCACCAAGCAACTATTTTTAGCGGAGGTTTTCCGCTTTTTGTAGCACCAACGTGTAGAGAATTATGAAGAAACTACTGCTTGCAACCCTTGCAATAGCCCTGGCAACCATAGCGGCCAGTGGCCAGAGTATAGCCAACTTCAAGGCCCACCTTTCGGTGCCCGACAGTCTGAGTGGGGCCCGCGTGGTGGCCAGCGAGGAGTGGGGCTCGGCGGCCGATGCCATAATGAAGTTCGACGCCCAGACCTCGCCCCAGACTACCTTCCAGGGCTACCGCATACGCATCTACTCGGGCAACTCGCAGTCGGCGCGTGCCGAGGCCGAGGCCGCCCAGCAACTCTTTGCCGAGCACTACAACGTGCCCACCTACTTTGCCTACGAGAACCCCTATTTTTTGGTTTCGTGTGGCAACTGCCTCACTCAGGAGGAGGCCATAATGTTGCTCTCGAAGGTGAGAATTCACTTCCCCAAGGCATTTATTGTGATGGCCGAGATTCCCTCGTCGGCCGTAACGACCACCTATGTGCGCCCCGTTGTGGCCACCGAGGAGGAGGGTGAGCAGACCGAGGGCGAGCAGACCGCTGCCACCGAGCAAACTGAGGGCGACCAAGCGTCTGCCACCAGCGAGATAAAGACTCTCGACATCACCACCGCCACAGCCCCAAATTAACGTGAGTGAGGTGGGAAAGGCGGCCAGCCCTGTTTACCTTTACCGGAAAGCACCCACCCAAAAGCAAAAAAAGAGATGCGTCGCGTCCGATGCATCTCTTTTTTGTTTGGTGCCTGGAGCGGGTGGCCTTGCCACCATCCTGCACTCTCGAATCAACTACTGTAGCCTCTCGACTATTTGTTGCGCAACTCGTCCGATACGGTGAGTTTCTTGCGGCCTTTGGCGCGACGAGCTGCCAATACTTTGCGGCCGTTTACGGTAGCCATACGAGCACGGAAACCGTGTTTGTTGATTCTTTTCCTCTTTGAAGGTTGATAAGTCCTTTTCATAGCGCTATTTAATTATTTATCAGTTTTTCAAACATTTTTCGGACTGCAAAGGTAAACAATAAATTGATAATTCAAAATTCCTACGGCAAATTTCTCACATTTTTGTCCTTTTACACCCTCTCAACTCCCATTATTCTTGCTATTCGCAATCTGCCAAATGGGTGGTTTCGACAAAATGCACCACACCATATTCGCCCGATGTTTTCCAGTCGGGGCGCACATTTTTTATCTTTTGTGCCCCTCCCAGAAAGACGTTAGATTTCAAACTTCGCAACACCAATAGGGGTTTATGAATATAACTAACCTTATCTTCAATCGTATCGTTGTAGTCGTAGTTTTTGTCGCCCACCAAGCGTCGGTAGTTCATATCGCCCTTAACGATAATTACCCCTATATTGTCTTGATTGTTCCATTGAGCAAAGTTTTCGGACATATCAAACAAATTGGGGCGATGCCACTCGCGATGGCTCTCGAACACAAGTCTCTTTTGGTTGCCACAATTCACAAAGAGCACATCCTTGTCGTCTTCCTCCAACGAGCCAACTCCATATTTTTCCCATACTCCCTCCATCAAGTTGCTGCCGAATAGCTCTTTTACATCATTTGTAGTGGTGTCAGAAACAAAGATTGGCAACTCCTTAACTTGGTACCTCACCTCGTTATACCCACACTTTCTAAGCAGAAATAGTCCCAAAAGAATGTCGGAGTAGAGTTCGGGGCCACAATTGTCGGTAATACATATAGCACTCTGTTGGGCTCCCTCTCGGCACCTATTCAGGTAATTCCACAACTGTTTGGTGTCATCTATCAGCAAGTTGCACTCGGAATACTCCTGCCTCTCTTTCTGCTGGCTCAAATCGGTGGTGTTGGCATTGACACAGTATCTGAGGAATAACTGTAAATCCTCCTCGTCTGGTAGTTGGTCACCCTCCATAACCTCCTCAAAAGCATCATTAAGCCCGTCTATTGTGCCCTCTTTGACAAACTTCTCCAAACTCTTCCTCTTAGTTGGGATATATGGATCCAACTCGCCAACATAGTCGGTTGGCATATTGCACACATAGGAGTAGAGAATGTAGTAGTAAAAATAGAATTCGGCCACCAAAAAAGGCAATCGGCGCAGATATTCGTAGTGTTGTTCACCATATTGCGATGTGGTATACCGCGTGATTATATCCAATAACTCTTTGCGTACTTTTTTTGCATTCTTTACCGTAGTACCCTTAAAAACAGGCGAGTTCAGAAACTCTTTGTACGAGGGCACTCCCGCCAATTTGTGGGACAATATCTCCTTGTCGTAAGTACTTTTGAAGCGAGCCTCGATGGTGTAGTAGGCAAAGTTGTCGTTGGCCCAGCTGGCATCGTCTACGTGTCGCCTAATTCTTGAGCCCAGAAAATCATTGGATAGTATGCGAACAATGTCGCTACTCGGATGAAAGAATAACTTGTTGGCATCTATAACCTTTTCAAAAATAAGGCTAATTGCTTGTCTTGTTGCCTCTTCATTATTGACGTCGAGGGTTAGGAACACCTCGTAGGGGATTTTATTCTGCCTTACGACATCTACCTCTTGTTGGGTATTTACACCGATACACTTGCTGCCTTTTGAGCCATCGAAAAGAAATATGGCAAAGTCAATCTCGCGAGAAATAAAATCGCTAATGATATGCTGTCCTGTTTGGCCACCAAAATTGGCATACGAGTAGACAGTTATAAAGGTTTGCTCCTCTATAAAATCATTTCTCTTTGGGGGATCTATGTTGAATTTATTTACCCTGTCGTTAATTTCGTTGCGCTCTTTTTCAAGGCCCTGAATAGAACCTCCGACAAAAATCTTAATATTCCTCATATCGCAGTAGTGTTGTGGGTTTGTAGAAAACTATATAAGGCGCCCGCCCCCCTATCGCTTGGCGTAGATGACCTTTTTGGTGGCGAAGAACTCCTCGTCGAACCAGTCGCTTATCTCGTAGATGTCACACCTGAGGCGTGCCAGCCCGAGCTCCTCGGCCAGGTCGCCACCCTTCAGCACAATCATTCCGTTGGGCACACTACCCTTTTGGCCCACGCGCAGTTTGGGTAGCGCCCACCCTTTGAGGGTATTCATATCCGTAACGGCGCGGCTCACAACATAGTCAAACTCGCCACCAACGGCTTCGATGCGGGCATTTACGGGGGTTACATTCGTCAGTCCCAGGGCCGCGGCCACCTCGCGCACAACCGTAATCTTCTTGCCAATAGAATCTACGGCCGTAAACTCCACCTCGGGGAACATAATGGCCAGCGGAATGGTCGGGAAGCCGCCACCACACCCAATGTCCACGACCTTTGCCCCAGGCTCGAAGGTGCAGACCTTGGCAATGGCCAGCGAGTGCAGCACGTGGCGCTCGTAGAGCTCTTCGATATCCTTGCGCGAGACAACATTTATCTTGCTGTTCCAGTCGCGGTACAGCTCGCCCAGCGCATCGAAGCGGCTGCGCTGCTCATCTGTAAGGGTAAAGTATTTTGCGATTATCTCGGGATTCATATCTCTCTATTGTTTGTTCTTTTTCGAATTGACTCTTTTGGCTGCTCGGCCCAGCGACTTGTAGCCATACATCAGTCGGTAGAGCCCTATGCACGAGAGGTACAAGCGCCAGCGGCGGTGCCAGGCAACCGTGTGGTTGTTCTTGATGCTGTGGCGGTAGCCATAGGTGAGTTTTTTGAACTCCGCCGAGCTGAAGACTCCACCATTGAAGGCGCGTCGTAGGATGTTCAGCACCATTCGCTGCTCCAGGCGCTCATAACAGGGGTGCCCCTGCATCATTGCGAGCACATAATCTTTCAGCCTCTCCTCGCGCTCGAAGTCCTTAATCGAGTAGGAGTGGGTGAGCGACGACGAGTTGGCATCCTGCTCGTAGTGGTAGAAGGCTTGTGGCAGGTAGGCAACTTTCAGCTCGGCGTGGCGCAACAGCGACAGACACACGAAAAAATCCTCGCCGTGCGAAATGTCGCCGGGTATGCGCACACCGTACTTGCGGTAGCACTCGTGGCGTATGAGCTTGTTGGCGCAACTGGGACTTATGCGGCGATATTCGAGCATCTCGTCGAGCACCTTGCTGCTCTCGAGGCTTGTGGGGCGCTGAACTCGACGTCTGAGGGGCTTGCGCCCTGCGTAGTCGTAGTAGAAGTCGCAGATGACCATATCGGCCCCCTCGCGCTGGGCAACCTCATAGAGCTCGGCCAGCATTGTGGGCTCTACCCAGTCATCTGAATCGACCTGTATGGAGTAGTCGCCCGAGGCGGCATCAATGCCCCTCATACGCGTAGCGGCCACCCCCTCGTTGGGCTTGTGTATGACCTTTATGCGGGGATTGGTGGCGGCATAGTGGTCGCAAATCTCGCCACTGCGGTCCTTGCTGCCGTCATTTACCAACACAATCTCCCAGTCTGCAAAGGTTTGGGCCACAATACTGTCAATGCACCTACTCAGGGTGCGCTCGGCATTGTAGACGGGCACAATTACGGATATAGCAGGGTTGGTTGTCGTGGTGGTGCTCGCAGTCATAGTGTGGTTTAGAGGGTTATATCGAGTTTTGCGCAAATCCAGCGGTTGAACATATCTTGCTCCTCGCGGGTAGTTTCGCCCAGCGAGTTGATGCACCCAAATTTGAGTGCCTTATTGCCATCGGCCTCGGCAATCTTGCGGGCCATATAGCCCCCCTTCTTCTCGACCGAGGGTTTGAAGAAGCAGGTTGTCCCCTTGGGCGAGCGCACAGTCAGCTTGCCCTGGCGGTAGGCACTGACGTAGAACAGCGTTGGCGACGAGAACTGCGACGGCTCGCGGAAGCGGTGGCAGATGTTGCTGTACAACAGGTCGGGGTGGTCGCCAAAGTAGCGCTCATACCAACTCCTACGCATAGGCACAGGGGCGTGGGGAAAGAGGAAGAAGTAGCCCGAGCGGAGCAGGTCGGCCGCATTGAGCATAGGGTCTTTGTGGCCAAAGATTTTGTGCTTCTTGCCCAGGTGCTTGCCCCAGCGGAGCAGGCGGGCAAACAGTGCGGGCACCTTGCGTGCGTATATGGTTGTCTGCTCGCCCTCGAACCACATCTGGGGGGTTGCGGGCGAGGCCAAAAACACATCGTCGTTGAAGTAGAGGTAGCGGTCGGCCAGCCCTGGTATGCGCCACAGCATTGTGGATATGGCCAGCGAGTTGAACGTGGGCAGCAGCTGCTCGTACCCTCTGAAAAGTACCTTGTGGTCTACAATCTCGATGGGAATCTTGTTGTCGGGGAAGTTGCGCTCCACAAACTCGTGGGCGTGGGGGTCTTGGTTGTCGGTAACAATCCAAATCTTCCTCACCCAGGGTGCATAGCGCAAAACCGAGGCTATGCAGAAGTAAATCTCGCCCGTAGCCCTAAAACGCATATCGCCCCCCACGTCGTTGTGAGAGGCTGCCACCTTGCCGCCATATTGCTGTCGCTTGGCTCTGTGTGCGGGGTCGTCGCCATCTACCCAAGCAATTACTACGTCTACCGGTTGAGTACTCATATAGGGGGTGTTGTTAGATTATCTTCGAGAAGCGGTCGGGTATGGCCACCACATATTTGCGCACCGTATTCCAGGGCTTGTTGAGTGCCCAGATGGGGCGCACCCACTGGTGAATAAGGCGCAACAGTCGCACCGTAGGCTCCCACCTGCGGGCCTTTGCCCCGGTGATAAGGAATATCGTGCGAGCTCGCTTTTTGATATGTTTTAGACGGCCCGTCGAGACGAGGTCTTTGTTGCCCATACGCTCCTCGATCATCTTCAAGTCTATGCTGCCAAAGTGGAAGAGGAACAGATTTTTGTCAATACAGAAGTCGTGCCCCTTAACGCGGTGAAAGCCCGAGCCCCAGCGCACAGGGCGGCTGATGACCGAGGGCTTGGTGTAGCGCGAGCAGATGTAGGCATAGTGGCGCTGCTCCAAAAAGAGGCGACTGCCGTCGAGCACACCCTCTTTGTCGAGGTGCTGGCCCACGTCGATACCCAGAGCCGACACACTTGTTCTGATTTTCAGCCCACTCAGATAGTCGGCCAGCCTTACGCCCAACTTGGGGTCTACCACCAGAAACTCGTCGGCATCGGTGCCAATGACCAAGTCGTACCCCTGAGCAAAGAGCAGAGCGGCCTGCTCGGAGATGAATCCGAGGCGGTCCTTTTCGGCCTTAACAACGTGTTGTGGGTTGCGCTCGCGAAGGCGTGCAGTGGTGCCCTCGCAAAAGTCGGGAATGGTCTGGTCGGTCCCGTCAAAGAATATGTAGAGGTTCTCCTTGCCGAGTTCTCTGCCATAGTACTCCACCCACCTTTGCAGGTAGAACTCGTCGTTGCGAACCATTGTTATTGCGGCGATGCGTTTCATCGGTCAGTCGTTTCGGAAAAGTTGGTTGTGGTTAATTTATCTACAAATATAATAAACTTGTGCCAAAAATCAAGCCGCTCCACCCACTACCCACCATTATTTAATCGTTTGGGCCACCATTTCAGCCACGCGAGTACCATCGAGGGCCGCCGAGATTATGCCTCCGGCATAGCCTGCACCCTCGCCCGTAGGGTAGAGTCCCGCCACCTCGGGGTGTTGCAACGACTCCTTGTCGCGGGGTATGCGCACAGGGGTAGAAGTGCGCGACTCGACACCTATAATCTGGGCCTGGTTTGTAACAAAACCTCTCATCTTGTGGCCAAAGCTCTTAAAGCCCCCTCGGAGCGACTGGGCAATAAAGTCGGGCAGCCACTCGTCGGCCACAGCCGCAGTAGTCTTTGGCAAATAGGATGTTCGGGGCAGGTCGATGGATGGTCGGCCCGCCACAAAGTCGGCCAACCTCTGGGCAGGGGCCACTCCCCCACCACCCACCAGTGCGGCTGCGTGGCGCTCGACCTGCTGGCGGTACTTCAAACCCGCAAGCTCGCCCCACTGGTCGTGCAAGTGGGCAAAATCCTCGGGCCTAACCTCGGTAACAATGCCTGCGTTGGCCCAGCGCGACGAGCGTGCCGAAGCGCTCATACCATTGACCACACACTCGCCAAAGTCGGTCATTGCGGGTACAATCACTCCGCCCGGGCACATACAGAACGAGTAGACACCTCGGCCACCCACCTGGCTCACAAGCGAGTAGGCTGCCGCGGGTAACCACTCTCTCATATCGGCCGAGTGGTACTGTATGCGGTCAATCAGCTCCTGTGGATGCTCAACCCTCACACCCATAGCCCAGGGCTTGGCTTCGAGCCTTACGCCTCGGCGGTGGAGCATCTCGTATATGTCGTCGGCCGAGTGGCCCGTAGCCAGCACCACCGCAGCACCCTCAATCAGCTCATCGCCTACCCATACGCCCTTGATGCGCCCCTGGTGCAGCTCAATGTCGGTAACGCACGAGTCGAAGCGTATGATGCCACCCGCATTGATGATGGTCTGGCGCACCTGCTCGATAATCTTGGGCAGGCAGTCGGTACCTATATGGGGGTGTGCCTCGTAGAGAATTTCGGGATTGGCGCCGTGAAAGACCAGCGTTTGTAGAGCCCTGTTGTAGTCGCCGCGCTTCTTGGAGCGAGTGAACAGTTTGCCATCGCTGAAAGTGCCTGCACCACCCTCGCCAAAGGCGTAGTTTGACTCGTGGTCGACTGCCACACCTCGGTGAATTTGGGCGATATCGCGCCTGCGCTGGCCCACCTCGCGGCCACGCTCCAAAAGTATGGGCCTATATCCCAATTCGATAAGTCGCAATGCGGCAAATAGTCCCGCAGGGCCTCCGCCCACAATAACCACCTCGGTTTTGCCGTTTACATCGGGGTAGTCGAAATGAATCTGCTCGGGCTGCTGCTCGCCATCGACAAAGACCTCGACGGTGAGCAACACTTTGGGTGTCTGCTGGCGGGCATCGACCGAGCGCTTAATCACTCGGGCCAGTGCCACCTGGTCGCGCCTGATGCCCAGACGGCGCACAGCTATGGCGAGCCACCCCTCTTCGGAGGCGGCCTGCTTGGGCGAAAGTGTTAAATTTAATGTTTCGGGCACGATTGATGAGTATTTTCGGCAAAAATAACTAATTTTGCGCAAATTAAACCAACAAGAAGTGCAGAAACTAATAATCATACCAACCTACAACGAGCGCGAGAACATCGAGGCTATGGTGGCCAAGGTCTTTTCGCTCGAGGGCAACTTCTCGTTGCTCATAGTCGATGACGGCTCGCCCGACGGCACCGCAGCCATTGTCAAGGGGCTTATGCCCAGCCACCCCGACCGCCTGTTTATGATTGAGCGCAGCGGCAAGTTGGGCCTCGGCACCGCCTACTTGGCAGGCTTTCGCTGGGCACTCGAGCACGGCTTCGACTACATTTTCGAGATGGACTGCGACTTTTCGCACAACCCCGACGACCTGCTGCGCCTGAGTGCCGCACTCGACGAGGGTGCCGACGTGGTTGTAGGCTCGCGCTATGTCAAGGGTGTGAACGTGGTCGATTGGCCACTGGGCCGCTTGCTGCTCTCGTACTTCGCCTCGCGCTATGTGAACGTAGTTACCCGTATGCCTGTGAGGGATGCTACGGCAGGCTTTGTGGGCTACCGAGCCGAGGTGTTGCGCACCATCGACCTCGACAGGGTGAAGATGAAGGGCTACGGCTTCCAGATAGAGATGAAGTACTCGGCTTGGCGCTTGGGATTTAAGATTAAGGAGGTGTCGATAATCTTCCGCGACCGCACTGCAGGCACCTCGAAGATGAGCGGCAGCATATTTGGCGAGGCCTTCTGGGGCGTACTGGGGCTCCGCTTCCGTCGCATCAGGCGAGCATAGGCTGGCAATTCAGAATTCAAAATTATTTTAGGGGCTTTAAGGTCATTAAGGACTTTAAGGCCCTTGATTTTTGTACATAGGAGTAATAGGAGTTATGAGAGTTATAGGATTATATATGATTTTTTTGTATATTGCGGTCGGACTAACACCCCATATCGCTATGACACACAACAGAATCTGCACAGCCCTCGGCTCGCTGCTGGCACTGCTCGCGGTCGGGTGTGCTACGCCTGTGGCCACGCTCCACCCAGACGTTAAATCGCACACCGACATCCACCCCGTACGGCCCGACAACAAGAGATCCCTCTCTAACATCGACAGCATAAGCGAATATCGCTATACCAAAGCGCCCAAACGCGCAACTGCAACGATATGGACAGCATCGGCCAAATACAACAATCAAGGGGCAATGTTACGCACCAAGCGTATAATAGTCTCGAACAAACGCGACACCGCCTACCACATCACCTACGAGGAGAACTTTTTTAACGACAAGGGGCAGCTGGTACGTTACGAAAAGAGCAAAGCCGACACCCTCTTTCTGGTGCAAACCTTTGTCTACAACAAGCGTGGGCAGTTGGTCGAGACAACAAAGCAGTTTCAACCCACAAAGTATTTCATACCCGAAAAGTGGTGCTACTCCTACGACCACCACGGCAACCAGCGCAGCAGTGAGTTTTACCAAAATGGAGAGCTGTCACGTCGCACCCACACTCGCTACAACCGCAAAGGCCGTCCCCTCACAGAGGCCATCTATCGTGGCGACGGAGCCTTGCTGGACAGTACCATCTACACCTACAATCGCCACGGCGATGTAATCGAAGAGCGCCGAATTTTGAAACACGAGCGCAACCACCTCTGGGGCTCAATTCTGTGCGAGTTCTTTGATGAGGCAGAAAACCACCGCCAGCAGCGCCATTTGTGGCAGAAGAGCCACAAAGAGAATTTAGGGTGGAGACCAATTCAGTATGACACCATTGGCACTCGTTACACCTATCACAGTAAGGGCAAGCAGGCCCTGAAGCAGGTGTGGTGGTCGGAGTGGGGCCAGGAGTGGCGCGACGACGAACGCACTCTCTACAACCCCGATGGCGGAGTGGCCGAAAAGTGGCAGTACTATACCTACGAACACAACGGCAAGCCCTATAAGCGCGAGGTCTACAACTCGCAGGGGCTACTCACAAGCCTGTATGAACGCGATTGGAATAGCGACACCCTTACTCTAAAAAAATGCAACGAGTACAACGAGCAGGGGGTGTTGATTCGCCAGATAGAGTACGACACCTTTTACAGCAAAGAGGTTCACGAGGTCTACAACGACCGAGGCGACCTGATTGAGTATTGGCAGATGGCCAGCGACGGCAAATTACAACTTGTGAGAAAGGAAAAATATGAGTACACCGATATCGACGAGGGCAAGAGTGTTACCACAGTACGCAATGGCAAAAGTATTCCGTCACCCATCCAATCGGTAACGACAATCGAAAGGGAGAGACTTGCCGACGGAGGCACTTCGGAGACCACAACTTCCTACAAGTACGATGAGTCGGGCAATATCATAATCATCATTATCCACAAGAGGGTTGATTCACCAACCTATATGCTCTCTTGGGCTAAGTACTACGAAGGTGGCGAAATGACCGTCGAGAACTTGCTTTTCGAAAGCCGCGAAGAGTTCTTCTTCCGCCCCGAGGAGTAGCCCTGCCTACCCACAACCACCCAAACGCACCACAAAACCACTACCTTACACGACGAAAAAAGTACAATTTTGAATGGTGCGTGGCAACACGCGCTTCTCCCCTACGAACCGACGCCCGAAGCGGGAGCAGAGGCTGCTTGCAGACTATGCCCCGCAAGTAGGAGGAAAAGCCTCCGAAGGAGGATTAAAGGGGAGGTGGCGCGAAGCGACGGAGGGGTGCTCGAACAAAGGAAAATTCAAAATTCCCCCACCACAACACCTAAACATACCACAAAACCACTACATTACACGACGAAAAAAGTACAATTTTGAATAGTGCGTGGCAACACGCACTTCTCCCCTACGAAAGGGGAGGTGGCGCGAAGCGACGGAGGGGTGCTCGAACAAGGTAAAATTCAAAATTCCCCCACCACAACACCAAAACATACCACAAAACCACTACATTACACGACGAAAAAAGTACAATTTTGAATAGTGCGTGGCAACACGCACTTCTCCCCTACGAAAGGGGAGGTGGCGCGAAGCGACGGAGGGGTGCTCGAACAAGGTAAAATTCAAAATTCCCCCACCACAACACCAAAACATACCACAAAACCACTACATTACGGAACACAAAACGCATAATTTTGAATTTTGAATTTTGAATTTTAAATTTATTGTGTACCTTTGCAGCCAATTCGGTAGCGGAATCTCTTATGAGAACACAGGAGTCCGTAATATTCCCTACCTTTAACTTTTTAATACCGGTTTATAAAAAGATGGACAACTTAATCAAAATCGCAGAAGAGGCTATGTGGGCCCCCAAAGAGGTTCCCGCATTCAAAGCCGGCGACACCATCACCGTAAGCTACAAAATCGTAGAGGGTAACAAAGAGCGTATCCAGAGCTTCCGCGGTGTGGTAATCCAAATCAAAGGTCGTGGTGTAACCAAAATGTTCACCATCCGTAAAATCTCTAACGGTGTAGGTGTAGAGCGCATCTTCCCCCTCTACTCGCCCCACATCGAGTCGATCGAGGTTAACAAAGTTGGTGTTGTACGTCGCGCACGTATCTACTACCTCCGCAACCTCACTGGTAAGAAGGCTCGTATCAAAGAGAAACGCTACGTTGCCAAAGAGAAATAGACCTCTCCAATCCTTACTGCAAAGGAGCAAAAAGAAGGGTGTGTCCGTGTGGGCACACCCTTTTACTTTTTTTTAACGGAAGTTGTATGGCAAGAGAGCCTACATCTCGGTCTTCCAAAGGCCGTGGAGGTTGCAGTACTCATAGACTGCCACCACCTTCTCGCCACACACGCACACCTCGGCCACGGGCTTGTCGGTGAGGTTAATCAGGCGGCCACCGCCACTGGCGAACTCAACGTAGATGAAGGCGATGTGGTGCTCGGGTGCCATCGGATGCTCCACGCTGCCCACCTGAATACGCAGGCGGCAGTCGTCAATCTTCTCCACCACGGGGAGGTGCTTCTCAACGCTTGCCTCCACGGTGTTGGCCACCAACTCCTCCATTTTCTCGCCACAACAGAAGGGTACAACCCCCGAATCAACGGCTTTGATTACCACATTGCCGCACTTGTTACATTTGTAGAATTTCATAGTCGTAAAATATTTTTTAGTGTGTTACAATCTTTGTGTGCGCTCACCATTGCTGGTTTGCTTTGTACAAAGATAACACTACCCTGCGAAAAAGTCAAATCGGAAATTTTGATAGGCCCATAAGAAAATTTCATGAGGGCAGGAGGTGAATTCAAAATTCAAAATTGACAAACCCCTCCGCCTAACGGCACCTCCCCTAACTTAGGGAGCCTTAGGGGCTTTAAGGTCCTTAATAGCCTTAAAGAAAATCCCATAAGTCCTATATCTCTTATTTGCCAAGGGTGGCAGCAACGCCCAAAGCCCCCACTGGTTATGGGAGCTTTTTTGTTGGGGTGTTGGCGCAACCCTTCGCAGGTGGCACAAACATAATCCAAACTACTAAAACGTATCGGTGTTAAAAAAAGTCGCTCTAAAACATATCGCCTACCCCCTCGGCCAGTACCATCATATCTCGCACATTGAGGCTTTCGCCCTTGGTACACATAAACACCATCTCGCCATCGGAGCTATACACAACCAGCAGGAACTCGCCCTTGTCTTTGCTCATATACATAGCCACTCGGTCGCCCTCGGCATTGATATTCATCAGCGATGTGTAGTCGCCCGAATCGAGCAGTCGGTCTACGTCGTCCCTGAACTCCTTGGGGGCCGACTCGCTGATAATCATCATCAGGTTGCTCACATTGGTAGCAATGTCGGGGTTGGCCTCGGAGGTCACCAACATCTCGCCGGGGATATTCATCGTTACCACATTTTCGCCACCATCATACTTGGCATATAGCTGCTCGACGGTCATTTTTTGTGTCTGGGCGCTCACCGCACAAACGGTTGCCAGCGCCACAAGCAGTGTCATAAAAATCTTTTTCATTGCTGTAAGAGTTTTTCGATGTTATACTTTTCTATAATTGTGGTTGCTCTGTCGGTCGAGCTCTTGACCTTCGAGAGCGTTGCGCGCGTCTTGTTGATAGGTTGCAGCGATTGGCTCAGGCGGGCAAATACGGGTGCGGCACTCTCCATCACCACTTCTACATCGCAGACCATCTGGCCATTGATGTAGGCACACGACTGCTTTTGGGTGTGGCTCACGCCAAAGAGTCCAAAGGCCATTGCCGCAGCAGCCGACAGGGTGGTCACCAGAACTATGCGCAGGGTGCGAAGTCGGGGCGCAGGGGTGGCAACCTCTTTGGGCGCTATGGGCTCGGCTGGGGTGGCAGTGCGGAGTGCGGCACTGCGAGCAAACAGGGGTGCTGCCCACCTCAGTTCATCGGCCACCTCGCCTGTGGCAAAGTAGTCGGCCAGCGTGCGCTCCTCGTCGAGCGAGGTTGCGCCATCGAGCCACTTGTCCACCAGCTCCTTTATGCTATTTAATTTATTGCTATCCATATCTTTATGGTTATAATCCAAAGTTCATTGTTTTGAGCATCTTCTCCTTTATTGCCCGTCGTGCTCGCGAGAGGTTTACCCTCACTGTGGCGCTCTCCATACCCACCACCTCGGCAATGGTGTCGAACTCGTAGCCCTCGACATCTCGCAGGTGCAAGATTGTCTGTTGCTGCTCGGGCAGTTCGGCTATAAAGCGGTCTACCAGAGTGGCTACGTCGAACTCCTCGCGCGGAGGTGCCGAGCGGTCGGCTATCCAGGCCACCTCGGCCAGCCTTTGGGCCCTGCGCTGCGACTGCTTAATCCGATCGAGCGAGGCATTGCGCACCGAGCGCATCACAAAGGCTTCGGCATTGTCGAGCCTCAACTCCGAGTGGCCACGCCACAGTCGCTCCATAACATCCTGGGCCACATCTTGGGCCTCGTCGCGGCCGCCAACAATGGCCAACGCAAGGCGATACATCTTCTCGCCGAGGGGTAGTATTGTTTGGTCAAACTGTTGGTTGGTCATTGCCGTTGTTAGGTATTATATAAATGTGTGTTGTGGGCTTTTTTCGGAGTGGTCGGCCCCTCATTTTGGGCTGCCTCTCAACTAATAGACGACCGACGGGGGATTTTGTAACAAGTTAAGAGTCGAAAATAAAATTAAGGCCCTTAGGTACTTTAAGGGCTTTAAGGAATTATGGGAGTTATAGGAATTTTTTTATCGC
The DNA here is from genome assembly GCA_015059945.1 of Rikenellaceae bacterium. GTDB lineage: Bacteria > Bacteroidota > Bacteroidia > Bacteroidales > Rikenellaceae > Tidjanibacter. Next base: position 109,954 of record SUZJ01000001.1, read on the forward strand.
TCCAAGAGGGCGCGGAGGATGCCCTCGGTGTCGTAGCCGCAGAGAGCTTTGAGCTCTTTGATAGAGCCGTGGGTTACAAACTTGTCGCCAATGCCCAGTCGGGTGATGTGGCACGCATAGCCGTTATCGCTCAGCCAGTCGGCCACAGCACTGCCTACGCCGCCGTTGATTACACCATCTTCGACCGTAACAACGTGCTTGAAGTTTTGGCCCACCCAGGCGAGCATTTCGGTATCGAGGGGTTTGGCCCAGCGCAGGTCGATGTGGCATACATCCACACCCTGCTCGGCAGCTCGGTCGGCAGCCGCAGCTCCGTCGAGGGCTGTATGTCCGAGAGTTAGCAGGGCAACGTCTTTACCCGAGCGCAACACCTCGGCCTTGCCAATGGGCAGAACCTCCATAGGCTCCTCGGCCACGCCTGCTGCACGACCACGGGGGTAGCGTATAACAAAGGGCCCTGTGCCTTTATAGGCGGTATACATAGCATTGCGCAACTCTTGCTCGTTGCGTGGTGCGATGATTTGCAGATTGGGAATGGGGCGCATATAGGCTATGTCGAACTGACCGTGGTGGGTGGCTCCATCTTCGCCCACAAGGCCTGCTCGGTCGAGGCACATTACGACGTGCAGATTTTGCAGCGCAACATCGTGAATAACATTGTCATAGGCCCTCTGCATAAAGGTCGAGTAGATATTGCAGAAGGGGATTGCTCCGCCTGCGGCCAGACCTGCCGAGAAGGTTACGGCGTGGCCCTCGGCTATGCCCACATCGAAGAACTGACGGGGCAGTTGGCTTGCGAGCATATTCATCGAGCACCCCGTAGCCATTGCGGGCGTAACGCCAACAACTCGCTTGTCGGCCTGTGCCAACTCAACCAGGGCGCGACCAAATACGTACTGATACTTGGCGGGGCCACCCTCGGAGGCTACACGCTCGCCCGTAGCCACGTCAAACTTGCCTGGCGAGTGCCAAACTGCAGGGTCGCCCTTTTCGGCAGGGGCGTAGCCCTTGCCCTTGATAGTCATCGTGTGGAGCAACTTGGGCCCCTGAATCTCTTTGAGCGAGCGCAGTGTGCGCACCAGTGTGGCCACATCGTGACCATTTGTGGGGCCGAAGTAGCGGAAGTTCATACTCTCGAAGAGGTTGCTCTGGCGCAACAACCCTCGCTTAATGGTGTGTGCCAGGTGCTGAAGCAGTGCTCGCGTGCGAGGTATAAAGTTCAGTCCGCTCCACACCTTGCGCTTCATACGGTTGTAGCGGCGCGAGGAGGTTATGCGCAACAGGTGTTTGCGCATAGCGCCCACATTGGTATCAATAGCTTGGCGGTTGTCGTTAAGAATTACGAGCAGGTTGGCCTTAGATGCACCAGCATTGTTGAGTCCCTCAAATGCCAAACCGCCTGTCATAGCGCCATCGCCGATTACGGCCACCACGTTGCACTCTTGGCCTGTAAGCTCGGCAGCCTCGGCCATACCATAGGCGGCCGAGATAGATACCGACGAGTGGCCCGCACCAAACGAGTCACCCTCGGCAATGCTGGGGAACCCTGCAATACCGCCCATCTTGCGCTGGTTTTGGAAAGCCTCGCGACGGCCGGTGATAATCTTGTGGGGATAGGCCTGATGACCTACGTCCCAAACGACCTTGTCGGTGGGGAAGTCAAAGACGTAGTGAATAGCCACAGCCAGCTCGACCGCACCCAGGCTCGACGAAAGGTGGCCGGGGTTGTCGGCGCACGAGCGCACAATGTAGTCGCGTAGCTCGGCACAGTAGTCGGCCAGCTCGCTCACTTTGAGGGCTTTCAACTCGGCAGGCGAGTTTATACTATCGAGGTATTTGTATTGTGGTTTATTCACTGCGTTCTCCCTAAAAAAGGCCTTTGTTTAGGGCAAAGATACCAAGAAAATGGTAAGAAGAGAAAAAATCCCGAAAAAAAGTATTATATTCGTGGCGATGTATGCACCCGTAACGCCAAAAAGCGGCTGCGGAAGTGGTCAGACGAGCTATCACAAACAACATTCACAGATACTATGAAATACAAACGAATACTTTTGAAACTCAGTGGCGAGTCGCTCGCAGGTGCCGAGGGCCGAGGCCTCTCAACCCAAGTGCTCGACAGCTATGCACAGCAGATTAAACAGGCCGTAGAGAGTGGCGTACAGATTGGTATTGTCATTGGCGGTGGCAACATATTTCGCGGCTTGCAGGGCGTAGGTCGTGGCTTCGACCGCGTCAAGGGCGACCAGATGGGTATGCTCGCAACCATCATCAACTCGCTCGCACTCCACTCGCACCTCGAAAGTATCGGCGTCAAGACCAAAGTGCTCACCTCGATTCGTATGGAGCCCATTGGCGAGTACTTCTCGAAGGCCAAGGCAGTAGAGTATCTCGAAGCCGGCTATGTCGTAATCATCGGTGGCGGCACCTCCAACCCCTACTTCTCGACCGACAGCGCCTCGGCTCTGCGCGGCATCGAGATTGAGGCCGAAGTGCTGCTCAAAGGTACCCGCGTGGATGGCGTATACACTGCCGACCCCGAGAAGGATCCAACGGCTACCAAGTACGACCAGATTACCTTCGACGAGGTCTACGCCAAGGGTTTGAAGATTATGGACCTTACGGCCTTTACCCTCTGCAAAGAGAACCACCTGCCCATCATCGTGTTCGATATGGACACCGAGGGCAATCTGCAAAAGGTGCTCGAGGGCCAAGGCAACGGCACTCTGGTACACAATTAGTCCACAGCAACAAAGGCCCCGATGAAGAGATTTCTGGCCATAGTAGCTGCCATACTCTGCGTGTTAGGCACTGTGTGGGCCCAAGATGGAGATGGAGGGCCCTTTGCCCACGTTGGTCAGGGCGACAAGCTGCCCTCGTTTGTGGTCAAAACCACCAGTGGCCAGAGCATCAGTAGCGACCAGTTGCAGGGGCGAGTGGTACTCATAACCCTCTGGGCAAGTTGGTGCCCTTCGTGTCGCAAAGAGTTCAAGCGACTGGCTGCAAATGACCAGTTTGGAGCACTGTTGCAGCAGGAGAACTTTCTGTTCCTGCCCATCTCGCGCGAGGAGAGCAGCGCCACGGTGGTGGCGTGGCTCAACCAGAAGGGTTACCCCTACGAGTCGGCCCTCGACCCCGACCGAGCAGTCTACAACCTCTTTGCCTCGGAGGAGATACCGCGCAACATTGTCGTGGGCCCCGACGGCACCATACTCTACCACGGCAGTGGCGGCTCTAAAAGGGAGCTAAACCAGCTGATAGCCCTCTGCAAAGAAGAGTTAGAAAAACTAAACAACAAATAAAATACAAATAACACACACTACTACAAATATGAGCGACGAATCTGTATTGATTATTGATGCGGCCGAGGAGAAGATGTCCAAGGCTATCGCACACCTCGACGACGCACTGTTGAGCGTCAGAGCAGGCAAGGCAAGCACCCACGTACTGAGGGGTATTATGGTTGAGTACTACGGTGCTCCCACCCCCATCGAACAGGTTGCCAGCGTAACCGTACCCGATGCCAAAACCATCCTCGTACAGCCTTGGGAGCGCAATATGATTGCCCCTATCGAGAAGGCTATCTTGGTGTCTAACATTGGCCTTACCCCCTCGAACAACGGCGAGCACATCCGCCTCAACATCCCCGCACTGACCGAGGAGCGCCGTAAAGAGCTCGTTAAACAGGTGCGCACCTACAAGGAGACTGCCAAGGTGAGCCTGCGCAATGCCCGTAGGGATGCTGTCGATGCCTTCAAGAAGGCCCAGAAGAACGGTATGCCCGAGGATGAGGCCAAAGATGGCGAGAACGAGGCACAGAAACTGATTGACCGCTATACCAAGAAACTCGACGAGATGGTTGCGGCCAAAGAGAAAGAGATTATGACCGTATAAACCTACGGCATAGTCCCAAGACAAAAGCCACCACCCCTAATTGCAAGGGCGGTGGCTTTTTTTTGCAAACCGTGGGCGCTCTTTATTCGCTTTTCTTAAACGAATTGCAGACCTCTTGATTGAGCTTTCTCACACGCTCGGCATCCAGTTTCACAACCTCGCGGTCATAGGTCAGCATACCATTCAGCTCCATCTCGACATCGGTAATCTGGGTGTAAACCGCTGCGGTAAATCCTTTGGCAATCAGCCCTTTGAGTATGTTGATATACTCCTCGTAGAGGTCGGTTGCGCTATTGGCATCTTCGGCCTTGGCCGGAATATTCAAGCGGTCGTTGGTCTTCCAACGGTGCTCGTCGATGATGTAGCCTATACCACCGTACTCGCCCAGCACAGTTGCACGCTTATAGTCAAAGAGGTACATCTGTGGCTCGGGGTAGTTGTGCAGGTCGAGAAAATCTCCACCCTCGGTAAAGTGGTTGCCACCGCTCGACTGATCAACCAATCGCGAGGGGTCGTAGGCCTTGGTCCAGGCGGCAATCTCCTGTGTCTTGAACTGTCCCCAGCCCTCGTTGAAGGTTACCCAGGTGCAAATCGAGGGGTAGGAGTAGAGGTTATCGATAATCTCCTGCCACTCGCGGCGGAAGTTGGCCTCGCTCTCGGCCGAGCGCACAAGCTCATCACCCTCGAAGTACTCGCGCCACACAAATGCAGGGGTCGAGTCGCCCGAGGGCATATCTTGCCACACAATCATACCAATCCTATCGCAGTGGGTGTACCAACGTGCAGGCTCGACCTTGATGTGTTTGCGAATCATATTGAAGCCCAGCTCTTTGGTCTTGATGATGTCGTAGGCCAGAGCCTCGTCGCAGGGGGCTGTATAGAGGCCGTCGGGCCAGTAGCCTTGGTCGAGGGTACCGAATTGGAAGTAGTCCTCGTTGTTGAGTTGCAGGCGTATGATGTGGTCGGGGCCCATCTTGGTCGAAATCTTGCGCATTGCAGCGTAGCTCTTGATGCGGTCTACTACCTTGCCGCCCTTAATCAGTGTAACCTCAACATCGTAGAGGTGGGGATTCTCGGGCGACCATAGTTTAGCGTTGGGCACCGAGAGGGTGAGTTCGGCACCCGCAAGCCCCTTTGCCGAGGCCACCAGTTGGTCGGCATCGTAGAGTCGGGCCTCGATGGTGCAGTCGCCCGTAGCGCACAGCTCGGCATCTATGCGCAGTTCGCTGCGGTCGATGTCGGGGGTGTTCTTGACGGCCACAATGTGGTCGGCCCCTACGGGCTCCATCCATACGGTCTGCCAAATACCGCTCACAGTAGTGTACCACAACAGCCAAGGTCGCTCGGACTGTTTGCCACGAGGCTGCCACCCCTCGCTACTGGGGTCCTCGACCTTTACGGTGAGGGTGTTGTTGCCCTTGCGGAGCAGCGCGGGGGTTATGTCAAACGTGAATGGCGAGTAGCCACCCTTGTGGGTGCCCACCTTCACGTCATTTACCCACACATCGGCCTTCCAATCTACGGCGCCAAAGTGGAGCAATACCCTCTGGCCCTTCCACGACGAGGGAACGGTGAAGGTGCGCTCGTACCAAAGGGCGTTCTTGGGGCCGAGGGGTTTCATCACACCCGACAGGCTCGACTCGACAGCAAAGGGCACCAAAATCTGGCCGTCAAACTCGGCAGGCTTGGGCTCGCCCTGTGGGCGGATAGCATAATTCCACAAGCCATTGAGGTTGTCCCACTCGGGGCGCTCCATAATGGGGCGTGGGTACTCGGGCCACACATTCTCGGGGTCGATGCTCTCGCCCCAGTGGGTTTTGAGGTTGTCGCCTGCAGGAGCCCACTGGGCCATTGCCACCAGCGACAGAGAAAGTGCAACGAGGGTTGCAAAAATGCGGTTCTTCATAGCTATTGTTAGTTTTTTGTGTATCTCAACTTAAAAGGTACGGGTGGCAGAGATATTTCCTACACACCCGTACAAATTATTTAATAACCAATAAGTTTAGCGGCCCTTGACAATATCGCCAATCTCTTCCATAATACCCCTTGCCAAGCGCTCGGCCGAGTCCTCGTCGCGGCTCTCGGAGTAGATACGTATGATGGGCTCGGTGTTGCTCTTACGCAGGTGTACCCACTCGGTGGGGAAGTCGATCTTCACACCGTCGATATCGGTAACATTGTAGTCGGTGTAGCGGTTGAGCATAGCATAGAGCACCTTATCGACATCAATATCGGGGGTGAGCTGGATTTTGTTCTTGGAGATATGGAATTGGGGATACGAAGCCTTCAACTCGCTCACCTTGCACCCCTTGTGAGCCAACAGCGAGAGGAACAGAGCCACGCCCACCAGGGCATCGCGACCGTAGTGCAACTCGGGGTAGATAACACCGCCATTGCCCTCGCCACCAATGATTGCGCCCACCTCTTTCATCTTGGCCACCACATTTACCTCGCCAACAGCCGAGGCCGAGTAGCTGCCACCGTAGCGCTCGGTTACCTCGCGCAGAGCACGGGTAGAGGAGAGATTCGACACGGTATTGCCACCGCCATTACGGGCCAGAATATAGTCGGCACAAGCTACCAGAGTATACTCCTCGCCAAACATCTCGCCATCTTCGCACACCAGGGCCAGGCGGTCAACATCGGGATCAACAACCACACCCAGGTCGGCCTTCTCGCGTACCACCACGTCGCAAATCTCGGTCAGGTTGGCAGGTATAGGCTCGGGGTTGTGTGCAAAGTTGCCCGTAGGCTCGCAGTTGAGCCTTACGACCTCTACGCCCATCTGCTCCAACAGAGCGGGGATGACGGTGCCACCAACCGAATTGACAGCATCAACAACCACCTTGAACTTTTTGGCCTTCACAGCCTCGGTGTCTACTGCGGGCAGGGCCAACACACTGTCGATATGCTGTTGGTCGAACGAGAGTCGCTCGACAACGTGGCCTATGTGGTCAATCTCGGGGTAGTTCCAGTCGGCACACTCGGCATAAGCGAGCACCTTCTTGCCCTCTTGGTCGTTGAGGAATTCGCCCAGAGGGCCGAGCAATTTCAAGGCGTTCCACTGTTTGGGGTTGTGGCTTGCGGTGATGATGATACCACCATCGGCCCCCTTGGCCGTTACAGCCAGCTCGGTGCCAGGGGTAGTGCAGAGGCCCAGAGCCACCACATCGACACCACAGCCCAGCAGGGTGCCAATAACCACATCCTCGACCATCTCGCCCGACAAACGGGCATCGCGGCCAACCACTACTTTTAATCTCTTATTGGGGGTTTGCTCGCCAAGGAAGCGAACATAGGCAGTTACGAATTTGACAATGTCCAGAGGAGTAAGATTGTCGCCAATGGCACCACCAATGGTACCACGAATGCCTGAAATAGATTTAATAAGTGTCATCTGCGTAGATATATATTTTGTTGTTGATGGCAAATATACATATTTTTTCGTACATTTGCTACACTGAAAACAGAAACCATTTACATTCGCAACAATTATGAATCGCAAACTCACCCTTTCGGCCCTGCTGGTGGCCTTTCTGCTGCTGGTTGGCTGCAGCTCACAGAGCAACAAACAGACCCAAGATGAAGAGAAGTATGTCGTAATCCTCTCGATGGATGCCTTCCGCCACGACCTAGCCGACCTCTACGACACCCCCACCCTCGACTCTATCGCCCGCGTGGGCGTTTTTGCCGAGATTATGCCCTGCTTCCCCAGCAACACCTTCCCCAACCACTATGCCATGGCCACAGGTCTGCACCCCGACCATCACGGTATCGTAAACAACAGCTTCTACGCCAAAGAGTTGGGCAAGAAATACTCGATTGGCGATGCCGAGGCTCGCGTGAATGCCGAGTTCTACAAGGGCGAGCCCATCTGGAACACCGTCGAGCGCCAAGGTCAGGTGGCCCACGTCTACACTTGGGTAGGTGTCGAGGCCCCAATCAACGACCACTTCCCCACCGAGTATCTGCTCTATGATGTCAATCGCTCGCGTCGCGAGTTGGCCGACTTGGTGCTGGGCGCTCTGTGCAACCCCAATGTAGAGGAGATTCCCAACCTGACGATGTGGTACTTCGACGAGCCCGATGCTGTAGAGCACCGCTACAGCCCCACCAGCGACCAGACCCGCGAGGTGGTAGAGGATATCGACAACACCCTGGCCTACTTTATGCGCGAGGTGCGTCGCTCGCCCGTCTATGACAAGATTAACTTCATCTTCACGGCCGACCACGGTATGACCGAGCTCTCGCCCGAGAGGTTTGTGAACATCTACCAGTGGATTCCCGATATGGCCAAGTACTACTACAACGCCAACCCCGTAACCATCGAGCCCAAAGAGGGTATGCTCGAAGAGGTCTACACCGCTCTGAAAGCTCACGAGGCCGAGGGCCACTACCGCGTGTGGAAACGCGAAGAGGTACCTGCCGAGTACCACTATGGCACCTTCGAGAGCCGCATCTACCCCATCGTGCTGCTGCCCGAGACCGGTTGGAAGGTTGTCTACAACGAGGAGCCCGAGAAGGGACGTCCACAGCCCAAGGCCTCGAGCCACGGCTTCGACCCCTTCCACCCCGATATGCATATGGCCTTCTACGCTTGCGGCCCCGCATTCAAGCAGGGCTACAAGCACGACAAGGTTTTCTACAATCTGAACGACCACCTTATCATTGCCAAGATTTTGGGCATCGAGCCCGCGCAGCCCAACGACTGCAACTGGGACGATGTTAAGGGTATGTTCCGTTAGTGCCCCACACCCAAAATAGCACCCTATGACCGCCACACCCGCCAATAGTGTAGAGATGAGTCTGCTAATCGCCTGCTACAATGGTGGCAGGCGCATTGGCACTACGCTCTGTTCGCTGCTCGACCAAACTCTGTCGGCCGAGCGCTGGGAGGCAGTGGTCATCAACAACAACTCGACCGACAACACTGCCGAGGTGGTCGAGGCCTTCATCAAGGCCCACCCCGAGGTGAACATAAGGCTTGTGAGCGAGTCGAAGCAGGGACTTTCGCACGCCCGCAACTGCGGTATCGACAACTCGGTGGGGGCAATCATCGCCATCATCGACGACGACGAGGTGGCCTGTCCCACACTACTGGCCGACTATGTCGAGTTCTTCGACAGTCACCCCGAGGTTGCCGCTGCCGGAGGTCGCATCGTGGCCCACTATCCCTCGGGCCGCCCCGAGTGGATGACTCGCTACACCGAGCGCCCCATAGCGGGCATTCTCGATTTGGGCCCCGAGGCTATCCCATTCCCCGCAGGGCGTTACTTTGGGGGTGGCAATATGGCCCTACGTCGCTCGGCAGTAGAGCGTTACGGCAAGTTCAACCCCGAGCTTGGCCGACGTGGCACCACCCTGCTCGGTGGCGAGGAGAAAGAGCTCTATGGCCGACTGGTGGCCGGTGGCGAGAAGGTTTACTACCTGCCCACCGCCTATATCGAACACATCATCCCCCCCTCGAAACTCTCGCGCAGCTACTTCGAGGCCGTATGCCACCGCATTGGCCAGAGCGAGCGCATCCGCACCCTCGAAACGGGGCGTGGCGAGTACCTCAAAAGGTGGTGCGCAGAGGTGGTCAAGTGGTGTGCAACACTGGTGCTCTGCACCCTCCACACCCTCGCACTACACCCCTCCAAAGCCCGATACCTGTGGATTATGAGGCGACAAATATCCAAAGGACTCGGGGGGCGCAAAGCCTAACTAACAAGCAACCCACACAACTACAAATCATATGAATATCAAACCTTTGCGCAATGGCAATGTGAGCATACAGCTCACTCCCCAAACGGCCGACCTGGTGAGGCGTTATGCCGAGGTCGATGCTGGTGGGTACATCTGCAAGTACCACATAATCAACGAAGAGATTGTTGGTGCCCTACGCAGTGCCATAGGCCACTTCGGGGGCGAGATGGTCTTGGGCGAGAGGCCCAGCCACCATTGGGCCGCACAGAGCCCCTGCGCCACTTGTGCCGATGCCAAAGGTTGCACCATCACCTGCCGCCTGAAACACAACTTCGAGAAGGATATTTATGGTGGGCTGCTGTGTGGCTCCAAGGCTGCAATTGTGGTCTACGACACCGCAGCTGTACCCACAGTTTTGACAAACGAGGAGTATGCCGAGTGGGCCGACAAGGTTGTCGAGGGCGAGCAAATAAATGAATTGTTTTTTAGGGTACGTTTGACCGACAAAGACGAGCTTGAAGTAGCCCTTTCTGCACCCCACAAGGAGGGGGCGGTTTGGCACACAAAATTCCACCCTCTGGTGATTGACCACCGCGAGGTTTCGCTGCGCCCCTGGAGTATGGCACTCTACCGCACATTCCTCAATCGCCCCGAGGGCGTAACTCTGGCCTCGCTATGTGGCGACAACAAGCGCGACCTGCTCAGACACTATCTGAGGGCCTCTGACTCGGAGCTCAAGACCGCAAAACTGAAAGAGGCTCTACAACCCACCCCCACAGCACAGCACCTGCTGAACAATAAGCTGTCGGACCTGAACAATGAGTTGAGAGAGCAGGGCGTGAGCGAGATTTTTATGGTACGTTCGGAGCAATACAAGTCTAACAATCAGCCCTACTTTATCCGCTACATCAAGGAGCAAAAAAATTGTCAATAAAATAGGGTACGTTTAAGATACAAAAAAGGCTAACTTCCACAACAGGAAGTTAGCCTTTTTGTTATTATAGGCCCCAACACTTATCGGCGGCCGTTGGCTCCGCGAGTGCGAATCTTCTTGGGGCCAAAACTCTTGGGCTCCTCGACAACCTCGGTTTTTGTACGCAAGGGCCACAGGTCGCCACGCTTGTCATACGAGCCCACCATCTCGAAGTCGAGCTGTTTGAGCCTAAGGTCGGCACCCTTAACCCTGATGAGCACCCTGTCGCCCAGCGTGAACTTGCGACCACTACGGGTGCCCACAACGGCATACTCCTCGTCGTCGTAGGCGTAGAACTCGTCGGCCATATCGCGCAGGGCCACCATACCTTCGATATGGGTCTCCTCCAACTCGACATATACACCCCACTCGGTAACGCCACTAATCGAGCCCACAAACTCTTGGCCCACACGCTCTTTCATAAACTCCACCATCTTGTATTTGATAGATGCGCGCTCGGCCTCCGAGGCCCTCACCTCCATATCGCTCGAGTGCTCACACAGCTCGTCAATGGCCTCTTTATCAACCGAATTGCCCCCTTCGAGATAGTGGGCCAGCAGTCGGTGTACCATCATATCGGGGTAGCGACGGATGGGCGAAGTGAAGTGCGAATAGTAGGGGAACGCCAGGCCGTAGTGGCCAATGTTGTCGGTGCTGTAATAGGCCTTCTGCATAGTGCGCACCGCCAAAATCGACACCACATTCTCCTCGCTGCGCCCCTTGATTTGCCCCATCAGGTCGTTCATCTGGCGAGCCACAGCCTTGCCCTTGCGAGCGTCGAAGTAGTAGCCAAAGCGGAGGATAAAGTTTGCAAAGCGGGCCAGCTTGTCGGCATCGGGCTTGTCGTGAACGCGGTACACAAAGGTCTTGGCCTTGCCGTCGCGCCCCTTCTTCTGCCCCACAAATGAGGCTACGGTGCGGTTGGCCAGCAACATAAACTCCTCGATGAGTTGGTTGGCCTCTTTCTGCACCTTGAAGTATACCCCAAGAGGTTTGCCCTCGGCATCGAGGCGGAATTTGGGCTCCTCGCGCTCAAAACGTATCGACCCCTCGGCAAAGCGAGCCGCCCTCATCTTCTGAGCCAAAGCGTTGAGTTTCAATATCTCGGCCTTGAAGTCACCCTCACCACCCTCGATAATCTGCTGAGCCTCCTCGTAGGTAAACCTGCGGTCGGAGCAGATAACGGTGCGGCCCAGCCACTGGCGCGTGATGTTACACTCGTCGTCCATCTCGAACACTGCCGAGAAACACAACTTCTCCTCGCCCGGGCGCAACGAGCAGAGCTCATTCGACAACCTCTCGGGCAACATAGGAATGGTGCGGTCTACAAGATAGACACTCGTAGCCCTCTCGCGAGCCTCCTGCTCAACAATCGAGCCCTCTGTAACATAGTGAGTTACGTCGGCAATGTGTACACCAACCTCGTAACGCCCCTCGCCCAACGTGCGGAACGAGATGGCATCGTCGAAGTCCTTTGCATCGGCAGGGTCGATGGTGAATGTCGTAACGCCCCTGAAGTCGCGCCTTGCGGCATACTCCTTGTCGCTAATCTTGTCGCTTATGCGGCTGGCGGCCTCATCGACCTCGGCAGGGAAGTGGTAGGGCAGGTTGTACTCGGCCAGTATGGCGTGCATCTCGGCTGTGTTGTCGCCCGCGGCTCCGAGCACGTCAATCACTCGCCCCTCTGGACACTTGGCATCGGGCTCCCAGCCCACTATTTGCACCACCACCTTGTCATTATCTCTCAGTTTATCAACACCTTTGGCGATAAAAATGTCTACGGGCATACTCTTGCTGTCGATGCGCACAAAGGCGTGTGAGCGAGTCTTTTCGACGGTGCCCACATAGTTGCGCTCCGAGCGACTAACAACCTCGACAATCTCGCCCTCGGGGTCGCCACCCGCACGTCGGCGAGTGATTACGACCTTAACGGTGTCGCCATCGAGGGCTCGGTGGGTGTTGCGACGGTCTACGAAAATATCCTTGTCAAGCCCCTCGACCACAACGTAGGCGCTGCCCGAGGCGACCATCTGCACAGTGCCCTGCATCGAGGGTAATGCGCTGGTTGCCAGACGGAAAGTAGATGCCGAGGTGGGCACAACCACACCTTCGGCCACCATTTGTTGAACGATTTCTTTGGTTTGATATCGACCTTCTCGGTCGGCTCCACCGCTTTGTGCCGCAAGTGTTTTGAGAGCGAACTTGCGAGTTGGGAATGAGCGGAAGAGTTGCATAATTACCGCTGCACGATTGCGACTGCGGTTGTTGGCTGCGCCCTGTGCGCGGCCTCGTTTGTCTTTCTTTGACATAATTTCATCCTATATAATTCGGCACAAAGGTACAAAAATTATACGGGGCTGGCATAATTTAGCTCTGTGACAGGCAATAATTAACAAAAAGGTAACAATTTTGCCCACATTTTTTTGCAAAAACAAAAAAAGGCGTATATTTGCAGTCCGAAAGCGGTAGTTAAAGATCCCCAGTACCGCGATCGAATAGTTCGGGGTGTAGCTCAGCCCGGTTAGAGTACACGTCTGGGGGGCGTGGTGTCGCTAGTTCGAATCTAGTCACCCCGACTAAACAAAAGCATTGATAATCAAACGATTGTCGATGCTTTTTCTTTTTGTACACATCTCATAATGTGTGCGGTTGACGCCACGGTTGACGCAAAAAAGTCAACCAAGAAGTCAACCAAAATTTATGAAAACATCTATTTCAGTTGTCTGCTACAAGTGGAAAGTGCTTGCAAATGGTGAGTCGCCACTAATGCTACGAGTTGCCAAAGATGGTAGGCGTACAATTAAAAGTTTGGGAATTGCTGTTAATCCCAATCATTGGGACTTTGATAGGAATGAGCCAAAATCAAACTGTCCAAACAAGGAACTAATCAACAAAATCATCTTAAAGACACGGTTGGAGTTGCAGGAAAAATTGTTGGAGAAGAAAGCCAACAGGGAGGAGTTTACAGCAAACTCACTTGTCAATGAGGAGGAGTCTATCAAGGCTCAAACCGTAGAGGAGTTTTATCTACACCTCATTGCCGAATTGAAAGAGAAGGGGCAAGTGGGTACAAGTTATGCCTATTTGAGTTCATACCGTATGCTCAAAAATTTCAATCGAGGTAGGAGGCTCAACTTTACTTTCAGTCACATTGATGCGAACTATTGTAGACGGTTTGAGGAGTGGTTGCGGACCAAAGGGGACAAAGACACCACCATTAGTTATCAGCTGCGAACTTTGAGGGCGGCATTTAATCGAGCAATCGAAGCAAGGGTGGTGAGCAGGGATAAAAGTCCGTTTGTCGAGTACAAGTTGAGCCACCTTAACACAAAGACAATGAAGCGAGCCTTGTCCAAGAGCGACATTTTGAGGATAATACACTGCGATTGTTCCAGCGGCAAACCAACAAGGCGATTGGCACAAGATTTATTTGCGTTTTCCTATCTGTGTGGCGGTATCTCGTTTGTGGATATTGCCAACCTCACTCCGAGAAATATCGTCGACAATCGATTGGTGTACCAGAGGCAGAAAACTCACGGAGGAATTAACTTGCCACTCTCGCCCGAAGCCCAAAAGCTCATCGCCAAATATGCCGATTACCAACAAGGTGCAGATTATTTGTTCCCAATCCTCCATTGTAAAAGGCACATTACTCCGATGCAAAAGACAAATCGTGTGCGCAAAGTTTGTCATCAAGTCAACCAAGAACTCCGTGCGCTCGGGAAGGAACTCGGCATATCTGCGGATGTGACGACCTATGTTGCTCGCCACTCTTTTGCTACGGTCTTGAAAAAATCGGGGGTGAATATCGGAATTATCTCGCAAGCGTTAGGTCATCAAGACATCAAAACCACCCAAATATATCTTGATAGTTTCGACAATGAGCAGATAGACGATGCGATGAAACTATTGGCATAGAGTACAACAGATAGAGGCTTCGTTGTTTATTCTCTCAAAGACCTCTTCTCTGATATTGAGGTCGAGGTAGGGCACTTCGTTTTCGGGGAGGTAGATAGCATCGTGTATGCGGAATGGGTGGAGTCCTTTTGCGATGAGTTTATTGCAGATGGGATTAATAATGTCGCATCTCCTTTGCAAATTTCAGGAAACTGGGCAAACAATGTTGCAACAACTTACGACGGTACTACTTGGACTCCAGCAAAGAAGATTTTCTGGAGTGAGAACAAAATGGATGTATATGGATACTACCCATATATGACACCTACATCTATTGATGAACACCAATGGTCAGTGCGACTTGACCAGTCTACACCAGAGACGGCTGATGCCCTATCGGGATATGAGGCATCAGACTTTTTATGGGGTAAAGCAACTGGTGTATCACAAACAGATGGCGATGTACAGTTGGAGTTCAAGCATACCTGCTCTAAAATGGTAATCAAATTGGTTAAGGGAGAACAATTTACTGATGAATTTTCTGACGATACTAAAGTGTATCTCCATAGTACCGTGCCAACATCTACAATTGATTTTGATAAGGGTATTGTATCAAAAGACATTTATGGCACACCCCAAAAGATTAGGGCGAAACAAGTTTCTACTGATACATATGAAGTAATACTAATTCCACAAAGCATTACGGAAAGAATGCCTTCTGTTGAGGTTGAGATGAGTGGAGTATCATATATGTTTTCATATCGTCCAGGAGTGCAGTATATTGTTGCAATTACCCTAAATTCGTCTCCTGAACAAATTGAGGTTAAATTGGTGGTAGTATTGAAAATTGGCAATAGAAACCAAAACTAACACAAACAAATATTTAACCTTAAATAAGTGAAGTTATGAAATGGATAGATGCAATTATTGAGGTGTTGGGCAGTAGTGGTAGAGCAATGCACTATGTTGATATTGCCAACACAATTATGGGTAAAGGATTACGCAAAGAGTGTAAAGCACCACACATCTCTGTGCATGTCGCTGTGGATTCACATGGAGATGTTTTTATAAAAGAAGGTAAGGGTAGATATAAATTAAATCCTGCCTTTGACTATAATAATTGGAGCATAAATAATAAAACAACCGACGAAGATGAGCGCAAGGCCATTGAAAGTCAAATTACAAAGTCAAATAATAAAACTATTATCAAAGCTTATGGCAAAATGTGGGAGCGTAACAAAGTCGATTGGAATAGATGTAATCCTGTGCTCCTTGGTACACCGCGAAATATGAAACAATATATAGATTTTAATAAAATGAGGGGTGTTTATATGTTGTATGATACAAACGGTTCCATGGTATATGTCGGCTTGGCTACTAATGGTATCGGTGGTAGATTGAGAGAACATACTAGAGACAAACACGCCAATGCATGGATTAAGTTTTCTTGGTTTGGTATAGATGGAATAAAACAAGATGGCACTATTCGAAGATCAACCCATCTTCAAACCACGGTCTCCGATGTTGCAAGTGCGTTAGAATCAGTTGTTATCATAGGCGTTCAACCACATAGAAACATCAAAAATGGTGAACGAATGAAAGATAAAGAGTATCTACAATATTGATAGCACACCACCCACAAGCCGCAAAAACTTGTGGGTGGTTTTGTTTTTACTTGTTCCGTCTACGGAACTCCTCGGGGGTACAGCCAAACTCCTTTTTGAAACACCGGACAAAGTGCGAGGGCGTGGAGAAACCACACTCGTAGGCAATTTGTTTCATAAGGAGGTTAGTTGATTGGAGAAGTGCAACGGCACGGTTGAGGCGGTGGCGGAGTTGCCATTTATGAGGAGGCAAACCATAGTACTCGATGAATTTCCGCTTGAAAGTCGAGGGACACATATTGCACTGCTCCGCCATCTCCGTTAATGTGATTTTGGAGTGTGCAAACTCTTCCTCAAACGATTCAAATGGATTGAGAGTTTGAATTAGTTTGTGTGATTGCTGAGCGAGTGCGTTGTTGCAAAGCCATACAATATGTTCGATTACACGAATGGCATCTTGCGTGGTAATGGTCGGTTTCTTCATTTTGGGCATTATCTTTGACGGTCAATAGTTATCAAATAATGCGCCGACGCTGACTGAAACGACTCAAAGGTGGTTCCAATACCCATACAACGATTCGGTCAAGTCGGCGCATAGCGCTACTTGACTATCGTCCGTTGTATTATGATTTATTGGAACTTTTTTGAGTCGACAGATAGTCCAGAGTGTAAATATGTATCGCAAAAGTATGAGATTATTCCCAATAATACAAGATTAAAGTTGAAAAATCCAAATTAGAACAGATTCTTACTTGATAATAAGTGATAAAAATAATAAGAAGAAGATAATAAACATATAGCTGGAAACAATTTAGTGTAATACAGTGTTTTATAGCGCCATATGCCCAACAACATAGACAATATTGGTTCGGGCAGATGTGGTTTTCGTGCTCTCAGAAAAAATGTGATGCCTTCCTTGTAAAATAATTCGATTTAAGTATATGGCTGTTATACAGCAACCCCACAATGTAGATATGTTTTGTTGTTGAAATGCTGAAAATTGTTAACTTTGCATAACTAAACTGGACAATATGACAATTGAGGAATTAAAAGTACTTAGGGAATCAGAGGATCATGTCGAATTCAAGGCTGCTCAACACAATTATCCATTCAATGGAGGTTCTCATAAAGAGCAGTCTGAAAGAAGAAGATGTTTCTTGGGGTATGTGGTTGCCTTGAGCAATGAACTTGGCGGGGATTTGGTGCTTGGCATGGCAGACAAGCACCCTCATGATGTTGTTGGAACGGATTTTGCATTAGGTCAGGTGGGAGAGCTTGAAGATGCGGTATATGGACAACTTCAAATTCGCGTACATTGTGAAGAGTTGTATGATGAATTGGGCAAAAGAGTTCTTGTAACCCACATACCAAGCCGCCCGATAGGAAGAAGAATGAAGTTTGAGGGGGTGGCGCTAATGAGAACCGGAGACAGCCTTAGGAATATGTCTGACGAGGAAGAGTTTGCAATTTTAAGTGAGAGTGAACCAGATTTCTCGGCAAATATCTGCAATGGTTTAAGTTTGTCTGACTTAGATGAAAACGCTATAGATGAACTTAAAGACGCGTATTCAAACAAACAGGAGAACTCTGGGCTTGTACATTTGCCTCTTGATAGAATATTGTCAGATTTGAAGTTGCTAAATTCAAATGGCCAATTAACCAATGCTGCTTTAATATTATTGGCAAAAGCATCGGTTTTGGAAAAATATTTGCCCCAAGCAAAAATAATCTGGGAATATAGAAGCACAGATAGTCAAATACATTACGATAATAGAAAGGTTGTTTCAGAGCCTCTATTTTTGGCGATAAAAACCATATGGAATCTCATAAATCAGCCTGCATTAAATAAGAAGCATCCATTTTTGCGGACAGGAGGATATATATTCGATGTGTATGACTTTAACGAGGGTGTCGTGCGAGAAGCAATTTTAAATGCCATAGCACACAGAGACTATAAGATTGCCAGTGAAATAGTGATAAAGCAATATCCCGATAGGGTAATAATTGCCAATCCAGGTGGCTTCCCTAAAGGTGTGACTATTGACAATTTGATAATTGTCAATAGCACACCACGTTCTAGATTGATGACAGAAATCCTGGAAAAGACAGGACTTGTAGAGCGTAGTGGACAAGGAATAGACAAAATATATGCATATACCCTAGCAGAGGGGAAAGGCGTGCCTGATTATACAAGATCTGATTATTTCCAGGTAATGTTATGTTTGTCTGCCAAAATTGAAGACCCTGCATTTCACAGTATGATTCGACCTTTTTATAAAAATGGTGAACTTACTTTGGGGGTAGATGATGTATTGACCTTATATCATATTAAGACAAACTCCAAAACACATTTCAATAGAGATGTTGTTAATGGCTTGAAGGAGAGAGGTCTTATACGCATTGATAACAAAGGTGGTTATTTGTTACCCGAAAGTTACTATGCATATAAACGCTCAACAAAGAGGAAAGTGGGCCTATATTATGAGGAGGATGTAAGGGACCTTCTAAAAGCCCTAGGAAGTGAAGGCAACAAGAGCATTGGTGAGATTGAAAAGCAATATGCAGAAAAGCCCAATCGCAATCAACTTAAATATTTGGTTTCCAAATTATGTGGCGATGAAATAATATATTCGAATGGTAGGGGCAAAGGAACTCGATATTTTATAAATAACAAATTTAACACTGTTGACGATGTTGAAACAATGGTACGAATAGTGATAAAATATATAGAGGATTTGTATTTATAAATTCTCCATATTTTGACACAATTATCCAAATTTATCGTTTGCAAATTGTGGTTGTTATTGATAACCAAGTGTTTATGATGCACAGCCTCGGGGTGTTTAATATTGTAAATTATCCAAAAACTAATATAAATAGGTTGTTTCTAACGATTGCGCTACTATTATAATGTATTCCACTTATTTCTAAATGAATATTTCAAATAGTAAATGTTTAAAACCGTATTAGTTCAAGCTGATACGGTTTTATATCAAGGATGAAACATTGGCAATGTGTTACGATGAAATTTAGAGCTTTTGACACTTGGTGTATTGAGAATTTGGAAGATGAAGATGTCGGATATTATTTCAGCATAACGAACTAATCCAGAACACAAATAGAGATAAAAAAGTGACTCTCTGATTCAATCTAATCTCAACTCTAATAATTTATATTAGACAAGAATTAGAGTGAATCAAAGAGTCTTATTTTAATTAATTTGTATGAATGTTTTTATTCATATAATCAATAGTCTGTGTGGTTATAACAACAGCTGTAATTAAGTCATCAAAGGTTTCAAGTTTATTTTCATTTATTACGTCTTCTGGTTCAATATTAACTAATATCGGAATAAGTACAGCTTCATCATAATCTTCAAAGTTAGGATAGACTGTAACTATGGTGGCATAAAAGCCATCTTCATGTATATAATAAGCAAGTGCTGACACTTCTTTTTTATTAGTTGTAATAACTCGACTGATATTATCAGCATCTTCATATGCAACAAGAATGGCATTTGTGGATTCGTTACGAAGATTTACATACAATTGAGACTTAAGAAGCTTTTTTGCGAGTTCATCTGGTACATTGTTTTTCTTAAACGCTTTTAAAATTTCATTTTTTGCTTCTGTGAGGCTCATTTTGTAATTAATATTAATACTCATAATTAGACAACGATTCACCTTTACATCGTGAGGTTCTAGTTAAATATATATATGACTATCTCATCATAATATCATAATATCATTATTCATTATAACAATACTACAACTAAACACTATACCCATATTTCAAACAACCTAACAACACATTTACTCATTGTGTCTATTAGTTATATTGGATATTTGAAATAGTATTCGGGGAAAAGTGAAAAATTTTTCAAAAAAGCAGGATATTGAGGCAAATAATTGCAGCGCACCTTGTATATGTGCTTGAATTCCAATGCGGTATGCGCTATTGTGAAAATGAAAAAATTATAATAAATTTTTCATCGCCTCATCAATTTGGGAGTTCTCTAAGCTGTTGAGGTGGTGAGATTGCAAGAAATGTCGCTATTGGAAGATCCATTATGTAACAACATTGAAAATACAACAACCCACAATAGTGTATTGTCATCGGTTTTTTGTATATTGCGACTTGTTTAGAAACAAGTAGTTTTTGATTGTGATTTTGTTGGCTTGTGGCAACAGAAACAGTCAAAGACTCGACAAGAAAAACTAACTATTAACAGGGGACAAAGTCAACCGTAAAGTCAACCATAAGAAAAAGCGGATAGATAACATACGGATAATCAGCATTATTGATGCGGTTAGAGTACACGTCTGGGGGGCGTGGTGTCGCTAGTTCGAATCTAGTCAAAAACAAGCGCTGGGTGCTAAAACAAAAAATAAGAATGGTAGGTGCCAACCGCCTCTTCTGCGATGAGTCGTGGCAAGACGGGATTAAATCGGCACGTGCAAAGTCGTGACAAGATGGTATTAAACAACAAGCTGACAGTCCATACCGGAGAGGGCTGTCAGCTTGTTGTTTTACTATTAGGTATGTAACACCTCGGCTCTAATGCAGTTTGGTGCCAATGAGGTCGAGGAACTCTTGTCGGGTCTTCTGCTGAGTCATAAAGGCTCCGCTGAATGCCGAAGTGGTCGTTATGGAGTTCTGCTTCTGCACACCACGCATCTGCATACACATATGCGCAGCCTCAATAACTACCGCCACGCCCACAGGGTCGAGAGTCTCCTGTATGCAGTCGCGAATCTGGATAGTAAGCCTCTCCTGCACCTGCAAGCGGCGAGCAAAGCTCTCGACGCAGCGAGGAATCTTCGACAAGCCCGTAATGCGGCCATTGGGGATATAGGCAACGTGGGCCTTGCCATAGAAGGGCAGCATATGGTGCTCGCAGAGCGAGTAAATCTCTATATCCTTTACAATTACCATCTGTTTGTAGTCCTCCTCGAAGATTGCCGAGCGCAAAATCTCGGCGGGGTCCTCGTTGTAGCCCTTGGTCAGGAACTGCATACATTTGGCCACCCTCTCGGGGGTTTTGATAAGCCCCTCTCGGGCGGGGTCCTCGCCCAGCAAGCGCAGAATTGCGTGGTAGTGCTCCATCAGCTCGGCTGTGGTCTCGGGCGTGTAAATCTCCTCTCGTGTGTACATACTTATATATAATGGTATCGGGTTATTATTGTTTTTTACTCTTCTTTTTGGCCTTCTTGGCGGCTTTGGCGGCCTTCTCTTTCTCTTCGAGGGCTTTGCGTGCGGCCTCCTCGGCACGTTTGCTTATCGCCTCGATAGAGTCTTTGGTGAGCATAGGCGGTGTGGCAACAATGGGCTTGAACACATCGACCGTATCGCAAGTTATGAGCGAGGGCTTGAAACTCATCAGCGAGTCCATATAGCGCAGGGCCTCCTCAACGGGTGGTATGTAGACAAGGCTCACCGAGTCGAGCGTTATGTAGGGGCGCTCCTCCTTGTGGGCATAGTCGGCCAGTTTAATACTCAGCTCTTTGCTGCCTGGTTTGGGTATAATCCTGGTATTGAATGTTCGGGCATTGTAGCGCACCAGGTGGTTGCGAGTGTTGTAGTTAACCCTGCCAGCGGTGTCGGTAACAATCTGAACGCTCTGCACCAGTAGGTTTTTGTCTAACGAGTCGATGTAGTACTTGTACGACAGTCGGTACTCGCCCTTGTCGACAATGGGCATCGTGAGGTTTAGCCTTGCGGTGTCCTTCATACGGGTAACCTTTATCTGCTTGGCAAAGTATAGCGAGTCGATACACATCGACTGGGCCAGCGAGTCGATGTAGTTCAGCTCCCTGACCTGTCGCTCGAAGTCGTTGGCGTGCCATTCGAGCGAGGCGATAGCAGCCTCGATGATGTCGCCAAAGCGGGCACTCTTGCGCTCGGTAAAGTTGGCCAGGGTGTTAAAAAAGTCCTCCTGGGTGTAGCCATAGCGACTCAAGATGGGGGTGTAGATATCGAGGCTGTCGGTATCAATCTTCTCAAATGCGGCATAGGCGTTTACCAGAAAGAACTCCTGGGTAATTGCCGTCAGCTCGTCGTCGGGGATGATGGTCTTTTTGGCACATCCGCCCGCCATCAGCGCACCCCCTATCACAAGGGCCAAAAGTATATGTCTGAAACCTCTTCTGTTTATCATCTTTGTCTGTGTCAGTGTATCGGTTTTGTTGTGCGCGGTATCATTCGCGACACCGTCAGGTTTGTAATCACTATCGTCACCAGAGCTACGGCCACCACCACACCCAATATGTCGAGGGGGCGAATCTCTACGGGATAGAAGTCAATAATAAATGTGCTGCCCGGCATACGTATAAGCCCCAGCTTCATCTGCGCCACCGCCACTGCAAGGCCCAGCACCAAGCCACCGGCAATGCCTCGGGCACCGATGAGCACCCCCTCGGCCCTGAAAATCTGCCTCACCAGCGAGCGCCTTGCGCCAATGGCATAGAGGGTGTCTATGTCGCCCTTCTTCTCGATTATGAGCATCATCAGCGACCCCACAATCGACACCGCCGCAATGAGCGTTACGAGCAGCAGGATGAAAAATATGCTCCACTTCTCGAACCTCATAGCCTTGTAGAGCGAGTCGTTCAACTCGTAGCGGTTTTTGACCACCCACTGGTCGCCCAGTCGGTCAGCCAGCCGTTGTTGCACCTGCTCTATCTTGGCCCCGTCGGCCACCCTTACGACCACCTCCGAGGCTCGGTCGGCAGCAGTGAGGAGCTCTTGGGCCACGTCAATCGACACAAAGACGTAGTTGGTCAGCTCGCGCGAGGAGTCGTTGTTGAGCGTACCTGCGTGGCGCACCTTGTGGCTCTTGATAGCCCCCATAGGCAGCAGGGGCGAGAAGTTCTCGCGACGCAGTGCGTGGAGTGTCAGTCGCTCGTGAAAGGCGGTGTTCTTTACCGAGTATCCGTCGGCAAACAGTTCGTCAATCGTGCGCCCCACCACAGCCTTACGCACCTGGCCGTGTTTGAGCTGCCACTTGCCATACCACAGCTGGTCGTCGTCGGCCAGGGGTACCACGTTGGGGTAGTTGTCATCCACACCGCACACGGTTGCAAACATCTGGCGCCCCTTGTACTCGGCCATAATGTTCTCTTTGAGCACCAGCGAAGTGGCCCCAACGCCCTCGACCTCTGTCGCAAGCGACTCCCAGTCGTAGGCCTCCATCTCGAAGGTCTTACCCTTGGCGGGGGTAATGGTTATGTCGGCCTCGATGGTGTCGTAAATATCCCTCAACAGGGTGTCGAAGCCGTTGTAGACCGACATCAGTATCACCATTGCCGCCACAGCCACTCCCACAGCCACCGAGCTGACAGTCGCAGTGGTGTTAATCACCGAGAGCGACTTCTTTGAGTGCAGATAGCGCGAGGCAAACAATAGTGGCAACTTCATACTATGCGTGCGGACAAACCCGTAATTAAATGTGCCTACTTTTTCAGAAGGTTGTCGATATTCTCGATATACTCCAACGAGTCGTCGAGGAAGAAGCTAATCTCGGGCACCACCCTCAGCTGGTTGCGCATACGGGCACCGAGCAGCTTGCGTATGCGCCAGCTCTCGGCCTCGATGCGGCCCATAATCTCCTCGTGGCGGTTGAAGGGGAATATGCTTAGGTAGATGCGGGCATACTCCAAGTCGGGACTAACCCTAACGGTCGTAACCGACACAATCACCCCTCTGACCAACTCGGCACACTCTTTCAGAAACAACTCGCTGATGTCTTTCTGAATCTGGCGTGCCACCTTTTGCTGTCTTGTCGACTCTCCAATGTTCTCCATAAATATCTGTTTTTCGTTCTTCTCTCTCTGTCTTTACTAATAATTCGCTCTCCCCCGCACTCCTACTCGGCAATCTCAAAGACCGTTTCGCCCTGATGATTTTCGAGCGCTTCGAGGTCGAGGCGGGCTTTGCGGGCAGCATCGCGCTGCATAGGGCCCTTGGCCCAAGCGCCCGAGTGGTTCCAATGGTAGGCTACGCCTATGCTGAAATTGATATTGTCGAGCGGCGAGCGCAGAAATTGGGTGCCCGAGTAGATGGTCTTGCGCTTTACGATGTCCGAGTAGCCAAAGTAGTAGCGCCCCTCGGCCAGCACCTCAATTTTGTCGAAGGCCCAGCCACCGCCCAGGCCCACAACCAAGCCATAGCCCCAACGGTTATCCCTGACGGTCTGGAATTCGTAGTCGAAGGTCTCCACCTTGCCGGTCTCACTGTCGATAAAGTACTCGGTCGAGCTGATATTGAACGAGCCCGTAACACCTGCGTTCAGGTAGAGCCTCAACCTCTCATCAAAAGCAAATACGTGGGGCTGCCACATAATAGGCACCATAATAGAGTTGATATGGCGACCATACATATAGCGCTCAGATGAGTAACCCGGGGTAAGCGATGCATACTGGAAGCCCCTCTGCAAGAACTCCAACTCGACACTCACACCTCCGGCCACGTGGTCGTAGAGGTAGTGATTCTCCTTGCCACCGCCATAGTATACCCAGTAGATGCCGCCATTCCACTTGCCCCAGACGGGTGGCGAAGTCCAGTGGGGGTAGAGCCTAACGTCGCCCTCGCCCCAGCCACCTTTAATGCCGAGGTACTGTTTCTGGGCAGCCACACGGCCCACCACCTCGCCGCCGCCAAACTCGGCTACCAGCGACACAATGGCCAGTGCTGCTATGACTAAAAATCTCTTCATCTCCAAGTGCGTTTCTCTCTCAATGTATCTTTATCTTGCTCTAACTTATCGGTGGGGCTCAACTAACGGCCATTGTAATTCATACCGCTCATACTGCTGCCACCGCTACCCAGGCTACCCATTGCACCCTTCATCGAGCTCATACCCGATGCAAAGCCACCCAGGCCACCGCCCTCGCCCTCTTGTTCGCGTTTGAGGGCCTCCAAGCGACGCTTCTCTCTATCCTCCATAATCTTCTTGAGCCTTACAGCCTCGGTCTTGCGCAGCTGCTCGTTCACGCTCTCGAAGGTTATGGGGGCAAAAATCTTGTTCATATCGGCCTGTACCTCAACCTCCCAGTTGGCCTTGACCTCCATAATCTCCTCGCCATTGGCATCGACATAGGGCTCGGTGCGCTCGGGCTGGCGGCGCTCAATCAGGTTGCCCGTATCCCAAAGGCCGTTGTCGTTGGTATCCTCCAACACGCTGACCCTCACCTTGCCCGCAGGCACGTAGTTGAAGCGGTAGAGGCCCGTCTGGGCGTGGCGAATCTCATCTATCACCTTGCCGCCCTCGTTGCGCAGGTATACGACATAATGGCTCTGGGGGCTCTTGCCCACCACATTCACCACCACCGTACCAAACTTGTCGGGATTGAGGGTGCTGAACTCATAGCGAATAGTGTCGTTCTGCTGGGCCGCCACATTGCGGAACGCCCCCGCAGGAATCATCAGCTTGTACTTCGATGTGGGTGTCCACGAGGTGCGCAGGTGCCAAACCTTCATATTGGCCGTATCCTGCTCGAACTTGAAGCTCACCCTGGGCAACTCGGGCTCGGGTTCGGCCCCCTCTTCGCCCTCTTTCTTGGCCTTGTCGGGCCTTCCACCGGGCTGCGCTGCGGCCTGTTGCTCGACCGCCGCACCTGCAAAGTATAGCTCTATGGCCGAAGTGTCTACCTCGGTCAGGGGCATCGCAAAGGTAAAGGCCAAGTCGCGCTCGGGGTTGAGCTCGCCTCGGGTGTAATCGACCTTAAAAGGATTGGGCACAACAGGTGGAACATACTCTACACTATCGCGCAGCGCCTTCTCTTTCTTCTTCTCCTCCTCTTCGCGCGCCTTCTTCTCCTCTTTGCTCTCAAAATACTTCCAGAAGAGTTCAAGTTTGGCCGTATCGGGCACCAGATTGTTCACCGAGTCGTGCTTCATATAGACAACCCGACCTCGGAGCGTATCGGCCAGTCGCTCGGCAGGCACATTGAGCCAATAGTTTATCGTATCGCGCCCTTTGGTTTCGTACTCGGTGATAATCTCGTGGGGGGCGATGCTATCAATCGAAAACTCCAAAATCTCGGGCTGTGGGGCGCCAAAGTAGAGAGTAATCTTGTGTTGCTCGGAGCGCTTCGACTCGGCCAGCGACTGACGCTTGAACCTGCCATCGGTAAACATCTTGAAGTACAACTGCGGATTGGCCGTCAGATAGTGGCGCGTGGTGTCGTACCAAACGCTGAAATCGGGCTCGCGCAGGGGGTTACGCACCGAGTCGAGAAATCCCACCATATCGGTCTCGGGGTCGTAGGTGAAGTTGTTGTTGTTATCCTGAATGGCGTAAATCTTATAGTCGATGGGCTTCAGATTCTGGGCCACAAAGATACCATTGTTGGCAGCGCGTGCCACCACCGCAGGCTTGTGCTTGAGCAGAATAGAGTCGTAGTCGGGAATCGAGTCAACCTCGGCAGGGTAGAAGAATATGAGCGACTTGCTCACACTATCGCCCTTGCTGGCACTAACCGTATAGCCGCTCATCACCATCGAGTCAATCTCGCGGCCAGTCGAAAAGACATACCTCAGGTCGCTCAGCACATTGCCCTCGTTGTTGTCTACCACACTGTTGCCAAAGTTGAGCGCATAGGTCTGGTTCTCGGCCAGTGTGTCGAGAATGGTGATACGGATAGTCTTACCCACAGTGGTCAGCTGGGGTGTGCGCTTCATCATCGGCGAGGTAAAAAACTCCTTCTGCTGGTCTTTGATTACCACATACTCGTCGAAGCCGATGGTGATGGTGTTGCCCGTAAACTCGGTGGTGTTAAACATAGGGGCAGCACTGACAATAATCGGTGGGAGCGAGTCCTGAGGACCGCCCTGAGGTGCCGATATGTTGGCGCAACGCCACAGCAGAGAGCTCGAAAAGATGAGCAACACCGCCGCCTGCACAACCCTTTTAAGATTAGCTTTTGCCATTTACTACTTTTCTCTGTTTTGTATAGGTTTTTAAGCCTCGTTCTCCATCTCGGTAAAGAGGGTGTGGATGGTCTTGTTCAGAGTGGGGTGAATCTTGTCGGGCGCAATCTCGTTCAGGGGGCGCAGCACAAAATCACGGCTCTGAATCAGTGGGTGGGGGATTTTCAGCCTGGGGGTGTCGATAACCTCGTCGTCGTAGAAGAGGATGTCGATATCGATTGGGCGGGGCGCAAAAGGCTCGCCTGTGCGGGCCTTAACCTCGGCCTCCTCCTGGCGATTGCGCCCCAACTTAACCTCAATCTCCAACACCTTGTCGAGCAGCTCCTCGGGCGAGAAGTCGGTGTCAATAATGATGGCCTGATTGAAGAAGTTGTCATACGAGGTAAAACCCCACGCCTTGCTCTCGTAGTTGTGCGAGCAGCGCAAGATTACACCCAGGTTCTGGTTAATCTCCTGCTGTGCGCGGCGCAAAGTATCCTTCACGTCGCCCACGTTACCACCTGTTATAATAATCGCTTTTGCCATAGTTTTTATTGTTTTTTGTTCAGAGTCGAATGTCATTACCATAGGCTCTTGCCCTGCACACTACCGACTCTGTAGTTAGTATTTTGGTATTGGTTTAGTGTTTTCTTGTCTATTTTCAGCCCTTCATTGCAATCAGCTTGCTCACCGCCAGAGCGTAGTGCGGAAAGACCATTCGGGGGTTGCCATTCTGGCCAATATCCCTGATAGCCCTCTCGGTTGCAGCCACCAGAGCCTCTATATTGTGGTTGGCCACAAAGGGTGCAAACTTGGTGCAGAAGGCCTTCTCGTCGCCCCACAGGTAGCTCACACTCTCCATACCTGCCGTGAGCATATAGCTCTCGCGCAAGAGTCGCAGGGTGTACTCCAAAAAACTCTTCTGCCCCTCGCGACCGCTTGCCACCAGCTGGTCGGCCCACTCGAAGAGCTCCAGGTGGCGGTTGCTGTACGAGAGCCTCATCAGTCGGGTGAAGAGCTCGAAGTTGTCGCTCGCCTCGGCCGAGCCGCCTTCGCTCACAATACGGCGCAACTCGATGACCGAGCCGTCGGCCAGCTTAGCCGCCACAGCAGCCTGGTCGGCACCAGCGCCCAAGCGACGTGTAGCATAACTTGCCAGGGCCTCCTCCTCGATGCGCCCCACTCCCACGCTCTGGGTGCGGCTGATGATGGTATCGAGCAGCGTGTCGGGCTTCTCGCTCACCAACACAAAGAGGGTTTTGTCCCAAGGCTCCTCCAAGATTTTCAGCAGCGCATTGGCCGCCTCGCGCTTCATCTTCTCGGGCAACCAGATGATTACACTCTTGTAGTCGCCCTCGAAGGCCTTGTAGGAGAGCTTGCGAATGACCTCGGCCGCCTCTTTGACGGGAATTATGCCCTGTGCATTGTTGGCCTCTACCGCCTCATACCACTCGTGCTCGCCAAAGATTGCGTCATTGTCGCGACAAATGGTGCGCCACTGGTCGATGAGCGAGTCGCTGGTAGGGTTCTTGGTGGGGTTTACGACAGGGAACACAAAGTGAACGTCGGGATGGGCCAGGGCCTGCATCTGCACACACGAGGTGCAACAGCCACACGAGTCGCCCCCCGTGCGATTGGTGCAGTGGAGATACTGCACATAGGCCAGCGCAAGTTGGAGCGAGCCCCACCCTGCCTCGCCTGCAAAGAGCTGTGCGTGGCTCACGCGGCCCGCGTCGATATTGTCGCGCAGCTTGCGTTTGAGCTCTTCGTGTCCTATGACGTCGCTAAATTTCATTGTCGGCCGTTTTTGGATGTTTTGTAGTAAACTACAAAGATAGGGCAATAAGTCGAGATTTGGAAACCCTCACGGCGAGTTTTTGACCATTTGGCCCCAAAAATGTGCAAAACGCCCTTTCGGGGGAGTGTAAAATGCGGGGAGTAGGGGCTCGACCACCCATTTTGTGGGGTAAAACCACCATTGTACCAAGCCCCAAAATGGAGAAAACGCACCTCAACCCTAAAATTTTGCATTTTGAATTTTGCATTTTGAATTTTATATGTATCTTTGTGCGCTGAAAGATGCCCAGATGGCGGAATCGGTAGACGCGTTGGTCTCAAACACCAATAGGTTCACCCCTGTGCCGGTTCGACCCCGGCTCTGGGTACGGAAAGGAGATGTGAAAGCATCTCCTTTTTTTGTTGTGCATAACGCAAATAATGTCTACCTTTGTCTTGATTAAGCCCAAAAACCAATGAAATACGACGTTTTTATAAGTTATTCCAGAGCAGATTTTGACGAAGTGAATGGACTTGTCGAGATGTTGAAACGACAAATCCCGTCGCTTTCCGTCTGGTTTGACATTACGGGTATCGAGAGTGGCGATGAGTTTGAGGAGAAGATAATATCGGCTATCGACCAATCGAAGTATGTTCTTTTTGCGCTCTCCGACAACTCTATCAGCTCTTCGTGGGCCAAAGACGAGGTTATGTATGCCAAAAATACCGACAAAAAGGTTGTCCCGGTTTTACTTCGTGGAGCTCAGCTCAAAGGGTGGTTTTTGTTCAAGTTCGGCCGAGTAGATTGCATCGACTCTACCATTCAATTGCAAGTAGATAAGTTGGTCAATAACATCTCCAAATGGACTAACAAGCCTGTTGCGAGTGGCACTCAGGGCGCCGTGTATAAAGAAAAAGTCCCGCCAGCGCCACCCACTTCTGAGCCCGCAAAATCACAGCCAAAAGTGGAGAAGAAGCCACAACCCGAACCGATAGCCAAGACCTACAAGGTAGGCGACTATTACGACAATGGTATCAAACAAGGTGTCGTTTTCGACGTATGGGATGGTGGTCGCCACGGCAAGATTGTGAGCCTCGACCAAGGCGAAGGACTGCAATGGGATTCTAAGACTTTCGCTCTCAGGGTTGGAACTGATAGCCAAACTGATGGCAAATACAATACAGACAAAGTGTTGACTCGAAGAGATACAGATAAATTTCCGGCGTTTGCTTGGTGTATCCACAAAGGAAGGGCTTGGTATTTGCCCGCCATTAACGAATTGAAATTGCTATTACTCAACGACAGTGTGCACGATGTTGTGAATGAAACCCTTGCCCGCCAAGGTGGAATCAAATTATGTAGCAAGGGAGAGTGGGAGTATTATTGGTCCTCGACCGAGTATGATAGAAGTTGCGCGTGGTTTGTCAATATGCGCATTGGCGACACCCGCAACTTCTATAAGAGCGACAACTACTATGTGCGCGCCGTGTCCGCTTTTTAGAATTTAGGCTTTGTTTCTTTAAGGTCGTTAAGGGCCTTAATGACTTTAATGACTTTAATGGCTTTAAGGGAAATAGGAGTTATAGGAGCTATAAGAGTTATGGGAAAGTTGGGAAGCAAAGAACAATAATTCTCAATTCCCCATTCTCAATTCTCAATTCAATTGCGTACCTTTGTGGCATTATGGAGAGTATCTATGGCAAGAATATAGCCGAGTTGAAGGCTGTGGTGGCGCAGGTGGGGTTGCCCCCCTTTGCAGCAAAGCAGTTGGCCGAGTGGATGTACAAAAAGGGGGCTACCTCGTTTGAGCAGATGACCAACATCTCGCTCGCAGGTCGCAAGGCCCTCGCCGAGCGTTTCACCCTCGGGCTGAGCGCGCCCATTCACGTTGCCGAGTCGACCGACGGCACACGCAAGTACATATATGTAGCAGCCGGAGGTCAGCGCATCGAGAGCGCCTACATACCCGACGGCGACCGCGCAACCCTCTGCATCTCATCGCAGGCAGGGTGCAAAATGGGGTGCAAGTTCTGCTTCACAGGCCGAGGCGGTTTTCACGGCCAGCTAACCACCACCGAGATACTCAACCAGATAGCCTCGCTGCCCGAGCGCGACAAGCTCACCAACATTGTGCTTATGGGTATGGGCGAGCCTCTGGACAACACCGACAACGTGCTGCGCGCCCTGGAGGTTATGACCTCCGAGTGGGGTTACGGCTGGAGCCCCACGAGGGTTACCCTATCGACCGTAGGCGTGGTGCCCAACCTGAAGCGTTTTCTCGATGAGTCGCAGTGCCACTTGGCCGTATCGCTCCACAACCCATTCAGCGACCAGCGACGCGAGATTATGCCAGTCGAGGGGGCCTACCCCATCAGGGATGTGGTGGCGCTGCTCAAACAGTACGACTTTACGCACCAGAGGCGTGTGAGCTTCGAGTACATCGTGCTGAAAGGGATGAACGACACCCCCGAGCACATCAAAGAGCTCTGCCGACTGCTCGACGGCCTGAAGTGCCGCATCAACCTAATCCGCTTCCACGCTATTCCCGACTCGCCCTACGTCAGCCCCGACAGCGACAAGATGATTCGCTTCCGCGACACCCTCACTCGCAAGGGCATAATGACCACCATACGTGCTTCGAGGGGCGAGGATATAAAGGCCGCCTGCGGACTACTCTCGGGCCAAGGCGACCGTACCAAAACCGAGCAATAACCACCTTATCACAAGGCATTTAGCACCCATACAGACCAATGTCCAAAAACCTCAAACGATTGGCGAGCCAAGTGGCTGTTTATGGCATCAGCAGCGTTGTTGCGCGACTGCTCAACTACCTGCTTGTGCCCTACTACACGCGCATTATGTCGCCTGCCGAGTATGGCGTTATTACCGACATCTATGCGCTGATACCCTTTGCGCTGGTGGTGCTGAGTATGGGTATGGAGAGCGGCTACTTCCGCTTTGCCGCCAAGGCCGAGGGGGCCGAGGGGGTGCGCAAGGTCTACGCCTCCACTTGGGGCATAGTGCTGTTGGTGAGCGCTCTGTTCTTTGCGTTGGTGGCCCTGTTCAACACCCCTCTGTCGAGGGCGATGGGCTACGAGGGCAAGGACTACCTGCTCGTTGCAGCGGGCATCATCACCCTCGACGTGGCGGCAATGATACCCTTCTCGCGCCTGCGCCAAGAGGGTAAGGCCCTGACCTATGCGCTACTGAAACTGCTGTCGGTAATCATAAACATTGGCCTCTGCATACTTTTCTACAACGCTCAAATAGAGTGCTTTGCGTTCTACGACACCCCCACCGATGCGGGTTATGCACTGGTGGCAAACCTTGTTGCCAGCGCTGCCACACTACTCTTGCTACTTTGCTGCAACAAGTGGCACTCGCCACGCATCAGTCGCAAGGTGTTGCGCCCCATAGTGTTGTTCTCGCTACCGCTGCTGGTTAGTGGCATTGCAGGCACCGCCAACGAGTTTATCGACCGCCAGATGATTAAGTATCTGATGCCCGCCGAGAACTCGCTTGCCGCACTGGGAATTTATGGCGCCGTGCTGAAAATTGGCGTGGTGATGCAACTCTTTACGCAGATGTATAGGCTTGCTGCCGAGCCCTTCTTCTTGGCCGAGTTCAAGAAGGATGAGTTCAAGAACACCAATGCCGAGACGATGAAATACTTTATCATCGTCAGCGTGGCTATATTCTTGCTAATCACCCTATTCAGCGACTTGTTTGCCCTAATCGTGGGCCCCGATTTCCGCGAGGGTATGCACATACTGCCCATAGTGTTGGTGAGCAACGCTCTGTCGGGCGTGGTGCTCAACTTGTCGTTCTGGTACAAGCAGTCGGGAGCCACCAAGTATGCCATTGTGGTTACCTTCACGGGCTTGCTCTTTACGGTGGTGTTCAACATTATGTTGGTGCCCACACTGGGCTATGTTGGCGCAGCACTGGCCCGCCTTGTGTGCGAGTTTGCGATGGTGGTTGTGAGCTACCGCCTGGGGCAGCGCCACTACCCCATACCCTACGACCTCAAACGCATAGGCGAGTATATAGTTGTGGGTGCCGCAATCTACGCCCTGTCGTGGAGCACTTCCGACCTTGCCCCTGCTATCAAGTACATCGAATCGACACTCCTGCTCATTGGCTTTGCCGCCTATGCCGTAAGGCGCGAGCGCATCGACTTGGGTGGCATCATCAAGAGCATTTTGCACCGCAAATAACAGACAAAAAACTACCATAAGACTATGAAAGTGAAAGTTATCAACCGCTCGAAGCACGACCTGCCTCGTTACGAAACCCCTCTGTCGGCAGGTATGGACGTGAGGGCCAACCTCGACACCCCCATAACCCTCGGCCCCCTCGAAAGGGCAATGGTACCCACGGGGCTCTTTGTTGAGCTGCCCCAGGGCTACGAGATGCAGGTGCGCCCCCGCAGTGGCTTGGCCGCCAAACGTGGCATAACAGTACTCAACGCCCCGGGCACGGTGGATGCCGACTATCGTGGCGAGGTGAAGGTGATATTGGTAAACCTCTCGAACGAGCCCTTTGAGATTTGCGATGGCGAGCGCATTGCCCAGCTGGTTGTGGCCCGCCACGAGTGCGTAGAGTGGGAGCCCACCGATGCCCTCAGCGACACCACCCGAGGTGCGGGCGGCTTTGGCAGCACCGGCAAGCAATAGAAAAGAGCAGGCCGACTACCAACCAAAGACATTAAGGGCTTTAAGGTCACTAAGGTCGTTAAGGCCCTTAACAAAAACTCCTCCTTTGTGCGACAAAGGAGGAGTTTTTATTACGCCAAATCAGTGAGCTGTAACTCTCTTATTTAGAGCCCTTTACCACCCCGACGGGGGGGGGTATTTTTACCCTTCTTTTTGTGGGTTTCCGAGTTTGCATTTGCGGCCCTCCACTCTTGGGGCGACACGCCCGTATAGCGTTTGAAATAGCGGCAGAAGAACGACGAGGTGGGGAAGTGGAGTCGTTCGGAAATCTCGTTGGTATTGAGGGCTGTGCTGAGCAGGAATTTTTGCGAAATCCTAATCACAGCATCCGAAATAAGATCGGAGGGAGTCTTACCCACTGTACGCTTGATGCGCGTTGAGAATTTCTTGGGTGTGAGGCCAAACTGCTTGGCGTAGTAGTCGACTTCGCGGTGTTCTTGGCACCCCACGATGAGCATCATCGAGAAGCGTTTGGCCAACTGCTCGTCGGAGGTGAGGGTGCGCACCGTAAGGTTGCGTTTGAGGAAAATATCTACCAGCTCGGAGCGCATTAGGGCCAACAAACCTCGATCGATATCGGCTCGGTTGGGGTTGCGGTAATTGACAATAGAGGCACCAACATAGGCAATAAATGCCGACAGCATAGCAATCTCTTGTTTGTAGAGTGCCACTACGGGCATCTGCTTGATACGAGGGAAGGTATTGACAAGGCTATCGACCGAGGACTCTTCGGTGATAAGTCCAATGAGTATGCGAGCCTTGAAATCGGAAGAGATGGTCTGGAAACGGCAGTAGGTACCCGCAAAAATAACGAGCATTTGCCCTGCTTTGAGCGTGTGCGAAGTGCCTTCGACGGCCACCATCAGGCTACCCTCTTGACACAGCCACAGCATCACCGAGTTGCGTAACATCAGCGAGCGCTCGACAATCATCTCTACAAGTGGGCTTTCGCCAGTCACATCAAGCACTTGAAATCCGGCTTCGGGCTGCAACTTAAACCACTTGATTACATCTTCATACGAGCCCGACCAATTCTTTCTATTCCCCTCCATAATCGTATAGATTTGCTATTAACCTAAGTTATCAATACCTTTCCGAATATAAAGGTAATATGTCGCTTTTTGTTGTGCAAATTTTTGGCCACCAAATGTGATATTTTTCCAAATACATATGCAAATTATCCCAAAATAACGGGTAATAACAGACATCTTTTGGACAAAATTGCACATCCGTACAGCACAAAAAAAGCCTATTTTGCACATAGGCTTATTGAGTCGAAAATCGGGTTTGGATAGAGGGGGGTAAATGGGGTGATTTGATCCTAACGTCGGCCAGTTTGGCCACCCATAATATCGAGCAGCTCGGCTGTAATGGCCTGTTGGCGCTGTTTGTTGTACTCGAGGGCCAGTTCGTCGGTCAGTTTATCGGCATTGTCGGTGGCGGCCTGCATAGCTACCATTCGTGCGGCGTGCTCGGAGGCCGAGGCCGAAAGCGCAGCAGTATAGAGCCTCAGGGCCACCTGACGGGGCACTATGCGGTCTACGAGCTCCTGCACCGAGGGCTCCAAGATGTAGTCCACATCGGGATAAGGGGCATTGTCGGCCACCTCGGGCTTAACAATATCGACGGGCAGCAACTGCTCGCACACAAGCCTCTGGGTGCCTGCCGAGATGAACTTATAGTAGACCAATGTCACTCGGTCGGTGCGCCCTTCGAGAAAGTCGGCCATAACCCTCTGGGCCAACTCGGCAGCCTGAGCATAGGTGGGTTTTTCGGAGAGTTCCTGCAGGCCACTCTCTACCTCAATCTTCTCTCTGGCGGCATCCAACTCTACCTGGCGGCCAATAGCCACAATGCGCAGTCGGTCACTCCGGTCGGCCAGGCCGCTCTGGGCCATAGCCTCGCGCAACCCCTTGAATACATTGTTGTTATAGGCTCCACACAAAGTGCCGTTTGCGCCAAAGGTGATGATGGTGGCTCGCTCGACCTCGCGCTCGGTATTGAGGGGTATGACCACGTCGGGGTCCGAGGCAATATGGTGCACCATATTGTCCAACTCGTCGGAGTAGGGCACCAGAGCCTCTATCGACCTCTGAACACGGCGCAGCTTTGCGGCGGCCACCATCTTCATAGCCGACGTAATCTTGCGCGTGTTCTTGACCGACGCAATCCTCTCTTTTATCTCTTTGAGCGAAGCCACTTTGTTTTAGTGTATTGGTTGTGGTGCTACTTAACCTTTGGGGGTTGTTATTACTTTTCTATTTGAGTGTTGCTACAACCTCGGCAGCCACCCTCTCCATCTCGGCAGCCTGCTCGGGGGTTGGCGGAGCCTTGCGCAGCGAGGCAAGCAGCTCGGCGTGCGAGCCACGCATAACGTCGAGATAGCGACGTTCAAACTCCCTCACCTTGTCGGTAGCGATATCTTTCAGCAGACCGTTCACGCCACAGTAGAGCACCGCAATCTGCTCCTCTACGGGCACAGGGGCATACTGGGGCTGGATGAGCAACTGGGTATTCTTGTGTCCCTTGTCGATAACATAGGCCGTAACGGCATCTAACTCGCCACCAAACTTCGAGAAGGCCTCCAACTCGCGATACTGCGCCTGGTCAATCTTGAGCGTACCGGCCACCTTTTTCATAGCCTTCACCTGAGCGTTGCCACCCACGCGCGATACCGAGATGCCCACATTGATTGCAGGCCTTACACCCTGGTTGAAGAGGTCGCTCTCGAGGAATATCTGGCCATCGGTAATGGAGATTACGTTGGTGGGGATGTAGGCCGACACGTCGCCTGCCTGGGTTTCGATAATGGGCAGCGCAGTGAGCGAGCCACCACCCTTGACCTTGTCACGAAGGCACTCGGGCAGGTCGTTCATCTGCTGTGCAACCTCGTCGCGGCCGATAATCTTGGCAGCGCGCTCCAACAAGCGCGAGTGGAGGTAGAAGATGTCGCCCGGGTAGGCCTCGCGGCCCGAGGGGCGGCGCAAAATGAGCGACACCTCGCGATAGGCCACAGCCTGCTTCGACAGGTCGTCGTAGACCACCAGTGCGTGGCGGCCCGTATCGCGGAACCACTCACCAATGGCGGCACCTGCAAAGGGGGCAAAGTATTGCAATGCTGCGGGGTCCGAGGCAGTTGCAGCCACCACAATGGTGTAGTCCATAGCACCCTTCTCGCGCAGGGTATTCACAATAGTTGCAACGGTCGAGCCCTTCTGACCTATGGCAACATAGATGCAATAGACAGGCTCACCGCGCAGGTAGCCCTCGCGCTGATTGATGATGGTGTCGATAGCAATGGCGGTTTTGCCCGTCTGGCGGTCGCCAATAATCAGCTCCCTCTGGCCACGGCCGATGGGTATCATTGCATCAACGGCTTTTAGGCCTGTCTGCAATGGCTCATTAACGGGCTGGCGGAAGATTACACCCGGGGCCTTACGCTCCAAAGGCATCTCGAAGCGCTCGCCCTCAATGTCGCCACGCCCGTCGAGGGGCTCGCCCAGGGGGTTAATCACTCGGCCCACCATCTGGTCGCTCACCTGGATTGAGGCAATGCGCCCAGTGCGACGAACGATGTCGTCTTCCTTAACCTGGTCGGTATGTCCGAGCAACACAGCGCCCACATTGTCCTCCTCGAGGTTCATCACCACGCCCATCATACCGCCCTCGAACTCCAACAGCTCGTTGCTCTCGGCATTCGAGAGGCCATAGATGCGGGCCACACCGTCACTCACCTGCAAGACGGTGCCCACCTCTTGGAACTTAACGGAGGTGTCGATTGAGGCGAGTTGCTGGCGCAACACTTCGGATACTTCGCTCGGTCTAATCTCTGCCATAATGGTATAAAAATATCTGTATATGTATTCGTTATTGTCTAATTGATATGCTAAACAAGTGTTTTGTTTCGCTTGAGCAGTTGGGTGCGAATCTGCTCAATCTGCCCACGGAGCGATGCGTCGAGCCTGTGGTCGCCCACCGAAAGCACAAAGCCCCCCTCGATCGACTCGTCTACCCTCTCGCACAGCTCTACCTGCGCACCACCATAGTAGTCGGCCACCAACTGCTCGATGCGGCCCACTGTCTGGCTGTCGGCAGGCTTGGTAGTGGTAAGGTTCACCACCACAATGTTGTGCCTCTGGCGGTAGAGCCTAAGGTAGTGCCTTGCGATGGCAGCCACATACCCCTCGCGGTGGGACCCCAGCACCAGCGCCACAAAGCGCTCCCACAGAGTGGGCCACTGGGCGGTCGAGAGGTTAAGCAATACCCCACGCTTTTGCTCCTTGGTGTGGGTAGGGCTGGCCAGCACTCGCCCAACCTCGGGCAGTGCAAGTGCGCCCCCCAAAGCCTCTCGCAGCAAGGCATAGAGCACCCCTGCCACCCCCTCGCTCTCGGCTTGGAGTAGCAACGCTTTGGCATAGCGCCCTGCTATGAGGCTGTTGTTCATAGGTGTTTTATCGGTTATTCTGGGTTTTTAGGACTCCTTTACACCTCCTGCACTATTGCGCTCGGCCTCATCGACCAGCGTGGCGAGGTAGTCGGCATCGCCCTTGTCGAGCTTACTGCGCAGCACCTTCTCGGCCACATCGACCGAGAGCATTGCCACCGTAGTGCGCAACTCGCCCAGAGCCTTCTGTTTCTCTATCTCAATCTGGTTTTTGGCCGCCTCGATGCGGGCTGCGGCCTCGCTATCGGCCTTTGCTCGTGCGGTGTCGACAATCCTCTGACTGTCGGCCACTGCGGCACTCAACATCTCGGCACTGCGCTTTTCGGCCTGCTCCAACATCTTGCGGG
Source organism: Rikenellaceae bacterium (assembly GCA_015059945.1). Taxonomy (GTDB): domain Bacteria; phylum Bacteroidota; class Bacteroidia; order Bacteroidales; family Rikenellaceae; genus Tidjanibacter. The sequence continues at coordinate 148,198 of SUZJ01000001.1, forward strand.
CATCATCCTCGACCGAGGCCAACTTGGCAGCGGCCTTGTCGGCGGCCTCAAATTGCTCAGCAAAGTGCTGGCGACGTCGCTCGACCATACCCGTAATTATCGGGAAGCCAAACTTGGCCAACGCCCCAAAGACTATCAGGAACGATAGCAACATCCAGAAGAGTAGTCCTATATCGGGAGTAAGTAGCGACATAAATCTGCTCTCTTGTGTTTGTTTCGTGTTTGGTTGTGATTGCGGTAGCGGTGGTATCGGGCCGAGGTCGGCCAGACATCAGCCCCACTCCACCTACTACTGCTTCTTTTTTTTAGATTGCCATCAGGCAGACCACAATGGCAAAGAGGGTTGCACCCTCAATCAGCGCTGCCGACACAATCATAGCGGTCTGCAACGAGCCTGCTGCCTCGGGCTGACGTGCCATAGCCTCCAGGGCGTTAGAGCCGATTTTGCCAATGCCCCAAGCGGCGCCAATTACTGCCAAAGCGGCGGCCAGAGGTGCTACTGCTGCACCCAAGTTGATGGCCTGCAAGAGTGTGATAAATGCTAACATAGTTTCGTTGTGTTTTTGTTTGTTTGGTTATTGTTTAGTTTGTCTTTTTCACTACTTTTTGTGGGCGTGCGAGGGGTGTGCTCCTTGCGCGAGAGGCCTATGAACACTGCCGAGAGCATCGTAAACACATAGGCTTGAATGTAGGCCACCAACAGCTCCAACACCAGCATAAATACCGACAGCAGCACCGAGAAGATGGTCATCACGATATTCATTGTCGTGCCCATACTAACCGAAATGAATACCAGGCACGAGAGGGCTATCAACACCGTATGGCCTGCCAGAATGTTGGCAAACAGACGTATGGTCAGCGCAAAGGGCTTGCTGATGATGCCGAACATCTCTATTACGGGCATAAGCGGTATGGGAAACTTCATCCACACGGGCACATCGGGCCACAATATCTCTTTCCAGTACTCCTTGTTGCCAAAGACGTTTACGGCAAAAGTTGTGGCCAGAGCCATAACCAGCGTAATGGCAATGTTGCCCGTAGTGTTGGCACCTGCGGGGAAGATGGGTATCAGTCCCATCAGGTTGTTTACGAAGATGAAAAAGAAGGCCGTAAGCAGGTAGGGCGAGTAACGCTTGTAGTCCTTGCCCACCGAGGGGCGTATAACATCATCTTCGAGGCTCATAACCAACATCTCTACCGCACCCACAAATCCTCGTGGCACTTGGCGTATGTCGTAATTTCGGCGCTTATACCATCTGGCGCATCCCAAGATGATAACCACCAGCAGCAGCGAGTTTATCATCAGCGCAGCGGCATTCTTGGTTAGCGACAGGTCCAAAGGTCTATATACCTCGCCCTCGGCATTGCGGGCCACAATCTTGCCCTCCCACTGCTCGCCCTCGGGGGCTATCCACAACCCCTTGTGGCTGTGGCCGTGCGCAAGGTGGCTCGATGAGAAGGCGTGCCACTCGCCCTCGTCGGTGCGGACAATGCAGAGCAGCGGCACCTCGACGTGGTGCCCCTTGACGGTACAGATATGCCAACTATAACTGTCGCCAATGTGGTCGAAAATGAGCCCCACGACATCGAGCTTCTCCTCGGCAGCAGCGTCTTCACCTTCGGCCGACTCTGCTGCGCACACACCCCAAAGCGAGGCTCCAAAGAGCATCGCTACGGTCAGGAGTATGTTACGCAACCATTTCATCTTTCTTTCGGGGGGGGTGAGGTGGATAATATTTAGAAAATGTTGTTGTCTATTTGTCGCCCTATTCAAAAAACTCTTTCAACTCTTCGTCGGTGGCCTTGCTTATGGCGTTCACCACCAGAGCCTCACAAACCGAGGTGAGTATATAGAAGCCCAGCAGGTAGAGCAGCATCACATTCTTGCCGACCAAGCCGAGTTTAACCCACACGAGCATCATCACCGCCACGCCCAGGAACTTCACACCGCGCAAAATCATCGACGAGGTGATAACCCTCTGAGGTTTCATCTTGCGCTGTCGGCCCGACACAATGCAGAAGGCCACCTCGTAGATGTAGAAAAATGCGGGGCCAATCCACATCAGGGGGGTAAAACTCTCGGGCCACCACACCTTCACCATAGGCAGATTTATGCCATAGAGCACAGTTACGGCAATGAGTATATCTATTGCAACGCTTGTTTTTATCGGTTTCATAATTTTATATTTTTGTTTTCTACTCGGTGCAGACCGTAATGGTGTTGGCCCTCACCTCAACAAAGCCGCCACCTATCTCTATCGAGCCGCTCTGGCCCGCGGTGGTGGTGTAGCCAATCGTTCCTGCCTCGAGCGACGATATTATGGGGGCGTGGTCAGGCAGCACCACAAAGGGGGCCTTCGAGCCGGGCAAGCTCACTCGGCTCACTTGGCCCTTGTAAACGTCGCCCTCGGGGGCAACCACCCTCAACTCCATTGTCTTTGCCATAACCACTTGTCGATTTATCTTTGTTATTGTTGTGCCCTGCGCAACAGCTCCTCGCCCTTGGCAATGGCCTGCTCGATGGTGCCCACATTGAGGAATGCAGCCTCGGGCAAGTGGTCAACCTCGCCGTCGAGAATCATCTTGAAGCCCTTGATGGTATCCTCGATCGACACCATTACGCCCTCGACACCCGTAAACTGCTCGGCCACCGAGAAGGGTTGCGAGAGGAACCTCTGCACCCTACGCGCACGGTTTACGGTCAGTTTGTCCTCATCCGAAAGCTCCTCCATACCGAGGATAGAGATAATATCTTGAAGGTCTTTGTTGCGTTGCAAAATCTGCTTTATGCGCTGCGCCACGTCGTAGTGCTCTTGGCCCACAATGTTGGGGTCCAAGATGCGCGAGGTAGACTCCAAGGGGTCCACAGCGGGGTATATACCCATCTCGGCAATCTTACGGCTCAACACGGTAGTTGCGTCGAGGTGGGTGAAAGTTGTTGCAGGGGCAGGGTCGGTAAGGTCATCGGCCGGCACATAAACCGCCTGTACCGAGGTAATAGAGCCGCTCTTGGTAGAGGTGATACGCTCCTGCATTGCACCCATCTCGGTCGAGAGCGTAGGCTGGTAGCCCACCGCCGAAGGCATACGGCCCAGCAGAGCCGACACCTCCGAGCCCGCCTGGGTGAAGCGGAAAATGTTGTCGATAAAGAACAGAATGTCGCGATTGGTGCCCGCGTCGCGGAACGACTCGGCCACCGTAAGGCCCGACAGCGCAACCGAAGCACGCGCACCTGGGGGCTCGTTCATCTGGCCAAAAACCAGAGTTGCTTGCGAGGTGGCCAACTCTTTGGGGTCGATTTTCGACAGGTCCCAGTCGCCTCGGGCCATACCCTCCTCGAACTCTTTGCCATAGCGCACCACACCACTCTCAATCATCTCGCGCAGCAGGTCGTTACCCTCACGAGTACGCTCGCCCACGCCTGCAAATACCGAGTAGCCGCCCAACTTTTTGGCCACATTGCGTATGAGCTCCATAATGAGCACCGTCTTGCCCACACCTGCGCCACCAAATAGACCAATCTTGCCGCCCTTGACGTAGGGCTCCAACAGGTCTATGACCTTTATGCCCGTATAGAGCACCTCTTGCGAGGTTGTCAGCTCCTCGAACTTGGGGGCGTCGCGGTGGATGGGCAGCGCACCCTCGGGCGAGAGCTCGCCAATGCCGTCGATGGGCTCGCCCACCACGTTCATCAGCCTACCCTTAATCTGCTCGCCTGCGGGCATCTTGATTGGCGAGTAGTGCGACACAGCCACAGCGCCACGACTCAGACCGTCGGTAGAGTCCATAGCCACCGCGCGCACGGTGCTTTCGCCTATGTGTTGCTGAATTTCGCAGATGAGTTTGCGTCCGTCGGGGCGCACAATCTCTATGGCATCGTGAATTGCGGGCAGCTCGACATTGGCACCCACAGCCGAATTGTCCTCGAAACATACGTCAATTACGGGGCCAATAATCTGCACCACGCGGCCGCTGATAGATTGCAAGTTGATGTTTGTCATATATGGTCGCTAAAAAAGAGTGTGTGTAGTTTTAGGGGGGCATACATTCACAAATGTAGCAATTTTTTTTGAATTTGCAATAGCTCGCCCCACCCCCTCTGGGCATCCACTGCAACAACAGAGCCACCCCCTGCACCAAACAAAAAAGCTCGCTTTGTGTTGTGGGTTTGCTGCAAATCTCTGCAAAATCGCCCGCTGTGTGCAAATTTTCCCAAAATCATTTGCTTTTACCCCCGTGTTTTGTTAATTTTGGGGTGACGATTGTAATTATTAACCACAAAAACCACAAATTATGAAAGTCAAAATCAGAATAGTTGCCATAATAGCTATGGTAATCTCTTTGGCATCTTGCGACCCCAGAGAAGCTTTAGACCCTCCTTATGTATGTTTTGTAGAGGTTGAAAATGCGACCACCAACGACTTGACATTGTTAGTGGTACGTCACGGCCCAACATATGGCGATGCAGCCCCCTATGTTAGTGTATCATCGCATTGCGTTGTAAACAAGGGGGAGGTACACATTCCTAATTATTATATGGCCGAATCCTATGTTCAATGGTTAGACATCTCAAACCTATGGAAGGATCTAAACGAAACACGATTTGTATTCTTCGAGGGGGATATTAGTGACGAACTATCCAAACTACCCATAATACAAAAAGGAGAGAGAGGTTGCACCTACGAACAGGGTGCTTGGGATGAATATATAGAGGACAATATCATCTTTGAACTGAATGATGATGTATTCACCCCCGAACTCTGGAGGCAACGTATTCAAAATGAGCCGGAAATGGGCGATTATTGGGTTTATTCGAGCCCCATTATGGCGACAATGACGACGGCTGGCACAAGTTTGTCTATTGGTCTTTTACCCTCACAGATGAACACTTGGCCGAGTATGCAGCAAAGAAATGAGGCCCCGAATAGCTTTTGCTATCCCATCTAAATATAGTTACCAACCACAAAAACCACAAAGCTATGATTACAAAATTTGTCAAGTACGTCTTTGCCATCGCAGCAGCGCTGTCGATGTGTGCGTGTGATTTCTATGAGAGTGTTATCGCCGAGGTTGTTTTTGGTTTTACTGGTCTAACAGCAATCCCCCACAAAGACTACCCATTCCACTCCTATCCTATTGTCGAGAACGGCTCGTCGAAGGAGTTTACTTTTGTAGTTGTGTCGTCAAACTCTGTAACAAGTGAAGCCGACAATCCCAACTCCGAGCGTGTCAATGCCCAAATCGTTAGTTCGATTAGCGTTGTTGGCCCAGAGCAAAGCGATGTGTTGCTGTGGCGAACTGCATTTGAGTCGTTGGAAGATGTGGCCATAGAACAATTTGTAACTGCGGAGAGAGCCCAAAATGTGCGTTTTGTTGCCATTGAGGGCGACGTGGCCGATGAAATGTTTGATGCCTCTTGGTGGCAGAGGTTTGACCAATCGCTCGAAAAAGAGAGGATAATTCTCAAAGAGAGTGTTTGGAACGAACTCTTTGAGGGTAGGGTGATTTTTGAAATAACCCCCGATATGTTTGTTGCCGACAAGTGGACCAAAGAGATTTTGCCCGACCCCATTCCCGGCGACTACTTGGAGTTGACAAATAGTGCCGAATTTGGTACATACAACTTCGATGATGACAAAGACACCTTCATCTACTGGACTTTTACGCTCACAGATGAACATTTGGCCGAGTATGCCGCTACACACAATCAGTTGGCAGAATAACCACAAGTACCACATAGCAGAGGGGCAAAAGCAATTGCTTTTGCCCCTCTGCTATGGTGATAAGAACACCTTTGCTACTTGATGAATATCTCCAACAGGCGGCCCTTTCCTTTGAGCACAATGTCGGTGGCCTCGGCAGGTATCAACACAGTTTCGAGCTCGTTGATGGTTTCGCTCTCGCCACAGCCCGTAATGGTAACACTGCCCTCGACACACATATAGGCCACAAAGCTGTCCAGAGGTGCGTAGTCCAGCTCGAGGGTGCCGTCGATGGCAATCAGGTTGACCGTAAACTTATCGCACGAGGTGAGCTCTTCAGCCGAGCCCATCTTGGGGTGTTTGGTTATGCGCAGACCGCTCTGGGGGGTGAGCCTAACAACCTGAGCAGCTTGGTCAAGGTGAAGCTCACGGGGCTGACCATTGGCGTCGGGCCTATTCCAGTCGTAGATGCGGTAGGTTATATCCGAACTCTCCTGCACCTCGGCCACCACCACCCCACTGCCAATCGAGTGAACAGTGCCGGCAGGTATCAGAAAGGCATCGCCTTTTGCTACGGCAATGCGGTTGAGGTAGTTCTCGACGGTGCCGTTCTCGACGGCTTGGTCAAACTCCTCTTCGGTGAGCGTTCGATTCCAGTCGAGGTAGATATAGCTATCGGGGGCAGCATCGACCACATACCACATCTCGGTCTTGCCGCGCACCCCCTCGTCGGCCACAAACTCGTCGGTGGGGTGTACCTGTACGGAGAGTTGCTGGTGCGAGTCGATAAACTTGAGCAGCAGGGGAAACTCTACGCCATACTTGTCGTATACCCCGTCGCCCACAAGCTCGCCCATATAGACCTCCGTAAGCTCGGCGATGTCGTTGGCTTTGAGCATACCGTTGGCCACGACCGACTCGCGGCCTTCGAGGCCACACAGCTCCCAGCTCTCGCCCACCATTGCGGGATTGACACCCCTGGCAGCCTTTTTGCCAGCAGACACAAGTCTACCTCCGCCCCAGAGTACCTCTTTGAGTTGTGGTTTGAATTTTAGTGGATACAGCATATATTGTGGTTATTTACGTTCAAAAGTTATGTTACTAACGCAGGATGTGCGGAAAAGTTGTCTTGGGGGAGCTAATTTTCCCTCGCAGCACTCCGAAATCCTGGTCAAAAATAGTTATTTTTCCACACAAGAGCACAATGGTAGGAATAAAATAGTACTTTTGTGCCTATATCAAACACAGAAAAGCAATGGATACATTTCTGAAAGTCGAAAACATCACCAAGCAATTTGCGGGCCACACTGCCCTCGACAACGTGTCGTTGGAAATACCCCGAGGCAGCGTCTACGGTCTGCTGGGCCCCAACGGAGCGGGCAAAACCACGCTGATACGAATTATCAACCGCATAACCGCACCCGACAAAGGTCGAGTACTCTTCAATGGCCACCTGCTGGCACCCCAAGACGTTGCCCACATAGGCTACCTGCCCGAGGAGCGCGGTCTGTACAAGACTATGAAGGTGGGCGAGCAGGCCATCTACTTTGCCCAGCTCAAAGGCTTGAGCCGCACCGAGGCCATTGCACGCCTGAAAAAATGGTTCGTAAAGTTCGGCATCGAGAGCTGGTGGAACAAGAAGGTCAGCGAGCTGAGCAAGGGTATGGCCCAGAAGATTCAGTTTATCGTAACCATCCTCCACGAGCCCGAGCTGCTCATCTTTGATGAGCCCTTCAGTGGCTTTGACCCCATAAACGCCAACCTCTTGAAGAACGAGATTTTGGCCCTGCGCGACAAGGGCGCAACCGTCATTTTCTCTACCCACAATATGTCGTCGGTAGAGGAGGTGTGCGACCACATAACCCTCATCAACAAGTCGCAGAACATCCTTAGCGGCTCGCTCGACGAGGTGCGTCGCTCACACGGTGGCAACATCTTCGAGGTAGACTTCCGAGGCAACCGCGATGAGCTTGTGGCCCGTCTGGGCTCGGCACCCTGCCGCCTGCTCGACACCTCGGTAAGCGACGACGAGGCCCTCGACAAGCACTCCTCGGCGGTGAAGCTCCACATACCCACCGACAGCGACATCCGCCCCATCGTGAGCCTCATAAACGAGGCCGTAGAGCTTCGCTCGTTCCGCGAGATTATACCCAGTATGAACGACGTATTCATTCAGGCGGTAGCCAACCACTCGGCCACCACTGCCCAACAAAAATAATAGCACAACCGAGAGAGAAAGAGTATGGGAAAGATTAGAATCATAGCCGCTCGCGAGTTCAACGAGCGCGTAAGGAAAAAAAGCTTTATCATCACCACCATTCTGATGCCCCTCTTCTTCGTGGCACTGATGTTTGTGCCCGCGCTGATGATGAATATCAAGAGCGACGACGTGAAAGAGGTCATTGTGGTAGACCAGAGCGGCCTTATTGGCGACCGCCTGCAGCCCGATGGTCAGCTGACCTTCACCCCTTCGGACAGGTCGTTTGAGGAGCTGCGCAACCAGCAGAACGAGGTCTTTGGCATACTGGTCGTAGGCCAAGACATTGCCACCAACCCCTCGAACCTGCAACTCTTTGCCTACGAGTCATCGACCATCAACATCGAGACGGCCATCACCGACCAGGTGCGCACAATCATCGAGTCCGAGAAGCTCAAAGAGTACAACATCGAGGATATCGACGCCATTTTGGAGGCCATAAAGACCCCCGTGAGCATTCAGGTTAAGCAACTCAACGAGAGCGGCGAGGCGCAGGAGAGCTCGTCGATACTGAACATTGCGCTGGCCTATATCTTTGGCTTCCTGATATATATGTTCGTGTTCCTCTACGGCAATATGGTGTTGCAGGGCGTAATCGAGGAGAAGAGCACCAAGGTTATGGAGGTTATGGTGTCGAGTGTCAAGCCCTTCCAGCTGATGATGGGCAAGATTTTGGGCATCGCCTCGGTGGCCGTAACCCAGTTTGTCATTTGGGTGGTATTTATATTGGTAATAGGTGCGGGCGCAATGAGCCTGATTGGCGGCAGCGAGGCTGTTGCTGCGGCGGCTCAGGGTGGCGCTGGTGTAGACCCTGCGGCTCTGGGTGTGTCGATGGATAGCGAGCTGGCCTCGATAATTGCCACCGTAACTGCCCCGGGCTACCTGCTGAGGATTTTGGGCGGCTTTTTGATCTACTTTATTGGCGGCTACCTGCTCTATGCGGCAATGTTTGCGGCTGTGGGCAGCGCTGTGGATAACGAGAAGGATACCAACAACTTGCAGCTGCCTATCACTATTCCCTTGATGCTGGCTCTGTTTGTTATGCTGAGCGCAATGCAGGAGCCCCACGGCCCCTTGGCATTTTGGTTTAGTATGATACCTTTCACCTCGCCTATTGTTATGATGGTGCGCCTGCCTTATGGCGTTCCAGGGTGGGAGTTGGCCTTGTCTATTGGCCTGCTGATAGTTACATTTGTGGCTACGGTATGGCTTGCGGGTAAGATTTATAGGGTTGGCGTATTTATGTACGGCAAGAAACCCACCTTCCGCGAGCTGCTTAAGTGGGCAAGATACAAGTACTAAATTGAAAATTTTGGGGGCTCCTATTCAGGAGCCCCTTTTTGTTACACCTATCACTCTTAGTGCTCCTATTACTCCTATTAAAGTCCCTAAACTCCTTAAACCCCCACAAAAAAAGGTGCGCCCCGAAAGGCGCACCCTAATTCTCAATTCTCAATTCTACAAGAGTCCTGCTGCGGCCAACTCATCGAGCGTAGCATCGCGCACACAGCGAGGAGCTTTGGTAATATTATCCCATTCATTTTTCATATAAAGGTTGCCACCAACACTCCAACCCGCTTTGGTTTCTTTTTTTACATCAGCAGCCCCAAGCGTACCAAATGAATAGTATGTACGGCAAAAAGATTCTGTTACAACCTGTCCAGAGAAATAGGTGAACATCATCAAAAGTTCTCGCTGATTGGGTATGCGGTACCCTTCTGGGCAATAACCTGCGCTCACACTATCACCTGCGGCAGTAACTCGATCATTGTGTTCTACCCAAGTTCCATCCGCCACGGTACCTTCCGTTGTGGGTGCAATATAAAACTTCTTAGATAGTCGGTTTACCTCTCGGTTTTCGTCTGTGAGGGGGAGCTCAATACTCGACTGGGCCCTCAGAGCTCTGTCGTCGAGGTAAACACAAGTAATTGACCTTTGTGCGCCATCTTCGGCAAAGGCATCATTGTCCACAGCTTTTACATACGATGCTGGCACCTCGGTCAGATCGTATCCGGTCTGCAAGGTCTCATTCTCGGTACCCAAGTTACGAACACAACGAATAGTCCACTTGGTTACTCGACCATAATCACCACCCGTATCGCTATAACTATAGGAACCAGCCAAATCACCCGTCGAAGTAGACTCTTCGCCCCATACCACAGTGGGATTATCACTCCTATATACACCGTAATACGAATCATAGTAAGCTGTACTCGATATGACGTGTTGACGCCAAACGGCATTATCCTTACTCGCTCGCTCCGATGAGTTGCGGTTGTAGAGTCGCGAGTCAAACTTCAACAAACCCTGACCAATAGACATACCTACAAGTTGTCGAATAGAGGCCATATACCAACGAATTTCATCTTGGTCGATATCGCCGTCGCCATTGTTGTCGCGGTTACGAGTCATACACGAGTAACGCAATTTGCGATAATCTTCTTTCAACTCAGGAATATCATTTGTAACCCTATAATTCAGATATGTCTCCCACTTTTCATTATTCTTTATTTCCGTATTTGACGTGAACAACCCCCACTCCTTGATGGTGTTGAGTCGGCCATTATCCTGATCGTTGTTACCGCTATAACGATTTGTACCAGTCGTAGGAGCGCCAGTATTGGTTGAAGGCTCGTTGTAACGCCACATATCAGGGTACTCATCCTCGCGCTCGATACCCCAAGCAGTAGGCAGCAGGCTGGCCGGCAGAGTGGTGTCGTAGATGGTCTGGATGGGGTGCTGCTGGATGGTGATAACCGAGCCCGTAGCAGTACTCTCCTTATCGCGCGAGAGGTTGGAGTCGCTAAGGATATACATATAGCGGTCCTTGGGGGCATTTACAAACTGTTTCCAAAAGTCGACAGGCAAGGTCTCCTCGGAGTACATACCCGTAGGGTCGTAGTCGTAGTAGAACTCATCAACAAAGACAGTAACGCAAATCTTTGGCCCGGCGGGGTCCTTGTCGAAGGCCGACAGCGTACTAATAAGGTTTTCGGGGTCAGAGGGGTCAAGACCTTCGAGGTAGAGCTTCTTCTGGTCCTTGACAAACTTAACCAACTGGCTCACATTCATCAGTCCGTAGTAGGCCGAGTTCTCATCTTCGGGGTCGGCCGCAGGATTAAACCTTTGGATAGTATAGGGCTGGCGGATTTGCTCGTAATAGATGCCATCACTGCTCTTCTCGTTAAGGCGGAAGTGTACCCACTCGTAGTCCAAGCCCGGGGGGATAAGAATCTCGTTAAAATCCTCATCAACTACGGGCTGGCCTTCGCCAAAGGGGGTACTAACGCACCAAGTGAGCTGAGGCTCGACATTGCGGGCGTGGAAGGTGAGGGTTTTATTGACATAGTGGCAGTCGCACACGGCAATCTCCTCCTTTGCCACAACCACGCTACCCATAGCACTGGGTTGGTTCTCGCCGGGTTGTTTGCCATCGACCGTCGCCTCATCGCGCATCTCTACCTCTACACGTATATTGTGGGCACCATTGACGGTAACGGTGTAGTGGTACGAGGTGTTGCGGTTGGTGTTGTAGTCGTTGACATCGTTAGCAAAGTCGCCCAAGTGGATGATATACTCGACATCGCCACCGAGCTCCTTGCCCACAGCGTCATCTTCGAGGTTCATAGCAATAGTGGCCTTGATGACCATATAGGTCGACAGGTCGTTGGCATACATAAAGTCGCGAGTACCGTCGGCATTGACCACATTGTGGCCATCGGCCAGTCCGCCCACGTATTTGGATTGGCGGTCGCGCTCAAAAAAGGCGCCGGCACCTGAGGCAATCTCAGCAGTGGGGGTACGGCGGTTTTCGAGCATATAGAAATAGGCCTCGTAGTGGCTGCGATTTTCCGTTGCGCCACCTCCGATATTGGGACTTACAATCTGCTCCTCATCAAACGACACAAAGCCGTAGTCAAAGAAGTCATCGGCACTCTGGCCCGCATCATAACCCGAAGAGCTGGCCGTGATGGTCAATGGATTATCACTTGCATCTTTGAGCTGACGATCCTCGTAGCGGAACACATAGCCGCTTCGGGGGACATTCACCACCTTAATCTCGGCATTGGTAAGCTCCTTTACGTCTACACCCTGAACGAGGGTTACGTGTACCTTTGCGTCCATGTGGTAGAGCTCCAAGATGGCGGTATTGTTACCAGCTGCATCGGTGGTAATCTTTACGGCACCACCTGTCTCTTTGATATATACCCCACGGATGACACCGCTCATCTGCAACGCAGCATTGCGCGAAAGGGTCTGCTGGGCATCGCGAATACGGCCCTGCACAGCCAGTAGCTCCGCCTCGGTCTGTACCTGCGACAGACGGTCCGACGAGATATCGACCATATCGGCATCGAGGTTGGTAATGGCATAAATCCGATAGGTGTCGGCCTCATCTACGGTGGTGTGGATGTTGATTACACCACTGGTATTTACGACCGAGTCGTCAGAGTTATTGACATACCAGCAGTCGGTAGTAGCTATTCGTACCGCCTCGGCTGTGGCCTCTTTGTTGGAGTTGTCGAAGTAGCGCGAGTAGACCTTGTCGCCCGACGAGTCGAAGATGTAGACATACATATTCAGCACCCTGTGCTCATCGACATAGTCGAGGTTGTAGGCGCGGGTTTGGACATCAATCTTGCCCCCATCGGGGGTGCCGAAGTTGAGCAATATGCCGTTGGTCTTGGGCTCGACCTTCTCGGTTCCGAAGTCGTTGGTACACCCGCCCAGCGCCACCACACCAAAGAGTAGTGCCGCGAGTGATAACAATATGTTGTGTTTGTGTTTAATCATAATCTGGGCTGCATTTTAGTCGAAGGTTACGTTGTCGATAGTTTTATCCACCCACGTCTCTACCTCAAAGTTGAAGTAGCCCTCCTTGGGGTTGTAGAATAGGTTTACACCCACCTGTATGTTTTGGTTTCGTTTAATCTGTTTCAGAGGTTTGACATAGCCCTCGTCGTCGTAGGTCAGCGGAGCCGAGTGATAGACATTAGCCTTCAACCTCGTATCGTTAATGCTCCAATTGGGCGTTATTTTCACCTCGCGCAAAGTCCAATAAGCATCGGAGCTATTGGGGTAGTTGTTACTTCGGGTATGAAATGTTACCGTGTTTGAGTTATTCACCGAAATGAAGTAACGAGTATCCGAGGAGCCATGACGGAAATAAATAGTCCTATTGGTTGTACTAACATTACCCATTATAAAACTTGTGGCTTGTCCCGAACTATCGGTAGTGGTGATTGTGGTGTTATTCCTACGAATCCAACGGCCTGTACCCACATTCTGAATTGTGCCCGCATTCTGGGTAGAGAATGTCCACAAATAGTTGTTGTAATTCTCCGGAGGAACAGTCGCCGATACCCTCAATGCATCACCATCCATATAGAGATAGACTCCTCGTGTGACGTTATACATCAGATAGGGGTGGTCAGCAATTATGTTATTGTGATTCTCTGGATCGGGCGCAGCAGTCAAAGACAGCGTGGGAGTTACATCCGCAGCAAGGCCCTCGAATACACCCACGGCAAAGCTCAGATTGTAGATGGCATCACCATCGGTCTCGTACAAATATGAGTCAAATGGTACAATCTTCTCCGAAGTAGGCACCCTCCTCTGAGAGCCCGACACTCCGTCGAAGAACTTACGGTAGGTGTTGCCCGCAGGAACAGTGTAGTCGTGGTTGAACAAGTAGCCGCTGCTCGCATTGAAGGCCGACAACTCCGCACCCGCCACAAACACCGAATAGCCTGCATCGACAACGTGGTTATAGAAATTCAAACCAAAGCGCCCCACAACCCTCTCTACCTCGGCACTCACTGCGTTGGTAACGTGTTGGAGTGTAGCGGTCAGTTTGGCAGTCATAGGCATTCCGTAGGTCTCAAACGAAGGGGTGGCAGTACCCGTAAGAGTGGCACCAACCAAAGCATCGGTCAAGGCCGTACCAACCGAAGCACCAACTGTATAATTGGCCCAGTTGATGGTAGTAACCGACTCGTAGTTGGCAATCAGGTAGACCGAATAGGTAGCCACAGCCAGATTGTCAAACGTAATCACAGCCTTCTTGTTGGTGGCATCCGTAAATCCGCTTGCAGTGTCTACAACCACCTGGCGAGCCACAATTTTATTATCGCCACCCACCAATAGGGCGAGCAGTTTGTTCATCTTGTCGCCCGCAGCAGCACTACCCTCGTCAGGAACCGCACGAGTATTATCATCGGCAGGTGCCTCGATGGTAATAGTAAGGCTCGCATCGCCCGACTCAACACCCGAAGGCCCGTCGAACCACTCGCCCACAAAGCCCTGCTCGCACCCCGCAAACAGAGCCGAACAAGCTACAAGCACCAATATCTTATATGTCAATCTCCTAATCATAACTATCAGTTGCCAATGTAAATATCAACATTTGACTTATACTCTTCCCACTCCTTGATGGTAACCGTAACCTGCAAACTCGCACCCTTAACTACAATAGTGTACTCATACAGTTTGCCGGGCTCCCAAGTAACATAGTCCATAACACCATCTGAGTCGGCATCGACGTTACCGGGCAGGTCGACCGAAGTGGCTGCCGAGTCGCTGGTGCTGAACACAAACTTGGGCATACCCACCATTTGCTGCTGGGGGATGGCAAAAATTACCTCGTCATTACTATCGCCAAAGGCCGTAGCTGTCTGGGTATCCGAGAATGACTTATCTCCACTCCAAATATAGAGGTTTGCCTTATTGACAGGAGCCAAAGTCCAGTCGCCCCTACTGATACTGCCATCGGTCGATTGGTAGAGCAATACACCACTGGCACTGATGCCGTTGATATGGGCACCCTTCAACTTGTCAGATCCACCCACAGCTCCGTGTTTAACCTTAAATCGCAAGGCCGACAAGGCGTGTTTGAAAGGCATCTCCACCGCCCTTGTTCCATCTTTACCCTCCTGCGACTCTTGGTTGGGGTGGCGAGTGGTATAAGCCACTATCAGGTCGAACTTATTGACCTGAGTATAGTAGTCCAAAACCAACCTATTGGCATTACACATAGCCTCCTGCACGTTGTCGTTAGGCATAGCATCTTCGCCCGTGCCATCGGCATCGTAGGGATAGAACGCCCTGAACTTGTGGTTCATAAGCTGTTTCCAAGGTTGCGGGGGCGAGTAGGTCCAGTTACCACCACCCGCATTGACTACCTCTTGGGGATGATTGGTTTTGTTGGGATCAAAAATAGGCTCATCACCCACCTCATACATACCATATACACCCATAGCCGTACCCGTAGTCATCTGTGTAGCCGCGGTCATAAGCGTCGAGCGACTTGTCTCAACCTCTGGCACACCAAAAGACATCATAACGCCACCGTCGGGGGTAGGCCCATCAATCTCGTTGCGAGAACAGCCCACCAACGCCACAAGCGAAAGTATGTATATCAAAAACCTCTTCATCCTATCTCTTAGTCAAATTCTTCAAATATCACATCGTGCATAAAGCCAATGCTGTCCATATATATTTTAATGGTATAGGCGTAGTTCTTACCCACGCGCCAAATCATCTTCTCGTCGGCCTCGAACACCTGATTGGGGATAACGGTACCGTGAGCGTGGAAGTCGCACACCACCTTCACGCGGGCCATAACACTCTGGGGCAGTACCCACTCGGTGGTGCCGAGCTGCTTATAGCCCGAGCCCATAACGCTCTCCTCGCCCTCAAAGAAGACCACCTCGTAGGTGTCGCCCGTAGTGGCCCACGAAGCCTCGGGTAGCGAGCAGAACGAGCCGCAGTGCTGGATATTACTCACCGAAATTTTCTTCACAACCACCTCTACATCATCGGGCACGTGGGGTATGACCGCAAAGCTCAGCTGGGCCAGCGCAGGGGTGAAAGGTATGTTTATCACACCATTGTTGAAGGTATAGAGCTGGTCGCTCACGGGGTTAGCAAACATCAGCTGCTCGGCCCCCTCGGCAAGTATGTCTACATTGTCAAACTCGATGCCACCACGCACCGAGAAGCGTGCCTCGACGCTTGCAGGCGAGTAGGCCATAAGCGAGAGCGCCTTGTCGGCAGGCCAAAGGTGCTCGGCCGAGGTGTTCCACTCGGAGCCATTCCACTCCACCTGCTCGTTATCTATGAAGCTGGTCGACTCGTCGGCATACTCGGCCCACAACATCTGCTCATCGAGAGCTCGCACCCACACAGCAAAGGGCACCTCCTTGGGATAGAGGTTTGTGCACCCACCCTCGCCAGTGCGCGCACTGGGCGAGGTAACCACAGGGGCATAGCTCACAGGGCCCAAATCGGGCTGTGCGGGCTCGGTGGCGCAGGCTGCTAGCAGCAGTGCCGCCCCAAGAGTGGTTAGTATGTGTGTTATAGTGCTCTTCATCGGGTTAGTTGTCTGTCTGTGTGTGGTTGTTAGTTGATAGTGATTGTGTAGCTGCCACCATTGGCCCAAGCATCTACCGACGGAGTTGTAAACTCGATATACTTAGGCTCGCCACGCTCCCACAGCAGCAGATAGGTGTAGTGGTTGTTGATGGCCCAGTGACTATCGGTAATCGCGTTACGCAGGTTTACATTCTTGCTGCCCGTAGTGCCATCTTTGCTGTCGTACCACTCGACGTGTACATAGGCCTGCGACAGGTCGGCTGCTGCCAAGTGTACCTGAGGCATCACCAGCACTTGGCCCACATTTGCCGAGATGTCGGTAGTTACGTCATAGCCATTTGCCTCGCTGCCCGAGGTGTTTTGGTATATCACAACAGACTCTTCTTCGGACTGTCCGCTCCACTGGTCTGCGAGCGACGAGTAGTTGCCTTTGGTTTTGACCATGTGCAGCTCTACGCGTTGTAGGTAGAGGTGATAGGTAGTACCACCCAATACGTAGTCCTGAATAAGACCTGCCTTGAACGACACAAGTGCGAGTTTGTGGCGGAAAGCTACGGGCACGCCACTTGCGGCAATATCGGAGGTGAGGTTCTTCTGCACATCGGCCACCATCAGGTCTACATCCTGCTGTGCGGCCACATCCCAATCGGTGATGGTCAAATCGCCGGTGGTGTGCGAGAAGGCAAACTTGCTCCTAAGGGTTGCACTCTCCATATAGGGTGCGTAAGCCCAGAAGGTGAGCGAGCCCATAGTGGGCCAGTAGTATGGGGTTTGAGTGGTCCACTTACCCGCCAAGTAGGTGTCGTACTCGACCTTGTTGCCACCAATAAATGCTACGGCCTCGGCCTTGTTGTCGTCCCAGTTTTTGCCCTCACCGAGCCACGAAGCGTAAGCCATAAAGGGCTGTGTTTCGGGATAATTGAGGTCCGATATGATAGCTCGCGACTGGTCGGCTGCCGTAGGTGCCACCACAGCATCAAAACCTACTACTTGCGACTGACCGAAGGGCTCGGTAGTGTTGTTTACACACGCTCCGAGTGCCATTGCCATCAGTGCAATGGTTGCCGCTTTGAGTATATTAGCCAATCTGCTTGTCATGGTAGTTTTGTTGCTCTGTATGGTGAGAGTTTGTTTTATTTGTTGTCTTTGTGCCCAAGGAGAGTATCACCTCTACCTTGGGCCGGGGAATAAAAAAGTTGTGTTAAAAAAGTGGTTTCTGATTATGTTAGATAGCCACCAAGTAACCCACCTCGGTCCAACCGGTAGGGATGGTGGGGGTATCCCAAATGATGCGCTCTTTGGCACCAATGGTGAGGGTGTAGGTTACCTGATTGTTCTTAACCCACTCGGCGGTACCGCCGTGAATGGTAGAGAACATAACGGTCTTCTCGTGGTCTTTGTTACCCAAGCCGGCCTCAGCCACGTTGTAGGTTACAACCATATGGGCATTGTTAACAAGGGTGTGAGGCAAGTAGAACTCTTTGGTGATTGTAACATCCTGTGGGTCATCACCATCGCTCAAATCAGCAGTTACCGACAGATTACCAGTGAAGATGGTGTAATTCTTGTTGAAATTTACGGGATCGCTCCAATCCTCAACGCCATTTACATCTTTGGTGAAGGTTGCGGCATCGCCCAAGTTGTTGAAAACGATAGATTTGAGAGTGTAGGTTGCGCCACCAATAATCTCGGCAACACCAACTTTCACAACCACCTTGGTCAGCTTGTGGCCAAACTTAACGGGCACATTGTTTTCTTTAAGACCTTTGCTGTCGGCACCTTTCTCGATCTCTGCCACCATAAAGTCCACATTGTTGTCCATACTGTAATTGGTGAAGGTGTAGGTCCAAGGTGAAACCAAAGGTTCAGCAACAACAGTTGCGGGCGAGTGGGCATAGAATACCAAACCACCACTCATAGGCCAGTAGCAAGCGGGGTCGGTAGTCCACTGACCAACGTAGCCTGCAACGTCGTCTGTAACGGTTACGCCATCGAAGTAAACGCCGGTAGTGGTGGGCCAAGTTGCGCCCTCTTCCACTTTCAGTGCGCTGGCTTTGAAGTTGGCACCATTGTAAACCTCTGCTGCACGAGTAGTCTCGGGCTTAACGAGGGTTTGGTACGAGATAGGCCTTTTGTCTGCGGGCTCAGGAATTACCTCATTCTTTACGCAGCTGGCGAGTGCTACACAGGCGGCTGCAACGAGCAAAAGTTTTTTCATAGTTGTTTTGGTTTTTATTTGTTATTGTTTTTTGTCTTCGTGGTTTTTGCACCCAGAGGGGGATTCACTCCCCTCTGGATTCTGAGGCGTAATTCTACCCCACGCCAAGTGGGTTATTAGATTGCAATGTTGAAAGTTGCGGTTGCCCAACCATCAACTACGGGCTGCTCCCAGATGATGGGCTGTGCAGCACCAATCTGCAAGTTGAAAGTGTACCAGCAGTTCATACCGAAGTTGCTGTGAGCGCTCAGAGGCGACTCTTTAACGATAGTCTCTACCGAGTTACCGCTACCACCTGCAATAGGAGTAGTAACGGTGTAGGTGATGATGATTTTAGCTGCATCCGAAGCAAACTCCTGAGGCAAGAAGAAGATCTGGTCGGTCGAGATTGCCTGAGGATCCTGAGCACCATCGTTGTAAGCGGTAACAACCTGAGCGTCGGTCAACAGCTCATAAGTCTGGGTGCCAGTGTGATCACCCCAAGCAGTTGCGCCGGTCTGACCAGTCTGAGTCAGGGTACCCTGATTTTTGAGGTTGGTCAGTTTTACCGAAGTCAGAGTTACGGTGCGGTTTGCAACATCGGTAGCATCCATCTTGATAGCCGAGATGCCGATACGGGTCAGTTTGTGACGGAAGGTAACGGGAACCTCATTAGCAACTTTGTCAGCAACAACGTCTGCAACCATCAGGTCGGTGTTTTTGTAAGTATCAACATTGTAGTCCTCGAAAACATAGTCAATACCATCAAATTTAGCGATGCTGCTGGTAGCGGGATAGTGAGCAAAGAAGGTCAACGAACCTTTCGAGGGCCAGTAGTACGAAGGGGTGGTGGTCCACTTATCGGTGTAAGCAACATACTGATTTACAAAATACTGCTGAGCCTCGCCTGAGTTGGCATCCCAAGTTTTGTTCTCGTTCAGCAAGAATGCCGAAGCCATAAATTTGTCGGTGGTAGCGATTGCATCAACAGCCGCACGGGTGTTCTCCAAACCTACAACAGCCTGGAAACCGATGGGCGACTCATCAACAACAATAGGAGCTACCTCGTTTTTAGCGCAGCTTGCGAGTGCTACACAAGCAGCTGCAATCATTAAAAACTTTTTCATAGTAGAAATTGTTTGATTAAAAAGTGAATAATTTGTTGTTTGTTAGTTTGTTGTCTTTTCAAAAAGTTGTATATCTCGTAGTGTTTGCCGAAAGTAAAAGGTTAGGTGTTAGAGAATTATGTCGTGTCGCTCCTCATCCCACTCGCCTACGGTTGGCTCAAAGCCACCACCCGGTCCGGGTGGTGCTGGTGGTGGTGGAGGTATTACAATTACCTCATCGAGCAGCAGCCAGCGGTGCTCTTTGCACTCGGGGGTGCTGAACAGGTGGGTGATATCGTACTCCTTGGTGATAACCCTACCGTCGATGGTGTGGATATCGAAGGTCATCCACAGGTCGTTCTTGGCACCCTCGATGCGGCCAAAGGTGTTGAACGTATTACACAGCACGGGGGCACCCTTATCATCGCTCTTAATCATAGTAAAGTAGAGTGCTGTCTCCTTCTCGGTAACAGCCCTGCGCGAGCCAAGCATATTACTACCCACCATACCCGTCAGCACAGCCTGAGCACTCGACACATACTCCAAGCCCTCGACCTTAGCCTGTATATAGAAGGTCTCGACAACCGACTCGGCTACGGTATTGATTACGTGCACCTCGTCGTGGTAGGGGATAACCTCCTCGGGCTCGGTAGCAACAACAATGTGGTCGGGTTGGTAGAGGATGTCGGTGGCATCGTCAACACGGGTGTTGAAGCGGCTCGCAATAGACTCGACAACAGGCTCGGTATAGGCCTCGATGGTGGCGTGGCGCTCGTCGTTACGAATCATCGTAGAGCGAGTGTCGAAGTTATAGATCACCATCTCGTAAGTACCGGGGATGATACCCACAACACCCGACAGCCAGCGGTTGCCTTCGGCATCGGTGGCCACATTGCTGATGTAGCTCTCACCCGCAACAATGTTGGTCCCGGGCTTATAGAACAGTACGCGCATCATCTCGGGCTCGATGGTGGGCACAGCAATCTTGTCGTTATAGATGTCGCAAGTTACGTTCTGCAAGTTGCGAATATCAACCTTTACCATCAGCTCGGTCGAGAAACTGGGGTCGAGCAGAGGACGGCGGTTACAGCCACCCAGCACACCCACAACAACACCCACAAGCAGGGCCACAATCAAAAGTCTAAACCTCTTCATCGGCGACCTCCTTTCGTGCTAATGGTTATGGGCACAACCAGCGATATCTCGGCCTTGGTGGGGCCAACATAGTGGAGCGTACCTGCGTCGAACTTATCGCGGATAAGGTCTTGCCAATCGTTGGTGGGGACATAGTGGCGGTAGGGAATGTTGGCATAGCCCACCGAGAGCGAAAACTCCAGGTTGAGCCTCTTGCCCACAGGCATCGAGTAGCCATAGGTAAGGCCCGCACTCCAAAACTCGCCCTGATAGCAACCCCAATCCTTCCACTGGAAGTCAAACTTACCTCCCATACCATACAAGCCCACAAAGTGGCCCACAAGCCTATCGCGCACCACCCTATTGTCGGTAGCGGGCTTGGGCTCGGGCTTAATCCAATAGCGGGCCTCGCCACCCATCGACAAGAACTGGAAGCAATACTTGTTGCTCTCACTCAGCCACCAAGGGCAGATGTGGTTATACAGCACCGAGAAGCGGTCGCCCAGAGGAGCCTCAACAGCAAAGTTCACAGCCGTACCTGCATCGTACAATGCGTTGGTTTTGAGCGCCAAGATGGTACGCTCGGTCTGCCAACTGATGGGTGTCACCACGGGCTCGGGCACAAACTGCTGGGGCTGCTCGACAATGTCGGGAGCCTGAGCAATACCCTCCTGAACAATGCTCGACAAGGCGGGCTCGGGTACAGGAGCACCATACATAGTTACCCACGCTGCCAAACGCAAGCGAGGCATATGTTTGCGGATGATATAGTTGTAGGTATAACCACCGTCGAGGCGTTGGAGTCGCCACTTTTTGGTGTCATTGGGAATCTTTGCATCCAGAATCTTCAGCACTACGCGGCGGTCGTGGCGGTGGTAGTTGGCCTCCAACTCCTCGCGCAAACCAATCCAGTTCTCCTCCATAGGCAAGATGCGGATGTGGTCGGCCGTAAAGCTGCTACCCTCGGGCAGCTGGCTCAAGATATAGCGCTTGGCAGCCTCGGCACGACGGCGCGACAACCACACGTTGTGCTCGTACACACCCTCGGGCGACGCCCAAGCGTAGATGGTAATACTGTCAATCTGGGGAGAGTTTTTTACGAAATCGGCAATGCGCTCAAACTGGGTGGCATTGTCGAGATAACTCTTGTCGAGATTGGTCTTGTCGAAACGGAAATAGATGTGGTGCTGCTCAATGGTCTTGTCGGCAGCAGAGCTGTTCTCCACCACCTTGTACTGGATACCATCAACACCTTGTGCCCACGTCACAACCGACGCGAGCAGTACAAGGCACAGTAGTCCCAGCCTACGACTCATTAGCCCAACTTTCATATCCACTACTATCTCTTTTATTCCCTTTGAAATCTCACACACAACCCCTCTTTGTGTTGGAAAGGGGGGCTTTGGAGCTGTACTATTTGCATAGACAGCCGATCGCCAATGCGAGTTTTTCACAAATTTATTAACGCAAATTTAATATATCGCAAGCAATATATATAATTTTTGTTCAAAAAAGTGTATAAGATGTGTAAAATTACCCCCCCCCGTTGTGCAATTATTCCCCCTTAATTTTCGATTTTTCCTAAAAAATCCCCCTAAATAGCAAATTAGAACAAAAAACGCCGAAGGCTACTTAACACCAAGCAGTTGGTCGAGGCGCGAGGCGAGGTCGTTGCGGAGGGTGCGCAGTGCCGTAAGGCGTGACTTTTTACGGCTGGCGCGGGTGTAGTGCAGGGTGCGGAGCAGGTCGTTGGCGTAGTGCCACACGAAGGGTATTGCTACCGAGAACACCAGCAGGTAACCTAAGGCGCTGAGCAGGTGTCCTCCGCAGAGCATAACTATCGATGGCACAATGCCACACAAGGGATATGTTACGAGCAGCAGCGAGCCCAAGTTAATCGAGCCCCAAAACTGCTTATCCTTAATGGCCAGCTTATTAACAAGCATAGGCACAAGGAACACGAGCAGTGTTGGGCCGAGGCCGAAGAGTGCTACGGGCAGGCCGAGCAGCAGCAACAGCCAGTGGAGCACCAGGGCGCCACAAGTGGGGGCTTTGGCGAGTTGGTGGTCGCTTATGTTGAGCTTTGCGAGCCCTTTGCGGAGCTCTTTTGCGAGGTCATAAATTTGCTCTACCTCGGTGGGGTTGTCGATGCGTGCAGCGTCGAGTGCGGCCACAAGGTTTTTGTCCGAGGCGAGCTTTTGGGGCAGCAGCGCGGGGTTATAACCATTTGCCACAGCAAAGTGGTCGCCGTAGGTGCCGGTGCGTATAAAGTCTATCTCGGCATAGTTGTCGAGATCGGTGATGTTGAGCATCATACGCTCAATTTCGCCCCTCACGAGGTCGTTCACCTGGCGCATAGCCTGGCGGGGCTGCTCTTTGTAGAGTTCGTAGTAGGGTTTGAGCGATATGGGCTTGGCGAACATAACCATCATATCGGCCCTTACGCCCAGGTAATTGGAGTAGTGGTGGGCAGAGGGCATAACAAACACCTCGCGCTCGAAGCCACTCTCCTCTGCCGCACCAAAGGCCATTTTGAGGTATGCCTGCGAGAAGGCACCGAGCCAGCGTTTGTTTTGGTGCTGCCCCTCGGGGTAGAGCACTACGGTTTCGCCGTGGCGGAGCGAGTTGGCCACCTCGTCGAGGGTGCCTTTGTTCTTGGCCACACTCGACAGACCGTCGACCTTCATACGGTATGTGGGCAGTGCGCCCAACCAGCGAATGGCCTTGCCCAGAATGGGGTTTTTGAACACACTTGCCCTGGCCAAGTAGCGAGGCATACGGTCAGAGAGTATAAAAACCAGCGACAGGGGGTCGATAAGGCAGTTTTGGTGGTTCTGCACCAACACCGTAGGGGTACCATCGGCAGGCATATTGTCGCGCCCCTCGACATAGATTTTGCGCCAGTAGATATTGTTGTTCACAAAGCCCAGGTAGCGGCGCAGCACTCGCCCTACGAGGTCGCGATTGCGGGGCTTAAGTTCCTGATTGTTATTCTCTTTGGCCATAGTAGTGTGAGGTGTGTATAGGTTTGGTGTTACTCCATCTTTGCGATTGCGGCCTCGACCATATCGGCACAGCCGTCGATGCCCAGTTTGGTGGCGTTCAGGCAGAGGTCATAGCTCTCGGCCGCGCCCCAGGTCTTGAAGGTGTAGTGGTTGTAGTAGGCCGAGCGGCGTTTTTCGCTCTGGGCAATGAGGCTTTCGGCCTCGCGGAGCGACAGATTCCTCTCGCGAGCTATGCGCTCGATACGCTCGTCGAGGTCGGCCGTAACAAACACGCTCAACACGTTGCTCCTATTGCGCAGCACATAGTCGGCACAGCGCCCCACCAATATACAGCCACCCTTGTCGGCCAGGGCCTCAATTGCCTGGCTCTGTATGCCAAACAGGGTGTCGTTGTTGATGTAGCCCGAGCAGAACGAGCCGCTGAAGCTATCGACCGACAATCCGCTACCGCCCAGGGGCATAACATTCGAGTCCCTCTCGTCGGCCTGCTCGAAGAGCGACTGGCGAAGTCCGCTCTGCTTGGCGGCCTCGCAGATGAGCTCTTTGTTGTAGACGGGCAGCCCCAGCCTGCGGCTCAGCTCCTTTGCCAAGCAGCCACCACCGCCACCCAACTGGCGGCCAATGGTTATTACCACATTCTCTTTCATACCTTTATATTGAGTGTGTAAATCATTCGTATTAAACATTCTACTTGTCGAGTTCGACACCCTTGAAGCCGATATTCTGGGGTGCGCGCTTGAACTTGCGTATGAGTTGCCACATCATCACTGCGGCCACCACTGTCGAGATGCCGTCGGATATTGGCATAGCCATCCACACGCCCTTAATACCATAGGCCAAAGGCACCAAAATCAAGCAAGGAATCAAGAAGAGCACCTGGCGCGAGAGCGACAAGAAGATAGCCTTATTGGCCATACCGATACTCTGGAAGAAGTTCGACACCACCATCTGGAAGCCCACAATGGGGAACACAACAACGGCTATCGAGAAGCCCATCGAGGCAATCTCGACCATCTTGGGCTCGTCGGCAAAGAGCCTTACGGCCACCTCGGGCACAAACATACCCACCACAAAGCCCAATGAGGTGGTAATCGTGGCCCACATAACCGTCTGCCAAAATACCTTCAACACCCTATCGTACTTGCCCGCGCCATAGTTATAGCCCGCAATGGGTTGCATACCCTGATTGAAGCCCATAACCACCATTACAAACAAGAAGATGATACGATTGACTATACCATAGGCGCCAATGGCCATATCGCCACCATTGCTCACCCCATCGAGCATATCGCCATATCGACGCAGCTGGGTGTTGATGAGCAGCACCACAAAGCACGAAGCCATATTCATCAAGAAGGGCGACAAGCCAATCTTAATGGACTCCTTGGCAATCTTGGCATCGAACGAGAAAATCTTGCCACCCTCGAAGTGCAGCACCTCGTTCTTATCCGAGAAAATCTTGAGCTGCCAAACGAGCGACACCACTTGTGCCAATACCGTAGCAATGGCGGCACCCTTGATGCCCAAATCGAAAACAAATATGAAAATGGGGTCCAAAATGGTGTTGATCACCACCGTCAGTATCGTGGCCCACATTGCCACCTTGGGCCTACCCGCAGCGCGCAGCACCGCATTTAGTCCCAAGTAGAGGTGCGTCACCACATTGCCCAACAGAATGAAAGTCATATACTCGCGAGCATAGCTGATGGTGTTTTCGCTCGCACCAAAGAAGTACAAAATGGGGTCCAAGAAGAGCAGGCCAAAGACCATAAGCAACACTCCCAGAGCCACATTCATCGTAATCACATTGCCCAACACTCGCCCAGCAACCTTGTAGTTCTTCTGACCAAGCAACATCGACGTCAGTGCCGAGGCACCCACGCCCACCAGCGAACCAAAAGCGGCCGATATATTCATAAGCGGGAACGTAACCGCCAAGCCCGAAATGGCCATACTGCCCACTCGGCCAATAAATATACTATCAACCATATTGTACAGCGACGAGGCGGTCATAGCAATAATTGCCGGCACGGCATACTGGCGGAGCAGTTTGCCAATACTCTTTTCGCCCAACTCGGTCGGCGCAATCTGTTTTGTTTGCGTACTCATTTTTATCCTCCTAAATCCTAATCCTTTAACCTAAACCAACCTTAAATCTTACTACTACCTCTAATCAACCTTGCACTGCACCACCTCTATACCGCTACGGCGCAACAGGTCTATGCCGTCGGTATTGTGGTAGGGGTCCGAGTAGACCACCCTCTTTATGCCCGACTGGATTATCAGTTTCGAGCACTCCATACAGGGCGAGGCGGTAACATAGAGGGTACTACCAGCACCGCTATTACTGCTCTTGGCCAACTTGGTAATGGCATTGGCCTCGGCGTGGAGCACGTATGGCTTGGTGAGGCCCGTAGCGTCGTCCTCGCAGATATTCTCAAACCCCGAGGGGGTACCATTGTAGCCGTCGGAGATTATCATCTTGTCCTTAACGATGAGCGCCCCCACCTGACGGCGGATGCAGTACGAGTTCTCGGCCCACACTCTGGCCATACGCATATAGCGACCATCGAGCTGTTGTTGCTTGTCTTCTTTATATCCCATAGTTTTTTGAATTGAGAATTGAGAATTGAGAATTGAGAATTATGGAGTAGATGTCGAGCCAAGTCGCTCTTCAATTTTCCATTTTCAATTCTAAAAAAGTTTCTTCTTTGATGCCGTTACTATAAAATCTTTCAGATAGAAGGGCTCAAAGTAGGCCACATCCTCCGTTTCGCCCGCCTTGAACTTGCGCTCGGCCTCGGCACACAGCCCCCTGGCCGAAGGGGCCACGCTCACATACTCGGCCCACTCCAACACACCCGAACACTTCTCGGCTCCGTTGCCAAAAATCACCAACTTCTTGCGCTGCAACAGCACCTCCTCGAAGCTCCTATCGGTAACCACCTCGGCCACTACGGGCGACAAAGGAGTAAGGTCGGTGGCAAAGTGCTCGGCATATACCTCCATACGCCTTGCATCAATCATTGGGCACAGAATAGTGTTGTCCCAATCTTCGATATCGACAATGCCCGCCTCGCGCTCCTCGACCAGACAGGCCGCCAGCGAGCGCAACGAGTCGATAGCCAGTAGTGGAATACCCAGGGCGTAACACATACCCTTGGCAAACGAAACGCCAATGCGCAGACCGGTGTACGAGCCGGGGCCCTTGCCCACAGCCACAGCGTCGAGTTCGTCGGGAGCGATGTTGTGCTCTCGCAGCAACTCCTGAGTGAACACTCCCACCTTGCGTGCGTGCTCGTGCCCCAGGTCGCTCTCGCGCAGGGCAATCATCTGGCCATCACGCGCCAACGCCACCGAGCAAATATCAGTTCCCGTTTCAATACAAAGAATTAGTGCCATATTTTGTTGAATTGAGAATTGAGAATTGAGAATTATGGAATAGATGTCGGGGCAAGCTGCGCCCCCAATTTTCCATTTTCAATTTTCAATTCTATCGTTTGTACATTTTTTTGACTGCGTCGAGTTCGCGTTTGGTGTCGCGGGCCTTGATGGTTTCGCGTTTGTCGTACTCGCGCTTACCCCTTGCCAGACCTATTACCACCTTCGCAAAGCCCCTATCGTTAATAAACACCCTCAGGCCCACAATCGTAACGCCCTTGTCCTGCGAGGCTCGCTCCAACTTGTCCAACTCCCTGCGGTTGAGCAGCAGCTTGCGGTCGCGCCTGGGGGCGTGGTTATTGAGGTTGCCCCAGTCGTACTCGGCAATGTTCATACCCCTTATGTACAACTCTCTACCCGAGAAATAGCAGTAGCAATCCACCAGCGAAGCCTTGCCAAGCCTGAGCGACTTAATCTCGGTACCTGCCAGTTGGATGCCCGCCACAAACTCCTCCAAAATCTCGTAGTTAAAGTAGGCCCTCTTGTTGCGTATGTTTATGCTTTTGTAATCACTCATAATATATTGCGTGCGGTCTGCTCGGCCATCTTGGTACGCACGGCCAGCAGGTTGTTAATCTGTGTGAGCACCTCCAGATACTCGGCACTCTCGTCATCAAGCTCGGAGAGCAACTGCTGCTTCTCCTCAATCATCACCTCTATATACTTCGACTTGTAGAGCAGTATGGTCTTGGGTATAATCTTGCCCAGTCGCTCCTCTTCGCTCTCGATATAGATGTCGTGGTCCTTCCAGATTTGGCTCTGCTTGTAGTTGTCGTTCTCGGTGAGAATATCCACCGCAGCCGAGCTCGCCTCGGGGTTGTCCATCTCTATAAAGTGGTGTTCGGGCACCTTTTCGCCCTCGGGCAGCTCTGCTCGATGCAGCTTGTAGCACTCCATAATGGCCCTGTAACGCCCGTCGAGAAATACCACTCCGTCGCCCTCAATATCGTTGATAATCGTTTCGGCCACATTGAAGGGGATGCGCTTCTTGCCATCTCTATAATCAAACGAGCAGTGGCCATACTTAATCAAGAAGCCCGCCAACTCCTTCTCCAACTCGGTCATACTGCTGCCCGCCTTGTACTTGCCCAGACTCACCAAGTCGGCCAGTTCGCGCTGCTCAATCCTCTGCTGCGCCTGCTGGCGACGTACAAACTCGTTGGTCTGGTTGTCGTAGGCGGTGCCCATACGCTTGCGCACAACCTCGTTGTTGAGAATCTCGAGCTCTATATCCATAACCTCGGCACACTCCTTGGCAAACAGCGAGCGCTGAATCTCGTTGGGTATCAGAGCAATGCTCGCCACCATATCACCAATCAGCTCGGCCTTGCGGATGGGATCTCTGCGTACCTCCTCGGCATAGAGTTCGGACTTGAAGCGGATGAAATCCCTCTCGTGGGTGCGTATAAACTCCCTCACCTCGTCGGCCGTATGGCTGCGGGCGTAGGTATCGGGGTCCTCGCCCTCGGGCAGCACCACCACCCTCACATTGAGCCCCTCTTTGAGCACAAGGTCTACACCCTTGATGGCGGCTTTAACGCCTGCGCTGTCGCCGTCGAAGAGCAGCGTTATGTTGTTCGTAAAGCGACTGATAACCCTCACCTGCTCGACCGTCAGAGCGGTACCCAGTGGTGCCACCACATTCTCGATACCCTTTTGGTGCATCTGCACCACGTCGAGGTTGCCCTCTACAAGTATACAATGGTTCTCTTTGGTTATGGCACTCTTGGCGAAGTAGATGCCGTAGAGATTGTTGCTCTTGCTGTAAACGGGGCTCTCGGGCGAATTGACATACTTGGCCTTGTTGTCGGCCGCGAGGGCACGACCACTAAAAGCCGTAACCCTACCACTGATGGTGTGGATGGGGAACATAGCCCTACCACAGAAGCGGTCGTAGTAACCACCCGTCTCGCGCTTAATCGTCAGGCCCGTATCGACCAGATATTTCTCTTTGTACCCCGCTGTCAGGGCCGCCTGAGTCATCACATCGCCACGACCGGGGCAGTAGCCCAAGCCAAACTTGCGAATGGTGGCATCGGTGAGCCCTCGGCCCGCAAAGTAACTGCGTGCAACACTCAACCCCTCGTCGCTCTCGAAGATTGCCTTGGCAAAGTAGTCGGCCGCCCAAGCGTTGGCAATCATCATACTCTCTCTATCGTCGTTGCGCTGCTTCTCCTCGGGGGTCTCCTCGCGCTCCTCGACAGTGATGCCATACTTCTTGGCCACCCATTTGAGGGCCTCGACGTATGTGAGCCTCTCGTGCTCCATAACAAAAGTGATGGCGTTGCCACCCTTGCCACAACCGAAGCACTTGTAGAGCCCCTTGGAGGGCGACACCACAAACGAAGGGGTCTTTTCGTTGTGGAACGGACAGCACGCCGAATAGTTCACCCCTTTCTTTTTGAGTGAAACGAAGTCGCTGATGACCTCAACCACATTTGCTGCGGCGTATATTTTGTCGACTGTTGCCCTGTCTATCATAATTATTTCACAAATTGTAGCTGCTAATTAGTCGGTAAAGTTACAAAAAAGTAGCAAAATGCCAAAATCGCCCCCTATGTTACGCCCCCTTGAAGGTCCAACGCTTCTGCACCAGATAGCTGTAAACCACCGTTATGAGCGATGTGAGCACCTGTGCCCAGGTGGGGTAGATGTGGCACCACTCGACAAATAGTTTCAGGCAGATATAGTTGATGGCTAGCGAGCCGAGGGTGCTGATGGTGTAGCGCACCAGACTCACGCGGTCGCTCAGGGGTGAGCCCTTGAACGAGATGCGGCTCTGCAACCAGTAGCCCGTCAGGAGCGTTATGGGAAAGGTTATGCCGAGTGCTGCGGTGTGGCGCGAGAGGTAGACAAACCCAAGATTGAGGTAGTCGAACCCCAGCAACACATCATACAGCAGCGCATATACAATCCAGTTGATGACCAGATTGCCACCGCCACACGCCGCATAGCGAAAGGTCTGCTGTGGTAGCAGCTTTCGTATGGGCCCGACGTAGAAGAGGTCTATCAGGCGGGTTATTAGTTGTGCCAATTTCACGTTATCTCTCTTTTAATTATTCATTACAAACCCCTCCGCCCTTTGGGCACCTCCCCTAACTTAGGGGAGGAGTAATTTGCAATCTCCCCTACGAAAGGGGAGTGGCCGTAGGCCGAGGGGTGGTCGAATTTGCCTGTGTGTCCTCACACAGACCCCTCCGCCCTTCGGGCACCTCCCCTAACTTAGGGGAGGAGTTTTTGGGGGGTTATTGCGTTTTTATCTAAGGTTATCTTTTATCACATTTATCACCCAATCGCTCTCTTTCCAAACCGATTGATTGGGTACTCTCAATACCTTTATACCTTCTCGCTCCAAATACTTTGTTCTTGCCTCGTCATATTTAATAACCTCATCAGCAGAGTGTTGTATGCCATCCAACTCCACAGCCAACTTCGCTTGCGGGCAATAAAAATCCATAACGTATGGCCCTACCGAGAATTGTCGTCGCCACTTAAAGCCATCCAATTGCTTGCCTTTAAGTAGTGTCCACAACGCATTTTCTTCAGGAGTTGTTTTGCGTCGCAACCTCTTCCGTAGGTCAAGTTGCTCGGGTTGGTTATGAGTTCGTTGTTTATTCATCCAATACTAAAAACTACTCCTCCCCTAAGTTAGGGGAGGTGCCTAAAGGGCGGAGGGGTCTGTAAAAACAATCGCCCAATCTACACTTTTTTGCCTTGTAGCTCGTACATCCTGTCGCGCCACAGGGCCGCCTGGGCAAAGTCGAGCGCCTTGGCCGCCTCCTCCATACGGCGGCGGGCATCGTTGATGGCTATCTCGCGCTCGGCAACCGAGTAGACCCCACTCACATCGGCCGCAATCTGCACTCCCCCACCCAGCGGATAGGGCTCCAAGCTCTGGGCCGAAGTGGTACCCGCAATGGTGGTACGAGTATAGCGTTTAATCTGCGTGGGTACCAGTCCGTTGGCCTCGTTATAGGCCATCTGCTTGGCGCGTCGGCGGCTACTCTCGTCAATGGCCGCCTTCATAGCATCGGTAATCTTATCGGCATACATAATCACTCGGCCCTCGACATTTCGTGCAGCGCGGCCTGCCGTCTGCGTAAGTGCCCTCTCGCTACGCAGGAAGCCCTCCTTGTCGGCATCAAGAATGGCCACCAGAGCCACCTCGGGCAGGTCGAGGCCCTCGCGCAGAAGGTTTACGCCCACCAACACATCAAACGAGCCCGCTTTGAGGTCTTCGAGAATTTGCACGCGGTCGAAGGTATCGACGTCGGAGTGTATATAGCGATTGCGCACACCCACACGGTCGAAGTATTTTGAGAGTTCCTCGGCCATACGTTTGGTGAGGGTAGTGACCAGCACTCTCTGCCCCTTGTGGGTACACTGCCTAATCTCTTCGAGCAGGTCATCGACCTGATTGTCGGTCGGGCGCACCTCAATCTCGGGGTCGAGCAGACCTGTGGGGCGGATGAGTTGCTCGACCACCACACCCTCGCATCGGATAAGCTCGTAGTCGGCAGGGGTGGCCGAAACGTAGAGCACCGTACGAGCCAACTGCTCAAACTCGGTGAACATCAGTGGGCGGTTATCCACCGCTGCGGGCAGGCGGAAGCCATACTCCACCAAGTTCTCCTTGCGGGCCCTGTCGCCACCATACATCGCCCTGATTTGGGGCACCGTAACGTGGCTCTCGTCGATGACCAGCAGAAAATCATCGGGGAAGTAGTCCAACAGACAGAAGGGCCTATCGCCGGGCTTGCGACCATCCATATAGCGCGAGTAGTTCTCGATACCCGAGCAGTAGCCCAACTCTTTTATCATCTCCAAGTCGTACTCGACACGCTGTTTGATGCGCTGAGCCTCGGTGGGGCGCCCCTCCTTCTCGAACTCTTCGATGCGCACTGCAAGGTCGTTCTGAATCTCGCGAATGGCTCGCTCGGTGCGCTCCTTGGTCGTTACAAATAGGTTTGCGGGGTAGATGGTAACCTCGGCCAACTCCTCTACTCTGGCACCCGTTTGGGGATCGATGCGGTAGAGGGCCTCTATCTCGTCACCAAACATCGAGATACGATAGGCATCGCTGTTGGCATACGAGGGCATAACGTCTATGGTATCGCCCTTGACGCGGAAGGTGGCGGGCTCCAAGTAGCGCTCGCTGCGTGTGTAAAGGGCATCGACAAAGCGGTAGAGCAGTTTGCGCTGCGAAATCTCATCGCCCAGACGGAGGGTTATGCTGTTGGCGTGGAAATCTTCGGGGTTGCCGATGCCATACAAACACGACACGCTCGACACGACAATCACATCCCTGCGGCCCGACAGTAGCGAGGCGGTAGTGTGGAGCCTAAGCTTCTCTATTTCGTCGTTTATGGCCAGATCCTTCTCGATGTAGGTATCGCTGGCGGGCAGGTAGGCTTCGGGCTGGTAGTAGTCGTAGTACGACACAAAGTACTCGACGGCATTGTCGGGAAAGAAGGCCTTGAACTCGCTATAGAGCTGTGCCGCAAGGGTTTTGTTGTGGCTGAGCACCAGTGTTGGGCGGTTGAGCCTCTCGACCACATTGGCCACCGTAAAGGTCTTACCCGAGCCCGTAACGCCCATAAGGGTAGTCTGGCTGCCCACACCACCCCCAATCGAGCTCACGAGCTCTTCGATAGCCTCGGGCTGGTCGCCCGTTGGCTTGTAGTCCGATACGAGTTTGAAGTCCATACAACTTGTTTGGTCTAACGTCTAACGTCCAACGTCTAACGACTAAGGGCTAAGAGTTATAGGAGATTTAGGAGATATTGGAGTAATAAGCACAATATGACTCCTATTACTCTTAGTTCTCTTATAACTCTCATAATTCTCATTTCGTCGGTCGTCGGTCGTCGGTCGTCGGTCGACGGTTGACGGTCGACGGTCGACGTTTTTGTAGCCCCGAGCGGAATCGAACCGCTATCGTAAGAACCGGAATCTCAAATTTTATCCATTAAACTACGGGGCCTCGCGCCTACTTTTTCCCACACAAAGTGTGGGAGCAGGAGTACAAAGATTGCAATTTTATTTGAAACATCATAACTTTTGCGTAGATTTGCTTTCCGTACCAACAACTCTACAAATCTACAAAACCGGAATATGAAAATAAAAACCATTAGCGGAGCCGCCCTCATAGTCAGCCTTATCACCCTCTTCTGTGTGGTGATTGGCGTAATCTTGGGCCACCTCTTCGATGCCGCCTACTGGTGGTCGGGCATCCTCTTTGCCTTCGGCTGCGGACTTGTGCTCTTTTTCAGCACCAAGGAAGTCATATCCAACTTCTTCATCCAGCGCATCAAACCCCTCTATCGCGTGGTGCTGGGGCGCGACATCAAGACTGCCGAGCTCACTGCCGAGTTGGAGCGCTTTCCCAACACCGAGCGCAGCGTAACAGCCGAGCTGAACCACTGGGCCGAGCAAAACCAAAAGGAGATTGCCCGACTGAAAGAGAACGAGAAGTACCGCAAAGAGTTTGTGGGCAACGTGTCGCACGAAATCAAAACCCCCATTTTCAACATTCAGGGCTACATCTCTACCCTGCTTGACGGCGGAATGAACGACCCCACCATACTGCGTCGCTATCTGGAGCGCAGCGAGAAGAGTATCGACCGACTGATAAACATCACCAACGACCTCGAAGCCATCTCCAAGTTGGAGTCCAATGTGCTGAACCTCAACTACGAGCGCTTTGACATTGCGGCCCTCACGCGCAACATTGTAGACACCATCGAGTTTGAGGCCACCAAGCGCCAGATAACCATCAACGTCGGCTGGGAGTCGTCGCAACCCTACCCTCCCGTATGGGTAAAGGCCGACTGCTACTACATCGAGCAGGTGCTCATAAACCTCATAATCAACTCTATCCGCTACGGCAACGAGGGCGGTTGCACCACCATCAAGTTTATAGACCTCTTTGACAAGGTGTTGATAGAGGTGCGCGACAATGGCCGAGGCATTGCCAAAGAGGATATACCCAGGGTTTTCGAGCGTTTCTACCGCACCGACAAGGGGCGCTCGCGCGAGCAGGGTGGCACAGGTCTGGGCCTCTCGATTGTAAAACACGTATTAGAGGCACACGGCGAAACCATCAATCTGCGTAGCGAATTGGGCGTCGGAAGTACTTTTTCGTTCACTTTGAGCAAGAGTTAAGAGTTTTTTCACTACCTTTACGCCAAAGTGGGCCGCCCCAAAGGGCATAAACCACACAGCAAACTACACACAACAAACTAAAACCAACGAAAAACAATGACTCCACTATCGGCAATAGTATGGAATGTCGACCCCACATTCTTCTCGCTCTTTGGGCTTGAAATACGCTACTATGGTGTGCTGTGGGCTGTGGCTTTCCTGCTCGGTATCTACTACTTTACCAAATTCTGCAAACACGAACAACTGCCCGACCGACTGGTCGACTCGATGTTCTGGTGCGCCACAATTCTTGCAATCGTGGGCGCAAGGCTGGGCCACTGCCTCTTCTATGAGCCCGAGGTCTACTTGGCCGACCCGCTGCGTATGCTCAACATCCGCGAGGGCGGTATGGCCAGCCACGGTGCTGCCATAGGCTTCCTGCTGGGCCTGACCATCTTTGCCATTGCAAACAAGATGCCTTTCTGGTGGGGTGCCGACCGCATAATGATACCCGTAGCCATTGGTGGCGCAGGTGTACGCATCGGCAACCTTATGAACTCCGAAATCTATGGTGGCCCAACCGACCTGCCCTGGGGCTTTGTGTTCCAGAGGGCTGGCGAAACACAGCCTATGCACCCAACTCAAATCTACGAGGCGCTGTGCTACATCATCGTGTTCCTCATTCTGCTGTGGCTCTACTTCAAGCGTGACGCAGGGCGCAAGCACCCCGGTCTGATGTTTGGCGTGGGCCTTATCGGCATCTTTGTTGCACGTTTTATAATCGAGTACATCAAGAACGACCAGGTGGGCTTCGAGGAGGGTATGCGTAGCGCCATAGGTATGAATATGGGGCAGTTGCTCAGCATCCCCTTTGTGGTTATAGGCATCGTTTTGGTAATCGTAGGTCTGCACAACAAGCCCCAGCACATAGCTTGGGCCGAGGCCGAAAAAGCTGCCGCCAACGCCAAGCCCAAGGCCAAAAAAGTGGCACCCCCAAAGGCCAAAAACAGCAAATAACAGCGGGGGCTCTGACACCTAATAGTAAAACCTTACAACAAACACAATATGAGCGCAGTAGTAAACAAATTGATATTCAACTGCTTGGTGCAGTATGGCAACGTGGCGATGCCTGGCGTGGGCTCGCTCGAAGTGGTCTCGGGCTCGGCACACCACACCCCAAAAAGTGTGCGCTTCACAAGCCACATCAAAGATAGCCACATCCCCGTAACCGAAATTATAGCCGAGCAGGGTAACCTCTCGCCCGAAGCTGCCGAGGCCCTCTACCAAGAGTGGCTCGCAGGGGCTCGTGGAGTAAATGGCGAGCTGACCATCGAAGGGGTGGGTGTGCTAACCATCAAAGGTAGTGTGGCCATTGCCGACGAACTCAACCGAGCCCTCAATGGCGACAGCCTGCCCGCAGCAGCCGCACTGCCCAAGCGCAAGTGCAACCTGCTGTGGTTGTGGATTTTGTTAGGCGTAGTTGCCGTTGGCCTTATAATCTGGCTGCTGTTCTGCCCCTGCTGCGGTGGCAAGTGCACCAAAGAGGAGCCCGCAGTAGAGGTGGTAGAGGTGGTCGAAGAGCCTGTCGTAGAGGAAGTTGCGCCCGAGGAACCAAAGGTTACCCCTCCCGCCCCCAACAAGCGTTACAACGTAGCTGTGGGTGTCTTTTCGATTAAGTATAACGCGCGCGCCTGCGCCAAGCAAGACCCTCTGGGCATTGGTGCCGAGAACTACACCATCACCCCCTTCCCCAGCGGTCTGTGGGTAGTGATTGCCTACGCCAGCGACAGTCTCAGCGATGCCGAGCGTATGCGCAAGGAGTACAAGAAGATTCAGCCCGACGTGTGGGTTTACCGCAGGTGGTAGCCCGCCACTCAGTTGCTTTTGGGTGGTGGTTGGTGCCGATGTTTTGGGCCTTACTGCTTGACATTAAAATTTTGCGACTTGGAAATGCCTATGAGAAGCCTTTTTGCACTACTGGTTAGTATTGGCGCAATGCTATTTACGGGGTGCGATGTAGACGACATTCCCCTAAATTCCCAGCGGACCTATACCCTCACCGAAGAGCTATCGGCAATCGTTGTGTCGGATGGGATTGATATTGTTGTGGACAGCTCGCTACCCCACGACCAAGTGGTTGCAATGACCAACGCCAAGGGGTTTAACCATCTTAACATAGATGTTTCCCGAGGTGTTCTGCACATCGACATACGAGGTATTGTTCTGGGCCCCACGCGCAATGTTGTCCGTGTGCCTTCGTTTGACTACGAGAGAATAGATGTAAATGGAGGTAGCGACTTTGCTTGGCATAGCTGTGGTAGCGATGTGCTTTCGGTGTCGGCATCGGGGGGCTCGGACTGCGAGGTTAGTGGCGCCACCAAACGACTCTATATCGAGGCCTCGGGTGGCTCGGACATTGATTGCGGTGGGTTGAGTGCCGAAGATGTTACGATCGATGCGTCGGGCGGCTCGGATGTTGATGCTTGCGCCAGTAACACGCTCTCGCTGACAGCATCAGGTGGCTCGGACATACACATCACAGGCAATCCCCAGATGAAAAAGTGCGACCTATCGGGCGGCTCAGATGTAGATTTTAATTGACGTTAGTTTGGCAAATTTGGCGAAACCGATGTTCATTAGGACATAGTAAACCAAACAAAAAGAGAGGCTCGGCAACTGTTTGCCGAGCTTTTTTTGCCCCTTGTTCCGTCTTTTTGGCTAATTTTACGTCTTATAGTCGAACAGCTGTTTGAACAACACATTTTTAACAACAACCCACAACGAAATGCAAAACCAAAACACAAACATCACCCATCTCGGTCGGTGGATAGACCTCTACCAAGAGCCCCTCTACCGCTACGCTTTCTTTCGCTTGGGGAGCCGCAGCGATGCCGAAGATGTGTTGCAGGATGCCTTCCTCAAAGTGGCCTCTTCGACTACCACTATCCGCAACCCAAAGGCCTATCTTTTTGCTGCAGTTGCGTCGGGATGCATTGACGTTATGCGTCGTCGCACCAAGTCGCCACTGCCAATCGATACCAAAATGGCCCTCTCATCACCAACAACAAGCGAGGTGCCCTTGGAGGCCGAGGAGGAGTTCTGCCGCATCAACAAGCTACTATCCCAACTCTCCGAGCAGCAGAGCGAGGTTATTCGCCTGCACATTCACGCCCAGATGAAGTTTACCGAGATTGCCGAGGTGCTGTCGGTGCCCGTTTCGACCATCAAGAGCCGTTGGGCAAGTGGCATCGAGCGCCTCAAACAACTTTACATCAACTAATCAAAAAAGGAGTACAATTACTATGAACAGAGAGAAATATAATCAGAAACAAGAGGGGCAGATAGTCGATATGCTCACCCCCCGCTGCGAGGTCAAACCCTCGGCCGATCTGAAAGACCGCATTTTGGAGGCCGCAGCAAGCCAAGCCCAAGCTGCAACAACTCCCGTACGCAAACCTCGCCGTATGGTCTACTTTATGAGGGCTGCTGTGTCGATGGCTGCTGTGGTGGCCGTAGCAGTGGTGGTAATGTTCAACACCCCCGCGACGGCAGCTCGCCGACTTCTGGCCGATGCTGTGGTGGCTGCCAACAACGCCAAGACAATGATATTGGAGCTAAATGTGCGCACCGAGCCCAACGAAACATTTGAGTTCATCTCGCCCGAATGTCACTTTGTGCCCACGACCGTCAAGGTTATCTATGGCGAGCCCTCGATGTGGCGATTGGAGAAGCAGGGTGGCAGGGTGGCCCTCTACGATGGCGGTGACAAGAGCTATCAGTGGATTAGCAGTCAGCATCAGGGGTGGGTTCACAACGGCGGTATGTTTGCCGAGGCCGACTTGGCAGCATTTATCAACCCCCAGCAACTGCTCAATATGGAGCTCAACATCGCTCGCGAGCGCAAGGTGGCCAAGTACCACAAGTACGAGGTAACGACCATTGGCGACTGGGTGAACGTAAAGATTAGTGCCACTGCCCAGGGTGACTTTGCGGACAGCAAACTTATGCTCAACACCTCCATTGCCGAGTCGAACACCATACGCAACTACTCGTTCGACCGCCAGAGTGGCAGGTTGCTCAATATGAGTATTGATGTGGTAATGCCAAACAAAGAGCAGATTACCATTGTCGAGAGCGGTGCTATTCTCTACGACGAGCCCCTGACGGCCGAGGATATCGTGGGCGCAGACTTCTCAACGGTAGAGTTTGTGGCGGTAGATGACACCCCTAAGGGCATATCGGCTCTGGTGGATGTGTCGGCCGAGAAAGCTGCCAAGACAATCCTCGCAGCCATAAGTGATTGGGATAGCTCAATTCTTAACACAGCTTTGTTTGGCCTGACCCCAATGATGAAATATACCGTAAGGACTATATACGAGGGGATGGAGATACTTTCGGTTGGCAAATCGTTCACTTCGGGCCTCTACCCCGGCCGCTTCGTGAAGTGCAAGGTACGCCTTGCCGACGGGCAGAATGAGGAGGTGGTGCTGGCACTACGCAACGACAACACCAATAAGGTTTGGGTCCTCGATGGTGGTCTATAACCAATCGAATAGGCTGACATAACGAAAAGAAGGCTCGGCAACTGTTTGCCGAGCCTTCCTTGTTGTGCGCTATTATAGTGCCGATTATTTGCGGATAGCAGCCACGCCGGGAAGCTCCTTGCCCTCGATGAACTCCAACAGAGCACCACCACCGGTCGAAACGTAGCTAACCTTGTCGGCCAAGCCAAACTTGTTGATACAAGCAACGCTATCGCCACCACCAATAAGCGAGTAAGCACCCTTGGTCTGGGTAGCCTCGGCAATAGCCTCGGCAACAGCCTTCGAGCCGGTCGAGAACTTCTCGATCTCAAACACGCCTACGGGGCCGTTCCACAGAATGGTCTTGCACTCCAAAATCTCCTCGCGGAAGAGTTTCTTACCCTCGCTACCGATGTCGATACCCTCCCAAGCATCGTCGATATTCTTAACCGAAGCCTCCTGAGTGTTGGCATCGTTGCTGAAATCGTCGGCAGTCAGCGCATCGGGCGACATCACAAACTTGATGCCCTTCTCCTCGGCCTTTTTCAAGATACCCAGAGCGGTGTCGAACATATCGGGCTCGCAGATAGACTTACCAACCTTGCCACCCAGAGCGGCCGAGAAGGTGTAGGTCATACCACCACCGATAATAATCTTGTCGCACTTCTCCATCAGTGTCTCGATAATCGAAATCTTGGTCGAAACCTTCGAGCCACCCACGATAGCCACAAAGGGGCGCTGGGGGTTCTCCATAACGGCCTCGATAGCCTTCAACTCGCCCTCCATAACGTAGCCGAACATCTTGTCGTTGGGGAAATAGTCGGCAATCAGAGCGGTCGAAGCGTGAGCGCGGTGAGCGGTACCAAATGCGTCGTTAATATAGCAGTCGGCATACGAAGCGAGCTTCTTAACAAACTCCTTCTGGCTCTCCTTAACGGCTTTCTTGGCCTCTTTCTTCTCCTCGTCGGTAGCATCCTCGGCCAAACCGCGGGGTTTGCCCTCCTCCTCGGCATAGAAGCGGAGGTTCTCGAGCAGCAGCACCTCACCGGGTTTCAGAGCGGCAGCCATCTCGGCAGCTTTCTCACCCATACAGTCGCCTGCGAAGAGCACCTTAACGCCCAGGCGGGCCTCTACGGCACCAATAATGTGGCTGAGCGAGTATTTCTCGTCGTTATTTTTCTTTGGACGGCCCAAGTGCGACATCAGGATAACACTACCACCACCGGCCAAAACCTTCTTGATGGTGGGGATTGCTGCGCGAATACGGGTGTCGTCGGTTACGTTGAACTCTTTGTCCAGGGGCACGTTGAAGTCTACGCGGATGATAGCCCTCTTGCCCTCAAAGCTGTAAGTGTCGATTGTCTGCATAACATTAACCTTTTTATAATGATTTATAACCTTTGTTGTTTCGCTTAATTTTCAGATGTTTCAGCCCACAAAGATAGTACAATTTTTGGGGTTTTGTCGAGAGGGTTGCCCCTTTTTTACACAAGTGACGCCAAAAACACAAAAGAGGGTTCCACCTAAAAGTGAAACCCTCTCTCGGTCTAAGATATCTATGACGGGCGATTAGTAACCCTTAACGCTCTTGAGCGAAGCGTAGCTAATCTTATATGCCTCGGCCTTACGCAACTCCTGTTTGATATCAGTGATGATACCCATACGGGTGTCTTTGTCGGCTTTAAGACATACGGTCATTTTGTTACGGTCTGCCTCGTTGAGCGCATCACGCTCCGAAGCAATAAACTGGCCAATCTCCTGAGGAGTACTGAAACTATTGTTCAGCTGGATCTGGGGGGCGCTACCAAATTTAGCCTGCAACGACTCAACTGGGGGACCCACATAGATGTAGCTAACCAACGATTTGTTCTCCAACTTCTGAATCTCGGTAGCCTCGGGTGCTTTGAACTTCACCACAAGCTCTGTCTCCTTCATCGAGGTCGAAACCATAAAGAAGAACAGAATCATAAAGACGATATCAGGGAGCGAGCTGGTCGAAATCTGGCCAATCTCTTTTTTCTCTTTTTTCCTAATTACTGCCATAGTCTTTATTTGATGTTTTGTGGCTCAGCCTCCGAAATCTTCATAGGAACAGCTTTGGCGATAGCGTCCTGCTGCTCTTTCTCGAGCTCGAGGAAGACCTTACCGAAGTGGGCCTTGCTCAGCTCGTCGCGGATCTCGTTGAAGGCGCGAGTAAGTTCGTTCTGTACTTTGATATACATCTCATAGCTGGTAGCACGGTCGTTCTGGAGCGAAATAACGCCCTGGCTAACGGGGTGCTTGCCAATGAGAGCAATCTCTTCTACTTTTTTCTCGGGGAGGTTGTCGTCGTCGGCTCGGTTGAGAACCCACTCCTTTGCCCTATCTTTGAGCTGGTTGATAGTCAACAGCTCGCCTTGAACCGCAATCTGGTCATACTTGTTAACGTGAACCAACAAAAGGTTACGCTCTTTGATATCGGGTGCATCGGTCTGCTTTTCGCTCCAAGGAGGAAGCACACGGTTCAGACCCGAATCGATGTCCATTGTGGTTGCAACAAGGAAGAAGATAAGCAACAAGAAGGCCACATCAGCCATAGAGCTGGCGTTGATCTCCGGTGTTTTTCTTGCCATATTACAATCTTTTTTTCAATATGGAACTCAAACTATTTGATAGCGTTACGAATCTCACCAACGAGAATCGACAAAATGCTGATACCGCCAACCAGATAGGTAACGTAGAGGATGGTGTCGGTAAATTTAAGGTCAAAGACATCCTCGAAGAAACCACCGGCCGAGTTGGGCACGGGAGCGGCACTCGAAATCATCCAGCAACCACCGATAACCAAAGCAGCTACTACCAAGCCTACCAAGGTGGTGAGAGCCGATTTGGGAGAGGTAAACAAATTCTTAACAGGCGAGATCAATGCGGCAATAACACCGATGATCACGATGCCGTACATCCACCACATCATCCACTCGCAGTCTGCGTGCATATCGCCCATGTGCTGCACCTGAGGCAGGAAGAAGAGCGATGCAAAGCATACGATGGTGATGATGAAGAGTACGTATTCTACGTATTTAACCCATTTCATATTCTTAACGTATATTTAATAGGTGTGTAATTATTTCTTGCTATAGTCGGTCAAGATATCAACCAAGGTGATCGAAGTGTCCTCCAACTCAACAACAGCGGTGTCGATTTTGTTAAGGATGTAGTTGTAGAAGAGCTGCAGAATAACTGCCGAGATAAGACCTGCAAGGGTGGTCAGCAGAGCCACTTTAATACCACCTGCTACCAGAGTAGCCGATACCTCACCTGCTGCCTGAATCTGGTCAAATGCCTCGATCATACCTACTACGGTACCCATGAAACCCAACGAGGGGCTCAGTGCGATGAACAGGCTGATCCAGCTCAGACCATTCTCCATCAAACCATTCTGTACCGAACCATACGAAGCAACGGTTTTCTCAACAACGTCCATACCCTCGTGGTAGCGCAGAGCACCCTGATAGTAGATGCTGGCAACGGGGCCTTTGGTGTTACGAGCAACCTCTTTTGCAGCCTCGATGCCGCCATTGTTCAGAGCCTCCTCAAATTTAGCGATAAACTTCTTGGTGTTGATTTTCGAGAACGAGAGGTAGAGGATACGCTCGATAGCTACTGCCAAACCAATGATCAAGCAGAGCAACACGGGAGTCATCCAAAGAACACCACCCTCGATAACTTTCTGTTTCAGGGTCTGGTGGAAAGGCACACCTGCAATCTCGGTCTCCTCGTCGATAGCGGGCTCCTCAGCTACGGGCTCCTCAGCTACAGCCTCAGCGTCCTCGGCTACCTGCTCAGTGGCAACAGCCTCTGCATCCTGTGCGTAAACGTTAGCAGTTGCAAAGGTCATAAGACCTACAACCGACAAAATCATAAAAAGTTTTTTCATAACTTTGAATTTGGAATTAATTAAACGTGTTTATTGTGTTGTTTTTGAGTTTTGTTATCTCGTTGTTTTTCTCCCTTAAAAAAATTTGTGCGGAGAGAGGGGGATTCGAACCCCCGATGCCCTTTTGAGGCATACGCACTTTCCAGGCGCGCTCCTTAAACCACTCGGACATCTCTCCTCGTTTTGTGGCCTAATCTCCTATAAACCACACTTTTATGCACAAACAA
The DNA here is from genome assembly GCA_015059945.1 of Rikenellaceae bacterium. GTDB lineage: Bacteria > Bacteroidota > Bacteroidia > Bacteroidales > Rikenellaceae > Tidjanibacter. Next base: position 191,222 of record SUZJ01000001.1, read on the forward strand.
ACTCGCATCCACCACAGTCATTTGGGCCCATTTGCGCACAAAAATCCCCGAAATATACAAATTATTTTCTTTCCACCGAAATTTTAGCCACCAATTTCTCCGCAAAGATTCTTTTTCAGCTTTGCTGCAATGCGCTTCGGACCGCTCTCGGTGGCCAAAACGTACATCATTTTTGCCGTCGCCGCCTCGGTGGTCATATCCCTGCCGCTGATGACGCCAATCTCTTGCAGAGCCACACCCGTTTCGTAGATATCCATATTCACCTCGCCATCGGCACACTGGGTGACATTCATCACACATACCCCCCTGCATATAGCCTCGCGGAGAGCCCCCAGGAACCACTCCTTCGTGGGAGCATTGCCCGCACCATATGTTTCGAGCACCACACCCCTCACACCACTCGACAGCATTGCCCTAAATACCGACTCGGTCAGGCCCGGGAAAATCTTTATCACCGCCACATCGCTCACCAGCGAGGTGCAAATGCCAAACTCGGCTCCCGCCTTGGGCCTGCGGACATACTTCTGGTTATACTGAATGTTCACACCCACCTCGGCTAGCGGAGGGTAGTTGCGCGAGGCAAAAGCATTCAGCTCCTCGGCACTCCACTTGGTCGTGCGGTTGGCCCTAAAGAGCCTATTCTGGAAGTAGAGCGACACCTCCGGCACCTCGGCACGCCCCTTGGCATCCTTTGCCGCAGCAATCTCTATGGCCGTAATCAGGTTCTCGCGCCCGTCGGTACGCAGCACACCAATGGGAATTTGGCTACCCGTAAAGACCACCGGCTTATCCAAGTTGTGCAACATAAAGCTCAGCGCACTCGAGGTGTAAGACATAGTATCCGTTCCGTGCAGCACTACAAAGCCGTCGAAGCTGTCATAGTAGCGGGCAATAATCTCGGCCAAACGCACCCACAGCTCGGGCGAAGCGTTAGACGAGTCGATAGGCTCGAAGGGCAAAATCTCGATATCGACATCCAGCTCCCTCAACGCAGGGAACTCCTCGTAGATGTGGTTGAAATCAAAAGGCACCAGCGCACCCGTAGCCGCATCGGTCTTCATACCAATAGTACCTCCCGTATAAATCAAAAGCACCGCACTTCTCATATCTTTTGTGTTTTTTTAGTGTTTTCTTTTTTTTGTTTTTCTGCACCTTTTTGTAAAAAGCTGCACCAAAAACTTTTAGGCGATACTCACTTCGTTCATATCGCTTACTGACTTAGGTCGGCTTGACGTTGTACATCACAACCCAAACACCCGTTTGGCATTTTGGGTGGTAGCCTCGGCTACCTCCTCAGGGCTCACTCCCTTCAGCTCGGCAACCCTACCACAAATATAAGTCAAATATCCCGATTCGTTACGCTTGCCCCTAAAAGGCACAGGCGTAAGCCACGGAGCATCGGTTTCGAGCACCATATCGGCCAAGTCGATGTGGGGCACACTCTCGGCCAGGGCGCTCTTCTTGTAGGTTACCACTCCGCCAATGCCAACCACAAAGCCCCCCAGGCGCTTGATGCGCTCGTAGACCTCAACCCCCTCGCCAAAGGCGTGTAGGATACCTCTGGCTTTGCCCTTGTACTCTTCGAGCAGAGTGAGCATCTCGTCCCAAGCGTTGCGAGTGTGTACCACCAGTGGCAGATCGTACTCTATCGACAGCTCCACCTGACGGCGGAAGCACTCGCTCTGTTCGGCCTTCCAGTCGGCACTCCAATAGAAGTCGAGCCCCACCTCGCCAACACCCCAAAAGTGTTCAACTGGGCGCTCGGCCGACCCTATGGGGGCGCTGCTCGCCCCACCATTGCAAGCATCCAACAGGCGTTCCACCTCGGCCAACTCGCTGCGCCACTGCGGATTGTCGTTCACCGACGTAGGGTGCAGACCAATGAGTGGGTAACAATTATCATAGTTGCGGGCCATCTCGAACATTGCACCGTTGCACTCCGAGTCGATTGCGGGCAAAACCAAAGCCTCGACACCCGCACTGTGGGCACGCTCGTAGACCTCGACCCTATCCTCGTCAAACTCGGGCCCGTAGATGTGGCTATGTGTATCTATTAGTTTCATTATCTTTGGTTTACATCTCTCGTGGCAGACTACACTCTCTCTACCCTCTTGCCCGGCAATATGCGCACCACACCCGCCAGTTCGAGCCCCATAATAAGTGACATAACTTGCTGCACAGGCAGTCCGCTACGCTCGACAAGGGTGTCATAATCAACCGCCTCGCCCACGCCTATTGCATCATACACCTGCCGCTCATCGGAGCTGAGGTTTACCGTCTCGACAGCCGCCACAACGGGTGCAGCAACCACCTTGTCGGGGCCCTCGCCACAAGCCACAGCATCCCACCCGAGCTCGTGAACAACATCACTGCCCGAGCAGACCATTGCAGCCTTCAACTGTTTGATATAGATATTGGAGCCGAAAGAGTTTTTGTCGTCGGCGCGACCGGGCAGAGCCATTGCTATACGCCCATAGTCGAGGGCAAAATCGACCGTTTGAAGCGACCCGCCGCCATAGGGCGACTCGACAACCAGAGTACCACTCGACAGGCCCGCTATTATGCGGTTGCGGGGGATGAAAAAGCGACCGTTGTTTTTGGTCTGCGACGACACCTCGGTAATGATTGTGCCCCCGTCACGCAAAATCAGGTCGGCCAGGGTGCGATGCTCGGTGGGGGTAACATCCGGCAAGGCGTTTGCAATCACTGCCACAGTTGCCGCGCCACAACCGAGGGCTGCTCGGTGGGCGTTGCCGTCATTGCCAAAGGCCAAACCGCTTACGATGCTCACCTCGGGCACCAACTCGTGGAGCTGCTCGACAACCCTAATCCCCATACGCTGCCCATAAGTAGTCATATTGCGAGTGCCCACAACCGACAACGAGGGGCGGTGGAGGTTTTCGATATTGCCTTGGGTGTAAATGACGTGTGGCGCATCGGGAATCTCGGCCAGCAGACGTGGATAGGCGGGGTCGGTCGAAGCGAGAGGCTTAATGTTGTAACGCTCAGCGTGTTTGAGCACCTTTTCGGCCTCGCGCCAAGGGTCTGCCGAGTGGAGCGCTCCCCACAACATAGACTTGCGTGCCACGCCTCCGCGCAGCTGCAACTCGTCGTCCGAGGCGTCAAAAATAGCCCTTGCCGAGCCAAAGATGTCGAGCAGGAGCCGACACCCCTTGATGCCCAGTCCGTGGACAAAAGTTAGCGCTATGTCGTCGATAATCATTGTGAATGGTGTTGTCGAGAGGGTAAAAGTAGTAAAAAAATTTGGAGTTTCAGATAAATTGACTAATTTTGTCCCCCGAAAGCAGAATAATATGGTCTGATGGCCGAGTGGCTAGGCAAAGGTCTGCAAAACCTTCTACAGCGGTTCGATTCCGCTTCAGACCTCACAAACAAGGCTCGCACAAACGTGTGAGCCTTTTGTTTTTTGAGGTCTGTGAGGCACTTTTACATTCCTCCCCAAGCCCCTCCTTTGACAAAGGAGGGGCTTACTAAACATACAAAAAAGGCTCGCACAAACGAGCGAGCCTTTTGTTTTTGGTGTCTGTGAGTTCCTTTTTCGGCTAAAAGCCAACAATCTGGTGGGCATAGTCGCTCCAACCTGTGGCCGACTTATAAGCTGCAACACTCGCAGCAGGAACGTAAATCGTGCAATTCATAAACAGAGGCATTGCAGCTCCCCTTATGTTGGGATTTCTGTCGGTGCGCATAAATGCTGCCCAGCCAAGAGTGGGAGGCGTAGTGGCGTAGCAATAGACATTCTCGATATTCGTACAATCAAAAAATGCCCAAGCACCAATAGATTTCACACTCGCAGGGATGGTAACAGTCGTCAGACTCTCGCACTCGCGAAATGCGTAATCGCCAATCGACTCCAAACTCTCGGACAGGGTTACGCTTGTGAGATTTTCGCACCCGTCGAAGGCAAGTTTGCCAATCGAAGTAACCACACCGGGCATATCAACGGTTTTGAGGGGCGAACAATACTTAAACACCGACTCGGGCACCTTGGTCACGATGTCGGGAATGGTGATGCTGCCGGTTTTGCGTGCTATATCGTACAACACGCTATTCGACACCATCAGTGTACCCTCCCTCAGGGTGTAGCTATCTTGGGCACTGCCCACCACGCCAATAGCATAGTTGTCGGCATAGCGGATACCACCCTCTACGGGCAGCTTGTCGCAACCCTCAAATGGGCCTTTGGGCGATATGTAGGTAACGCCATCGGGGATGTCGATGTGCTCCAACTCGGCACACCCTCCAAAGGCGCCCGGGCCAATCTCTTCGATGCCCTCGGGCAGAGTGATGCTTGTCAGCTTCAAGCAGTTGTTAAAGGCCTCGCGGTAGATGATGGTCACGCCCGTAAAATACTGGAACTCATCGAATGAGGTAATGTTAGTGCTGCGGAAACGGCCATCGACCGAGGTTACTGCTGCGGCCTCTTCATAGGAGAGCTTGCCGTTGCCGTCGGTGTCCCACGCGCTTACGCAAATTTGCTTCACGCGCTCGTCGGCAAACTTGATATTGTTGCTGTTGCACCCTGCGAGCAGAGCGAGCCCTGCAACCAATGATGTGAGTAGTAGTTTTTTCATATCTCAATCGGGATTTAATAGGTTGGTGTTTCTGGTTGTTTATTAAATATCGGACGGAACGGTTGTGTCGCCAATGTCGTAGTCGGCTCGCAACATTCGGGGGCCACCATATTTCTCGATGGCGTAGTAGAACTCGTTATAGTGGTTGGGCTCGACCAAGTGGCACAGCTCGTGCACCACAACCGAGTCGGCTTGCAGAGCCGGGTACTTCATCAGGTGAAGCGACAGATCAATATCTCGCCCCTGCATCCTACACCGTCCCAAGACATTAAAGCTCCGCACAATCTTACAGCCACCGCATCTAATACCAGTGCGTTGCGACCAGTGCGCAAGTCGCTCGGGCAGGTAGCGTTCAGCAGCGTCGCGCATAGCCATCATACCATAGCGCACAATGGCCTCGCGCGTACACACCTTTGCCCAATCGGCCCCCTGCGGAACAACCACCGTATAGCGTCCCTCGGCATCCCTGCGCCACGAGTAGTCGCTCCCCACACCGCGCTCGACGCGCAGCCCAAAAAGCTCGTAGTTGCGCTCGAAGCTCTCGTCAATAACCTCGGGCAGGGGTGGAGCGGTGCGGTGCAGATAGGGGAGGGCAGGCTGTCTTTCGTTCTCGCGCTTATAAATCTTCTCCCACAGGAAAGCAAAGGCCATCTCATAGGGGCGCGAGGTGGCGATATATGTCGTAACGCTATCGTCGGCCCACTTGTCACTCCTCTGGCGCTCGCCCGACGGGGCCACTTGTCTGATTATCACCCTACCCACCAGCTCATCATCAATCGTGTAGGTTTGCAGGTCGGTGGTGGGATGTTGTGGCAGATTTTGTTGTTCGAGGGCCTTTTTGCGCTCCTCAACCCAAGTGCCCCGATACTCAATCGAGTGGGTGAGGACATAACTATATAGGTCGAGGGCCACACGTGCCGAGCGCTCGACACCCAGTCCCTTGTCGTAGCAGCGAGCCAGCAGTGCCGCGGCGTTATAGCCCGTCATCCTAAAACCACAAAGGCCGGCTCGGAAATGCGAAACGGCCTCTGTGTATTTTTGTTGTCTGAGGAGCTCGCGCCCCCTCTCGACGTGCTGACTTTCGGTTAGCATAGCACCCCTTATTAGAGCGCCTGCGAGGTGGCTTTGAGCAGCTCGTTCAGTTTGGCAAATACCTGCGAGCGCAGAGCCCTCATCTGCTCGACCTTCTTGCGGTTGCGAGGCAGGATAAAGCGGTACTGGCCAACATATTTGACTGTCCAGCGGATATAGTTCCAAGCGTAGATAAAGAACAATGGGAAGGCAACAAAGTAGATCAAACCCTTAATCCAAGCACCTGTGCAAATCATAACAATAGTAGGGATAAGGCAGCAGATTGGGTAGGTGATAAATGCCGTTGCACCCACATTGATTGAACTGTGGAACATCTGGTCTTTGATAAACTTCTTGATAAAGATTGCGGGCACGATGAACATCAGTGCGGTGGGGATGATGCAGGCCACAAACAAGGGCAGACCGAGCAGCAGCAACACACCCTGCCATATCTGTTTGAAGCGGCTGCGCTCTCCCTCGAACAGCCAGTCGCGAATGCCCAACTCTTTGATGCCCTTAATCAGTTTACGGGTCTTGTCGAAGAGTTTTTCGACCTCCTCGGGGTTTTGCTCTTTGGCCTGCTCGATGCCGGCAACCAGAGCCTTGTCGGCTTTGAGCTTGTCGGGCAGCAGGTCGGGATTAAGCCCCTTTGCCTCGGCAAACTGCTCGCCAAAGCGACTCTCGCGCAGGTAGTCAATCTCCTCATAGTTTTCGAGGTCGTTGATATTGAGCATAAGCTCCTCAATCTTGGCCCTAACGATTTCGTTCACCTGACGCATAGCGGCTCGGGGCTGCTCTTTGTAGAGGTCATAGTAGGGGGCCAGCGAAATGGGCTCGCCAAAGCGAATCATCATATCCTCTCTGGCGTGGTAGTAGTGCGAGTAGTGGTTGGCGGTGGGCATCACAAATACCTCCTGCTCAAAACCGCTCGCCTCGGCAGCGCCAAAGGCCATCTTCAGGTAGGCCAGCGAGAAGTTGCCCAACCAGCGCTTGTCTTGGTGGCCACACTCGGGGTAGAGGATTACGGTCTCGCCCGAGCGCAGAGCGTTGTCTACCTCGGAGAGAGTGCCCTGGTTTTTGCGCACTGCCGAAAAACCCTCGTACTGAACACGATAGGCTGGCAACAGACCCAGTGCGCGGAGGAATTTGTTTACCAGTGGGTGAACGGCAAACACATTGGCTCTGGCCAGAAAGTTTGGCCTGCGGTCTTTAAGCAGCAGGGCCAGTGTGAGGGGGTCGTTCAGGCAGTTCTGGTGGTTAGATACCAACACGATGGGGTTGCCATCGGCGGGCATATTCTCTATACCTTCGGCGTGCACTCGGCGCCAGTAGATGTTTTTGTTTATAAAGTCGACATACTTGCGAAAGGCTGTGGCCCAACGCTGACGGCGACGTGGCTTCATCTCGTTTCCCATAGCTTTTTTGTGAGTTTTTGGGTTATACTTGTGACGTGCGTGTGTGCTTGCTTGTTTGGTCTTGGGATGCAAAAACAAAACTCGGAATCCCCCACCAATAGTCACAAAAGTATAAAAACTTTTGAAAAAAGCAACTTTTCTATCCAAAATCAACCAAAGTGGCGCCCAAACAGTCGTTTTGGTACTGTTCGGGCGCCACTTTTTGGCTCGTAACACAAAGTGTTATTTCAGCGTAAAGGTCTTGACGTAGGTGTCGTCGATATCCTTACACCCAACCGTTTGGGCCTCGTGCATAGGCATCCACTCGTAGTATTTCACGCCGTTATGGACAACCTCTACCAAGTAGTTCACAATATTGTCGCGCGTGCCCGGCTTAAAGAAGGGATTAACCTCGCCAAAGTCGTAGCAACCTGCCACATCGGTTGTGCCCTCATAGAGGGGCTGCTTGGTTACGGTGTACGAGTAGGGATAGACGGGGTAGAACTTGATGGTTGCACCCTCGACAGGAGCCCCCTGCTGGTCTACAACCACCACCTCGGTACCGCCATTGGGGAAGTAGTCGTTGGCATCTACACCCACCCTCTTATCGGCAGATTTGTTAATCAACAGCAGTGCATACTCCGACCAGTGGCGCAGGCCGTAAGGGTAGTTCATCATACAGGTAATACTCTCGTGAGCCTCGCCATTGATGGGGTTTTTGTCGGCGTGCACCTCGCTGGCATAGAGGTCGGGCACTCCTCGGAAGTGGCCACACTCGTGGGCAATGGCATCAATAGCCCACCCCGTAAAGAGGTCGCCAAAGTTGTGCGACACGTTCATATATGGGGGGCCTAACCAACCCGTAGGGGTATCGCCCTCGGGCGAGTGGCCGTTGATGTACATACGGAAATCGAAGTCGGGCTGACCAACTCCGTCGGTGCGGTAAATCGAATTGGAAATGGGGCCCGAAAACTCTTGGAAATCAACCATAAAGAAGTGCACCTCGTTGCCTCCCGCATCGTTAATGCCGGGCACTTGGAAGTGGGCACTCACATCGGCCATCAGTTTGTCTACCTTCTTCATAAACTCGATGCGACCACCGTGATCTTTGACGGTCTGCTTCTCGCCATAGACCCTGCAACGGAACTTCCAGCCACCCAATTTTTCGTACTCTTTTTTGCGAAGTATGTAGTCTTGTCCGGGGATAGGGCCTTCGTTGCCAGTGAGCTGCAACACCCTCACATACTCCTTCTCGCCCTTAGCTCCTGCGGCCAACACCTCATAGAGGGGCATCCAACCGTAGCCTTGTGTATCCTCGTAATTGATAACCACAAAGTAGTTTACAATCTGTCGGTCGTCATCATCGGGGGCCTCGTCGGTAAATGGGTTCTTAAAAAAGACCATATTGCCGGCCGAGTTCATCGTGCCTTTGTAAATAGATTTTGTGCTCACCTCGCCACTGCCATCATAGACAGGGTAGAGCTCCATTTGGGCACCCTTGGCAATAGCGCCCTCGGGGGTTAAAACCCTCAGGTTCAGTTTGTCAGAGGGTAGGTAGCCCAACTCGGGTTTGGCAACACGCCTATCAGCCGCCTGATTGATTACACTCTTGGCATAGTCCGACCACTCGTGGGTGTGGAAAGGGTCGTTGGTGACACACTCGTCGGCCTCGAAGCCAACCTTTGCAATTGCATTGTTTCGTATATCTATCTCGCCACCATTCAGAGGGGTAACACCTCTCGAACGGGCCAAATTTACAACCAATTCGCCCACCGCATTGGCACCCCAAGTACGCTGGTGGGTGTGGCCGATTGCCAAGTAAGGCTCACCGAGCCACCCCTCGGCCAAGTCATCCTCGGCAGCGTGGGTGTTGACAACAAGTCGCAAGTCGAACGAGTCGGCCACCTCGCTCTCGTCGAGCATCATAACCTCGCGCGAGGGGCCCTCGAACTCGACAAATTCGGTCATATAGAAGTGTACCTGATTGGCACCCTCATCGTTGATGCCGCTCACCTGGAAGTACTCGCTGGCGTCGGCCAGTAGTTGGTCTACCTTTTTGAGAAACTCGACCTGCCCACCATTGTCGGCCACAGTCTGCGCCTCGCCATAGACCTTGCAGCGGAACTTCCAACCACCCAGCTCGCCAAACTCCTCGGTGCGGTTGATATAGTCGCCATCGGGGATGTTGCTCTCGGGCTCGTTGGTACACCCCACAAACAGAGCCACCAACAACCACAGAAGCAATACTCTTAGCTCTTTCACAACCATTTAACTATCTAACAATTATTGTCTTGGTAAACAGTGTAACACCCTTTGCCCCTGCGGTCTCGGCCTCATACATAGGCAGCCACTCATATATGGTCTTGCCATTGTAGCTAACCGCTATCAGGTTGTTGGTATTGTTGCTGTCAAGATTGGTTGCCCCCTCCTTAACAAATGGGTTTTCGAGGAATTTGTATATACCCTCGCCGTTGGTCGTGCCAACAAAGCGTGCGGTCTTGGTAACCTCAGAGCTATATGCAGCCACAGGGTAACACTTAACCTCGGCACCCTCGATAGGGTTGCCGCTACCATCTACAACCTTAATCTGTGAGCCCTCTTTTGGGAAGTGGTTGTAGTGCATAACGCAGAGGCGCTGGTCGGCCGAAGCGTTTATGAGCAGCTTGGCATACTCCGACCATGTTTTGTTGCCATAGGGGTAGTTCATTATGCAGTTTGCTGCCTCAAACGCCTTGCCGTTAATAGGGTTACCACTTGCGGGCACCTCGGCAGCATAGAGGTCGGGCACACCCCTCATATGGCCAAACTCGTGGATAAGTGCATCGAGTGCGTAGCCATCCCACAGGCCCTTGAAGTCGTGGCCCAAATTGAGATAGGGCGAGCCAATCCAGCCACCCGACACATCGCCCGTCTCGGCGTGAGCATTGATAATAACACGACAGTCGAACTCGGTCGACACCTTGCCATCGCTCTTGTACATAAGAGTCCTCGACGAGCCCTCAAACTCCTCGAAACCAACCATAAAGAAGTGAATCTGGTTGTCGCCCTCGTCGTTCAGGCCCTCTACTTGGAAGCCCTTGCTGGCGTCGGCCATCAGTTTGTCTACTTTCTTCATAAACTCAATGCGGCCACCATAGTCGGCAACGGTCTGCTTCTCGCCATACACCTTCACGCGGAATTTCCAACCGAGCAGCTGTGCAAACTCGCCCATACGGTCGAGCTTATAGTCGCCTTTGGGGAGATCAACCTCGTTGCCCGTAAACTGGAACTTATAGACATACTGGCCATTGCCCTTGAACTTGGCCAACTGGGCCTCATACATAGGCATCCAGCCGTAACCCCTCTTACCATCGTGGTCAACCTCTACCAAGTAGTTGGTGATATTGTTGTCGGGGTTCTCCTGATCGGGCACAATGAAGGGGTTTTTGGAGAAGATAAAGTTGCCCGTAACGCTCAACTCGCCCTCATAGAGAGGCTTCTCGGCCACCTTGTTCGAGTAGGCGTAGACGGGATAGAAGCGCATATAGGCACCTGTGGCAACCTTGCCATCGACGGTCAGAGCGGTAGCCTTGATGCCGTTGGGGAAGTGGTTGTAGTGGGGGGTACAGATACGCTGGTCGGCCGAGGCGTTAATCAGAGCCATAGCATACTCCGACCACTCGCTCTCGCCATAGGGATAGTTCATAATGCATTTTACAGCCTCAAAGCCCTCGCCATTGATGGGGTTTCCCTCGGCGGGCACCTCGGCAGCATAGAGGTCGGGCACACCGCGGGTGTGGCCAAACTCGTGCACCAGAGCGTCAATTGCGTAGCCACTCCAAAGGCCCTTGTAGTCGTGGCCCAAGTTCAGATAGGGGGCGCCCATCCACCCACCCGACATATCGCCCTCGGGAGCGTGGCCGTTGATAATGAGTCGCAGGTCACAGTCGGTGTCGTTCTCGCCATCGGCGCTAACCATATACTTGCGCGAAGCACCCTCAAACTCGATCATCTCGGTCATAAAAAAGTGTACCTTGTTGCCGCCCTCGTCGTTGATGCCGGGGACTTGGAAGTACTTGCTGGCGTCGGCCAACAGCTTGTCGACCTTCTTCATAAACTCCTCTTGGCTGCCGGCATCCTTGATGGTCTGCTTCTCGGCGTAGACCTTGCAGCGGAATTTCCAACCCTCGAGTTTCTCAAACTCGGCGGTGCGGTTGATGTAGTCGCCCTCGGGAATTACATTCTCGGGGGTAGGCTCGGCACAAGAGCCCACAAAGCAACACATCGTAGCGAACAAAATCGAAAAAAATCTCTTCATCTTTTTTACTACTTTTTTTGATATTATTTGTTATTGATTTTTACAATCTTACAACAAGTTCGAGGTCGGCCAATTCGCCCTCCTCGGCCACGGGCATAACAACCCTGATGGTGGTCTTGTCGCCACTGCGACTAACCACCTCGCCACCCTCGACCGACTGCACCTCCGAGAGGGTGAGCAGCTCGATGTCATAGGCTTGCTCGGCCACGCCTGCAAGCGCGAGGGTATAGTGGTGGCTCTGGGGATTGTAGCTCTCGCGGTTAATCTTCACCCCTCGGTCGGCCATACCAATCTTGGCCTCGGGCAGGTTGAGCATCACACCCACACCGCCTCGGTAGGCCACCTCTATCTCTTTTGCCCCCCTGAGGGCCATTCGGGGCAGCTCGACGGCAACACATTGCAGCTCCTCGGCCACCTCGCACTCCTCAACCCTGCGGCCATCAATCCACACACCATCGACCACTGTTGCCAAAGGCAGTCGTGCCACAAAGTCTACCTCTACCCTACCGCTCGCATTGAGCTCATAGCGGTAGTGGTCCTCGGTGCGTTCATAGCGCAGGTTTACCTTATTCTCGCCCACCGATATATTCTCCACATTGGCCCACGACCAGTCGGCTGGAAATGCAGGAGCCAAGGTCATCTTACCACCCAACCCCTCGGTTTCGAGCCCCAGCATACCCACATAGAGTGGGTAGAGGTTAAGGCTGCTTGACCACTGCTGGTGGGGGCAGATACCCGTAAAGTCCAGCCTGTCGCCCATAATAACCTCGGGCAGGTTGCCATAGTCCCAACAATCATAGAGCCTAAGGGCGCTATAAGCGTGGCGGAAGCCCTGCGAAAGCAATCCTGCGCGGTACTCGGCCGTAGCCGCCAAGCCGCTCGTAAAGGGCCACACATTGCCGTAGTTATACCCACCCAAGGCAAAGTGGCGGCTGTTGGTACCCACAGTTCTCACGCCCCAATCGGTCGAGTAGTACTTGTCCGAGAAATTGAGCGCTGTTTTGAGCGCCCTCTCCTCGTCGGCCAAGCCAAAGAACAGAGGGGTACAGCCATAGATACACTTATCCTCTTGGTATGTGCCATCGCGCATAAGGCCGTGGTTGTAGAACTCCAACTGGTCATTCCAAAAGCCCTCATCCATCTTGGCCTGACACTTGGCCGCCAACGTCTTGCACTCGTCGGCCAGCGCATCGTCGCCAAACATTCGGGCCATCTGCTCACACTCGCCCAAGGCACTAATCCATATTGCAGCCAGATAGACCTCGGTGTGGGCGCCATAGAGGGGGCCACCCTCTTGCAGGCCGTGCCCCACATTGGTATTCTCAATCAATCCGTCGCCATCGGTATCGGTCGAAAGGCAAAATTCGAGCGACTTTTTGATGCGTGGCCACTCGGCCTCGACAAACTCCCTATCGCCACTCTTGCGCAGGTAGTAGCCCGACAGTAATATATATAAAGGTGTAGCGTCGGCAGCATCGTAGTGTGCCGAGCCACTTGTGGTCAGTTCGTGGTAGACCTTGCCGTTGGGGTCTTGGAAGCGGCCAAAGGTGGTCAGAATGTCCCTCACCTTTACGTAGTCGCCATACTCGACCAAAGCCAGACTGCTAAATGCGCAATCCCTGCCAAAATACCACGCATAGCCCGGGCGACCACTCACAGGGTGACCACCACCCCAACCCCTCGATGTAGACCAAAAGCCCGCCATAAGCGACTTACCCAACGAGGGTGTGTGGCAGAAGAACTTGTCGAGCGAGATGAGGTTCCACCTATAAGCCTTATTAAACTCGGCATCGCTGCTCTCTATCGACAAAAAATCCTTTGCAAAGTGGTCGTAGTACTCTTTTGACTGGCGGTAGACTCTTTGGCTGTGGCCCATATAGCGGTTTATAAGCCCTACACTTTGATCCACGCCACTCTCACCACCTGCAATGTATAGTGTAAGCCTACCCTCGTCGGCAGGGAAGCTATAACCCATATTGACAATCTTATGCCCATCACCCACACTCTTTTCGACAGCTGTGGGCGTAGTGGTAAAGGCTGTAACAACATTCAGCTCCTCGGCGCGGTCACAGATGACCGTAACAGCACCGCCTTGGTCGGTCGAGTAGTAGAGTGTGCCTGTCGATTCGAGCGAGTAGGGCCACATAAGCCTCAGGTTGCTCGCATACTTTACCCGCACACTCTCTATCTGCCCCTCACCGTCGCCCTCTGTCCAGCTATAATTAACAGTCATCAGTGGCTCCTCGGGCAGTACATTAAACACCTCGCTCACCACGACTCCCCCTTCGAGCTCATAGCGGCGCTCCATATAGTCGGCTGTGCGCACCATACGGCCTGCAACCCCATCGAGCCACACCACCTGGTCGTCGCCCTTGTACTTAACGCCAAAGGACAAGTCACGCAGCGCCATAATGGGGTGGGCCCACACTTCCTCGACACCACCCTGCTCGCGCCCAAAGGCAACAATCTGCTGGCCCGAGATGTTCCAATAGTTGGCCCTTGTACACTTGCGGTAGCCCGCCAACTCGTCGGGCGTAGGCTCCCAAGCGGGCTCTTGTTTAATCTTTACAGCGGGGGCAGTGTAATTACTCTCTTGAGCCTTTATGGAGTCGTAGCTCCACGCTCTCTCGGCCGAGTCAAACCTACGACCACCACAAAGCCAGTCGATGGTGTTGTCGAAAAATATCTCTAAGGTTGTCTTGTTCAAATTCTTGCGGCCAAAAAACAGGTGGCCGCCAATGGCCAAAATCTTACCCTTACCCAGAGGGGTTTCCCAAACAATCTTGCGCCCCTCGTGGTAGTGGATATAGGCCCAGTTGATGCCCAGCACCCTTGCACCCTCGGCTTGGGGCAGGTTGTCCCCCGAGAAGCCCAGTGTGCGCGACCAGTGGTCAGCATCGGACTTCCACACATAGGCACCACCCAGCAGCCCCTCATATATGGGGTGTTCGCGGTAGCCGTGGTAGCCCAATGGGCGACCATAGCCGTGGTCGCGGCCATCTTCGTAGACCACTTCGAGAGGTTGGGGCTCGATGCCCCACTCGTTCAGCAGCCTTGTAGCCTCCATTGTGAGCAGCAGCGCTCCACCACCCTCAACATAGGGCAACAACACCTCGGCTAGCACCTCGGCCTCTTCGGTTGTGATATTGGTAGTGTCGCTACGGTGATAAATAACACAGTCAGCCCAATCGGTATCGGCCTTTGACAGCTCCGACAACGCCACAACACAAGGCTCGTTGTCCCACTCGGTCATCATCTCGGTCATAGCCCCAATCTCATCGGCAGGGGTGTAATCCGAGGTTACGACAACCACGTTGTTGTTGGTTTGGCACCCCACAACCAGCGGGGCAAGCCAACCCAAAACGAGTAGTGGCAACCAGACTTGTGTAACTTTTTTGGCAGTTGATGTGAAGTGTTGGTCGGTCATAAAGCAGCAATGCGATTGGCGGTTAGTATTGTGCTTGATCGGCTTTTTTATTATATCAAGACAAGGTGCGACACCCCCCCCGTTAGAGAGTTGTGGGCCACAACTTTGTTGGCCATAACCACGCAACCCTTGTAGGCTGTGTCACCCCTTGTCTGATGTGAAAGAGTTCCTGCGCCACGCGCCTGCGGAGCCTCATTGGTGATGACTCCGCAGGTGTGTAGCACAGAGTTGGGTTTTTCTACCAGTTGTCGTTTACGATGGGGTGCTCAACCCTATCAACGTGGACGGTATACTCAACGGTATCCTCATACACAAAGTAGCGGTCGATATACTCCTCGCCCAAGTCGATAGTTTCTTTAATCTCCTTGGTTGCGGTAAAGTCGAAGGGCTCGTCGTAGATGGTCTGGTGGGTGAAGGGCAGCTCGCCACCCTCGATACACTTGGCATTAGTCAGGCCCCACTCCCAGGCCCCCATCTGGATATCCTCGCCATTGAATGTGTAGGACTCCTGCTGGCCATCCCAGTTCTCGTAGGTGAAAATCACCTTAGCACGGGGCAGAGCGGGGCTATCCCACATAAACACGGCACCTCTGGAATTCCACTGAGCATTTTTGATTTTTGCAGCGGGGAATTTTTTGAGGTAATTAGAATTGGCAACCAACTCGTCATAAGCACGGTAGTAAACCGATTTGGCCAACATAGCCCTGTGCTCGGCCATAGTCTCCTCAGAGAGCACATTGCTGGTTACCTCGTAAACAATCGAGCGGTTATCGTCGGCATCGAAAGTATAGATTTCGTAGGTGTAGTTGCCCTCGGCAAGGTCTTTAATCTCTACGCTAACCATACCGTCGGTATAGGTCTCGGGGAAGGTAAACTCCTGCGAGTTGGCTCCCAAGTTCCAGTAAACAATACCCCTAACGGCCCTCTGGCGGGGGTAGAAGATGTGCAAAACCTGCTCATTGACACCAATCAGCACACCAACCGAGTCAACACGAGCAGCATATACAGTCTCTCCCTTGTCGAGGAAAGGCTGGTGCAGGTCGTTCATCTTGTCGCAAGAGAACATACCAATGAGTGCTACAAGCACTATGATCGAAGAAAATACTTTTGTTTTCATAATTCTGCTTGCTTATTTTTATTTGTTTTGGCCCCAGAAGAGAAGCTCAAAGAAGTTGATAAAGGTATTGTCGCCACCCCAGTTCTCGGTAAACTCGAAGCGATAATACTTATAAGAGTCAATCTTGTCGGGATCGAACTCAAAGTCCTCACCGTTCTGTGCAACATAGATATCCTCGTCTGAGTACTGACCCGAAGGATAGCCCGAAGGTTTAACCGAAGTAAAGTCTTTCAGGTGAGTCCAAGCGGCATTGTTGGTATCATCAACGGGGTTGTTGCTGCCATATACGCTGAAACATTTGGGGTTACCATTCTCCCACATCTCGCCGTGACGCTGAACGAGTTTCATACGGCTCAGCGAAACTTTCGAGTTGAACTGAATGGTGAAGCGTGCAGGCCAGTTACCACCCTCGACGGTGGGTTTCGAGAACCAACCCCAAGGCTCGGTCAAGTCGCCATTGAGAGCATAGTTAAGAGCCCAACCGTAGGAGATGTCGCTATCGCTGGGCATCTTGTACTCTTTGTAGGTACCTGCCACGAGCTGCTCCTCATACCAAGGAGTTGCGTTAAACCTGCGCTCGTTGGTGAAGTTGTCCCAACGGTCCGAGATAGCCACACCAAACTTGGTGTCTGCCACCTCCATACCACGAGCCGAGTGTTTAGCCGTCTTAGAGTTCGAGTAGTAGGTGTTTACCTCTTCCCAATCGCCACCGGCAACACTCCTTTTGAGAGTAACGGCAATAACGCTCTCGGTGGGGTTGTCCCAAGTGATGGTAACACCACCAAAGGTGGGATTAACCTCAACCGACTCCAAGATGTCATAAATGGGGCTGGGTTTGGGGGTGATGGTAATCTGTACGGGCTCCGACTCGTTGCCACTGCGGTCACCGGTAACGATATCCACAATACGGGGATCGGTATCGGCATAACCCCTCACGCGCAAGGTGTCGTCGTACATCGAAACACGAGTGTTAATCTCTTTGCCATTGGCCAGTGTGTATACAGCCTTGACATAGAGCAAATCCTCGTCGGCGGGCAGCGAGTAGAATATATCGGCACCGCCCGGAACGCTGTTGTAGCCCACCTCGGTAACACAACCGGGAGCTACGCTGTCCATAGGAGTAGAACCTACGGGCTGCTCCTCGCAAGCGAAGAGCATAACAGCAATTACGCTAATTATAAAAAGATATTTTTTCATAATTTGTTTTCTCTGTTATTTCTGTGTATGTTAGGCTATATTACCAGCCGTAGTTCTGTTTCAGTTTGGGGTTGATGAGCAACTGGTTCTGGCTGATTGGCCACAGGTAGTCCCTCTGCGAGAACTTCTGGAAGGCGTAGGTCAAAACCACTTTGTTGTAGTACTCACTGGGGCTCTTGCCGCTTACGTTCCAAGCCTCAACCTTACCATTCCAATACTCGGTACCCAACAACCAGCGGCGGATATCCCACATAGTCTGGCCCTCCATTGCAAGCTCAATCATACGCTCGCGCTGGATAATTTCGCGCATACCTGCTTTGCTCTCGGGCTTAGCTGGATTGGTCGAGTAGTTCCTCCACGACTCCTTAACACCTTTCAGACCTGCCTTGGCACGAATAGCATCAACAAGCTGATAAACCTGCTCAGTAGGAGCATCGTTATACTCGTTCAGAGCCTCGGCATAGAGCAGATAGAGGTCCGACATACGAATCATTGGGAAGGGGCAAGCCTCGGCGGTAAACGAAGTTGCACTGAAAGTAGTATCAGGAGCAACCAGTTTCTTGGCATAGTAGCCGGTAACCGAATAGAGCGAAGCCCAAGTCATACCCTGCAACTGCGAGAACTTGGCCGAAAGGGTGTAGAGGCTGTTGTAGTCGTTGATATCGCTCTTGCCGTTACCCCACCAGACACCACCGTCGAAGCCAATCGAAGCGTAGAAACGAGGCTCGCGGTTGAAGTGCTGTTTGGCGGTAACGAAGGGAAGGCCGGTAGCAGCGTCGGCATTGATCGACACTTTCCACTTCTCCTCCTCGGTCGAAGCCCTCAGGTCGTGGCGGTTGTCATAATCAAAGGTCTTATCCTCCTCCATAGGCACACCATTCTCGGTGTAGTAGAGGTCGGCCACAAAGTGGGTAGGAGCCAGCGAACCACCCTTAACAGCAGAGCTCTTCAAAGCGTCGGCGTGCAGACGGGGGATTGCATAAGCCTGCAACCAGTAGGTGCTGGTCTTGGTGTAGCCCCAGATGGTCTCGGTGTTCCAACGGTCCCAAATCTTGTTGCGAATCTGCAACTGCAACTCGAGCTCGTCGTTCAGATTGTAGGCGTGTGTACCCAGAGTGTAGAGGTCGTGACCTGCACCCTCGGCCTCGGTGATAGCCTCCTCGATAGCGGTAATTGCCAAACCCCATTTCTCTTTGTCGGCACCTGCTGCGGGGAAGAGTTTAACACCCCTATCGTCGGTGATGTCGGCATAGTTGGGGTTGCCATTGAACAGAGGCGAAGCGTTCAGCACCATCAGTTTGGCCTTAACAGCCTTGGCAATAGCTTTGGTTGCGCGGCCCAACTCCTCGGTCTCTTTCTCGATGCGGCTGGGCAGTCCCTCTGCGGCCTCGTCAAGCAGGTTGGCTACATAGGTTACACACTCATCCCAAGTGTTGCGGTAGCTACGAATCACGTCTGGACCGGCGTTGATGTCGTAGTTCTCGTCGCAAATAACGATGGGACCATACATCCTCATTAGGTAGTAGTGGTAGTATGCTTTGAGGAACTTAACCTCGGCAATCCACCTCTCTTTGGTCATAAAGTCGAGGTCAAAAGGCTCGTCGATCTTCTCCAAGAAGGTGTTACATACGCGGATGCCCTGGTAGGGGGTGTCGTACCAAGTGTCGCTCTCCCAGTTGTTGCAAATGGGGGCGCTCACATTCTGGCCACCGGTAATCAGACCAAGGTTGTAGAGGCTGATAGCGCCGTTACCGGTCTGGTACGAGAGGAACTCGCCCGAACCCATAACTGCGGGATCTTTGGTATAGTCCATATAGGGCATCAGGTACGAGTAGCAGGTATAGAGATACTTCTCAGCCTGTGCCTTATCCTGGAAGGCGTGGTCAATCGTCGGAACATCGTCGGGAACGATGTTGAGGAAATCGCACGACACTGCGCCTGCGGCCACAAGGCCCATAACGCAGAATACTTTTATGCTTTTGAGTAATTTTTTCATTGTTTGCTTCTTTTTAGGTTGGGATTAGAAATTGGTCTGAATACCGATATTGAATACTCGCTGGATCGGGTAGCCCAAACCATTACCCTTCATCTCGGGATCCCACAGTTTGAACTTACTGAAAGTAAGCAGGTTGGTACCACTCAGATAGATACGGGCGGTCTCGAGGCCCGCTTTCTTTGAGATGTGGCTGGGGAGGGTGTAGCCAAGCTCGGCCGATTTCAGACGCAAGAAGCTACCATCACGCATAAACCAAGTACTGGTCTGGGTGTTGTTGTTGCTCAAGCTCTCCGAAAGACGGGGCCAGAAGGCGTAGATGTCGCGGTCGTCCTCGGTCCAAACGCTGTCGGCAATTGCGCTCAACAGCTGACGCTGGCCACCGATAAATGGAGCAACCTTGCTGGGGTCAATCCAGAACGACGAACGACCCGAGCCCTGGAAGAAGCATGAGATATCAAAGCCTTTGTGGCCAAACGACACACCAAAGCCGTAGATAACCTCGGGAGTATAGGGATAGCCGATGGGTACCATATCAAGAGTACTGATGATGCCATCACCATTGATATCTTTGTATTTGATATCACCTGCTGCGGTTGCAATGTCGCCACCAAAGTTCTGGGTAGGCGAGTTGAGAACCTCCAAGTCGTCTACAAACAGACGCTCGGCAACATAACCGTAGGTCTGGCCCAGCGACTGGCCAATGTGCGACAACCAAGGAGTTGCCGAATAGTTGGGCTCCTCGTAAACCTTGTACTCGCTGGTTGCGTAGGTAAAGTTACCGGTTGCGGTCATCCAAGTATCGCGGTTGAACGAGTGGTTGTACTGCAATGCAGCTTCAAAACCACGGCCCTCTGCCTCACCAACGTTGGCGCTGATGGGAGCCTCGAAACCTGCGGTCGAGGGGATGAAGGCACGGGTCATAAGGATATTGCTACGATTCTCGGTAAAGTAGTCCAACTGCAGCGACAAGTCCTCCAAGATAGTCATCTCCAAACCGAGGTTCATCTTACGCGAAATCTCCCACGAGATGTTGGGGTTGGCATACTGCGAGATGCTAACACCGGGCTTAGAGGTGTTGATCGAAGTACCAAAAGCGATACCCCTATTGCTGTCGTTGAGGTTTACATTCGAGAGGTAGAAGAAACGGCCATCACCAATGGCGTCGTTACCTACAAGACCATAGGTAGCTTTCAGTTTCAACATCGAAACATAATCCTTCAAACCCTCGGGATAGAACTCCTCGTTAGATACGATATAGCCCAAACCTGCCGAGGGGAAGAAGCCCCAACGGTGCTCCTCATCGAAGCGCTCCGAGCCGTTGTAACCAAAGTTGGCCTCAACAAAGTAGCGGCTGTCGTAGGCGTAGGTGAAACGACCTGCCAAACCCATATTGCGATAGGGCAGCGACTTCTGCAAATCACCTGCATTACCAAACAACTGCTCCTGCAAGGTCATAACCAACAGACCTGTTACGTTGTGTTTCTCATTGAACTCGCGGTTGTAGTCGATGGCGGCCTCCATATAGATAGTCGAGTTTACATCCTTTGCACCCTCTTTGTACGACAGTGCGTTGCTACCCTCGTTCAAAGCGCGAATGGTATAGATGCCGGTATCGCGGTCGTAGGTACCCAGAGTGTAGTAGTAAGGAGTCATCTCACGACGCAGGTCGAAGTACGAGTAGCGGTTGGTGTTGAGCAGTGCGCGAGCCGACAGACCCTCGGTGATAGCCGACAAATCCTGTTTCAGCTCTACCTGTGCCAACATCGACGAGGTCGAGTACTGTTTGAAACCTTTCACCATCTCGGCATAGGGGTTGGTGTAAGAGTTGTCGCTGTTGCGACCAAACATAGTGTGCTGGCGCTCAACCAAGATGTCATCGGGTACAAAGGTGGCGGGGAATGCAACAGGGTTGGCATTCATAACCATATTGTACAGCTCCGAACCACCGGTAAGAGGACCGGTATAGTCGTCAAAAGCACCGTGCAGACGTGCGGTAACGGTAGTGGTATTGGTAACCTTCACATTAAAGTTGGCACGCAACACATAGCGGTTCAGCTCGATGTTGTTGTTGTACTTGTTCATATTGTCGTTCTTCAACACACCATTATCGCGCGAGTAAGCACCCGAAATGTAGTAGTTGGCAACGCTACCACCACCACTCAGGTTGAAGTTCATACGGTGGTTGGTTGTCACGTTCTTGAACAACATATTGTACCAGTCGTTGGCGGGGTAGACGTTGTTATTGCCACCCTGTTTGGTACCAGCAATCTTCTCCTGCGAGTAGGGCAGGGTTGCGGTCGGGGTACGGGTTTTAACAGCCTCGTTGTGCAGATTCATATAAGTAATGGGGTCTGCGAGGTCTACGTTGGTTGTGGGCGAACTGAGCGAAGTCTCATAACGGATATTCAGCTTAGCCTTACCCTCGACACCGTTTTTGGTGGTAATCAGAATCACGCCGTTAGCACCACGTGCACCATAAAGTGCGGCTGCGGTTGCATCTTTCATCACCGAGAAGCTGGCGATATCATCAGGGGTCAGACGTGCCAGATCATCGCTGCTGCTCTCGTTGTTGTCGATCAAAATCAGAGGATCTTTCTTTGCCGAAGCACCGAACGACGAGATACCACGAATAAAGAACTGGGCGTTGTCCTGTCCGGGCTCACCACTCACCTGATAAGAGATAATACCTGCGGCACGACCAGCCAGAGCTGTGGTAAGGTTGCTCGAAGGCACTTTCAGCTCCGAAGCCTTGACGGTCGATACCGAGGCGATAACGCTCTCTTTCTTCTGTTTCGAGAAAGCCACCACGGTTACCTCCTCGAGCTCGTCGGCCTTGGGACGCAGAAAGACGTTGAGCGAACGCTGTGTGCCAACCAGAATTTCCTGGGTGTCGTAACCGAGGAACTCAAACACCAGCACGTCGGTAGGAGCAACCTCAATTGCAAATCGACCCTCTCTGTCCGAAATAACACCTCGGGTCTCTCCTTTTACGGTAACGCTTGTACCAGGCATTGGTTGTTGTTGATCGTTGAGCACCTGACCGCTAACCATACGGTTTTGTGCTGCCAAATCAAACGAGCATAGGGCCAACAATAACGCCAACCACATACCAAATTTGGGTAAAAGTTGTTTCATTTGGTTTTTTTGTTTAGTTAGACATTAAAAAATTGTTTGTTGTTTATGTTTTGTTTGGTTTTGCGTAGTTTTTGGGTGTCTACATACGCGGGGGTGTCGCGCACATTACCACGATAAAAGTACAAATTATTACATAATTTGCCCAACACCCATCACCCCCTCCGTGTGGTTTGAGAAAAATTTTACACTTTTTGATACAATTTTACACTTTTTGGCCCAACAGCCACCACCCACAAATCCCCCTCAGAGGCCTCTCGTGTGCATAAAAATAGGAATTAAATACAGAGGGGTGGTATCACATTGCGAAAAAATTAGTACATTTGCTTTCGGAATGTTATCGACAGAAAATTCTAACCAATAAATCATTATAAATTATGTACGGTAAAATCAAAGAACATCTGCAAAAAGAGCTTGCCGACATTCGCGAGGCCGGCCTCTACAAAGTTGAACGCATTATCGAATCGCCCCAGAGGGCTGCTATCGAGGTTGGTGGCAAAGAGGTACTCAACTTCTGCGCAAACAACTATCTCGGCTTGTCGGATAACCAGCGACTGATCGACGCCGCCAAAAAGGCTCTCGACAATCGTGGCTTTGGTATGTCGTCGGTTCGTTTCATCTGCGGCTGCCAGGACATCCACAAAGAGCTCGAGGCTGCTATTGCCAACTACTTCGGCACCGAGGACACCATTCTCTACGCTGCTTGTTTCGACGCCAACGGTGGTGTATTTGAGCCCCTGCTGACCGAGCAAGACGCTATCATCAGCGACTCGCTCAACCACGCATCTATCATCGACGGCGTAAGGCTCTGCAAGGCTGTTCGCTACCGCTACGCAAATGCCGATATGGAGGAGTTGGAGAACTGTCTGAAATTGGCACAGGCACAGCGCTTCCGCATCATCGTTACCGACGGTGTATTCTCGATGGACGGCAACGTGGCCAAGATGGACGAGATTTTGGCTCTGGCCAACAAGTATGATGCAATGGTTATGGTAGACGAGTGCCACTCGGCAGGCGTTGTTGGTGCCACTGGTAGAGGTGTAACCGAGCTGTACAACTGCCGTGGCGAGGTTGATATCATCACCGGTACCCTGGGTAAAGCCTTTGGTGGTGCTGTGGGTGGTTTCACCACCGGCCGCAAAGAGATTATCGAGATGTTGCGTCAGCGTTCGAGGCCCTATCTGTTCTCGAACTCGGTACCCCCAGCAGTTGTTGGTGCCAGCATCGAGGTATTCAAGATGCTCGAAGAGAGCAACGAAATTCACGACCGCCTGGTAGAGAATGTCGAGTACTTCCGTACCAAGATGTTGGATGCAGGCTTTGATATCAAACCCACCCAGTCGGCTATCTGCGCCGTTATGCTCTACGATGCACCTCTGTCGCAGGTTATGGCAGCCAAACTGCTCGAGGAGGGTATCTATGTAACCGGCTTCTACTACCCCGTAGTTCCCAAAGGCCAGGCCCGCATCCGCGTTCAGGTTTCGGCAGGCCACACTCGCGAGCAGCTCGACAAGTGTATTGCCGCCTTCACCAAGATTGGCAAAGAGCTGGGCGTAATCAAATAAGCCTATTTGTGTAAGAGAGTAGCAACTTTACCCCAACAACACCCTATGACAAAGGTAGTTATAGACAAAATTGACCGCAAGATATTGCAACTGCTATTGAGCAACGCCCGTATGCCCTACTTGGAGATTGCCAGAGAGTGTGGCATTTCGGGTGCCGCCATTCACCAGCGCGTAAAGAAGCTCGACGAGCAGGGTATAATTCTGGGCTCGCGCCTGGAAGTGAACCCTCGCACACTCGGCTACGACGTTTGTGCGCTGGTAAATATCCGTATGCAGTCGTCTACGATGGATAGCGCGGTTGTAGATGCAGTAAAGAGTATTCCCGAGGTTGTCGAGTGTCACTTCATTACGGGCAAGTACAACCTTCAATTGAAGCTCTACTGCATTGACAACGACCACTTTATGCGCACCCTGTCAGAGGTGTTGAAGATTCCGGGTGTGGTTGCTACCGAGACCAACATAAGCCTCAGCGAGCCATTCTCGCGTCAGGTTGATGTTCGCCACTTGATTGAGGAGGAGTAGTGCTATGGAGGGTAGTTTGAGATTGACCAAGGAGTTTTCGTTTGAGATGGCCCACGCACTGGTGGGCTACGACGGGGCGTGTCGCGAAATTCACGGCCACAGCTACCGACTCTTCGTGACGGTCGAGGGGGCTCCCTGCGCCGATAGTTCTCATCCCAAGTTTGGTATGGCGGTAGACTTCGGCGACTTGAAGAGGGCTGTCAGTGAGGCTGTTGTGAGCCGCTACGACCACTCGTTTATGATACGTCGCACGGCCGAGAGCGAGGAGATAATCGAGGTGTTGGGGCGCCATTTCTCAAAGATTTACGCTGTCGACTGGCAGCCAACGTGCGAGAATCTGGTGCACCACTTTGCCGACCTTATTCGCCCCCACCTGCCCAAAGGCATAAGGCTTGCGGCCATAAAGTTGCACGAAACAGCCACCTCGTATGTCGAATTGATATTTTAACGAGATTTTGGCGGATTAGCGCAATGTTGGTGAGTTATTGACACCCCGTAAATAAATGCGCCAATTCGCCAAATTCTCATTAAGGCTTTCTGCAAAAGCCCAAGTCTGCTCCGCAGACCTATAATTTTTACATTCCCCCTAAGCCCCCCTTTGACAAAGGGGGGCTTGGTCAAAGAGCAGAGCTCTTTGAGGGGTGGTGCTACCAAAAGCATCAGATCGGCACAATTAGCCAACCCTATCTTGTGGGGGGGTGACAAACAAGAAAGCGGTGATTTCCGAGAGTGGAAATCACCGCTTTGCATTATCTAGATACTTATTAGTCTACACTATACAAAGTATCCCAAGTGCCACCATCCCAACCATTGATGATATACAGATTACCATCGAAAGTTAGGTCTGCGGTTTGGTTCCAAACCAACTTATCAACAGCAGCATCACTCCAACCCAATACAGAAGAAGCTGGGTTCATACGGGTAAAGATAACATTTACCATACCCTCTGGTTTTGCACACTGATAAATACCGTCGTTATCGTCGTCGGTCATTTTAACCCAAGTGGCATCAACATTATCAGCCCAGAAGTAAGCTGCAAACCAAGCGCCATCACTCAACCACTCAGAACTGGGTTGCAAGAATAGTGTTGTGGTGTCAATTACTACGTCCTGGCTGCCACTCTGCGAGAAGTTGAGCTCTTTGTCGGCAGTCCAGTCAGTCACCTCGGTAGTGAATGAGGTCGAGATGCTCTCTTTGGTGAGCGAGATGGTGGTGGTGCTAACCTTACCGGCAGCAAACGAAACAGCGCTCTCGATATCGAAGGTGTACTGCTTCTGTGCGGTGGTGGTAACAATCAGTTTGGGGGTTACGTTCTCCTGGGGAACGAGGATGAGCTGCCACTGGGTATCTTTAACTTTCAGGGCCTTGATGCCACCCTTCGAGCCACCTACGGTAGCTGCGCCACCTGCCAAGCTAACATTTGCGGTGCCATAAACATCGCTGAACATAACGTCGGCAATAGCCTCGTCGAGCTCGCTGTTGATATTCACAACAACCTTCGACAGAGCGTGTTTGAAGCCCAGTTTAACAGCCTCGGCAGTGGGTTTCGAGCTGGCCTGTGCAAGCATCAGGTCCGATGCGGTATAGCCTGCAGGGGTGGTCTGGTCCGAGTTTACGGTAAAGTTGATACCGGTTGCGTTATAGCCACCATTTGCGCTATAGGGGTAGTAGGCGTAGATGTCGGCCACCACGCTCTCGTCTTTGTACCAGTAGTTGGTCTGCTCGCCCTTCCAAGCGGTGCCATTGTAGGTGTACTTGGCGTTGTTGAGGTAGGGCTCGTTGGGCTGGTTTGAGATGATGTGAACACCAATAGCGTCGCCACTCTCAAAAGCGGTATCGGTAGCTTTGGTAAAGCTGTAGAGCGAGGTCGATACCGAGATGACCTTCTGCTCGGTCTGGGGTTTGGGCTCCTCGTTCTTGTTGCACGAGATAGCTGCCAGAGCAACCATTGCGAGGGTTGCAAAAATGGTAAACTTTTTCATTGTCTAATAAGGTTTTATTGTTTGATGTTTTTGGTTTTCCTGCCTGCAAATATAATAGAAATTATTACAAACACCCCAATCATAAGCGGATAATAGAGGTGGAGCATAATTCCGAAGGGCGAAATGGCCGCTAAGCCCGAGGCCATAAGTAGTTGAGCACCATAGGGTAAAAAGCCCTGCACAAAGCACGAGGTGGTGTCCATAATGCTTGCGCTCCTACGGGGCGAAATACCCACTCGCGAGGCTATGTTGCGCGAGATGTCGCCCATTGTTAGGATGGCGATAGTGTTGTTGGCGGTGCAGACATTGGCCAGTGCTGTAAGGCACGCAATGGCCAGTTCGCCACCCTTGCGCCCCTTGATGCGACCAGTCACTCGGCCTACCACAAAGTCCAGGCCACCCATCAGGCGCACCATTTCGAGCAGTCCGCCCGCAAGCATTGTTACAATAATCAGCTCGGCCATCGACTGTACACCCTCGCCCATCTGGGCAAAGCACTCGATGGGCTCAATAGCACCCATACTTACGCCAATAACTATGGCAACCACTATGCCGAGCAGCAACACCCCCAGCACATTCATACCACACAGGGCTGCCACAATCACCACCAGGTAGGGCACGACCTTCACCGACTCGGCCAGCGACAAGCGGGGCACCTCGACCTCGGTCAGGTTGGCACCCATAAAGACATATATAGCCAATACTATAACAGCCGCAGGGGCAACAAGGCGCAAGTTGGTGCGGAATTTATCCTTCATCTGGCACCCCTGGGTTTGTGTTGCCGCAATGGTGGTGTCGGAAATGAACGACAGGTTGTCGCCAAAGAAAGCTCCGCCCACCACAATGGCCACCATCCAGGCCGTATCACACCCCAGTTGTGCGGCCAGTCCCGTAACCACTGGCGTGAGCGCCACAATGGTGCCCACCGATGTGCCCACAGCCATAGAGATAAAGCAGGCGGCCAAAAAGATTCCCGCAGGTACAAAGTTGGCGGGCACAACACTCAGTGCCAAATTGACCGTTGCATCAATGGCACCCATAGCCTTAGCCACCGCCGCAAAAGCACCAGCCAAGACAAAAATCCATATCATAAACATAATTCGGGGGTTGGCTGCTCCGCGCGAAAAGTTGTCTATTCGCTCCGTCAGCTTACCCCCTTTGGATATGGCCACAGCATAGACCGCAGCCACAATAAAAGCCACTGTAATGGGTATTCGATAGAAGTCGCCCGCCACGAGTGACCCCACAAAAAAGACTACCAGCAGCACTATCAGTGGCGATAGTGCTACAAAACCTCCTCTACTACCTTTCTCAACCTTACCTGTCATAGTTTCCTCATTTTCCATAGGCCCTACCTCAACACTCTTCGGGGCCCTATCTTTATGCAATAGACCAGAGTAGCTCACACTTTTGCCACTCTGGTCCTTTGGGGTTATTTGGTTGGGGTACTCCTCCCCCATCCTATTTTGTCTTTACGAGCACTTGCTCCAGCCGCACGAGTGGCAAGTGGGGCAACCATTCTGGTAAACCAGGCTCTCGCTACCGCAGTTGGGGCACTTCTGTTTGCTCTTGGTGCCGTCTTTGATATACTGCTTCAAGGCACGAGCCACACCTGCTTTCCAAACATTAATACCGTCGCTGGTGAACTGCAAGCTGTCTACCAAGTTTACAACATCGACAATAGGCATACCGTTACGCAACACGCCCGAAATCAGTTTGGCGTAGTTCCAGAACTCCATATCGAACAGACGCGAGATACCACCAATAATGTGGGGGTAGCCATATTTATCTTTGAAGCGGAAGTCGTAGCGTTTGGTGCCGTCCTCTTCGCGAACTTTCACAATCCAACCCTTCTTGATGCTCTTGGGGATATAGAGCGACTCCTCGTCGATCTGACCTGTGAAAATCTCGTAGGGTTTGCCATCGTGGAGGCCCACAAATGCAATCCACTCCTCTTTGCCATTCTTGAACCTTACAACATCGGCCTCCAACTCGGCGGGGCGTTTAATGGGAGCCTTGCTCTCGACTGCCGCTGCGTTGTTGCCCTTGCTCTTGGTATCGATAAGCACACCGCTGCGCGAGCCGTCGCGGTATACGGTGATACCCTTACAGCCACTCTCCCAAGCAGTCTTATAAACATCGGCAACCAACTCCTCCGAAACATTGTTGGGCAGGTTTACGGTAACCGAAATCGAGTGGTCTACCCACTTCTGGATAGCACCCTGCATCTTGACCTTAGCAACCCAGTCGATATCATTAGCTGTTGCGTGGTTGTAGGGCGAAGCTGCAACCAGAGCATCCATCTCGGCATCGCTCAGCTCGTTCAGGTTATCGACATTGTGGCCGGTGATTTTGAGCCACTCGACAAATTTGTGGTGGAACACATAGTACTCCTCGAAGCAGTCGCCCACCTCATCCTTATAGGTAATCTTAACATTCTGGTCGGTGGGATTAACCTTCCTACGACGTTTGTAAACAGGGCGGAACACAGGCTCAATACCCGAAGTGGTCTGCGACATAAGCGACACAGTACCGGTGGGGGCAATGGTCAGCATAGCGATATTCCTACGGCCATAGCGTACCATATCTTCGTACAGCTGTGGATCGGCCTCGCGGATACGGGCAATCATTGGGTTACCCTCCTCTTTCAGGTTGTCGTACATTGGGAACGAGCCACGCTCTTTGGCCATCTTGACCGAGGCGCGATAGGCGTTCAAGCACAACTCCCTCTGGATGCTTACGGCAAAGTCGATAGCCTCGTCGGTACCATAGGTCAGGCCCAAAGCTGCCAACATATCACCCTCAGCAGTGATGCCCAGACCGGTACGGCGGCCCTTGATAGCCTTCTCTCTAATCTTCTCCCACAACGAGAGCTCTACACGGCGAACATCCAACTCCTCGGGGTCCCTACCAATCTTCTTGTGGATAAGGTCAATCTTCTCCAACTCCAAGTCGATAATATCGTCCATCATACGCATTGCCATCTCGATATGTTTGGCAAACTTGTCGTGGTTGAACGAAGCCTCGGGGGTAAATGGCTTATCGACATAGCTGTAAAGGTTTAGCGCCAACAGGCGGCAGCTGTCGTAGGGGCACAGAGGAATCTCGCCACAAGGGTTGGTCGAAACGGTGCGGAAACCCTCGTCGGCATAGCAGTCGGGGATACTCTCGCGCAGCACAGTGTCCCAGAACAAGCAACCGGGCTCGGCACTCTTCCACGCATTGTGGATAATCTTCTGCCACAAAGCCGTAGCATCAATCTCTCTCTCATACAGAGGTTTGTCCGAATCGATAGGGAACTTCTGTACATACTTCTCACCACTCTGAACGCAGCGCATAAACTCGTCATCGACCTTAATCGACACGTTAGCACCAGTCACCTTGCCCTGAACAGTCTTGGCATCGATAAACTTCTCGGCGTCGGGGTGTTTGATTGAAAGGGTAAGCATCAAAGCACCACGGCGGCCATCCTGGGCCACCTCACGAGTCGAGTTCGAGTAGCGCTCCATAAAGGGAACGATACCGGTAGAGGTCAAAGCACTATTCAACACTGGGGTACCAGCAGGGCGGAGGTGCGACAGGTCGTGGCCCACACCACCCCTACGCTTCATCAGCTGCACCTGCTCCTCGTCCATACGGATAATACCACCATAAGAGTCGGCGGGGTTGCGGTGGCCAATCACAAAGCAGTTAGAGAGCGAGGCGATCTGCAGATTGTTGCCAATACCGGTCATAGGGCCACCCTGAGGGATGACATACCTAAACTGGTCGAGCAACTCAAACACATCCTGCTCGCTCAAGGGGTTGGGATAGTTGTTCTCGATACGGGCAATCTCGCCGGCGATGCGGTGGTGCATCTCTTCGGGCGAGCCCTCGTAGATTCGGTTGAACGAATCCTTCAACGCATACTTATTGACCCACACCATTGCGGCCAGGTCATCCCCCTTAAAATACTCCTTGGCATTGGCCAAGACATCTTCGTACTTCAACTCTGTGAGGCCCGAAGCAACATTTCCCTTTTCTGACATAGTGCTATATATATTTTTTCGATTTTGTCGAATTGTGGTAGGTTCTGAGTAGCGGTAAAAAAAACTTATCTTCCTATTTCATAGGGCGATAAGCAGTCAGGCTCCATTAGGGGCCATTTGTTGGTGCAAAGTTGCACTATTTTTTTTGATTTATCAACAGTGTTCACACACTTTATAAACAATTTGTGAACACTTTCATAAAGGTGTTATTTTGACATAGTTACGCTAACCCTTTCGACCTTACCACCAAGGGGTGGGGCGAGCTTCGACACCTTCACAGTAGATGTAACTATCTGAGGGAAAGCACTATTCACAGCCTCCAATATGCGCCAAGCAACATTTTCGAGTGTATTAGAGGGGATGCGCACCACCTCGCTCACCAGTTCGTAGACGCTAAGGTAGTTGACACTTTTCAACAATTCGTCGGTCGCAGGCATATCACCCACCTCAACATCCATAGCCAAGTCTATCTGGAAGCGATTGCCAACCACCTTTTCCAAGTCGTAGCAGCCGTGGGGAGCGTGAAACTCCATCCTTTCGAGCTCGATTTTTGCCCTCATATTTACACCCTTTTTTAGAACAGACACTTCTGGGTTTTAACCTCCTCTACCAGCGAGAAAATCTCCTTCCAAGCCTCCTCGCCAAAGGTTGTACCCACAACCTCAATCACCTTGCCCGCAGTAATGGCACCAATGGTACCACACTGGCGCAAATCCAACCCTTGGCACAAGCCCGACATAAAGCCCGCAGCATAGAAGTCGCCCGCACCGGTGGTATCAACCCTCTTGGCTGCAGCCATAATGCCCACCTGCAATGGCTCCAAGCCATCTTTCTTAATAAGGGCTCCGCGAGTGCCAATCTTAACCACAGCCAACTGGCACCTTGAAGCGATAAATTCCAAAGCCTTCTCGGGCTCCTTCTCGCCACTAAATGCGGCAGCCTCCTGCTCATTTGCAAAGATTATGTCTACATACTTATCTACAATATCGAGCAGAAAAGCCCTATTCTCCAACACCACATTGTAGCTCGCAAGGTCAATAGCCACCTTCAAGCCACACTCCTTGGCCAACTTTATGGCGTGGCGTATAACCGAGTGGCTCTGAACCATAAAGCCCTCGATGTACAAACAGTCATAACCCTCAAAGGCCTCTGCGGTAATATCGGCCTCGCACAATTCGAGCGCTGCACCCAAGTAGGTAATCATTGTGCGCTCGCCATCGGGCGACACAAGCGACAAGCAACGGCCCGAGCGGTTTACACCGTGTGCAACATAGGGGTCAATACCCAGATTGTCGAGAGCCTGCTCAAAGAAGTGGCCCGTAGAGTCCTTGCCCACCTTGCCAATATAACCAACAGGGGTACCCAAGCGTGCCATACAGCGAATGGTATTGGCGGCACTACCACCCAACGAGAGAGTGTGGGGCAGGTCGGCCGTTTCGCCCTGGATTTGTCGCTGAAACTCCGAGTCTACAAGGTTCATACTACCTTTACCGAGGTTGAGGCGGTCGAGCACCTCGTCGTTGCGCAGGTTTACCAAAAAGTCTGTCAGGGCATTACCAATGCCAATTACTCGCTTGATTTGCATTTTGTTTTGGGTTGTGTTTTGTTGGTGTGGTCTTATTTTGCAGCCACAAAGATATGAAATTGAATTGATATTTGCCTACTTATCTTGGCTGTCAATCCAAATAGTTACGGGGCCGTCATTTAGCAGGGTTACCTTCATATCGGCACCAAAGCGGCCACAGGGTATGGGTTTACCTATGGCGGTGGCAAGTTTTGCCTTGAACGACTCATAGAGGGGCACAGCTACGGCCTCGCCTGCGGCGTGAATATAGCTGGGGCGGTTACCCTTGCGGGTGGCGGCTTGCAAGGTGAACTGGCTCACCACAAGCGCCTGGCCATCGACCTGGCGCACATCGAGATTCATAACTCCGTTTTCGTCGTCAAAGATGCGCAGTTGGCTACACTTTTTGACCAGATAATTGACATCCTCTTCGGTGTCGGTTGTGGCCACACCTACAAAGATAAGCAGTCCGTGACCAATCTGCGCCACCTGTTCACCCTCTATCACTACGTTTGCGTGAGCTACACGCTGTACCAGTGCTCTCATCAGGATTATGGTTGGGATTAGGTTTTGTTTTTATAGTTCTCAATGTGCATCGAGCCAGTTTTGGCCCTCGCCAATATCTACCGTAAGAGGTACGAGCAGCTGGGCAGCCCCCTCCATCGACTCGCGCAGAATGACCTTTACTCTCTCAATTTCACTATTGGGGCAATCGACAACAAGCTCGTCGTGTACCTGCAAAATCATCTTGGCCTGCAACCCCTCGGTGCGGAGTCGGTCGCTCACGCGGGCCATTGCTATCTTTATTATATCGGCAGCCGAGCCCTGCAGGGGTGCGTTTATGGCGTTGCGCTCGGCCAGTGAGCGAACATTGGCGTTGGCCGAGTTGATATCGGGCAGGTAGCGACGTCGGCCAAAGATGGTCTGCACATAGCCATTGGTCTTTGCATCGGCTATGGTGTGGTCGATATACTCTTTCACTGCGGGGTAAGAGCGGAAGTAGCCCTCAATAATCTCCTTGGCCTCTGCCATACTCATATCGCCACCCATACGCTGGCGCAGACCAAAGGCCGAAATGCCATAGATGATGCCAAAGTTGGCGGTCTTGGCCTTACGGCGCTGGTCGGAGCTAACCTCGGTAGGTGAGGTGTGGAACAACCTTGCAGCGGTGTCGCGGTGAATATCCTCGCCACTGCGGAAGGCCTCGACCATTGCAGCATCGCCACTCGCATTGGCCATCAATCGCAGCTCAACCTGCGAGTAGTCGGCCGCAAGCAGGGTGTGCTCACCATCGGAAGCTACAAAGGCGCGGCGTATGCGTCGGCCCATATAATCACGAACAGGGATGTTTTGCAGATTAGGGTTGGTCGAGCTCAGTCGGCCCGTAGCCGTAACGGCCTGATTGTAGGAGGTGTGTATGCGCCCTGTCTTGGGGTTTACCAGCGCAGGCAGGGCCTCGACATAGGTCGAGAGTAGTTTTTTCACCCCTCGGTATTCGAGGATGAGGGGCACTATGGGGTGGCGGTCCGAGAGGAACACCAAGTACTCCTCCTCGGTGCTGTACTGTTTGGTCTTTGTCTTTTGGGGCTTGGAGTCGATGCGGAGCACCTCGAAGAGGGCCACACCCAGTTGGCGCGACGAGTTTACATTCAGGTCGGGTATACCCGCCAGCGAGCGAATCTGCTCTTCGAGCTCGACCAATCGGGCTGAAAGCTCGTGGCCATAGTCGGCCAGCTGCGCCACATCAACCTTCACACCCTCCCACTCCATATCGGCCAGTGTGCGGATGAGGGGTTGTTCGATGGTTTTGTATAGGTCGGTAGCCCCCACCTCGGCCAACTTGGGCACCAGCGCGTGGTAGAGTTGCAGGGTGATGTCGGCATCCTCGGCACAATAGGGGGCAACAAGCTCAACAGCCACGCGGTCCATTGTGAGCTGTTTGGCCCCTCGGCCTATAAGGCTCTCTATCTCTATGGGTTGGTAGCCCAAGAGTTTCTGAGCCAAGTAGTTCATATTGTGGCGCTGCTCAGGGTCTACGAGGTAGTGCATAATCATTGTGTCCCACAGAGGGCCACCCACCTCAACACCCGCCGCACGCAACATCAGCAGGTCGAACTTTATGTTCTGGCCCACCTTACCTGTTACGGGGTTTTCCAGCAGAGGGCGCAGTAGGGCAATTCGCTCGGCTCGGTTGGCCGAAGTGAGCGGAACATAGTAGCCCTTGTGTGGCTCGGCCGAAAGACCAATGCCCACAATCTGGTCCGAGAAGTAGTCAAAACCCGTTGTTTCGGTGTCAAATGACAGCAGTGGTGCCTTTTGCAGTTCGGCCACCATAGCCTCGATAGCCTCGGTGGTGTCGGCAGTGATATATGTGTGGTCTACCGAGTCTATTGTTTTATAGAGCGGTGCGGCCATCGAAAAGAGGTCTTGCGCGGGGGCGGTGGTTGCGGGCGCATTGGGTTGAGCCACAGCAACGGGGTTGCCAAAAAGGTCGGTTGGTTGTGGTTGGGTGGTAGCCGAAGTTGCGGGGCACTCCTTATACCCCGTAGCCTCGGGGCACACCTGACCATTAAAGGGCGAGTGGGCACCCAGCTCCATCTCGCGCAAGAACATATTGAAGTCCAGTTTGCGGTATATCTCCCTGAGCGCATCGCAGTCGGGGGCACACATAGCCAACTCCGATGGGACAAACTCGATGGGGGCATCCAGAGCGATGGTTGCCAACACCTTCGAGAGCCTCAACTGGTCGGCACCAGCCTCGACATTCTCGCGCTGTTTGCCCTTCAGGCGGCTTGTGTCGGCCAGAATCTCCTCTACGGTACCAATCTCGTTTACAAGTTTTATGGCTCCCTTCTCGCCAACACCCTTCACACCAGGGATATTGTCGGCAGCATCGCCCCAAAGGGCCAAGATGTCGATAACCTTGCGGGGATCGCTAAAACCATAGTGGGCCTCTATCTCGGCAGGGCCCACAATCTCTACCCCATCGCCACCCTTGCGCTGTTTGTAGATGCGCACCGTGGGGGTTACAAGCTGTCCAAAGTCCTTGTCGGGGGTAACCATATAGACGTCATAACCCTGTGCGGCAGCCTTGTGGGCCAGGGTGCCGATAACATCGTCGGCCTCGTAGCCCGCCACCTCCAGCACGGGTATGCGCATAGCCGCCAAAATCTCCTTGATATAGGGCACAGCAGCAATAATATCCTCGGGGGTTTCGCTACGGTTGGCCTTATACTCGGGGAAGAGTTGGTTGCGGAAGTTGCCACCCTTGGGGTCAAAGGCAACACCCAGGTAGTGGGGCCTCTCGTTAATCAAAATGTCGCGCAGGAATTTCGTAAAGCCAAATATGGGCGAGGTGTTGAGCCCCTGTCGGTTGCGCATAGGGCGACCGGCAAAGGCGTAGTAAGCACGAAAAATCTGTGCGTAGGCGTCTATAAGGAATAGTTTTTCCACAGCAATGGGGGTACTATATATATTATGTATTAGTAGATGCTAATATCGTAGGGCATACGGGCCAAAACTCCACCCTGCTCGACAGCCCTCTCAATGGCGTTGTAGTAGCGCAGGGCCTTGCCCAGTTCGCTCTTCTGCATCGACACCTTGGCGGTGAGCAGTTGGTTAATTATACGGGTCAGCTCATCCTCCTCTTCGAGAATCTCGGTGATGCGGTAGTTGTCGCCCAGCTCAGCCTTCTCGGCAGCGATAACAATAGCCTCTTTAAGGCCACCAAATCCATCAACAAGGCCAATTTGCTCGGCATCAACACCTGCCCACACGCGGCCCTGACCAATCTTATCAACCTCGGCGGTGGTCATACCCCTACCCTCGGCAACGTGGCCAATGAAGGTGCCATAGACGTCCTCGACCGACTGCTGCAAGTAGCCCAACTCGCTCTTATCCAATGGGCGGAACAGCGAGCCCATATCGGCGTGGGGGTTGCTCTTGGCCACATCTACGGTTACTCCCAACTTATCTTTCAGCGCATCGCGACCGTTGGGAATCATACCAAACACACCGATAGAGCCCGTAAGGGTGGTGCGGTTAGCAATGATATGGTTAGCAGGCGAAGAGATGTAGTAGCCACCCGAAGCGGCATAGTTACCCATCGACACAATGATAGGTTTCTCGGCTTTGAGCAGTTGCAACTCGCGCCACATAACCTCCGAGGCGAGAGCGCTGCCACCGGGCGAGTTGACCCTCAGCACTACGGCCTTTACACCCTCATCCTCGCGAGCGCGGCGAATCTGGTCGGCAGTGGTGGCACTGCCAATAATGCCCTCGCCACCCGCACCGTCGATAATCTCGCCATCGGCATAGATGATGGCCACCTTGTTGGGCGAAATCTTCTTCTCCACAAGGGTTGAGCAGTAGTCCGACAGCGACACCAAGTTGGGCTCGCCACCATCAACACCACTCTTCTCGGCCAAGTAGTTCATAACCTCGTCGTAGTAGGCCAGTTGGTCTACAAAGCCCAGTTCGACAGCCTTCTCGGGCGAGCTTACGGCCAAATTGGATGCGTGGAGGTTGAGGTAGTGGGGCGACATATTGCGGCTCAGGGCAACATCATCAACCAAAGCGTTCCACATCGAGCCCACCATCTTCTCGGTCTGGAGCCTATTGGCGGGGCTCATACGGTCGGTGATATAGGGCTCAACGGCCGACTTGAAGGTGCCGTGGCGAACAATCTGCACCTCTACGCCCAGTTTGTCGAGCAGCCCCTTGAAGAAGATGCTCTGGCTGGCCAGACCACGCCAATCGAACGCACCCTCGGGGTTGAGGAAGATGCGGTCGGCACCCGAAGCGAGCCAGTAGAGGCCCTGCGAATAACTCTCGCTATAAGCAACCACAAACTTGCCACTCTCTTTCTTAAAGTCCTCAATCAGAGCGCGGAACTCCTCAATCTGCGAGGTGCCCTCTATGGCACCCATACCCTCGGGCGAGATGTAAACACCCTTGATGTTGGCATCTGTCTTGGCAGCCTCAAAGGCCTCGATGAGTTGCAGGGTGGTTAGGCTATGGATAAACTCAAACGAGCCGCTACTGCCCGATGCAAAGGTGGGCATACGGGGCGAGTCGTAGAGGTTGGTGCCAAAATCGAGGTGCAACACACTATTGGGCTCAACAACCACAGGCTCCGACGACATTGCCGACGAGGCAATCGATACCAAAATAATAATAGGCAGCAGGGCTACGACCAACACGGCCAGCAGCGCCGCAAAGAAAGTCTTGAAAAATGATTTCATAGCTGAAAATTTTATTTGTTTTTGCGTTTCGTTTACTCTTTTGTATACAAAAATTTCGTTAGAATAGTACAAATATATGGTTTTTACGACAAAGAAAAGCTATATTTGTAGATTAAATTTAACCTGCCACGCCCCCTTTGGGGGGCGGCACAACAAAAAAAACGCAAAACAACAGCAAAAATAGTTATGATAACCAGAGAAGAGATTGTAGAGATTCTCAAAGGGGTAACACATCCCGAAACGGGCAAAAACCTCATCGAAGATGGTATTGCCCAGAGTGTAGAGTTCACCGACGAGGGCAAGATTGTTCTGACCCTCTCGTTCCGTCGCAAGCGCGACCCATTTGCCCGCTCGGTTGCCACACGCGCCAAGTTGGCCATCGAGGCCGCTGCCGAGGGTGCCGATGTAGAGGTGGTGGTAAAAGAGGGCGAAGATGCGCCCAAGCCTCGCCAGCATGAGGGCACCAAAGACATCAAACACATCGTAGCCATTGCCTCGGGCAAAGGCGGTGTGGGCAAGTCGACCGTAACGGCCAACATAGCTGTCGAGCTGAGCAAGCTGGGCTACAAAGTGGGTGTGTTGGATGCCGACATTTATGGCCCCTCGCAGCCCAAGCTTTTTGGCGTAGAGGACTACGCCCCTTGGGCCGAAAAGGTTGATGGTCTGGACTATATCGTTCCGGCCGAGTCGAGTGGTATCAAAATCAACTCTATCGGCTTCTACATTGGGGCCTCGGATGCGCTGGTTTGGAGGGGTCCGATGGCCACAAACGCTCTGAAACAACTTATTAACCAAACCCTTTGGGGAGTGTTAGACTTTTTGCTCATAGACCTGCCCCCCGGAACGGGCGATGTGCAGATATCTCTGACCGAGGCACTAAGCATCGATGGAGCCCTGATTGTATCGACTCCACAGCAGGTGGCAACAGCCGATGTGGTGAGGGGTATGAAGATGTTTATGGCCGAGGGAATTAACATACCCATACTGGGTGTTGTTGAGAATATGGCGTGGTTCTCGCCTGCCGAGTTGCCCAACAATCGTTACTACATCTTTGGCCGTGGCGGAGCACGCATTATGGCCGAGAATGAGGGGGTTGATTTCTTGGGTGAAATTCCTATTATTCAGGCTATTGCAGAGAACTCTGACAGTGGCACTCCCGTAGCTCTCGACCAAAACGAGGCCGAGCCCTACTATGCCGCCATTTGTCGAAAGGTTGTTGAGAAACTGACAAAATAGTGTTGAAAAGTTTAGAGTAAACGGTTGATTAAAAAGAACAACTTTGGCGAGCAAAAATTTGGAAAATAGAGTTTGTTGCATATACCAACAACCATTTCGATTTTGCAAGAAAAAAGTTTTATTTTCGGTCGTCAAAATATCAACACCACAAAGGGGCTGAGGTGTTAACATTTTGGGGGTGTTGATATGTTGATAAAGTTACCGACAGGGTGTTGAAAACAACCCCAACCAACACACAAATCAACCACTTATACCCTCCAAACAAATTGGCAACTTTTAGTATCTTTTCTCCCACCCCGAAAACTAAAAATTGCTGACATTTTCAACACGCTTTTATATTGTTTTTATTCTTTTAATTATATTTAATTTATAAATATTGAATAAAAAATAATAAAATAGAGATGACTGCCGAACAGAAAATTTTGAGCGACAAGATAGCCGCTCTCAAAGCTTCCAAACGTGCCATCATATTGGCTCACTACTATACCCGTGGCGAGGTTCAAGCCGTAGCCGACTTTATGGGCGACTCGTTGGCTCTGTCGCAGAAGGCTGCACAGGCCGATGCCGACATAATACTCTTCGCAGGCGTGAGGTTTATGGCCGAGACCGCCAAGGTGCTCTCGCCCTCAAAAAAGGTGCTGCTGCCCGTAGTTGAGGCAGGGTGTTCGCTGGCCGACTCGTGTGATGCGGCCGAACTGGCAAGGGTAAAGGCCGAGAATCCCGACCACCTGGTGGTGGCCTATGTAAACACCTCGGTAGAGGTAAAGGCACTGACCGACATCTGCTGTACCTCGTCTAACGCCCTCGATATAGTAAATAGGTTGCCTGCCGACCAGAAGGTGCTCTTTGTGCCCGATCGCAACCTGGGTGGTTATATAAATAAGGTAACGGGGCGCGATATGAAACTCTGGGATGGTGCCTGTTTGGTACACGAGGAGTTCTCGGTCGAGAGGATTGCCGAGCTTAAAGAGGCCCACCCTGCGGCCCGAGTGGTTGTCCACCCCGAGTGCAAGGCCGAGGTGGCAGCTCTGGCCGACTATGCGGGCTCTACGGCGGGTATTCTGACCTATTGTGGCCGCGAGGATGTGCAGGAGGTAATAGTGGTTACCGAGAGCGGTATTCTGTATGAGTTGGAGCGTCGCTACCCGAGCAAGAAGTTCTACTTGGTGCCCACCAAAGATGGTTGCGAGAGGTGTATTGCTTGTAAGGATATGAAGCTCGTAACCTTGGAGAATATCTACCAAACACTGCTCGATGAGAGCCCCGAGGTGGTAATCGACGAGGCGGTGAGAGCTGCTGCTGAGGGCTCTATCCGCCGTATGCTCGATATGAGTGTCTAACGTCGACCGTCGACCGACGAATTGAAAATTGAAAATTGAGAATTGAAAATTCTTGACTTTCAAAGGCAGTAAGAGATATGAGCGCAGCGAGTATCTCAGAAAAGTTTTTGGTTCCGCTTTTTACAAAAAGCGGAGAAAAAGAAAAAACACAAACCTAATAATATAAAAAAACTAAAATGAAAAAACTGATTGTTAGCGCATTGGCAATGTTGGTTACTTTGACAACTTTTGCCGATGAGGGTATGTGGCTGCTGCCACTACTCAAAAAGTTGAACCTCAAAGATATGCAGGCCAAGGGTTTGGAGCTTACGGCAGATGATATCTACAAGATTAACGGCTCGTCGATTAAGGATGCCATTGTTATCTTTGGCGGTGGCTGTACAGGCGAGATTGTGTCGCCCAATGGCCTACTCTTTACCAACCACCACTGCGGCTTTGGCTCTATTCAGGCCCTCAGTAGCGTGGAGCACGACTACTTGAAAAACGGCTTCTGGGCTATGAACCAGAAGGAGGAGCTGCCCGCCCCCGGGTTGCAGGTAACCTTCATCCGCCACATCGAGGATGTAACCAAACAGGTTCTCAAGGGTGTGAAAGATGATATGACCTTTGAGCAGAGGGCCGAGAAGATCGAGAAAAATACCAAGGCTCTGCACGCCAAGTTGCAGAAGAAAAACGAGGGTAAGGGTATCAGTATCAAGGAGTTCTTTGGTGGCAACCAGTACTTTGCCTTTGTTACCGAGGTATACAAAGATGTTCGCTTGGTGGGTACTCCCCCTTATGCAGTAGGTAAGTTTGGTGGCGAGACCGACAACTGGATGTGGCCCCGTCACACTGGCGACTTCTCGGTGTTCCGCGTATATGCAGCTCCCGATGGCACCTCGCCAGCCGAGTATGCACCCGAGAATGTACCCTACCAGGCTCCTACCCACCTGACCATATCGACTCAGGGCTACGACGAGGGCGACTTTGCGATGATTATGGGCTTCCCTGGTACCACTACTCGCTATATGACCTCGTATGAGATAGAGAAGATGCTCACCGTTGACAACCCCAACCGCATCTACATCCGTGGCGAGAGGCAGGCTATCTTGAAGGTGCGTATGGCAGCCGACGATGCTATCCGCATCAAATACGCCTCGAAATACGCCTCGTCGTCGAACTACTGGAAAAACTCTATCGGTAAGTCGCGCGGCGTGGAGAAACTGGGCGTAAAGGGCCAAAAAGCAGCCGAGGAGGCCGCCTTCACCGAGTGGGTTAATGCCGACCCCAAACGTGTGGCCAAGTATGGCAACGCACTGCCCCTGATAGAGAAATATGTTAAGGAGGCTACCCCCTACGAGAGCGATGCACAGATTTTGAGCGAAACGCTGTTCCGCGCAACCGAAATTCTGAACGCTTCGACCACCTTCTACAACGCCTACCGTCGCAGCGAGAGCTTCGAGAAGGGTGTTGAGGCTGCCCAGAAGTTCTACAAAGACTACGACGAGGCAACCGACCGCCTGGTTACTGTTCGTATGATTGAGGTGTTGAGGGAGATGATTCCCGCCGAGCGTAGGCCCGAAACATTGGCGGTTATAGATACTCAGTTTGGTGGCGACGTGAAGGCATTTGTTGAGGATCTGTTCGACAAATCGGTATTTGCCAACGAGCAGAAGTTCCTGGGTGCTGCGGCAGCAGGCTCGATTGAGGTGTTTGAGAATGACCCCGCACTGGCAATTATGAAAGACGCCTCGGCACTGTATGCCGAGCTGCGCGCCAAGGTGCTCCCCCTGCGCAATGACTACACCACCGGTCATAGGCTCTACATTGCCGGCCTGATGGAGATGCAGCCCGAGAAGAGCTTCTATCCCGATGCTAACTTCACACTCCGTTTGACCTATGGTACCATACTCCCCTACTCGCCTGCCGATGGTGTTCTCTACCAGCACTTTACCACCATTGATGGTGTGATTGCCAAAGAGGACCCCAAAAATCCCGTAGATTTCACCGTAGACGAGAAACTGAAACGACACTATGCCGCAGCCGAGTGGGGTGGCTATGCCGACAAGGATGGCCGCTTGCACACCTGCTTCCTCTCGACCAACGACATTACTGGTGGTAACTCGGGTAGCCCCATTATGAACGGCAAGGGCGAGCTTATTGGCTTGGCCTTCGACGGCAACTGGGAGGCTATGAGTGGCGATATTGCCTTTGAGCCCAATGTGCAACGCACCATCAACGTAGATGTGCGCTATGTTCTGTGGTGCATCGACGTTCTGGGCGGCGCAGGCTACCTGCTCGATGAGATGACTATTAAATAGAAAAAGTTAGTTCTTTTATAATAGAAAGTGAGCACCCAAACAAAAGGGTGCTCTCTTTTTTTACAAAGAAATTTTGGCCCAAAACAAAAAT
This sequence comes from Rikenellaceae bacterium, assembly GCA_015059945.1. Classification (GTDB taxonomy): domain Bacteria; phylum Bacteroidota; class Bacteroidia; order Bacteroidales; family Rikenellaceae; genus Tidjanibacter. The sequence continues at coordinate 233,319 of SUZJ01000001.1, forward strand.
TCTCAATTCTCAATTCTCAATTCTCAATTCAAATAATTACTTTTGTGCTTTATATGTCACTAATTAGTTAGATTTATGGAGGTAAAAGCACAGGAGCCCGCCAAAGAGCGCTCGCTCAACTTCGTAGAAGAGATTATCGAAAACTATATCGCCGAGACGGGTAATACAATCCAAACCCGTTTTCCGCCCGAACCAAACGGCTACCTGCACATAGGTCACGCCAAGAGTATCTGCCTTAACTTTGGCCTTGCACAGCGCTATGGCGGCAAGTGCAACCTGCGTTTCGACGATACCAACCCCGTAAAAGAGGATACCGAGTATGTAGACTCGATCAAAGAGGATATCAAGTGGCTCGGCTTCGAGTGGGCCGTTGAGCGCTATGCTTCGGACTACTTCGACCAGCTCTATGAGTGGGCTATCGAGCTGATTAAGAAGGGTAAAGCCTATGTAGACGACCAAACCCAGGAGCAGATTCGCCAAGGCCGTGGTACAATTCAGCAGCCTGGTACCGAGAGCCCCTGGCGCAACCGTTCGGTAGAGGAGAACTTGCAGCTCTTCGAGGAGATGAAGGCCGGCAAATATGCCGATGGCGAGAAGGTGTTGCGCGCCAAGATTGATATGGCTCACCCCAATATGCTCTTCCGCGACCCCATCTTGTATCGCATCCTCCACACCGAGCATCACCGCACCGGCAACAAGTGGTGCATCTACCCAATGTACGACTATGCTCACGGCCAGAGCGACTCGATAGAGAGGATTACACACTCGATTTGTACCCTCGAGTTTGACGTTCACCGCCCCTTGTACGATTGGTTTATCCAGGAGCTGGGTATCTTCCCCAGCCACCAGTACGAGTTTGCAAGGCTCAACCTTACCTATACCGTAATGAGCAAACGCAAATTGTTACAACTTGTTAAAGACCAGGTGGTTACAGGTTGGGATGACCCCCGTATGCCTACCATTTGCGCACTGCGTCGTAAGGGTTACACCCCCGCTTCGATTCGCGCTTTTGCCGAGAAGGTGGGTGTTGCCAAGAGGGATAATGTGATTGACCTGTCGCTGTTGGAGTACTGCGTGCGCGAGGATTTGAACAAGACCGCCGAGCGCCGTATGGCTGTCGTTGACCCCTTGAAAGTGGTTATTACCAACTACCCCGAGGGCAAGAGCGAGTCGTTTAGCGCTGTTAACAACCCCGAGGATGAGGCTGCTGGCCGTCGCGAGGTGCCCTTCGGAAGGGAGATTTATATCGAGCGCGCCGACTTTATGGAGGAGCCTCCAAAGGGTTATTACCGCCTGCGCCCAGGTGGCGAGGTGCGCCTCAGGTATGGCTACTTGATCAAGTGCGAGGAGGTTGTTAAGGATGCCGAGGGCAATGTGGTAGAGCTGCGCTGTACCTACGATCCTGAGTCGGCCGGTGGCTCGTCGAGCGATGGTCGCAAGGTTAAGGGTGTTATCCACTGGGTTTCGGTGGCTGACGCTGTTCCTGCCGAGGTGCGCCTGTATGACAACTTGTTTGCAAAAGAGAATCCCGACGACGTCGAGGAGGGCAAGGTGTTTACCGATTATCTCAATCCCAACTCGTTGGTAGTTAAGACAGCCTATTGCGAGCGCTCGCTGGCCGAGGCCAAGTGTGGCGACAAATTCCAGTTTGAGCGTGTGGGTTACTTCTGTGTAGACAAAGATTCGACTGCCGAGAAGTTGGTTTTCAATCGCACTGTTACCCTCAAAGATACTTGGGCAAAGATGCAGAAGAAATAGGGTGTCACACTACCCTACTCCGCAAAAAAGGATTGTTCCACGTGGAACAATCCTTTTTTTAGGCCAATTTGCTAAAATGTTCCACGTGGAACATTATCGCCCAAAGTAAATCAGCAATACGTTTATGTCGGCTGGCGATACGCCTGGTATGCGCGAGGCTTGACCAATTGTGGCGGGGCGAATGCGGGTCAGTTTTTGGCGAGCTTCGATAGTGATAGATGTGAGCGACATATAGTCAAAGGTGGCAGGAATTTGTATCTCTTCGAGGCGGCGAATTTTGTCTGCTGCAGCCCTCTCGCGCTCAATGTAACCACTATATTTTATCTCTACCTCCACTTGTTCTATCACCTCTCGGTCGATTTGGTGGTCGGCGATAAACTTTTTCAGGGGTTCAAAATTGTCAATCAAGCCAAAAAGTGAAATTTCGTTGCGAATTAGTAGGTCGCTCAACTTTCTTTTTTGCGAAAGTGGTGTGGATTTTACACTTTCTAAATAGCTCAAAATTTCGCTCGGAGTGACCCCTTGCTTTTGCACAAAGTTTTTGAGCGATTCTACGAGCGATTTTTTTTGCTCAAAATCGGCCCACCTTTCATCGCTCACCAAGCCCAATTTTCTGCCAATAGGAGTCAGGCGTAGGTCGGCATTGTCTTGGCGCAACAAGATGCGATACTCGGCTCGGCTGGTAAACATTCGGTAGGGCTCGTCAACACCCTTGGTTACAAGGTCATCGATGAGCACTCCAATATATGCCTCGTCGCGCCCAAGCACAAATGTCCCCTCGCCCCTCTGTTTGCGAACAGCGTTTACGCCTGCGACCAAGCCTTGTGCTGCGGCCTCTTCGTAACCCGTAGTGCCGTTTATCTGGCCTGCAAAGTAGAGGTTTTCGACCTGCTTGGTTTCGAGGGTGTGGTGCAACTGTGTGGGTGGGAAATAGTCATACTCGATTGCATAACCTGGGCGGTAAATCTCTACCCTCTCAAAACCTTCGATTTTCTCCAGTGCGCGGCATTGCACCTGCCAGGGAAGGCTCGATGAGAAGCCGTTTAAGTAGTACTCGTTTGTGGTCGCACCCTCGGGCTCGAGGAATAGTTGGTGAAAATCCTTGTCGGCAAAGGTGCGCAATTTGTCCTCAATGCTGGGGCAGTAGCGAGGGCCTATACCTTTGATAAGTCCTTGGAATAGAGGCGAATCATCAAAGCCCTCGCGCAGTGTGTCGTGTACGTCGGTGGATGTGTATACCAAGTAGCAGGGCCTCTGCTCTTCTACGGGTTTGATGCTCCTAAGGAATGAGAATTTCGAGGGGTCGGCATCGCCATCCTGGCGCTCAAACTTGGTCATATCGAGCGAGCGGCCGTCAATCCTGACGGGTGTTCCGGTCTTCATTCGACCAGCCTCGAAGCCCAACTCAACCAGTTGTTCGGTCAGGCCGTGCGAGGCGCTGTCGCCTGCCCTACCCCCCTCGGCATTGTTGCGCCCAATGTGCATCAGTCCGCCCAGAAAGGTGCCCGTGGTGAGTATCACAGCCCCTGCGCGGAACTCGACACCCATCTGGGTGCGCACACCGCAGGCCACCACCCTACCCTGCTCGTTTATGGTGGTAAGTATGTGGTTTACAGAGTCTTGCCAAAGCCTAAGGTTGGGTGTGTTCTCCAACTTCTCGCGCCACAGGGCCGAGAAGCGTGCCTTGTCGCACTGGGCTCTGGGGCTCCACATTGCAGCTCCTTTGGAGCGGTTGAGCATTCGGAACTGTATGGTGCTGCGGTCGGTGATTATGCCCATTTGTCCGCCAAGAGCGTCTATCTCTCTGACAATCTGGCCTTTGGCAACTCCGCCAACCGCAGGGTTGCACGACATTGCCGCATATTTGGTCATATCCATCGATATGAGCAGCGTGGCCGCACCGAGGTTTGCTGCCGCTTCGGCTGCCTCACATCCAGCGTGTCCGCCACCAACCACTATGACATCGTAGTCAAATCTCATGGCTCCCCCACTTTATTTTGGCAACCTTGCCAAGTAAAAGTTCTCTTTCTGACGCATCTGTGCTGCCTCTGCATCGCTCTTATCCTTGTAACCACACAGGTGGAGGATGCCGTGGATGATTACCCTCAGCTGTTCCTCGGCAGGGTCGGTGCCGAGCAGGTCGGCATTGTCGGCCACCGTCTCGGGGTCGATGAATATGTCTCCACTGACCACCTTGCGCCCCTCTAAGTCGCTGTAATCAAATGTGATAACGTCGGTATGGTAGTCGTGGCCCAGGTATTGGCGGTTGATGCCGATGTGGTAGTCTGACGAGCAGAAAATGTAGCCAATTTCGCCCACTCGGAAACCCTCGTTGTGGATGGTCTGCCTAACCCACTGGTTGAGTTTTACCCTCCCTTTGGGCAGGTAGTCGGTCCCTTCGTTGTAAAAGTGAACTGCCATATAATTGTTTGTTTTTTAGTTATTTGCGTTGTTTGTATGGGGCTCCACCACCCCACTCTGCCTCTATTGGGCAAACCACTTTTCGGGGTCTTGGTTTACGGTGTGGAACCAGAGCTCGAAGTGGAGTTGGTGTTCATCGGGGTTGTCGCCCGCCGAGATGGTGCCCACCTTTTGGTTGGTCTGCACCTTCTCGCCAGCCTTTACACTTACTGATGCAAGGTTGGAGTAAATCGTAAAGTAGTCGCCGTGGCGCAGCATCACACAGTTGTTCAGTCCTGCGATGAACATCACTCTAGCCACCTCGCCCTCAAATACGGCAAATACGTCAGAGCCGGCTGCTGCAGCGATGTTTACACCCTTGTTTACCACCGTAATATGCTTCTGTGTGGGGTGTTGGTGGCTGCCAAAGTGCTCGATGATGACACCCCCATTTACGGGTATCAACATCTTGCCCTTGTTCTGGTCAAAGCGACCATTCAGCTCGGTTATTGCCCTGCGCTCGGCATCGGTCATCTTGCGCTTGGCCTTGCGGGTCTCTTCATCAATTATGCGTTGCAGTGCCTGTTGCGCCTTCCTTTTTTGCTCGCGCTCGGCTTTGAGCTGTTTGGAAATCTTTTTCTCGTTGGCGGCCAGCTTTTTACCCGCATCCTTTAGTTGTTTTCGCTCTTTGGTGAGTGTTGCAAGAGCCTTTTGGTGCTCACCTTTGGTTTGGTCGAGCGAGGCTTGTTGGTTGGCCAACTCTTCCACCTCGGCTGAAATGTTTTGCGATAGTTGCTCTATTTGAGAGGCTTTGGCTTTGAGGGCGTTGTTGTAACGCTGCATAAAGTTGAGCCTGCGCGTGGCGGTGTCGAGGTCGGTCGACGAGAAGAGGAAGAGTAGGGGAGAGCCCGTCTTGTGGTTCTTGTAGGCAATCTCCAAGGTCTTGGCATACTCGGCCTTGAGCCTTTCGACCTCGGCGCTCATAGACGAAATCTCACCCTCTTTTTGTTTTATATTCTTGGTAATGAGCCCAATCTGCTTGTTTAGGTTGCTAACTATTTTGTCGCGGTTGTTGATTTTAGACTGGAGTAGTTTTATCTCGGTTTGGTTGCTCTTTTTGGATTTGCTGACCTCTTTGAGCAACTTTTCGTTCTTGGCAATCTCCTTCTCGGCTCGCTTAATTTCGGCATTGAGCGACTCGATGGTCGATTGGCCGACCACCACTGCAAGTGTAGCAAAAAGGGTTAGTATTGTTAGAGCAAATCTTTTCATCATTATTTGGCTTTTAGCGCCTCAATTTTGGCTTCGATGCGCTGTTGGTTGCCACCGGCCTTGATTGAGCGTTTGTAGTAAATTTCGGCCATAAAATCCTCGCCCGTAGCGGCCAAAATGTCGGCGTAGTGCTCCAGTAGGGTGTCGTCCTCTTGCGAGTTGAGCGATATGGCCTGTTTCATCACCACCTTGGCCTCGTCGTTGCGCCCGAGCAGGTGGAGTATCCAGGCTTGGGTGTCGAGGTATGTGGCGTTGGAGGTTGATAGCTCGCAGGCTCGGCGACTCATCTCGAGGGCTCGCTCGAGCTCGTGGGTTTGTGCCGCCGATAGGGTGGGGGTGGGCCCTGCAAGCTCGCTTATGAAGTAGGCCCAGTTGTTGAGTGCCAGTGCGTTGTCGGGGTTGTGGTCGAGCGCTTTGGCGTACCATTTGAAGCTCTTGTTGGGCTTGTTCTGGGCAAAGTAGTAGTCGCCCAGCGAGGCGCAGGCACTACTCTTGTCCTCGGCCGTGGTGGCAATCTTGAGGTACTTTTTGTACGCCCCCACAACAACCTTTTCGCTCTCGCCACTGCGCTGCAATTCGTATGCTCGGTAGAGGTGAAGCTGGCCATTAGTCGGGAACTTGCCGATAGCCACATCGAGGTAGTGCATCACCGAGTCGCGCCTACCCAGGTAGTCCTCAATGCCCACAACCTGTGTGTAGGCCTCTACGGGGGCGCTGGGCCTGGCAGCCTCCTCTTTGTAGACCACAAGAGCCTTGTCCAACTCACCCGCCCTAATGAGGTGGGTGGCATAACGATCGGCAACCTCGTACTCGCCCGGGTGTTTGAGCCTCAATACCATATTCAAGGTGTTGATTGAGTAGAAGTTGCGGCGATAGAAGTCGATATCCTCAATAACGCTGTCGTAGAGTGCTAGCTTGGTGTCGAGCCCTACATTGTCCAGGCCAAAGATGGTCTGTATGGTTGCCAAGTACTTGCGCTCGTTGCCCACCGAGAGGTAGTACCTCGAGGCGGCCAGTAGGGTGCCCACATCATTGGGGGCCAACTCGGTTGCCTTCTGAAAATTCACCATCGCCAGCGAGTCGTTGCCCGTGCGGGCATATAGGTCGGCCAACACGCGGTAGTTGCCCGTATCGTAGGGGGTGTTGGCCACCCTCGAGAGCGTTTCGCTTATGGCTCTGTCGTAGAGCTTGTGCCTTATCATCAACTCCCTCTTGTCGTTCCACAACTCGGGCACAAACCCCAGTTTGTACTCCGCCGAATCGAGCACCGATATGGCCATAAAAGGCATATTGGTCTGGGCATAGAGAGCTGCGGCCAAGCGATAGTTGTAGGGGTTGCGCGAGTCGAGGCGCATTAGCTTGGTGTAGTTATGAAGAGCGGTTTTGTACTGACCGTTAAGCGTTTGGGCATAGGCCAACTGCCCCAAGTAGTCGATGTTTGTGGTGTCTACACGATGGGCCACCTGACTGTGGGCCAGAGCGCTTTGGGGGTCTTTTAGGACCTCGATTACAGAAATCTGATGGTGTGAGGGGGCGTGGAGTGAGTCAATCTCCAACACCTTGCGAAAATAGGGTAGGGCGGTGCTGTCCACCCCACTCTCGGCGACCACCCTTACACCCTCGGTGTAGAGGTAGGTCGCGCGAAGTGTGTCGTTGTCGAACCATTCGGGAGTGTCATAGGGCGAGCGAGTATCACTGCTTTTCTGGGGTGCAACGGTGCACGAAAGTAGTGTTACGCCAAGTGTAAGACATCCTATGATTCGTTTTATCATTCTGTGGAGTGTGTGTTGTCTTGGGGTGGTTTAGAGGGCCGAGTCGAACTGGCGCAAGAAGCGCAGGTCGTTCTCGAAGTAGAGCCTCAGGTCTTTAACGCCAAACTTCAGCATAGCAATACGCTCAATACCCATACCAAACGCAAAGCCGCTGTACTTGGTGCTATCAATACCGCTGGCCTCCAACACATTGGGGTCTACCATACCGCAGCCCAAAATCTCCAACCAACCGGTGCCTTTGCAGACATTGCAGCCCTTACCACCGCACAAGTTGCACGAAACATCCACCTCGGCCGAAGGCTCGGTGAAGGGGAAGTACGAGGGGCGCATACGGATTTGGGTCTGCTCGCCAAAGTACTCCTTTGCAAAGTAGAGCAGCGACTGCTTCATATCGGCAAACGATACTTTCTCGTCGATATAGAGGCCCTCAATCTGGTGGAAGATGCAGTGAGCCCTGGCCGAAACAGCCTCGTTACGGAATACCCTACCTGGGCAGATAACGCGGATAGGGGGCTTTTGGTGCTCCATTGTGCGTACCTGAATAGAGCTGGTGTGGGTGCGGAGCAAGATGTCGGGGTTCTTCTCGATGAAGAAGGTATCCTGCATATCGCGTGCGGGGTGTTCGGGGGCAAAGTTCAGTGCCGAGAAGACGTGCCAGTCATCCTCAATCTCGGGGCCGTCGGCTACGGTATAGCCCAGGCGCGAGAAAATCTCACAAATCTCGTTGCGAACAATCGAGATGGGGTGCCTCGAGCCCAACTCCTCCTCAAAGGCAGGGCGAGTAAGGTCGCCACTCGATGCGGCAGCCACTGGGGCGCTGTCGGCAGCCTCTTTAAGCTCGGCAATACGCTCGTTTGCGCGGGTCTTTACGGCGTTAATCTTCTGGCCAAGAATACGTTTCTCCTCTGAGGGAACGGTCTTGAACTCTTCCAGAATATCGTTCAACTCGCCTTTGCGGCCAAGTATTTTTACGCGGAATTCCTCAATTTCGGTTGCCGATGCGGGGTTGAACGCCTCGATTCGGGCCATCAGGTCGTTGATTTTTTCAATAAGTGCCATATCTATTTTTTCGGTTTTGACCACAAAGTTAAGAATTTATGTCTAATTATTTAGACATATACCCCACTAACGAGCAAAAAAAACCACAACAATCGGTTTGTTGTGGTTTGTGAGTATTGTTTGTTGCTTTGTGGTTAGCTCTTTTTGCGAGTCAGGGCTGCGACCACAAGGGCCACACCTGCCGCCATAAAGAGTATGGGCAACACAAGTTTGGTGAACGAAATGCAAATACCGCAAATGTCTATTACCAAGAATGTTATACCCACTGCGGTGATTATCGAACCCCACACATACTCTCGGGTTGCCACGAGCCACAAGCCACAGATGATGACAAGCGACTGCCACGAAAAGAGGTGGTCGAAAAACAGTGGCGACAGCAGCCCGTAGTTGTGGCACAACCACAGAGCGCCACAAACGATGAGCGCACCACCGCCCCAAATGGCGGTCATTTTGTTGTTTACGATAGCCTCGGCCGAAGTTTTTGCACCCTCGGTTGCGCCATCTTTTTTGTCGTTGATAATCTCCATAGTTTTATGTTGTATTATTCTGTTTTACAAGATGTAATCCATACTATCATCTAAGGCATTCACTAAGGCATCCATGCTATCCTCCAAAGCCTCCATGTTATATTCCAGGCTCTCCATACGCATCTCTACATTGTCTTCGTATCGCTCGGCCCAATCTTCAATGCGCTCCTCAAATTGCTCCATATTATACTCGACATCGTAGCCCCACTGCTCCCAATTTGAGATGTTGCGGCCCAGGCCAAACCAGGCCCAGATGGTCAAAAAGAGCCAAATGATAGCCATAATCAACAGGCTCTTGCCACTCACCCTCTTGTGCCTAAGCAGGCAGATAAGTAGATAGGCCACCGCAATCATAAACATCAACCACGAGCCACACAACAGGGCCGAAAAACCTATGGGTGACACACCGCTAAACTGGCCATCCATACCCACCAATGCGGCGTCGGTTGCTGTGAGTGTTATGATGCCTATGACTACACCCAAACCAGCCAAAATCCACCCCACAAGGAATATCCAAACAAGCGCTTTGAGGCAAAACCTCACAACCTCGCCCAACGAGTATAAACAGCCCTGATTTTGTGTGGGTTGGGGTGTTGGTTGTGGAGCGGCTTTGGGCTCCTCGTTGGTGTGTCCTTCGGGGTAACCTATGGTGGAGATAATCGACTCGACCAGTGGTTTTTCGACCACCGCTTCGGCCGATTGTTGCTCCAATATCAACTCCACAATACGCCCCTCTATATCGGCCACAACCTCTGCGTCGTAGCTCCTCTCCAACACTTCAACATAACGCGACAATCTGTTGCACGCCTCGGGGGTAAACAGCAGTGTGCTACCACCAATCTTTACTTTCATTACTTCTTGCATAGTCGGTCGTGTTGGGGGTTATTTGTTGCGAATGTTACTTATCTGCTCCACCAGTTGGTCCCACGACTCGTCGAGCTGTGCCAGTGCCTCGCGCCCTTCGGGTGTGAGCGAGTAGTACTTGCGTGGTGGGCCCTGGGGCGACTCCTCCCAGCGATAGGTCAGCAGTCCCTGGTTCTTTTGGCGCATCAGAATGGGGTAGAGTGTTCCCTCGACCACAATCATTCGGGCCTCCTTGAGCCCTGCAATAATCTGTGGAGCATACGAATCCTCCTTCGCCAACAGCGAGAGGATGCAGTACTCCAAGATGCCCTTGCGCATCTGCGCTTTTGTGTTCTCTACGTTTATGGCCATAACTTACACGTCATTAAACCCTCTCGGGAATCAACAACCACAACAACAGATATATGATGATTACCGGCACAAAAGGTGTGAATGCCAATACGATAGTTATAACCCTCATAAGTGTAGGGTCGATGTTGAAATACTCTGCCAGGCCACCGCAAACACCGGCCAACATACGATTGGTGCGACTGCGGAATAGTTTCTTGGGCTCGTTCATTATCTCCATAGTAGTATATCTATTTTAGTTTATTACTGATTGTTAGGTTTGTTTAGTATTATCAGGGCGGCAATCACACCCGGTACCCACCCCGCAACGGTCAGCAGCAACGTAATCAAAAACGAGCCGCAACCACGACCTATAACCGCCAGTGGAGGGAAGATTATTGCCAAAATTACTTGCCAAAGTGTCATAACACAACGTCTTTTTTATTTGTTTGAATCAATGGGCATAAATATCCACAGGATGATGTAAATCCATAGGCTGAGGCCACCAAACACAATGCACAGTAGGGTGATAATCCTCAGCAGCGTAGGGTCGATGTTTGTGAAGTGGGCAATGCCGCCACAAACACCACCAATCACCTTGTCGCCCGATGTGCGCATAAGTCGCTTGGGGTCAATGTGTGAGGGGCGCTCCTTGGGCTGTTTTAGTTCGCCAAACTCATCGGGGCGGCCAATAACCTCCTGCACCCTGCGCACCAAATACATATCAACAACCCCCTCGGGGTTGCCCAACCAACCACTCAACAGGTCGGCTATGCGCATCTCCAAGTCACCCATAATCTCCACAGCCTCAGCTTGGTCAAGGCGACCGCGAATGTCGTCGAGGTAGTTGTCCAAGGCCCTATATGCGCCCTCCTCAATAGTGAAGGCCGTCGAGCCAATCTTTACATTCATTCTTCTGTCCACAGTTGTCAAAAAGTATTAGAGTAAGTGTATGTTTTGTAATGCAAATATATAAATAATTTTTAGTACCTTGCAATACATAGTACTAAATTTTTTACAACAAATCGTTGGGGTGGGGCTATTTGGTGTTTATAGTATACTGATTTGTAGTGTGTTATGTGGTTGTAAAAAATAATTCTCAATTCTCAATTGACCAAGCTAACGCTTGCTCTAAAATGCTCACGCTCGGCATAGCTTGCAAGCAATCTCTGCTCTCGCTTACTCGCATTTGCCTCAATTCTCAATTTGATGTATCTTTGCAAAAAGATTACCCAATTATGTATATAGCACAACAAAAACGCCGCGAGAACATCGCCGAGTACATACTCTACCTGTGGCAGCTCGAAGACCTACTCCGAGCACTCCACTTTAGCCCTGAGGCTATCTACACCTCGCTTGTCGAGCCCAACGACTGCGACGAGAACGAAAAGCAGCAGATCTTTATGTGGTATATGAGCCTCGTCGGGCTCCTGCGCGAGGAGGGCAAGACCGAGCAAGGGCACCTTGCCCACACTCTCCACCTGGTTGCCGACGTCGAAAACCTCCACCTACAACTACTCCAACTCCCCATCGGAGCCGACTACCGCAACGTGTGGGCACCACTGAAAGAGGAACTCCCCCGTCTGCGCATAGTGCTGGCACGCGACGGTGTGAGCGACATTGAGCTCTGCTTCCGCGCACTCTACGCCACCATACTCTACCGCATCAAGGGCGACACAGACAAACAGGGCGCCATCGAAGATGTGGTGGCACTCATCTCGCCCGTCATAGCCCTGCTCGCTCAAATCTACGGCCAGGTCGAGCGCGGCGAAATTGACCTCTTCAAAGAGGCGTAGTTTTGGGCTTCGCCTCTCGGTTTTTTGTCGCTTTTTTGCAAAAAAGCTCCGCAAAAAACTTTTAGTGTAGCCTTTGCGCTGAGGCTGTGAGTGGTACCCTAACTGGCCTACAAAATACAAGAGTAGCAACTGCTTGCAAGTGAACTTGCGCAGCCGCTACTCTTATATTTTTGCATCCTATTCGGATGCCCTCGCTCCCATCCTCACCGAGAAAAGCACCACACCACTCTCCCCCTACGAAAGGGGAGTGGCCCGTCAGGGCCGAGGGGTGGTCGAAATTGCCTGTGTGTCCTCGCACAGACCTCTCCGCCCCTTCGGGGCACCTCTCCTAACTCAGGAGAGGAGTTGTTGTGGTGTTGAACTTTGGCGGTGGCAAATGGGATACCCACAACCACTCTCCCCCTAAGTTAGGGGGAGTCCCCGAAGGGGGAGGGGGTCTGTCATTCTCCTATATCTCCTATTAGTCCTATAACTCCTATAACTCCTATAAGAGCAATAGGAGATATAAGAGTCATAGGAGTTATATGATTTTCTTTAAGGATTTTTTGGGGCTGGTGCGTTGGTCGATAAAATAGCAGAGGCTCAACCCTATACAAGGTTGAGCCTCTGCTATTTTATGTGGTGTAGAAACTACTCTACGGGGATGTTTTTGTTTACGTTCTTGCAACCTGCAACTGCGTAGTACAGCAGGTATACCAAGCAACCAATCAGCAACCAGTAGCTATTGAGCGAGCCAATGCTGTCGGCCAGCAAGTTCTGCAGGAAGGGGATGATACCACCACCGCAAACCAGAGCCATAAAGATACCCGAAGCCATAGGAGTATATTTGCCCAGACCCTCGGTCGAGAGGTTGAAGATTGCGCCCCACATAACCGAGGTGCAAAGACCTGCCAGAGCCATAAAGAACATACCCAGAGGTACTGCAACCTTAACGATAGGAATAGTTACGATAGTGGTCTCGGGGGTGTAGATAACGCCCAGCAGCAGTGCGATACCCAGAACGCAAACTGCAATCATCATAGTCTTGCTCGATACTTTAGCACCGATACTTGCACCAATCAGACGGCCAACCAGCATCAAGAACCAGTAAACACCTACAACGGTACCTGCGATAGCGGGACCTACTGCGGGGTGGTTCGACATATAGAGGTTGGCGGTGTTGGGAATACCTACCTCGATACCTACATAGAAGAAGATAGCGATAGCGCCCAGCACAAAGTGGCGGAACGACAGTGCGCTGTATTTGTCTTTCTTACCCTCTGCCTTAGCAGCGATACGTGCAGCTTTCTCCTCGGCAGTCTCCATATGAGGCTCGGGGATTTTGGTCAGCATGATAACGATGAATGCAACAGCAAAGATTGCCATAGCGATAATCATTGCGGGAGCAGCGTCCTGAACCGAAGCGGTCTGTACATTACCACCTACCAAGTAACCCAGCAGGATGGGGGCGATAGTACCACCCAACGAGTTGAGCGAGCCACCGGTCTGTACGAGCTGGTTACCACGGTTGCCACCACCACCAAGGGTGTTCAGCATAGGGTTAACCACAATGTTGAGCAAGCACATCGAGAAGCCTGCAACGAAAGCACCTGCAACATAAACTGCAAATGCGCTCTCGGGAGCAGCGCTACCTGCCAAGAACTGGATACCTACACCTACGAAGCCAACGCCGGCGGCCAGCAGCGAGGTGAATTTGTAACCTTTACGTTTGAGGATGATACCTGCGGGCACACCCATACAAGCGTAAGCGATAAAGTTGGCGAGAGTACCGAGCTGCGAGAGGGCGTTGCTAACTCCAAACTGGTTCTTCAGGATTACGCCCATCGAGCCTGCGAAGTTGGTCACGAAGGCAATCATAAAGAACAGCATAAACATTACTGCGATAGGCAGCACAAGATTTTGTTTTTTCTGTGTCATTTTGTTTGTAATTATTTGGTTGATATGTGTTTGCTTGCTTTGTGTAGTCGGCCTATTGTCAAGTCCAGTCCACCGCAATCCCCTTGCACCTAAGGGCAAATGACAGCCCAAACCATCCAATCTACCCCCAAAGGTACTACTTTTTTGCTAAAAAAAGCATTTTGAGAGGGTTTTTTGGCCTTTTGGGTGATGTTTGGTGTTGGTGGTTGCCAGGGGCGAGGGTTACTCTTTGGCCCCTTTGCGCCAGATGATGATGCCGTTTATCGAGTTGATGGTGTACATCGAGTATTTGATGAGCATCAGTCCGCCGAGCATCTCGCCCTGGGCCATAACCACAGCCCACAGCACCACGTTCAGCACATTGCCGGCCAGCCAGAAAAACCACTGCTGCCAGAAGGCCAAGGTCATAAGTATCTGGCCCACAATAAACACTGTGGTTACAAAACCATCTTTAAGGGGTTGGGTGGCGTCGGTGTAGTGGCTCAAAACATACCACAAAACAACCACACCAACGGCAGTGCCAAGGGTGGTAATGACGAGTTGTTTGGTGGTCATCGAGCGAGACTTAACCTTTGTCTTTTCGCCCTCGGCCTTGCGACGGCTCCACATCCACCAGCCTACGAACTGCATAGGCAGATAGTAGAGTGCGTTGAGGGCAGCCTGGCCATAGTTGTTTGTCTTATAAGCAATTATGGCATACAGAGTTACGTTTACTGCGCCGAACAAAAAGTTCCAGATGCTACGTTTGGCACTCAATACGGTGCCCGTAACACCCATCAGTAGGGCTACGGTGCCGAGCAACTCGAACTGCCCTTTGATGAGTGAGTAGGCCAGTGCCGAGCCTACCGTAAGTATGATGATTGTCAGGTCGAATGGGCGTAGTGTTTGTTTGTTTTTCATATTGCTTTTTTGTTTCTTTCTTTTTTGCACCTTTTGGTTTTGCGACTTTTTGTAAAAAGTCGCCCAAAAACTTTTAGGCGATACTCACTGCGTTCATATCGCTTACGGCCTATGCTCAGCCAAAAATTTTCAATTTTCAACTAGAATAGTTCTCCATCGGTGGGCTGTCGGGTTATACCCAAGTGGCTGTATGCCAATTCGGTGGCCTCCCTACCGCGAGGGGTGCGTTTCAAGAAGCCCTCTTTGATAAGGAAGGGCTCGTAGACCTCTTCGATGGTGCCCGCCTCTTCGCTTACCGAGGTGGCGATGGTGTTTAGACCTACGGGGCCGCCGCCAAACTTCTCGATTATGGCGTGCAGAATCTTGTTGTCCATCTGGTCGAGGCCTCGCGAGTCGATGTTCAGGGCTCCTAAGGCGTGGCGGGTGATTTCGAGGTCAATCGAGCCGTTGCCCACAACCATAGCAAAGTCCCTCACCCTGCGCAGCAGCGAGTTGGCAATTCGTGGCGTGCCCCTGCTTCGGAGGGCTATTTCGTGTGCTCCCTTGTCGTCGATGTCGATGCCCAAGATGCGAGCCGAGCGCTTGACGATGTCGCTCAACACCGAGGTGTCGTAGTACTCCAAGTGGCAGGTGATGCCAAAACGAGCCCTCAGTGGCGAGGTGAGCAGACCACTGCGGGTGGTTGCGCCAATCAGTGTGAAGGGGGCCAACTCAATCTGGATGCTCCTTGCCGAGGGGCCCTTGTCGAGCACAATATCAATCTTGTAGTCCTCCATTGCCGAGTAGAGATACTCCTCTACGATGGGACTCAAGCGGTGAATCTCGTCGATAAATAGCACGTCGCCAGCCTCGAGGTTGGTAAGCAGGCCTGCCAAGTCGCCCGGCTTGTCGAGCACAGGGCCACTGGTAACTTTCAGTGTCGAGCCCATCTCGTTGGCCACAATGTTGGCCAGGGTGGTCTTGCCCAGTCCCGGAGGGCCGTGAAACAAGACGTGGTCTAACGACTCGCCCCTCATCAGGGCGGCTTTGATGAATACGGTCAGGTTGTCGACAATTTTCTGTTGTCCGTGAAAACTCTCCAACTCTTGGGGTCTGATTTTGCTCTCAAAGTCGGCATCGCTCTCTACATTCCTAATACACGATTGTACCATTTCTTATTAGCTGGTTTGCGGAGTTCTACCTCCTGATTTTGTTCATATTTTGTTCTAACGATTTCGCCCATACTGCGGCCGCTAATTTTGCTCTCGAGCCACGACAGCAGGTCGATGTAGTAGAATGTGCGGCGCTCATAGCGGTGTCGTTCGTAGGGTTTGAGCCTTTCATATAGTATCTTGAGCTCCTTTTTCAGATCGAGGGCGTTGATGTTGCCAAAGCTCTTGAAGAACGACAGCAGCTCCGACTTCATCTCGGTCATATCCCTCATTTTTACAATGAACGAGTAGACCGAGCGAATCTGGTAGTCGATGTTGAAGTCCATACCTGCGTCATAGAGGGCCATAAGGTTCAACATACGGGCGTAGCACTGAATGTCGCGACGTATGCTGTGGTCTTTGACCGAGATGATGTACGACAGGTATTCGATGCACTTGGCATAGTTGCCGTCGCCAAAGTAGAGTGTGGCAACTTTGTAGTAGAGGGGTAGCTTTTCGAGTAGTGAGAGTCGGTCGCCATACTTTTTCAGATACGAGTCGATGCTCTTCACGAGCCATAGGCCATCTTTGTAGGTGCCTGCCATTATGCACTTGTTGAGCTGACCGGTGAAGAGTATCTGCTGGGTAATCATCGCTGCGTTGTCGTTCAGCTGGCTTATGGCAGCGCTCTCGCGCTCAAACTCTTCGAGTGTGCGCAGGAAGGCTGTCTGTTTGTGCATCAGATACATACCATCCAAAATGTGGGCGTAGGCTCGCAAGTAGCCGTCGTACATCACGCTCTTCATCTCGGGGTTCTGCTTGAAGTGGTCGAGCCATTTGAGGGCATAGCGATACGACAGGGTTGTCTGGTGGCTGATGTAGTAGTACCAAGCCTTGCACTGGTAGAAGTAGAACTTCTCGGTAAAGTTCAGCGTGTTCTCGTCGTATGAGTCAATCTTCGGCTTGAAGAAGGTCTGCATCCTATCGAGGTCCTTCTGCGAGCGGGCAAAACCGATGTGCTGATGCAGGGCATAGCACTGCACCGATAGGAGCGACAACTGGGCAATATTGTTCACACGGGTAGAAATCTCGCCACTGTCGCGCGCGGTCTTGGTGGCCACTTGGTTCATCTCGCCCGAGTAGCTGAGCACTTTCAGTTGGCGTTTCAGGTCTACAATGTCGAGCAGGGTTGCCCACTGCTCCAACTCGCGAGCTTTTGTTTCGGCCTTGCCGAGCAACTTCTGCGCCTCGCCATAGAGGCCCTTGTCGAACAATATCTTTGCAAAGTCAATCGACTCACGTATCTGCAATGCGGCCGAGTGCTGCACGTTGAGCATACGGAGCGAGGTGAGGATTTGTTTGTAGAGGTGGGCTTTGAGGTTGGGCAACTGCTGCTTGGTAATGGTGGGGCAGGTAGCCAACACGCGCTCCTCGCTATAACTCTCCATCGAGTCCAGCGCGTCGAAAAGACGCAAGAACTTGGCATCTTCGTTGCCATCCAAGCGAGTGGCGTAGAGTTTGAAGTTTCGCTTCTCGGCCTTGCTCATCAGCTTTACGAGCTCGAAAACTCCCTCGCGCTTGTCGCTTTTTTTGTGAGATATGTGCTTTTCCATACTTTTTTCTGCTTGTGTGGATTTGTTGCTACGCTGCCCGAGTGGTTTTGGGCTGCGTGGTTGGTGGTGCAAATATCGCTCTGATGGGCCTACAACCCATTTTGTGGTACCCAAAGGTGCTACGATGTCCACCCACACCACAAAGCTACAATTTTTTGCCGAAGATGATACACTCGCCCCCAAATTTCGGCCGAAATTCTCATTTTTTGATACAATTCGACACATTTTCTCACCCCAAATACTACGTTATCCACCACCAACTAATAAAGTTTTGCTTACCTTTGTGCAAAACAAAAACAGTTTTAGACTATGGAATTACTTGAGATATTGGGCCTCATTTGCGCCCTTGTAGGTGTGGCCGGATGTGTTGTCCCCATACTGCCAGGAACCCCTATTTGCTTTGTCGGAATGTTGCTCTGCCAGTGGGCCGGAGCGGGATTTTCAACCGACACTCTTATTGTGTGGGCTGTGGTGGCGGTGGCTGTTACGTTGCTTGACAACTTTCTGCCCGTGTTGATGACCAAACGCTTTGGTGGCTCCAAGGCGGCCTCGCGCGGAGCTATGGTGGGTATCATTGTGGGCTTCTTTGCGGGTCCTCTGGGACTTATCCTCGGCCCCTTCTTTGGTGCGCTGATTGGCGAACTTACTCACGATGGTAGCGATAGCGCCCGAGCCTTCAAGGTTGCCTTTGGCTCGTTTGCCGCCTTTATTTGCGGTACGGGCATTAAGTTGGCCGCCTCGATTTATATGACTATCGAAATCTGGAAGGCAATCTTTTAACCAGAGTGCAGTAAATACAAAAAGGGCTCCCAAGACAACGGGAGCCCTTTTGTGTATGTAGGTACAAGGCTTAGAATTTAACCTTAACCTCTTTCGATACAAATGGACCAGTCTTGCTAATCCTGGGGAACTTAACGGTCAAGGTAGCCTTCTCGCCCTCGACGCTCTTCAAGGTTGCACCCTCGACACTCTTAATCTGGCCACGAACGAAGATCTCTACATCAACCTCGTCTTTGGGCTGGCCTGCGACGGTCAGTTTGTAGGCGTTGCAGCCTTTGCAGAAGCGCTCTTTCTCGATCTTGATGTGGGTGTCGGGCTCGTTGATGGTCAGAGGCTCGAGGTTGAGCATTACGCCCACACCACCCTCGGTCTTAACAACCACTTTGGCCTCGCCATCCAGAGCAATCAGCTCTGCCAGAGCAACCTGTACGCTCTGTACCTTCTCGGCAACCTCGTACTCAACAGCCTGACCATTTACCTCTACGCCCAGCACTTTGGTAGCCAGGGGCAGTACAGCGGTGAACTCAACATTCACACCATTACCGCTGAGGGTATAATCATACGAGTCGGCGTTGCGCACATAGGCCATATTAACATAGTTGTTGGCCATACGGATATTGTTCACAGTGGCATAGCTCCAATCAACGGGGAATGCGGGCGAGAGCTCCAGGTGGTTCTCCAAAGCGTGAGCTTCGGCACCAACCAAACCCTCTACCAGAGCGTAGATAGGCATCGAGCTCGACCACTGCTGGTGCGAGCAGATGCCGGTGAACTGGAATTTGTCGCCCTGAATAACCTCGGGAATGTTGCCATAGTCCCAAGCGTTGTAGATGCTCAGCTGCGAATTGGCGTGGCGGAATGCCTGCGAGTAGAGACCTGCCTTATACTCGGCAATGGTTGCGTGGCCGGTGTGGAAGGGCCATACACCACCATACTGGTAGCCACCGATTGCGTAGTAGGGGCTGTCGTAACCCACCATCTTAACACCCCAGTTGGTCGAGTAGTACTTCGACGAGAAGTTCTCGGCGGTGAGGATTGCCTTGCGCTCGTCGTCGCACACCTCAAACCAGATGGGAGCGTCGCCCAGAACGCATTTCTGCTCCTGATAGGTGCCATCTTTCATCAGACCGTGGTTGTAGAACTGCAACTCCTCGTTCCAGAACTCGTTGTTAATCTTGTAGGCTACAACCTCGCGATCTTTGCGATATTTCTCTGCCAACTCGCTCTCGCCCATCAGGTCGGCCATCTCGGCACCCAACCTCAGAGCCTCAGCCCAAGCCGATGCCAGGTAGACCTCGGTGTGAGCACCATAGAGCTGGTAGCACTCCTGCCAGCCGTGGCCCACGTTGGTATTCTCGATGAGCAGGTCGCCGTCGGTATCGGTCGAGTAGCAGAAGTCGATCGACTGTTTGATATTGTGCCACTCCTGACGGATAAACTCAACATCGCCCGAAGCCTGCAAGTAGCGACCGGCCAATACAACATACAAGGGGGTTGCATCCGAAGCGTCGTAGTGGGCCGAGCCACTGGTGGTCAGCTCGTGGTAAACCTTACCATCGGGATCCTGATATTTGCCAAAGGTGGTCAGAATGTCTTTAATCTTGTCGTAGTCGCCATAGTTGATCATACCAATACCGGTGCACTCGGTATCGCGACCAAAGTACCAAGCGTAGCCGGGACGGCCGCTCACTGCGTGGCCACCATTCCAGCCCCTATAAGTCGAGAAGTAGCCCGACTGCAACGATTTACCCAGTGAAGGGGTGTGGCAGAAGAACTTGTCGGTCGAAATTAGAGCCCAACGATAAGCCTTGTTGAACTCCTCGTCGCTCGAATTGATATCGAGCATATTTACGTCAAACGAGTCGAAGTAGGCTTTGGCATCTTTGTTCAGCTGCTCTACCTTGCCTACGTTCTGGGCCAGCAGTTTGCTCGATTTGGCAACACCCTCCTCGCCACCGGCGATGTAGAGGTTGAGCGACTGTTCGGCACCCTCAAACTCATAGAGGAATGCCACCTGTTTGTACTTAGCAGGGGTCTGGCCAAAGTTAGCCACGTTCAAATCTCTGAAATCATATTCGCCACAGTTGGCTGCTGCGGGAGCCTTGTCGAACAGGGTTACCAAGTTGAGCTCTTTGGCGCGGTCATATACGGTAGCCACTTTGTTGTCTTTGCTCAGGCCGTAGTAGAGAGTACCGGTCGATTCGAGCGAGTAGGGCCACATCAGACGCAGGTTGCTGGTGTAGGTAACATATACCTTCTCGATATTATCGCCACTCCAGTCGTAGCGGATAGCCATCATTGGGTCGTCGAGCGAGGCAACTACAAACTCCCTCAGGGTTGCGCCATCTTTCAGCTCGTAGCTACGCTCCAACGACTCGGGGCGTTTGGTTACGGTGGGATATACATTGTGCATCCACTCTACCTTGTCGCTGCCTTTGTACTGAACACCAATGTTCAGGTCGCGCATAACCATAATGGGGTGCATCCAAATCTCGTCGATGCGACCACGCTCATAAGCCATTGCCAACACCTGTTTGCCGGCTACGTTCCAGAACCTGAAATCCTCGGCCTTGCGGGTGTGCTCCATCTCCGAAACCTCGGGGGTCCAAGCCTCCTCTACTTTGGCCTTGATATTCTTGAAGGGGAGCTTCTCAACCCTCTCGGTGCGAACCTCGTCGAAGGGCCAGTAGCGAGGCTCCGAGGGCGACTCAATGCCTGCCAGGTAGTCTACCGAGTTGTTGGTGAAAATCTCCAGTGTTGAGCGGTTTACGTTGGGCTCAGCATAGTAGAGGTAGCCACCTACGGCCAAGATGTTACCCTTACCAACGGGGGTCTCCCAAACGATTTTGCGATTCTCGTGGTAGCGGATGTAGGCCCAGTTTACGCCCACAACCTTTGCGCCCTCGGCCTGGGGCAGGTTGGTGCCCGAGAAGCCCCAGTTGCGTGCAAAGTTGTCGACGGTTGCCTTCCAAACGTAGGCACCACCGTGCAGACCATCATAGATGGGGTGCTCGCGGTAGCCGTGAAAACCAACTGCACGACCACTACCATAGTCGGTTGCATCCTGATACTCAACCTCCAACTGCTGAGGCTCAACACCCCACTCGTTCAGCAGCCTTACGCCGTCCATAGTCAGCATCAGCTGGCCACCTTTCTCTACGTAGGGCAGTACTACATCTTTGAGTGCCAACTCTTTGGCATCTACGGCTGCGGTGTCGCCACGGTGGTAGATTACCACATCGGCACCGCCAATCTTGTCGGCCAACTGGTCGAGGTCAACAACCTCGATGTTGCGGCCCTCGCTCTGGATAACCTCGCAGAGAGCATCAACCTCAGCCTCAATGGTGTGGGCCGATTTGACCACCACAACATTTGCCTTCTTGTCGCACGACACAAGGCCCAGAGTTACCAGTGCCGCACACATTATTACAAAAAATTTCTTCATCGCTGTTTAGTTTTAATTATGATATTTGTCTGTTTTTCAGCCTGTTGTATTAGTCGAGCTTCGAGCCGTAGGCCAGGTCGCCTGCGTCGCCCAAGCCTGGTATTATGTAGCTCTGTGCGGTCAGCTCGGCATCCACTGCGGCGCACCAGATGTGAGCATTGTGGGGCAGGTGCTTGGTGGCATACTCAACACCCTCTTCGCTGGCAATAACGGCCGCAACGTGCAACTCTTTGGGCTCGCCACCTTTGGCTGCCAGGGCCTCATACGAGTAGACCAGCGAGGTGCCCGTAGCCAACATCGGGTCTACCAAGATGAGGGTTTTGCCCTCCAATTGGCCACACGAAATGTACTCGACCTTAACCTCAAACGAGTTGTCTTTGTGGTGCTTGCGATAGGCCGAAACAAAGGCGTTCTGGGCCCTGTCGAAGTAATTCAAAAAGCCCTGATGGAAGGGCAGTCCGGCACGCAGAATGGTTGCCAGCACAATCTTGTCGTCACACAACATCACCTCGGCCTCACCCAGAGGAGTCTCCACAATCTTGGGCGAGTAGTTGAGTGTTTTGCTAATCTCGTAAGCGCAAATCTCGGCAATCCTCTCCAAGTTGCGACGAAAACGCATACTGTCTTTCTGAATTACGGCATCGCGAATCTCTGCCAAAAATGTGTTGAGAATCGAGTTCTCTTTGTTTAGAATGTGCACCATAGCTCTTACTCTCTTTGTGTGTATGTTTTGTTTGTTTTTGCTCCTTATGGTCTTGCTTCCTCTGTCCTAATACAAAAAGTTGTTGAACGGGTAGCGCCCCGCGTGAATCTCCCTCACCATACCATACAGGTCGCTGCGGAACTTGTCGATGTTCTGCTTGTTGATGGCCGAGATGAAGATGCAAGGGGTGTTGGCCTTGGCAATCCAACTGCGCTGCAACTCCTCGAGCGAGATGTTCTCCCTGGTTGCAGGGGTTAGGTCATCCTCCTCTTTGGGTGTATAGGTATAAGCATCTATCTTGTTGAAAACCAAATATACAGGTTTGTCGCTGGCGCCAATGTCGGCCAAGGTCTGCTTGACCACATTCAGCTGATCTTCAAATGCGGGGTGCGAGATGTCCACTACGTGAATTAGTAGGTCGGCCTCCCTCACCTCGTCGAGCGTAGACTTAAACGCCTCGACCAACTGAGTAGGCAACTTGCGTATGAATCCCACAGTGTCGGACATCAAGAAGGGCAGGTTGTCAAAGACCACCTTGCGCACCGTAGTGTCCAGAGTTGCAAACAGTTTGTTCTCGGCAAACACGTCGCTCTTGCTTATTAGGTTCATCAGAGTAGACTTACCCACGTTGGTATAGCCCACCAGGGCAACCCTCACCATCGAGCCCCTATTGCTCCTCTGCACCGCCATCTGACGGTCAATCTTCTTGAGCTCCTCTTTCAGCTTAGAGATGTTGTTGCGAACAACCCTTCGGTCGGTCTCAATCTCCCTCTCACCTGCACCTCCACGAGTACCTGTGCCACCTCTCTGGCGCTCCAAGTGAGTCCACATACCCGTCAGTCGGGGCAGCATATACTCATACTGCGCCAGCTTAACCTGCGTCTTGGCGTATGCCGTGCGGGCCCTCTGTACAAAGATGTCCAAAATCAAGCGCGTGCGGTCCGAAATCCTGCGGCCACCCAACGCCTTCTCAATATTGCGTGTCTGCGAGGGCGACAACTCGTCGTCAAATATCACCAGGTCAATCTCGTGCTCCTCGCACCATAGGCCAATCTCCTCCAGCTTGCCCGGACCCACAAAGTAGCGACTATCGGGCGACGAGAGTTTCTGCACAAAGCGGTGCTCGGTCTTAATGTGGGCTGTCTCGGCGAGAAATTCCAACTCGTCGAGATACTCAATCACTTGATCCATAGGCTGTCGGTCGCGGCACACTGCCACCAGCACAGCCCTCAGTTGCTGCTCTTGCTCTATCTGTTTTACCTCCTCCATTCGCGGATGTGTTTGCCTTTTTAGCTCTATAAAAGTTACCTTCTCTGCCTCGGTCGCATTGCCTTTTAGCTCAACTACCACACACAGCCCCCTCTGCACCTATATTTATATATATAAGCGCTGCTGCATAGCGGGTGTGTTTAGCCTCGGTTTTTGTGGTTTGACCGGGTTTTATTACATACAAACAATGGGGGCTACTTCCCACAAAGAAAAGTAACTCCCCCATCGTCGTTAGAATATCTATACACTACTGCAAGGTGCAGTTGATAGGCAGGATGTAGCGCACGCGAACCACAGCATCACGCTGGCGGCCGGGGGTCCACTTGGGCGATTTCTTCAGTACGCGGGTAACCTCGTCCTCGTAAACGCGGTCGGGCGACTGCAAGAACTCGATGTTGCTCAAGCTACCATCTTTCTCGATAACGAACTGAACAACAACACGGCCCTGGATACCGTTCTCGGCAGCGATTGCGGGAATCTGGAACTCCTGTGCAACCCAAGCACGGAAGGTGTTAAGGTCGCCACCCATAAACGAGGGCATAACCTCTACCTTCAAGAAGGGAGCCTCCTCCTGTACTTCCTCCTCTACCTCAATCTCCTCTACGATAATCTCATCCTCGGTAAACTCGGCAAAGTCGAAGTTGGTATCGATCTTGGTGTCATTCTTTACAACTTTGATAAAGTCGCTAATGAGCTGTACGGCCTGTTTAACGGGTGCCTGAGGTTTGGGCTCCTCGGGTTTGGTGATGTCCACCAGATCCATCTCAATTTCGGGACCGCTAATCTGCATAATCTCGATAGTTTTCTTCTCCTGACCAACGCTCAGTGCGATGATGCAAATTGCGAGCGCAATAATCATTCCGACCTCCAAGAAAATACCTTTTTTGTTCTCAAGGTCAACTTTGGGATTCTTTTTGATTTCCATTTTATTGAGTTTTTTAATTGATTATCAGTTTGTTGTAGCCCTTGTGTGCGCGCCATACGCCCACATACGCCCAATATGTACCTACAAATATATGAAGTTTTTTTGAAATAAAATCGTTTTAAGTGGTATTTATTTGAAAAAATAGTAATATATTTGCATCGCAAATGGGGGATTAGCTCAGTTGGCTAGAGCGCTTGCATGGCATGCAAGAGGTCACGGGTTCGACTCCCGTATTCTCCACAAAACAAACAAGGCGACCCAATCGGTCGCCTTTGTTGTTTGTGTCGAATAGTGCTTACATTCCCATTACTCCTATGGCTCCTATATCTCTTATGGAACTTTTAGGAGCTATGGGAGAGTTGGAAAGCAAAGGAAAATAATTTTCAATTTTCAATTTGCAACTTTCAATTTACCAACTGCCACTGGCGTAGGTTTCGACGTCGTCGATGGTTATACGGTCGCCCGAGAGAACTACAAGCCTTTCGACCACGTTGCGAATCTGGCGGATGTTGCCCGACCACTCTCGGTGGGCAAGTAGGTCTACAGCATCGGCATCTATCTCTTTGTGGGGCTGGTTGGTGCAAATCTCATCGAGAAAGTGCTCGACCAGCAGTGGCACATCCTCGAGGCGTTCGGACATTGGTGGCACCTTGAGCACGATTACGCCCAGGCGGTGGTAGAGGTCCTCGCGAAATCGGCCACACTCAATCTCGGTGCGTAGGTCTTTGTTGGTGGCAGCTACGATGCGCACATCTACCTCGATGTCGCGGTCGCTACCCACGCGCGAGATTTTGCTCTCTTGCAGTGCGCGTAGCACCTTGGCTTGGGCCGAGAGGCTCATATCGCCAATCTCGTCGAGGAATAGTGTGCCACCCATGGCCTGCTCAAACTTGCCTTTGCGTTGCTTGACGGCCGAGGTAAAGGCTCCTTTCTCGTGGCCAAACAGCTCGCTCTCTATGAGCTCCGAGGGTATGGCTGCGCAGTTTACCTCGACGAAGGGCCCTGCCGAGCGAAGACTCTGGTGGTGAATTTGTTGCGCCACGAGCTCTTTGCCTGTGCCGTTGTCTCCTACAATCAATACTCGGGCCTCGGTTGGGGCGACCTTGCAAATCTGGTGTCGCAGGTGTTCGATTTTGGCCGACTTGCCAATCATTTGCGGATTGTGGCACGATTTTTTCCTTACACAGCAGCGAGTTGTGGGAGCTGCTGTGATGGTTGGTTGGCTCAGGACACTTCTAACCGAGGCCAATAAGCGCGAGATGTTCACCGGTTTGGGGATATAATCCAGAGCGCCCAGACGCAGCACCGCTACGGCGTGGTCTATGGTAGGGTTGGCCGAGAGGGCAATCCAGGGTGCCGGCAGGGGAGCTTGTGGAGTGGGAGAGCACACCCCGCAGATGATAAGGTCGGCGTCAGGTAACCCCTCGGGGTTTTCGATGTTTTCGGCAAGTGCCACTTCGTAGCCTTCGTGTTCGAGCAGATCTTTGAGTGAGTTGCGAACACTGCGCAGAGGGTCAATTACCAGTATTTTGGTCATAGCTGTATGAATAATAAGTAAGTGTAGGCATCCCAACGGCGGGATACACACAATAGGGGTTAGTATGCAAAATCTTAGCCAAAATAGGTTGGCGGGTATGAAAAAATAGAAAAATGCGTTATCTTTGTGTCAAAGATAGCTAATCAACTCCGATTTGGGAATCCCCTGGTCGTTTTGCGGTACGGCAAAAAGACCACATTACGACTATCTTTTTGGGGTGCAACGCCCCCTCGACACTACGGTTAAACAAAAAGACAACAGAGAATTCTATTCGCACAACGCAGATGAATACAAACTACAACAGCGACAGGCAGCGTCTAAATCTGCCCGAGTATGGCCGCCACATCCAAGATATGGTCTGGCACCTGATGGAGATCGAAAACCGCGACGAGCGCAACCTTCGAGCCAAAGCTCTCATTGCCATTATGGCCAACATCAAACGTGACGAGGCCGACACCCCCGATTTTGAGCAAAAATTGTGGGACCACCTTCATATTATGGCTGATTTTCAGCTCGATATCGACTCGCCATATCCGATGCCTTCGCCCAAGGCCATTATGCCGCCACCTGCCCGGATGGAGTATCCCAAGGGTGGAATTGTCCAGAAACACTATGGTCGAAATGTGCGCAACGTAATCAGGGCACTCGAAAAATTGCGCAGTCAAGATACCGTCGATGCGGTGGTCTACAACCTTGCACGCTATATGCGCACCAAGAGTTATGAGTACAACAACGAACACCCCGACAATGCCGTAATTATCAAAGATATCAAACGAATGGCCGAGTCGAATATCGAGGTCGATGAAGAGGCAATTACAATGATCAAAAGCGACTATAAATTGGACCATTTGAGCTATGGCCGAAAGGGAGCTGCCCAGAAAAAAGGACAGAAAACAGTAAAAAATGGTCGCCGAGTGGGATTTTCAAAGTAACCCCAAATTGTTTTTCGGATAGAAAGCCTTACCTTTGCTCCTTGTTGGGCCGAATAGAAGGGGCTTGACCACAACCGAGATATTTTTAGACTACAAACAAAATAGACACAGACCCAAGTAAAGAGATGAAAAAGGAGAGATTGATAATTTTGGCAGCCGCAATGGTTGGTTTTTGCGCCTGCTCGACCGATAGTGCAACCCTGAGTGGCGAGTTTGCTGCTTGTGCTGACAAAAATGTCTACCTCGAGTATGTTGCTGCCGATGGCTCGATTAGTGCCGACTCGGTTAGGACCAACGCCAATGGTCGCTTCGATATAAAGGTGGCTCTGCCCAATGGCGAGGCAACCCTCTACAACCTGCGTTGCGAGGAGCGCAACATTCCGCTGATTATCGCTGCAGGCGAGAGGGTGACGGTCAATTCGGTCCCCGGGCTGATTGACGGTTATACCGTTAGTGGCTCGGCCGAATCGGCTCTGGTCAAGGAGATTAAGAATATTATGGGCTTCGGTAGTGCCAAGCTCGACTCGTTGGTTACAGTCTACAACGAGACCTCGTCGAAGGCCCTCCAGGAGCGCATCAATAAGGACTACGCCAAAGAGTATTATGCCATCAAGCGCAAACAGATTGAGTTTATAGTTACCCACTCTGGCTCGCTGGCGGCAATCTATGCGCTCAACCAGCGCCTGCCCAACGACAGTGTGCTGTTCAATGGCGACAACGACATCGTCTACTACCGCCAGGTGGCCGACGAGGTGGCCAAGAACTACCCCAACTCGCCCTATCTGAAGACTTTGCAGCAGGCTATCGAGCAGTATGACCAGCAAATGGAGGTTGTAAGGATGTTTAACTCGGCAATCGAGGCAGGCCCTGCACCATTCCCCGAGCTCAACCTGCCCGATATGTTTGGCAAGAAACAGAGCCTGGTGGCAAATCTGGGCAAGGTGATATTGGTTGATTTTTGGACTATGGGCGACCAGGAGGCCAACTTCCGCAACGCCGAGCTGAAAGAGATTTACGAGCAGTATAAAGATAGGGGCTTTGAGATATACCAAATCTCGGTCGATAGCTCAAAACCTGCTTGGATTGAGCTGGTGCAGAAGCAGAAATTGCCTTGGATTAGCGTGTGCGATTTTATGGGTGCACAGTCGCCTGCCGTACAGCTCTATAATGTACAAAACGTACCACAAAATTTCCTTGTTGACCAGGAGGGTAACATAGTGGCTCGCAATGCCTATGGGGCCAACCTGAGGAAGGAGCTCTCGAAACTCATAAAATAGGGTACGTTTGCTATGTATTACTTCGCCTCAGATATGCACTTGGGTAGCGGCTCGGCTGCCGAAAGTCGTGCAAGAGAATTGGCACTGGTCGAGTGGCTCGATAGGGTCGCTCCGACCGCCGATGGTATATATCTGGTGGGCGATGTGTTTGACTTTTGGTATGAATATAAACGTGTTGTGCCAAAAGGGTTTACACGATTGTTGGGCAAGTTGGCCGAACTTTCTGACCGCGGAATCGACATCTGCTTGATGGCTGGAAACCACGATATGTGGCAGCGAGATTATCTCCAAAAAGAGTGTGGAATTAGGGTACGTTTGGCCCCCGAAGAGGTGGTGCTCTATGGCAAGAGGGTACACATCGAGCACGGGGACGAAATTTATGCCCGAAAACTGGGTGGAGCCACCCGCCTGATGAACACTATTTTTAGGAGCAAAACGGCACGCTGGTTGTTCTCAAATTTTGTGCATCCCGACTTGGCCCTTAAATTTGGTCAAGGGTGGTCGCACGACAGCCGAAAAGCAAAGGATGTAGCCCTGCCTTTTGAGGGGCTGAACGACCCTATGGTCGCTTGGGCTCGCCAGAGGGCCGAGGGGGGCGATATTGACTACTTTGTCTTTGGCCACAACCACTGCGCCGAGGAGCTGATACTGCCCGAGGGGCCCAAAGTTGTTTGCTTGGGCAATTGGTTTAGCAATCCTGTGTTTGCCCAACTGGCACCCGACGGCACCCTTACGCTCGAAAAAGTTTAGGACCTATGAAACAATATCTTGACCTACTTCGCACAATCCGCACCCAGGGTGTCATCAAGGGCGACCGCACAGGTACGGGCACCCAGAGCATCTTTGGCCACCAAATGAGGTTTGACCTCTCTGCAGGCTTCCCTCTGCTGACCACCAAAAAGGTCTTTGTGAGGGGTATTATCCACGAGTTGCTGTGGTTTTTGAAGGGCGAAACCAATATAAAGTACTTGCTCGACAATGGCGTGCACATTTGGGATAACGACGCTTGGCGCTTCTATGGCGAACGTTGCGCTGCGGCAGGACTTGAGCCTGTGAGTAGGGAGGAGTTCTTGGAGGCAGCCCAAAGGGGCGCCCAGAGCCCCATCGAGGGCTACCGCTATGGCGATTTGGGCAATGTCTATGGCGCGCAATGGCGTAGCTGGGGCGCTCCCGACGGTAGGGTTGTCGACCAGATTAGCGAGGTGATAGAAACTATTAAGAAAAACCCCAATTCGCGTCGAATGATTGTGTCGGCGTGGAATGTGGGCGAGATTGAGGGTATGGCTTTGCCCCCTTGCCACGTACTTTTTCAGTTCTATGTGGCCAATGGCAAACTCTCGTGCCAACTCTACCAACGTAGTGCCGACACCTTCTTGGGCGTTCCATTCAATATTGCGTCTTACGCGCTTCTGACAGCGATGATTGCACAGGTTTGTGATTTGGGCGTCGGAGAGTTTATCCACACTTTGGGCGACACTCACCTCTACATCAACCATTTTGACCAAGTCGAGGAGCAACTCTCGCGCGAACCCCGAGCGCTGCCCACATTGAAGCTCAATCCCGAGGTCAAAAACATCTTCGATTTCGGCATCGACGACTTCGAGATTGTCGATTATAACCCCCATCCGACCATCAAGGCCCCTATGTCGTACTAATCCAAAAAGCTGACAAGGCGAGTGCTTTCTGCGTTACACTCAAAAATGGCGACACCTCATTTACGTTCCAGTAAACTGCGGTGCCGCCATTTTTTCGCAAGCCTTGAACTCCTGTTCCTGAAATTTATAACAAAGAGTTGTGGCATTAGAAATAGTAAGAGTATCCTACTCCAATGGTGTTTTTGTCACCCTTATTGTCACTAATTACATCTAAGTTGATATACCTATTTGGAGTTACTTGGTGTTGATAAATATGAGTAGTATTTATGCTATATACATCCTCCAACACAGCAGCTCTGT
Organism: Rikenellaceae bacterium; assembly: GCA_015059945.1. GTDB lineage: Bacteria > Bacteroidota > Bacteroidia > Bacteroidales > Rikenellaceae > Tidjanibacter. The sequence goes on from SUZJ01000001.1 coordinate 263,477, forward strand.
CGTGAAATGGGTTAAATGTGTGGGCAATGAACCAACCCGTAAAACCACCTATCGCCCCGATAAAGATTGGTAGTATAACTTTTGCACCATCAGAATGGTTGCCGTTGGACATAAAACCCGCCATTGCGACTCCTGTAACAAGACCTCCTCCAATTGCACCTATTGCATCAATAGTATTACCAATATGCGTATTTGTTGTGGCATTAGCTTTTACCTTTTTCTTTTCTAAATCATTTCTATTTGCAATATCTTGTGAAACAACATGTATGGGTTTCTCTGTTTTATTGTAAAAGGCATCCTGTTCTGTCTTATTTTCAAATGTCTGACTAGTTCCATTTGAAAAATTAATAGCACTAATTTCTGATGTTTTCAAAATGTAGGTAGGGCCCTCTAAATTAGCCCACATTTTGTACTTAACCTCCGAATCGCTAATCTCCAAAACCTTACAAACAATTGTCTTTGCATCTTTTTTGACAATTACATCTTGGGCATTCAAGCATAGTTGAAGCGATAGGAGTATTCCTAAAATCAAAAATTTCTTCATCCTGGTAAAACTTTGTCTGTTTGTAAATTGAGAATAGTTCCTATAATAATGCAATACGCACAAAAAAAGCGCGGAACTTTTAGAATATTCTCATTCAGAGGTGTTTGGCGTAACCCATCGGCAGAATATCTAAAAGCCCGCACTACGAAGCGCGAGCATTTTTGCAATATTCCTGCCGAAATTCATTGGTCGCCAAACTTTCTGAATGACAGAATAAAGCTAAAACGCTTTTTCAATATATCTTAAATGTGTGTACTACGACTTCTTATTTTCTCATAGGCTGCATATTTTTGTTATTATATACAAAAGTAGCACATAATTTTGAATTTTCGCAGGGCGTTGGCTAACTTTGTCGAAAATTATAGCACCAGATAGTTATGAAACCAACCATTTCGCTCATTGTGGCTGTGGCGCAGAACGGCATTATCGGCACCGGCGGCACTATGCCCTGGCACATAACCGAGGACTTCCGACACTTCAAGGCCGTAACTACGGGCCACTCGGTGGTGATGGGGCGCAAGACCTACGACAGCATAGGCCGACCACTGCCCAACCGTCGCAACATAGTAATCACTCGCAACACCCAACTGAGCATCGAGGGGTGCGAGATGGCCTCGTCGTTGGAGGGGGCGCTGGCAATGTGTGAGGGCGAGGGCGAAGTTTTCATCATTGGCGGTGGCGAGATTTACCGCCAGGCAATGCCCCTCGCACGAAAGCTATACATAACCCACGTTGGTGTAGAGGTCGAGGGCGACACTCGTTTTCCCGAGATTGGCCTCGAGTGGCGCGAGGTCGGGCGCGAGGAGTTCGAGCGCGGCAAGGAGTTTGAGCACCCCTTCTCGTTTGTGGACTACGAGAGGTAGGGGGGGCGCGTTGCGGCCCCGAAGTGTGGGGCTGGCGTGGTATGATTTTTGCGTGCCCAAAGTGGTTGTGCCCCAGCTCGGTATGGGGGTTGCTGCGTGGCGCGGCGACAAAAAAGCGCCAAAATTTTTGCAGAGTTGGATATTTTTTCTACCTTTGCACTCACAAATCGCATCGCGGGGTAGAGCAGTTGGTAGCTCGTCGGGCTCATAACCCGGAGGTCGGAGGTTCGAGTCCTCCCCCCGCTACTAAAACAAACGGAGAGTTTTTTGGCTCTCCGTTTGTTTTTGCATTGGGGGAGGGCGAGAACCGTGGGTTCGGACAATCCGAGCAGCGAGCGCAGAGGGGCGCAAGCGCACACTATGCCGAGTCGCGAGAGATTGAAGACAAGCGCAGCGCAGTCAGTCCTCCCCCTTCTTTCTGTTTTGTGTACATTACACTTAACCGAGTATTTTATCTTTTAGTATTAAAAACTCATTTTCTGTTATTACTTTTTGTTCTTTAAGTTGATGCAACCTTAATAACTCTTCGCTCATACTATTCGTATTATTTTGAGGCGTTTGAGTAGTATCAATTATTACAGCAAAAGCATTCATTACCAGCCTAGCTGTATCTTCTTCTATGATATCGGAAAGAATTAATGTTGGATGTTGAATGTTTTTTATTGTTACTACAACTTGAAATCTAGACACCACCTCTTGACTCGTGGACTTGGACTTACTTGTGTTGCCGCCAATAATTGCACCCACACCCCCTGCTATTGCTGCTCCTACAACAGCCCTTCCTATTGTGTTAGTTGTGCTATGTGTATGTGTAGTGATAACTTCTGAGTCCTTGACCAGTTCGACCGATAGAATATCAGCAAATTCAAACTTTTTATAATCCTTATATTTATCAGGATTTATAACCATTATTCGTCTTGCTGTATCATCTATGTATACAAGCCATTTTTTCATCTCATCCACCCACATATAATCACCAATGGTATCATTTGTCTTGATACCATTGGTTAAGAAAGCTGTTGTGTGAAAATCTATAGTGTTTACATCTATTATTGTGCCTGCTGATTTATTATATTCTATATTAATTATTTTATCTTTTTGTAAATCAGATGCATAATACATACTATTCAACCAAACGGTATTAGTACATTGTAAATGCCTGTTTTCCAATTCATTATTTATTAAATCTCTAATTTCAGCATTCTCTCTTCTGCTGTTAATAATACAGCAAATCAACACAATAATACCTATGACAATAATTATTGTAAAAGCAACCATAATATAAATGTTTAGTTAAACAATAAGGTTTTGTAGCACTTAAATGATAGAATAGTTGATTACTCCTTTAACATATCTAAATCATCAACTTTCTCCTCAACAGTATAATTCTCTTTTGTGGTAGCTATAAACATTTCTGCACTTTTCGTAATAATAGCAAGCCCTTTTACTATGGTTCCAGAAAATATGACAAATAGAGAAGATATAAATCCCTCAAGTCCATTATAGAACATAGATGGTCTGTCATAGTATCCTCCACCTAACTCTTCCGCGTTGCGAAGCATGATAAAAATAAAAATTACCAAACCCATCCATCCTACAACCTTCAAAACGGTTGATAGTAAGCCTACGGATGCAGATACTCTTGCATCTACTTTCAATTTGTTTTTACTCATTTTTTTAGTGTTTTTAAGTTAAACAATAAGGTTTTGTAGTCAGCAGATGACAACCGTTTAACTTAAATAGCTGAAAAGCCAAAAAAAGAAACGTGGGTAATGCCTACTGTTAAGAAGGTACGACCAAGCACCCATACAGACATAAGCACACCCACGCAAAGATGCGTGGGCATTTAGTGTGCCTATTGTCCGTCTGTATTATAATTTGGTCGTTTTACTTAACAGAACAACAGCCTAAATGCCATCTATAAACACTGCGTATCTCGCATATGTTACCACAAATATACAAAAATTACTCAATATAATGCTGTGAGAAATATAATTATTTATAATTCTTGGGTTGGTAGTTTCGACCAATAAGCCGTAGTTTTGTATTTGGGCACAAAATAAGGGCAACCGTTATCACAATCGGTTGCCCTTTTTTCGTCCCTCGAGGGCCAAACAGCTAAGGGAGAAACACTGAACTTCTGAGCCAGCCACAAAAAAATTAAGCAAACACACGCACTTGGCTCATTTCCAGAAATGCCCTCGACAGGGAAATCTTGATATGTTGTTGGACGAAATTTCGTCTTAAAGAAGCAACCCCGACAAAAGCGGTTGGGGTTTTCGCCCCGTCAAAATTGCTTCTCGCTCCCCTCACATCCCGTCTGTTTTTTTTGGTCAAAAGTTGGGGAGTTGGGTCGGTGAGGAGATGGTGATTCTTCACGTCTTCTATATATATGATGCAAGAGCGACGCAAAACGTTGCATCGCTCTCGAAATTTTTTTCACATTTTTTTGATTTTTTTGCCAAATCGGCCTCAGAGTGGCCTCTGGGCGGGGGCGGGCGCTGAAAAATTTTTACCCAAACATTGTCCCCACTCTCCTGATTTTGCCCATTAGTCCAGTTCGCCCAACTCGGCCAAGTACTCGGCTGCGGCACGTTTGAAGTGCTCGACAGTCTCGGCCAGCGAAACAAACGACTTGCCACCGGCAGCGTTCTTGTGGCCACCACCGCCAAAGTAGCGTCGGGCAAACATATTCACATCGACCACGTCGCCACGCGAGCGCAGCGATACGCGGATGAACTTGCGAGTCTCGATAAAGAGGGCCGAAATCTTAACGCCCACAATCGTAAGCGGATAGTTCACAAACCCCTCACTGTCGCCCAGCTGGAAGTTATAGCGGCGCATCTCGCGCTCCGAAAGGTCGATATAGGCGGCTCGGCCATTCTCGATGAGCTCCATCTTGCGGCCCAGCGAGTAGCCCAGCAGCTTAACTCGGCTGGCGGTGTAAGAGTTGTAGACTGCGGTATTAACTTTGGGGATGTCGAGCCCACGTTCAAGTAGTACCGCCACGGCCCTCATAAGGTCGGGGGTGAGGTAGCTGAACGAGAAGTTGCCCGTATCGGTCATAATGCCTGCATACAGATTTTCGGCAATGGCCACGCTGATAGCCTCTGTGCCCGCCAATGCACTGATTATGTTGTAGGTAACATAGGCGGTCGAGCACCAGTGGGGGAACGAAAATTGGAGCGCAAACTCGTTGGGGGGCATCAAGTGGTGGTCGATGAGGATGCGTGGCGCATTGGTATTGGCTTCGAGGGCTTCGGTGAGCGAGTCGAGTCGGTCAATCTTGTTGAGGTCCATAATAAAGACCACCTCGGCCTGGGCCACAACTTGTGCGGCCAGTTCGGGTTGCTCTTTGGCCACAATCATCTTGTCGATGCCGGGCATCCAATCCAAGAAGGCAGGATAGCGGTTGGGTACCAAGCAGGTAACGGTGTGTCCCATCTTGCCCAGCACCTCGGCCCAAGCGAGCGACGAGCCTATGGCATCGCCGTCGGGATTGGTGTGGGTAACAGTGATAATGCGTTTGGGGCCACCTGCCAGATAGCCTTTCAGTTGCTCTATTTTGTCCAAAAAATCCGTCATAACAGCAACAAAGATATAAAAACATTTGAAATATCAGCCCCAATCTGTTTGATTTCCGAAAAATGTGAGTATCTTTATGGGCTCTTAGAGAGTAACAACCGAAAACTAATCATAAAAACACCAAACAATGAAAACTTATCAAACCAAAGACCTCCGCAACGTAGCAATCGTTGGCGGTGCGGGTTCGGGCAAGACTACTCTTGCCGAGGCTCTTGCTTTTGAGGGCAAACTTATCGATCGTAAAGGTAGCGTTGATGCCGGCAACTCTCTGTCAGACAATACCGAGTTGGAGCAGGCTCAGAAACGCAGTATCTATCCTACCGTTTTGTACACCGAGTTCCAGAACCACAAATTCAACTTTATCGACACTCCCGGTGTTGATGACTTGTGTGGTGGTGCTTTTTCGGCTTACAAAGTTTGCGACCTGGCAGCTCTGGTAATCAACGGCCACGACGGTTTTGACGTTGGTAGCGAGATTCACAGCCGCTATGCAGCTCAGGTTAAAGCTCCTGTTGTAGGTATCATCAGCCAGCTCGACCGCGAGGGTTCGAACTGGGACCAGATTTACGAGTCGCTCAAGAGCAATTCGCCCATCTCGCCCGTAATCGTTCAGTATCCCGTTAACGCAGGCGCAGGTTTCGACGCTATCGTTGACGTGCTGACTATGAAGATGTACAAGGCCAAAGACGAGAACGGCAATCAGGAGGTTCTCGACATTCCCGCATCGGAGGCTGACCGCGCAGAGGAGTTCCACTCGGCTCTGTTGGAGGCTGCTGCCATCAACGATGAGGCTCTGATGGAGAAATTCTTTGAGACCAACGACCTTACTCCCGACGAGATTCGTCAGGGCTTGAGGGATGGTGTTGCAGGTCGCGACTTTATGCCCGTATTCTGCTGCTCGGCCAAGAAGAGCTTTGGCATCAAACGCATCTTGGAGTTCATCATCAACGTATTGCCCGATCCCGCATCGGCTCGTCCTATGACCGACGTTGAGGGTAACGCTGTTGCAGCTGATGCAAATGCAGCAACCTCGATTTTCGTATTCCGCAGCGCTGTTGAGCAGCACGTGGGCGAGGTTAGCTACTTCCGCGTAGTAAGTGGCAAACTGACCGAGGGTATGGAGCTTACCAACCCCCGCAATGGTAACAAAGAGAAGATTTCGCAGATCTTTGCTGTTGCAGGCAAGAAACGCGAGAAAGTTAGCGAGATGGTTGCCGGCGATATCGGCTGCACCGTTAAGCTGAAAAATACCAAAGCAAACGACACTCTGGGCGTTGGTGATGTTGCCGAGATTTCGCCCATCGCATTCCCCGCACCTCGCTACCGCGCAGCTATCAAGGCTACCGACCAGAACAACGAGGAGAAACTGGGTGAGCTTCTGAACCGTATCAAACAGGAGGATTTGACCTACAAGGTAGAGTACTCGAAAGAGTTGAAACAGACTATCGTTCAGGGTCAGGGTGAGACCCACATCAACCTGCTGAAAACCCTTGTGGCTGCACAGAAGATTGATGTTGAGTTCTCGGCTCCTAAGATTCCTTACCGCGAGACTATTACCAAGGTGGCTGCCGCTAACTACCGTCACAAAAAACAGTCGGGTGGTTCGGGCCAGTTTGGTGAGGTACATATGATTGTTGAGCCTTACTACGAGGGTATGCCCGAGCCCAGCAAGTACAAAGTTGATGGCCGCGAGTTGATCGTTAACATCAAGGGTAAAGAGGAGTACACTCTCGATTGGGGTGGCAAACTGATCTACTACAACGCTATCGTTGGTGGTGCTATCGATGCTCGCTTTATGCCCGCTATCTTGAAGGGTATCAGGGAGAAACTCAACGAGGGCCCTCTGACCGGTTCGTATGCTCGCGATATCCGCGTTATCATTTACGATGGTAAGATGCACCCCGTAGATTCGAATGAGATTTCTTTCGTACTGGCTGCTCGTAACGCCTTCAAGGAGGCCTTCCGCAACGCAGGTCCCAAGATTTTGGAGCCTATCTATGACGTTGAGGTATTTGTTCCCAGCGAGAATATGGGTGACATTATGAGTGACCTGAACGGCCGTCGTGCAACCATTATGGGTATGAACGCCGAGGGTAAATATAGCAAACTGAGCGCTAAGGTGCCTCTGGCAGAGCTCTATCGCTACTCGACCACCCTGAGTGCTCTGACTCTGGGCCGCGCAAGCTACACTATGGAGTTTGCTTCGTACGAGCAGGTACCTGCTGATGTTCAGGATAAACTCTTGAAAGCTTACCAAGAGGAAGAGAAAGACGAGTAAAAACGCATCTAATCGGCGATTTCGTCGTTGCACTGCGACAAACCACCTCCTCATTTGCGAAAGTAAACTGCGGAGGTGGTTTTCTTGTGCGCCTTGATCTCATCCGATTATCTGTGTTTTGTGTTGCTCGCTGACTCTTCGGTCAAACAGACGCCAACAACCCGTTCTGCACAGGCAGGGCGGGTTGTTTTTGTTGTGGGGTGGGTGTGTTGTAAAAGGGTGTGGGCGGGTGAAAAGTGTCAAAAAGGGCGCTTATATAAAAATAGGTGTGCGGGGATTTTGAAAATCCGAATCGAATGCGTACTTTTGCCCTAATTGGAAAAGTAGTGTTTGTAAATGCCCGATTTGAAAAATAAGGTAGTCAGAGAACTCAAGCCCGAGTGGCTGAAAATCAAGCTCCACGATGGGGCTGGCTATGCCGAGGTTGCTCACATTGTCGAGCGACACGGTTTGCACACAATTTGCAGCAGTGGCAGGTGCCCAAACAAGGCCGAGTGCTGGAGCCGCAAGACCGCCACATTTATGATTCTGGGCGATATATGTACCCGAGGCTGCAAGTTTTGCGCTACTCCTACGGGTAGGCCTCTGCCCGTTGATAAGGATGAGCCCCAGAAGGTGGCCGAGTCGATTAGGCTTATGGGGCTGCGCCACGCAGTGATTACCTCGGTCGATCGCGACGACCTGCCCGATGCGGGTGCCGACCACTGGCGCAGGGTTATCGAGGCGATTAAGGTGGTCAATCCGAACACTACGGTAGAGGTGCTGCTGCCCGACTTTGACGGCAGGCCCGAGCTGATGGATGTGGTGATTGGGGCCAAGCCCCACATCTTGGGCCACAACCTCGAGACCATACGCAGAATTACTCCGCTGGTGCGCTCGAAGGCCAAGTATGACACCTCGCTCAAAACATTGGCCTACTTTGCCCAGAGCGGTATTCCGACCAAGAGCGGCCTGATGGTGGGCCTGGGCGAGAGCCACGAAGAGGTGTTGGAGGCAATGAGCGACCTGCGCAAGGCGGGTGTAGAGATTGTTACCCTGGGCCAGTATTTGAGGCCTACGGCCAAGCACTATCCGGTGGATAGGTATGTTACCCCAGAGGAGTTTGACCAGTTTAAGGCCGAGGGGTTGGCGATGGGATTTAAGTACGTGGCAAGTGCACCGCTGGTTAGGTCGTCGTATCTGGCCGACCAGGCAGTTGAGGTGTGTGCCAAGTAATTAGAGTAGCAAGGATAGGTATGGCAACCGAGGAGCGCGAGATAAATGTTGTAGACGTAGGCACAATGGGCTACGGCGAGTGCTGGGAGCTGCAACAGAGGCTCTTCGATGAGGCTATTGCTACGAAGAAAAAGGGCGAGAGGCCCGAGCAGTTGGTGCTGCTCGTTGAGCATACGCCCGTATATACACTCGGCAAAAGTGGCCACGAGAGCAATCTGCTGGTTGCCGAGACGTTCTTGAAGAGTATAGGTGCGGAGTTCTACCACATCGACCGTGGGGGCGATATTACCTTTCACGGCCCCGGTCAGATTGTAGGCTACCCCATTTTGGACCTCGAGCAGTTGGGCATTGGGCTTAAGAGCTACATTGGTGCCATCGAGGCAGCGGTGATTGACACTATGGCCGAGTGGGGCATAGTGTGCCAGACCGTCGAGGGGGCAGCAGGAGTGTGGATTGTAGAGCCCGGCCGCCCGATGCGCAAGGTGTGCGCTATCGGAGTGAAGAGTTCGAGGTGGGTGACTATGCACGGCTTCGCACTCAATGTGAATACCGACCTGAGGTATTTTGACTACATCAACCCCTGTGGGTTTGTAGACCGCACGGCAACCTCGATGGAGAGGGAGCTCGGCGAAAAAGTCGACGTGGAGATTGTAAAACAGAGACTCCTGTCGCACCTGGCTAAGAAGTTAGACGCAAATAAAATAAATACTAAAAGATTATGCCAATTGACAAACGTTGGGTAATCAAGCAACAGGGCGAGAGCGACAAGGTTGCAACCCTTGCATCGCAGCTCAGTATCCCCCCTGTGCTTGCCAACTTACTTGTACAAAGAGGCATAGAAACTTACAACGAGGCAACGAGGTTCTTTAACCCCAAGCTCTCTGACCTCCACGACCCATTCCTGATGAAGGATATGGACAAAGCTGTGGAGCGCATCGATAAGGCTGTACGCAATAATGAGAAGATTATGGTGTACGGCGACTACGATGTAGATGGCTGTACGGCTGTTGCGCTGGTTTATACCTTCCTGCGCAGCAGAGGACATCAAAACCTCACCTTTTACATCCCCGACCGTTATACGGAGGGGTATGGTGTGTCGATACCGAGTATCGACTATGCCGAGCGTAAGGGCGTGAGCCTTGTTATCGCACTCGACTGCGGTATCAAGGCCGTTGAAAAGGTTGACTATGCCAACACAAAGGGGATAGATTTCATTATCTGTGACCACCACCTGCCAGGCGACAAGATTCCAAACGCTGTGGCCGTTCTTGACCCCAAGAGGGAGGACTGCCACTACCCGTTTGACGAGCTGTCGGGCTGCGGTGTGGGCTTCAAACTGATGCAGGGTTATGCCCAGAAGAAGGGTATTCCATTCAGCGAGGTCGAGAAGTTGCTCGACTTGGTTGTTGTGAGTACCGCTGCCGACATTGTGCCACTGACGGGCGAGAACCGCATCTTGGCCTACTATGGCCTGCGCCGACTCAACGAGGCTCCTCGCAAGGGCCTGCACTCGATTATCCGCATCTGTGGTCTGGACAAACACCTCATCACCATCGACGACATCGTCTTTAAGATTGGCCCACGCATCAACGCAGCGGGCCGTATGAAGGTCGATCCCAACGATCCCGATGCAGCTCCCTCGGGCGGCCACAAGGCTGTGGAGATGCTCATCGAGCGTAACGAGGCTGCGGCCGAGAAGTGTGGCGATATTATCGACGAGTTCAACCAGAACCGCAAGAGCATCGATAGGGATGTTACGCAGGAGGCTCACGATATTATCGAGAGGAGCGCCGAGATGAAGTCGCACAAGAGTATCGTCATCTACAATCCCAAGTGGATGAAGGGTATTGTGGGTATTGTGGCATCGAGGCTTATCGAGACCTACTACAAACCTACGGTGGTGCTCACGATGAGCAACAACTTTGCTTCGGGCTCGGCCAGGAGTGTTGCGGGCTTTGACCTCTACCAGGCTATTGAGTCGTGCTCCGACCTGCTTGAGAATTTTGGTGGCCATATGTACGCAGCGGGCTTGACGATGAAGCCCGAGAATGTCGAGGAGTTCACCCGCAGGTTCCACGCCTATGTAGAGGAGCACATCGACCCCAGCCTGCTTGTGCCCCAGGTGGATATCGACTCGGAGTTGCTGTTTAGCGACATTACCCCCTCGTTTAGGGCTATCTTGTCGCGCTTTCAGCCCTTTGGCCCAGGCAACAATGCGCCTGTGTTTGCAACCAGGGGTGTTAGCAATAGGGGCGACGCCAAACTGGTGGGTGCCGAGGCCGAACACCTGAAGATGGACTTGACACAGAGGCAGAAACCCAATACTACCATTGGCGCTATTGCCTTCCAGCAGCCCACCCACTACGAGTGGATTCGCAACGGTAGGCCCATAGATGTTTGCTACACCATTGTGGAGAACCACTACCGCGGCACCACTACGCCCCAGTTGAGGGTTAAGGATATCAAGCCGCTGAAATAGTGGGAAGGGGAGATAGTAGAATACCTATTATATATATAGCATAGCCGATAAGGGCTCGCCACGCCAGAGAGATTGGGCGTGGCGAGCCTTTTTTTGTGTGGTTGGGGGCACTTGAGGAGAGTGCTCGGATTGCCCACCGAATGTTCATATTTTCATTTTAGTAGTCACAAAAGGGGCGAATTGGGCAAAATTGACAACAAAAGTATGAATAATAGAAAATAATTTGTATCTTCGCATTGCTCTTGTACCCCAACTTTGTACGAGGGAATGAATGATTGTAAACTACTAAAAAACAAACAAAACTATGAAAAAACTTATCGTAACATTGGCAGCAATGGTGCTTGCAACAAGCGCATTTGCACAGTTGAACTTTGGTGTTAAGGTTGGTGGCAACCTGGCAAACATTAGCGGTATGGTATCGGAGGATAGCGGCCTCGATTGGGGCGATATCGCTACTGTTGAGCCCAGCCAGTCGATGAAACTTGGTCTGAACGCAGGCGTGTATGCCGAGTATATGGTTATGCCTATGCTGGGTGTGCAGGTTGAGGCTAACTTCTCGATGCAGGGTGTTAATACAAAGGTTGAGAGCAGCTCGTCGCTGCTGGGTGGCTCGTCGACCACTTCGCAGGCCTGGGCAGCTAACTATGTGAATATCCCCATCTTGGCAAAACTTCACTTTGGCCCCATCCGCGCTTTCGTGGGTCCCCAGCTGGGCTTTGCAACTGGTATTAACACCACCACCAAAACCGTCACCGGCGACAATACCAATACCCAGGAGGATGTTGTTGAGGACTACAACAGCTTCGACTTCTCGCTGGTGCTGGGTGCGCAGTACAAACTGACCGCCAACATTGGTGTTGATGCTCGCTACAACATCGGTATGACCAACGTGTTCCCCGCAGTTAAGAACAACAACGACGAGGTTATTACCGAGGCTTGGGGCAAACAGGGTGTTCTGCAGGTTGGCGTATTCTACGAGTTCTAATCCAATAGGACTAAAATAAAAAAACTAACCACAAACTTAATCCCGAAAGGTAAGCACACCTTTCGGGATTATTTTTATACCTTTGTGGTAGGTTACACCCCTTCCAAAAGGCCAAGAAAATGAAAATTAGAAACTTTTGTGCAGTACTTGTTGCGCTGTTGTGCGTGTGTGCGCCTATAAAGGCTCAGAGGGCGTTGCAATTTCGCCACAGCGACGGCCTTAATTTGTCGTCGCTCGTGGGTATAGACAATGCAGCTCTGCGCCCGGGATTTTATTCCACTCTGGGTTTAACCTACTATTTCTCAGACTACTTTGGCATTGGGACCGAGGTGGCCTACTCCGAGCAAGGCACCCACTGCAAGGCCAACGATATGGGGGTGGTGATGAACTACAACTACAACTACCTGAACTTGCCCTTGCTGGCCACCTGCCGCCTGAGTGAGCACAATGTTGCCTTTGTTGGTGGTGTGCAGTTTGGCAAACTATTGAAGGCAACTTACGACTATACAGCTCCTTCCATTTTGGGGCAGGGTAGTAGTGTGAGCGGCGGTGGGGTGTTCGATAAGAGCGAGTTCCACCCCTGGGATGTGGGTGTGACGCTGGGTGTCGATTGGACTTTGTTTCCGCGCATAGGTGGTGGTATCGAGCTGCGCTATACCCTCGGAATTACCCAAACTCACAACGGAATTTCGGATACGGCCAACGGAAATATATACATTTCGGTGCCCGACAATCGCAACTCGACACTGAGGGTGGGCCTCTTTGTGCCGTTCTAAAAAAACGCCTGTTTGTGGGCGAAAAAACAGTGTACGTTTATATAACAAAAGCACCTAAACCACTGCGGTTTGGGTGCTTTTGGTTTGGTATGATATTTTGCTAATTTATGCGCTTGAAAAGAAGGTACGTTAAGGCCGAAAAACCAACAATCATACCCATTGCAATAAGCCATCCGTAATCCAAGTCGAGGAAGGGCAGCCACTTGAAGTTCATACCATAGATACTTGCCACCAGGGTTGCGGGAAGGAACACAACCGAGGCCAGAGTAAAGACCTTCGAGGTGTTGTTTTGCTCGATGGTAATGAGGCCCAGCGCGGTGTCCTGCAAGTAGTCCAGACGCTCGAAGCTGAAATCGGCGTGCGAAATAAGCGAACTCACGTCGCGCATCATCAACTGGATGCGAGGGTAGATATCGTTGGGGAAGCGCTCGCTTCGCTGAATACCCGACAGGATTCGCTGGCGGTCAAAGATGTTCTCGCGGATCGACATCGTCTGCTCCTGCAAGCTGTTGATACGGGTAATGTCGCGCTTGTCTACCTGACCATCGACCGAAATCTCCTTGCTCAAGGTGGCAATCTGCTTGGCAACATTCTCAACCAAGTCGGCATCGGCGTCAATTCGCACCTCCAATATCGAGATTAGTAGGTGATAACCAGTGCTATAAGCTCTGGCGTTCATCTGCAAACGCTTCGAGGCCTCGTTGAAGGTGCGGAACTCGGCATTGCGAGTGGTAATCAGCAAGCCCTCGCTCACAATGAACGACACGGGCTCGACGGTAAAACCGCCACCCTGCGATGGTACGAAAAAGTTTGTGTTCGAGAAGATTGCGTTCTCGGTCTCGGAGTATTTAGAGGTCGACTCAATCTCCTCGATTTGCTGTCGAGTGAGCAGGTTGATCTCCATAAAGTTCTCAACTGCTTTGCGCTCCTGGATGGTGGGCGAGAGCAGGTCGATCCACAAAATGTCGTCATAGCCGAGCTCGTCAAAGAGCTTGATATCGGCCTCGCGTACAATTTTGTTGTATTGTTTCAGATAGATTGTGATCATTTTCTCTGGCTGTTCGGATTTAGAGGTGAACGTGTTTTCCTTAAATTGTCCGAATGGACGGCCGTCAGCCGAGTGTCTTACACCCCCTGCGGCTCTTTATTTCAGTCAGCCAGGGTTGGCGTGTGCGGTGGCCTTTTTGAGCTTTTTCCAGTAGGCCTCCAACGCCTTATGTTTTGTCAGATCAAACAGATAGTCAACTTGCGATGTCAGATAGGTGTAGTCCTCAACCTTGGGACACTCGTTCAGCGCCAAGAGCGACTCGTAGATGCGCTCGACACCCAGTGTGAGGGCCTCCTCAATAGCATCGAGCACCTCGGGCTCAACACCTTCGCGAGCTACCCACAATGCAGCTACGGGAGCCTCGGTGGGCACACCCCACTCGTCGCTCACGCCACCCTGCTCGCCCTTTGCGGGAGCGATGCAGAAGTTGCTAACAATCTTTGCATCAGCGAGTTTGTGCACAAGGTTGGCTGGCAGAAGGGCCACATCGACCGCCCCTGCTGCGAAAGTGTCAATAAGTTCCTCTGGTTTGAGAATTGTGATTTCGGCCCTGAGATTATCGGCTGTGCGCAGGCCATAAACCATCGGCACAGCGCTCAGAGTCGAGGCTGCTGCAATTTTTACCGGAATACCCATCGTCCATCTCTTTTTGCCTTTGGTTTAACACTGCGTGTGCTCTTTGTGTGGGGGCACACTTCACCCATACCAACCCACAAAAGTATACATTTTTTTTGAAAACGATACTCTTTGGTCAATTTTTCTCACATTTTACCCCCTGATAGCGACCATTTTGGGGCCAAAGTGGTCGAAGATTTTTGCACAGTTCTATATTTCATATAGAAAAATCGAAAAGTTGTGCTAACTTTGTTCCCAAATATATTTATCCAAAACAAAACTATGAAAAAACAAACCCTCCTAACCATTACAGCAATGATTGCAACATTGGCAGTTTCGTGCAACAACAACCAGGCTGACGAGTTCCGTTGGCAGATAGACAACTTCGACGATGTCAAAGTGTTGCGCTATCAAGTGCCAGGCTTCGAGCAGCTCTCGCTCGAGGAGAAAGAGCTCATCTACTATCTCAACCAGGCCGCTATTAGCGGTCGCGACATCCTTTTTGACCAGAATTTCAAGTACAACCTGGCCATCCGTCGCACCCTCGAGGCTATCTATACCACCTACAAGGGCGACAAAGAGTGCGCCGAGTGGAAGGCTTTTGAGAAGTATCTCAAAAAAGTGTGGTTTGCTAATGGTATCCACCACCACTACGGCAACGACAAGTTCACACCCGAGTTCTCGCAGGAGTACTTCCTCGGTGAGCTGATTGCCAACACTCCCGCAGAGTTGCTGCCCGTTGAGGGCTTTGGCTCGGCCGAGCAGTTGCTGGCCACCATCACCCCCGCCATCTTCGATGCCGAGCTCTACAAATCTAAATTGGTACAGGCCGATGGCGTTGATGTGCTGGAGGCTTCGTCGATGAACTATTACGAGGGTGTTACCCAGGCCGAGGCCGAGAAATTCTATGCCAAGATGTACAAAAAGAACGATCCCACCCCCATTTCGTATGGTCTGAATAGCAAACTTGTCAAGAAAGACGGCAAAATCTACGAGCAGACCTACAAGATTGGCGGTATGTACTCCGACGCTTTGGAGCAGATTGTCTACTGGTTGGAGAAGGCTGCTGGCGTGGCTAAGGAGCCCCAGAAGTCGACCATCCTCACACTGGTAGAGTACTACAAGAGTGGCGACTTGGCTCTGTTCGACAAGTTCAACATCGCCTGGGTGCAGGACACCGAGAGCCACATCGACTTTGTGAACGGCTTTACCGAGGACTATGGCGACCCCCTGGGCCGCAAGGGCGCTTGGGAGTCGATCGTAAACTTCAAAGATACCGAGGCTACCAAACGTACCCAGGTTATCAGCGACAACGCTCAGTGGTTCGAGGACCACTCGCCCATCAACCCCGCATACCGCAAGGCCGAGGTTAAGGGTGTGTCGGCAAAGGTTATCACCGCAGCAACACTGGCCGGCGATGCTTATCCCTCGACTCCCATTGGTATCAACCTGCCCAATGCCGACTGGATTCGCCGCGACTATGGCTCCAAGTCGGTTACTATCGACAACATCACCGCAGCCTATGCCGAGAGTGGCAAGGGTAGTGGTTTCGATGAGGAGTTTGTGCTGCGTGCCGAGGATAGGGAGCGTATGGCTAAGTATGGTCGTCTGAGCGACAACCTCCACACCGACCTGCACGAGTGCTTGGGCCACGGCTCGGGCCAGCTGGCACCCAATGTTAAGGGTGGCGAGCTGAAACAATATAGCTCAACCCTCGAAGAGGCAAGGGCCGACTTGTTTGGCCTCTACTACCTGGGCGATCCCAAGATGGTTGAGATTGGCCTTGTTCCTTCGTTCGATGCAGCCAAGGCACAGTATGCCAAATATATTATGAATGGTATGATGACTCAGTTTACTCGTATCGAGTTGGGTAAGAATGTAGAGGAGTCGCATATGCGTAACCGCAAGCTGATTGCCGAGTGGTGCTACGATCACGGCAAGGCCGAGAATGTAATTGAGTGGGTTAAGAAAGACGGCAAGAGCTATGTTGTCGTAAACGACTTCGAGCGCCTGAGGGAGCTCTTTGGCGAGATGCTCTACGAGATTCAGCGCATCAAGTCTGAGGGCGACTTTGAGGCCGGCCGCCAGATTGTTGAGAAATATGCTGTGAAGATTGACCCCGAGCTGCACAAAGAGGTGCTCGACCGCTATGCAGCACTCAACATCCAGCCCTACTCGGGATTCATCAACCCCATCTACACCCTCGTTGAGGAGGATGGTAAGGTGGTTGATGTCAAGATTGAGTACCCCGACAACTACGTCGAGCAGATGCTCTACTACTCGCAAAACTACTCCTTCCTGCCTACCCTTAACTAATCCAATGGGCAGAAGGGTCCAAACCTTTAAGGTTCAAATAGAAAAAAGAAAAGAATGAAGAATATTAAGATTGGTAACTTCGAGGTGCGCTGGGAGCTTCCTGCAATAGTACTTTCGGCGTTGATTATTGCAATAACCCTGTGTGTGAAGTGCAGCGGTGGTGGTAAGACCAAGGCCGCACCAGCCGAGGAGGTTGTGGCGGTAGAGTACCTCTATGGCTTCGACCGCAGCCAGTACGACATCTACGAGGGTAAGGTCGAGGAGGGACAAACCCTGTCGCACATACTCGAGGGCTACACCTCACAGGTGAACATCAACCGCATCGCTGCCGAGAGTAAAAAGATCTACGACTTCCGCCATATGAAGGTGGGCGACGAGTATGCTATCTTTTCGCAGAGTGACTCGCTGGGTTGCCACCTCAGGCACTTTGTCTTTGAGAAGAATAGGGTAGATGTGGTCTATGTTTCGCTCGATGCCGAGAATAATATCTCGGTTAAGATGGAGCAAAAGGAACAGCGATTTGTAAGGCGCAAGGTTACGGCCAAGATTTCTTCGTCGCTGTGGAATTGCTTGGTTGAGAACGATATACACCCCGCTCTGGCTATTGATATCGAGGATATCTATGGTTGGAGTGTAGACTTCTTTGCTCTGCACGAGGGCGATACCTTTACCGCTATTTTCGACGAGCGTTATATCGAAGACGAGCGCGTGGGTACGGGTACCGTTTGGGGCTGCGTGTTCAACCACGCGGGCAAGGACTACTACGCCATCCCCTTTGACCAAAACGGCAAGTTGAGCTATTGGGACGAGAACGGCAAGAGTATGCGCAAGCAGTTCTTGAAGGCTCCTCTGAAATATACCCGCATCAGCTCCAAGTTCTCATACAACCGTATGCACCCCGTACACAAGGTGCGCCGCCCCCACTTGGGCGTAGACTATGCAGCCCCAATGGGAACTCCCGTTGTAGCAATTGCCGATGGTACCATTACGGCCAAGTATTGGGATAAGAAGGGTGGTGGTAACGTGCTCAAAATCAAGCATACCAACGGCTATTCGAGCTCGTATCTGCACCTGAAAGGCTACGCCAAAGGTATGGCTGTGGGCAAGCGCGTGTCGCAGGGCCAACTGATTGCCTATGTGGGTAGTACGGGTACTTCGACCGGCCCCCACTTGGACTTCCGCCTCTATAAGAACGGCAAGGCTATGGACCCCCTGAAAGCGCCTTCGGATCCTGTTGAGCCAATCAAGAAGGCCAACGAGGCTGCCTTTAATGAGATTAAGGCCAAGGTGCTGGCCGAGCTGGCAGGCGATGTTGAGCCCGAGGATATGGTTACCAACTATGACCTCTATCCCTCGACTCGCCCGGTGGTTACACTTACGGCTCAGGATTCGCTCCAAATGAAGGTACGTGGCGGGGCTATGTGGAAGGCTCTGAACGAGATTGAGTAAACGCAAAGTTTTGTGGTGCGTGCCGTGGGTGGCTAACGTACCACAAAATTTGCGAGATAAAACGACAGAAAGATGGATATAAACGATTGTATAAAAGCCAATTTGGGAGTTGTGATTGTTGCCGGAGGTGTGGGCAACAGAATGGGAGCCGATGTGCCCAAACAATTCCTAAAAATAGGGTACGTTTATATCCTCGAACAGACGCTGAGAGCCTTTGTTGGGCTTGCAAAGAAAATTGTGGTGGTGCTGCCCGCCAATCAACACGACCGTTGGGCCCAAATTGTGGCCGAGCGAGGGTTGGTTGGGAGCCACGAGGTTTGTACGGGTGGCTCAACGAGGTTTGAGTCGGTACGCAACGGCATCAAGGCGTTGGGGAGCGATTGTGAGTTGGTGGCAATCCACGATGGGGTACGCCCACTCGTCAGTCGCCAGATGATTTTGAGGGGCGTAGATGTGGCCCAACGCGAGGGATCGGCAATCCCGATTGTGGCCCCTGTTGATTCGTTCCGCATAGAGGGCGAGGAGGGGCTCGAAGTGGTTGATAGAGCCAAACTTAAAGCGGTGCAGACGCCACAAATTTTTGCCCACTCGCTACTTTCTAAGGCATACGATACCGAGCCCGATGCACGTTTTACCGACGATGCTACGGTGGTCGAGAGGCTGGGCATAAAGCTTGGCTACTACGAGGGCGAGCGCAGCAATATAAAGATTACCACCCCCGAAGACCTGGCCATTGCCGAGGCGCTGATGAAGTTGTAGCAGACTGGGGTGTGAGGGCATAAAGAGTTGAATGATAGTGCAATGAAGCTGACGTTCAGATACGGAGGACTCGATGCCAAAGGGGTGGTTGTTACCTCGTTGGTAGTGGTTGCTATGGGTGTGGCTGTGGCGTGGCTGTTTGCCACGAGCGCAGGGGCCTACTACTTGGCTGCGTGGGTTAGCGCTGTCTGCTTGGCTCTGGTTGCGCTGTGCGGTCTGAGCATACCTACGCGCATAATATTGTCGGACAAGACTCTCGAGTTGCGCTGTCTGGTCGATACGACCTACATAGCATTGGAAAGTATTGCAGATGTGGACTTTGTGGGGGCCGACGGGTTTAAGAAAAAGGTCCCCATTGTGGGCAGTTGTGGCTTTATGGGCTACCTGGGGCGCTATGTCGATGTGCGCACCGGCTGCATACACCGACTGTATGCCTCGAACCGCAAAAAAGGGGTGGCAATCCACACCTCAAAACGTCGCTACCTGATTAGTTGCAACAATCCCGAACTGCTGGTGGCAGCACTCAACGAGGCCCGAAAACTTGCGGCTCAGGAGTAAGGATTTGGAAATATGTTATTTTAGTGCTAACTTTGGGCGATTTAGCCCTATTGGGGTGGCCCAATAGGGGGCGCTCGGGCAAAAATATCAAGAATGAAGAACTGAAAAGAGATGGGTTTTTTCAAGAGCATAGCAGCAGGTTTGTATGGAGCAGGGGTTTCGTTGCGCAACTGGCTCTATGACCTCAAAGTGCTCAAAACTACGCAGTTCGACCTGCCTGTTATCTGCGTTGGCAATGTTGCTGTGGGTGGTACGGGCAAGACCCCTACGGTGGAGTTTCTGGTCGAAAAACTCGGCGAGCAGTACACCATTGCAGTTCTTTCGCGTGGCTACCGCAGGCGCACCAAGGGTTACCGCGAGGTGCAGGTGGGCGACTCGTTCTTGAATGTTGGCGACGAGCCTAAGCAGATTAAACGCAAATTCCCCGATACCGTGGTTGTGGTGTGCGAAAGGCGTGTTGAGGCCATCAGGCGCATACAGCAGGAGCACCCCGAGGTTAATCTTGTGATTATGGACGATGGTTTTCAACATCGTAGCCTTACCCCCAAGGTGAGCATTGTGCTGTCGGACTATTCAACACCTCCGTTCCAGAACAAAATGCTGCCCGCAGGTACTCTGCGCGACAACCCTTCGCAGCTGTATAGGGCTAATATACTCATTGTTACAAAGACTCCCGCAACAATGACCCCCATCGAGCGCAACATTGCGCAGAAAGAGCTCAGGCCCTATCCCTATCAGGCGGTGTTCTTTACCGATGTTAAGCAGGCAATGTTGAAGCCAATTTTTTCGGACGTTGCGCCTACGGTTGTTCCTCGTGGCAGCAAAGTTGTAGCATTGGCGGGTATTGCCAATCCCGAGCGCTTCTTCGAGTCGTTGGAGAGCCGCTTCGAGGTGGTCGAGAAGGTGGCCTTTGGCGACCACCACACCTATCGTGTCAAAGATATTCGCCACCTTGCCAAACTGGTCGAGGAGTATGGCGAAAAGGCGGTGATAATCACTACCGAGAAGGATGGTGTGAAGCTCACCTCGCGCAAACATATCCCCAAGGAGTTGCAGGAGAAGATGTACGTTTTGCCTATCAAACTCAACTTTCGCGATGGCGACGAGGCGCAATTTATCGACAAGGTAATAGCTGAATTGAAAAACAAACAATAGCACGCAAAATACTATGATTGAACAGATTAAGGCTTCGGCCAACTATATCAAAGAGAGGGTTGCAGGTTTTGAGCCCGAGGTGGGTATTATCCTCGGCACAGGTCTGGGTGGCCTGGTAAACCACATCGAGATTGCCCACTCGATTCCTTACAACGAGATTCCCGCATTTCCCGTTTCGACCGTCGAGGGCCACGCAGGTAGACTGATTTTTGGTACCCTGGGCGGCAAGAAGGTTGTGGCAATGCAGGGTAGGTTCCACTACTACGAGGGCTATGCCACTTGGCAGGTAGTATTCCCTGTGAGGGTTATGAAGTTTCTGGGCATACAGACTCTGTTTGTGTCCAACGCCAGCGGAGGTATCAACTCGTCGTTCAGGGTGGGCGACCTGATGGTTATTACCGACCACATCAACCTTATTCCCAATGTGTTGATTGGCAAGAATATCAACGAGCTGGGCGCACGCTTCCCCGATATGAGCGAGCCTTATAGCAAGGCTTTGGAGGCGCTGGCTACCGAGGTTGCAGCAAGCAAGGGCATCAAGTTGCAGTATGGCTGCTATGTTGGCACCACCGGCCCAACCTTCGAGACCCCCAAGGAGTATGGCTACTTCAAGGCTATCGGTGGCGATGCTGCGGGTATGTCTACCACGCCCGAGGTGATTGCCGCAAGGCATATGGGCCTGCCCGTATTTGGCATCTCGATTATCACCAATGCAGCGTTCAGCGGTCAGAAATCAACCCACGAAGAGGTGCAGCAAGAGGGTGCCAAGGCCGAGAAGCGTATGAGTGCGCTGATTATCGGTATGTTGGAGAAAATGTAATGATGGTCTAAGCAATTGACCCCAAAAACATAGCGTTATGATTGAACAGATTAAGGCTTCGGCCGAATTTATAAAGGCAAAAGTGGGCTTCGAGCCCGAGGTGGGTATTATTCTGGGTACTGGTCTGGGTGGCTTGGTCGAGAAGATTGATATTGAGGCCGCACTGCCCTATGCAGAGATTCCCAACTTCCCCGTTTCGACTGTCGAGGGCCACAGCGGCAGGCTTATTTTTGGCCGCCTGGGTGGCAAAAAGGTTGTGGCTATGCAGGGTAGGTTCCACTACTACGAGGGCTACACCGCACAGCAGGTTGTATTCCCCGTGAGGGTTATGAAGCTGCTCGGCATTAAGTACCTGTTTGTGTCGAATGCCGCAGGCTCGATGAACTCGACCTTCAGGGTGGGCGATGTGATGGTTATCAACGACCACATCAACCTCATTCCCAATCCACTGATTGGCCGCAACATTGACGAGCTTGGCCCACGCTTCCCAGCAATGAACGATGCCTACAACCCCGAACTGATTGAGAGGGCAAGCGCCATTGCCGAGCGCGAGGGCATCAAGTTGCAGTACGGCTGCTATGTGGCTCTTACGGGCCCCACGTTTGAAACCCCCAAGGAGTACCAGTGGGTTAAGATAATTGGTGGCGACGCTGTTGGTATGTCTACTGCTCCCGAGGTGATTGCTGCAAGGCATATGGATTTGCCAGTCTTTGGCGTGTCGATCATTACCGACACTATGGAGAACACCAGTATCTCGCACGAAGAGGTGCAGGAGAATGGCAAGCTGGCCGAGAAAAATATGACAAAACTATTTACCGAACTTCTTAAAACACTATAATTTAGACCGACTATGATTAACAAAGTAATACTTGTGGGCAATGTGGGCGCAGACCCCGAGGTACGCACCCTCGAAAGTGGTGTTAAGACTGCCCGTGTGAGGCTTGCCACAAGCGAGCGCTTCTTTAACCGCGAAACCAAAGAGTCTACCGACCACACCGAGTGGCACACAATCACTCTGTGGCGTAACTTGGCCGACGTAGTGGACCGCTATGTTCGCAAGGGCTCGCAGATTTATATCGAGGGTCGCCTGCGCACTCGCGAGTGGACCGACCAGGCTGGTAACAAACGCTACACGACCGAGGTTTTGGCCGACGAGATGAAACTCTTGGGCCGCCGCGCAGAGGGTGGTGCCGAGCAGCAGGGTGGTAACTTTGGTGGAGGCCAGCAGCAGAGCTATGGCGCACCACAGCAGCAGGCCTACGGTCAGCAGCCCACCTATTCGCAGCCCGCTTATACCCAGCAGCCTATGCCTCAGCAGCCCGTGTCGGCTCCTGCTATGGACGACATCGACGACGTTCCATTTTAGCGGAAGATTGCTGCCGAGTGGCAAGGGGGCAACTAAACTCGAAGAGAGATAATGCCCCGAAGAGATGAAAAAACGAGGTACGTTTGTGACTCAAACGTACCTCGTTTTTGTGTTGTGTCGGAATGTGAACAGTCGGTCTATGGCACTGGGTCATAACCACTTCCGCCCCAGGGGTGACAGCGGGCAATGCGCTTGATTGCGAGCCAACCGCCCTTCAGGGGGCCGTACTTGCGCACCGCCTCCAGGGCGTACTGCGAGCAGGTGGGCGTAAAGCGGCACGAGGCACTGGGTTTGAGGGGCGAAATGCAGATTTGGTAAAACCTGATTAGGGCCACAAACGGAGCGCTCAACAGCCACTTACAAGCTGCGACAAATTTTTGCCAAAATGTTCTTGACTGCATTGCTGAGTATTGAGTAATCGAGTATCTCTTTGGTCGAGTAGATAAGCGCAATGTCGATGTGGAGCCCGCGCTCGGCAGCCAGACGGTTTAGTTCGAGCTTGGCGAGTCGGTAGGCCTCGCGACTGCGACGTTTGAGTAGGTTGCGCCCAACGGCCCTCTTGATGTTTCGCTTGGGCACCGAGAAGAGTACCGACACAGTGGCCTGATCGTTGTCGGTCAGGGGGCGACTCTTGTAGACAAACCTATATGGGTATACAAAACCACCCTTGCTCCCCTTGAAGAGCAGGTCGGCCGACTTGCCTCTGAGCCTTTCGGCCTTAGAGAGTCCGTATGTGGGGGTGGTTGCCATATTTACTGCACCTATTTATATTATATATTGGGCGCCCATACAGAGTGTGTGGCGGTTGGTCAAATTGTTTTGGGGCACCCACGCCGAGTGCCCCATTAGTGTATTGTATAGCGTTTTGTGGCTTATGCCTTTGTGGTCGCAGAGGTTGTGGGTTTGCGCTTAGCCCTTACCTTCTTGACGGGCTTGGCCTCCTGAGCCTTGATGAAGTCCTCGGCAACGTGGCTTGCGCCAATTTCCAGAGGCTCCAACTCTTTGCCACTCTTGGCTGCCTGTACCAACAGCTCGATAGCCTTAGCCATACTGGGGGTACCTGGTGCGGGGGCCTTGGCATATACTTTCAGGCCGGCATTGGCAGCGGCCTCGGCAGTCTTGTCGCCAAATACAGCAATCATAGGCATATCGTCTTTCTGGCCGTAGTGGGCGGTGAGGGCTGCAATCTCGTTGGGGCTGTAAAATGCCAATACATCATAGTTGGCCAAGTCGATATTGGTCAGGTCGGCACTAACGGTGCGGGCAAAGATGATGCTTGCGTGGTTTACGCCCAAGCGTTTGAGAGTCTCGGGAATTTCGGGGTTGTGGGGCTCGGCCAGAGCAAGGATAAACTTCTCGTCTTTGTGTTTGAGAATGCTCTCCATAAAGTGGTCGAACTGGCCGTCGGCAAAGAAAATCTTGCGTTTGCGATAGATGATGTACTTTTGCAGATAGAGGGCAATGGCCTCGGTGATGCAGAAGTATTTCATTGTTTCGGGTACGGTAATACGGGCCTCTTCGCAGATGCGGAAGAAGTTGTCAACTGTGGTGCGACTGGTGAAAATCACAGCCGAGTAGTCCAAGATTTCGGTCCTCTGCGAGCGAAACTCTTTGAGCGATACCCCCTCTATTTTGATAAAGGGCTTGTATGTAATGTTGATTTTGTTGCTCTTGGCGAGCTCGTAGAAAGGTGATTTTTCAATGACCGCAGGTTGGGGCTGCGATACCAGTATTTCCTTAATTTCCAATGCTTTGTGTGTTTTTGGTTCTACGTTATGGGGTGTTATTGTGCAATACTGTCGAAACAATTATGCCCAATGGAATCAAAAATGCGGCGCAAAGGTACAAAAGCCAAAGCAAAAATGAAATTTTTTGTTCAAGAAAAAATATAAAACTCTTTATCGTATAGGTAAATAGCCCCACAGCGGCTATCAAACTCAGCGCTCCCAACAGCCACGGGCCAGCCCCTCCGCCTGCTACCACAAAGAGTAGTGCAAGGGGTGTTGCCACCACTGCTGCCAGAGCCATAGTTGCCTCGGCAAGTACCTCCAACCCTTCGCCCAGGTCGCTGCGACGTATTAGCCAGCAGACACCTCGGGTGAGCAGCCACCCAAAGAGCAGCAGCCCCGCAATGGTTGCTATGCATACGGGTACGCACCACTCGGCACCGATACCCAGAGCCGAGATGTCTATGCCAGCAAACCTCACAGCACCCACAGCCACCAACGACCAAGTGAGTATGCCCATTGCTGCCGCTGTGCGCATAGCCTTGACGAAAAGGTAACTCAATTCGTCGGCAACTTTTATGCCAATGTTGTTGGTGAGGATTATTTTCAGCATACCGCCAAACTGCCCCCAGTAGACCGTTGTGGTGAGCATATAGACCACAAAGAGTATCACCAAACCCGCCTTTACCACCAGATTGTCGGTCAGCGAGGCGGCATTGGTCAGCACCTCGGCCACTGCCTGCTCGCCACTGCCCCCCTCGGCCACAATGCGCGCGCTTGGGCCAAAGAGCACCTGTGCCAACGAGTCGGTGGCCATCAGGGTGGGTGCAGATGTGTAGGGTGTGGGTGTCATCAGACGCGGTGTGTTTGGTGTTAGTTTTTATGTCTATCTTGTGGTGGTGATTATTGTGCGTCGGCTCGCTTGACGGCAATACGGATGGTGGTTCCTTGGCCCAACTCGCTCTCTACTACGGCAATGCGACCACCGTGATACTCCTCGATGATACGCTTGCTGAGCGACAGTCCCAAGCCCCAGCCACGAGTCTTGGTCGTAAAGCCCGGCTCGAAAATCTTGCGCCACTGGCCCTTGGCAATACCCTTGCCCGTGTCGCGCACATCTACGTAGGCCCAGTTGTCGTCTTCGCTCACCGATACCTCAATCTCGCCCACGCCTTGCAGGGCATCGAGGGCATTTTTGAGCAGGTTTTCGACCACCCACTCAAACAGAGCACTGTTGAGCTGTGCCCCCACAGGAGCCATTGCCAGGCCGTTGTAACGCAGTGATACTTTGCGAGGTATGCGGGTCTTGAAGTAGACAACACAGTCGTTCACCACCTCATTCAGATTGGCCTTCGCGAGGTCGGTCTCCGAGCCAATCTTGCCAAATCGGTCGGCCACCTTAATCAGTCGGGTCAAGTCTTTGTTCATCTCGTCTATGGCTGCGGGGTCGATGCCCTGGCTACGCAGGTATTCGAGCCAACCCATAAGCGACGAAATGGGAGTCCCCAGTTGGTGGGCTGTCTCCTTGGCCATACCTATCCACACGCGGTTTTGCTCATCCTGCTTGCTGGTGCGGAAGGTGAGGAATGCAAAGAGCACAAACAGCGCAACCACAGCGAGCTGCAGGTAGGGGAAGAGTATAAGCCAGTTGAGCAGTGCCGAGTTGCCATAGAAGAGCATAAATCGGCGACCGTGAGGCAAGTTTATCTCCAACGGCTGATTTTGGCGCGAGAATCGCATTATAACCTTCATCCTCGCATCGGGGTTGTTCGCAACCTCTTGGGGCACCAGGTGTGACTTCTCCACTCGGCCACTCTCGTCGAGCAGTATGAAGGGTATCTTTTGATTGTGGATAACCTGAAAAATTAGGGGGTCGGCCAGATGTCCCTCGCCCACGCGCTCCATTGCATACGACCAGAGGGCCATTTCGTTCATCTCTTTGTGCTGCAACATCTTGCCCATATGCGAGGTGAACAGTAGCGAGGTGGCGCCCAACGCCAGGGCCAATGCAATCATAGCCAACCTCTTTTTGTAAGGCAGGTTTTTGATGCGTTGCCACACGCGCTCGCCAATGTGTGTACCCTTAAACTCCTTCATCTTCTGTGGTTTGAACGTGTGTCGGTTAGGTTACTTGCGCTCGGTATCGCGGCTGGTTACAATCTCGGTGTAGAGTGGCTTGTTCTGCAAAATCTCTACCGCCTTGGCCAGCTCGGTGTCTATGGGTATGGTGTGGTGAATACCGCCCTCGTTGAAACAATAGCGGCTCACTATCTGCTCCTCAATCATATCGCTAATCTCTCGCTGATAGAGCCTCAGATTATCCTCGGTGGTGTTGGCAAAGAGGTCGTCGATTTGTGCCAGAGGGGTGTCGATGCTCTCGCCCCAACGCTCCTTCTCGGCCGCCTTCTTGAACTCTTTCCAGCGCAGCTCGGCCTCGCTCTCCCAGGGAACGTCTTTGTCTTTCATAAACTCTATAAACTCCTCATATGCAGCCTGGTCGAAGTGGTACTTTTGTGGCTCAACCACCAGATCGTCGTAGTGGCGACGGCAGTAGTCGGTTAGGAAGTCGTCGATGTGGCCCATACCATAGACCACGTATGCAAAGGTGCTTATGTATTGGGGGTCCAACTTAACGTCGGGCACCACTCCGCCACCATCGTAGACCTTGCGACCGCCCAGGGTTTTGAACTCCTGCACGAGCGAGTCGGGCACCGAGGCCACGCTACCGTCGTCGTTGCGATGGGCGTAGTCAATGGCCTGCACACAGCGGCCACTGGGCAGGTAGTACTTGGCGGTGGTAATCTTGGCATAGGCATCGTAGCCCAACGGGTAGGTGCTCTGTACCAAGCCCTTACCAAAGGTGCGCTGGCCCACAATTACGGCCCTGTCGGTGTCTTGCAACGCTCCGGCCACAATCTCGGCAGCCGAGGCCGAGCCGCTATTGGTCAGTACCACCATCGGCATATCGAGCGAAACGGGCTCGTTCTCGGTCTTGAACGTGCGGTTCTCTTTGGCGCTTTTGGTCGAGCGCATACTCACCACCTCGGTACCTTTGGGCACAAACATCGAGAGTATCTTCACTGCCTCCTGCAACAATCCGCCACCATTGCCGCGATAGTCGAGTACCAGAGCTTTCATACCCTGCGCCTCGAGGTCGCGGTAGGCGTTCAGCAGGGCGGTGCTGCAATCTTCGGTAAAGTCGTTGTGGATTATGTAGCCCACACTGTCGGCCACCATCCCGTAGTAGGGTATGCTGGGAATAGTTATCCTCTCGCGCTTGATGCGCAGCTCTACGACCTCCTCACCGGGGAACTTCTTGACCTTCAACCTAACGGTGCTGCCCGGGTCGCCACGCAGCAGGTCGCTCACCTTTTGCGAGGTCATCCCCTTGGCATCCTTGCCCTCAATCTCCACTATGCGGTCGTCGGGGCGTATGCCGGCCTTGTCGGCGGGCGACCCCTTGTAGGGCTCGATGAAGTCTACCCACTCGCCCCTCTGGCGAATCATCGACCCCACACCGCCATACTTGCCCGTAGTCATTGTCGAGAACTCCTCCATCTTCTCGGCCGACAGATAGGTAGTATAGGGGTCGAGCACCTTGGTCATACCCTCGGCCGCAGCATCCATCAGTTTGTCGGGCTCTACGCCATCGACATAGAACAGATTGAGGTTGCGGAACAGATTGACCAGTATCTCTATATTCTTGCCCAGATTGTAGGTGTTGTTCTGTGCGGCCGAGCCCAGCAAAAGGCCCCCGACCACAACGGCTCCCACAATCAATGTATGTTTAACGCTCCTTCTCATTGGCAGTAAGTATTTTTATTCCTCGTTGCTGTGCTGGGTGGTTCCCGCAATGTGGTATATCACCTGCACCACCTCTTTGCGCAGGCCACTCACCTCTATGGTCTGCTCGTCGATGGGCCTTACAACAATCTTGTCGTCGCCCAAATTCCACACCCTCTTGAAGATACCCGAGGCGCGGAACGTCATTCGGCCGCTCTCCTCGCTGTGGAGTGCGTAGCCAATGTGCCCAAAAGCCCTGATGATAGCCGCGCGGTCGGCCCCAAACGATGCGCGAGTTGTACGGCTCACATAACCATACGAGGGGTAGGCAATCGATATGCCCAGCAGGGCAACAGCCAAAATCAGTCCGCGAGTGCCGAGCAGTTCATTGTAGTGTACGGCCAGCGTGTCGGTAGCATCCATCACCAGGTAGATGGCCACAATTAGCACCGTCATTCGCAGCATATATATCAGCGTGCGCAACAAGTATTGAATGGGAGTCTGTTTCATATCTTATAAGTTATAACGTATTGGTCAGTTTTTTAATTGTCTGTTCTACCTTCTCCATAAGCCAGTGGGGTGTAGATGTGGCACCGCAAATGCCCACGTGCTCAACCCCCTCGAACATTGCGGCCCGCAGCTCGTCGGGCGACTCAATCTTTATGCTCCTCGGGTTGGCCTCGTGGCAGGTCTGGAACAGCACCTTGCCATTGGAACTCTTGTGACCACAGACAAAGACCACCATATCACAACTGCGTGCAAAGGCCCTCAGGTGCTCCTCGCGCCCCGCAACTTGGCGACAGATGGTATCTCGTACAACAACATCTTGTGGGTTTGCCGAACGAGCCAACACCTCGTCCCTCACCTCGGCAAAGAGCGCAAGGCTCTGGGTGGTCTGCGACAGCAGAAATATGGGCTTCGTAAAGTCAATCCCCTCGAGGTCGGCAACCTTTTCGACCACCGTGGCCCTATTCTCAATCTGGCCATTGAGCCCCACCACCTCGGCGTGGCCCTTCTTGCCTAAGATGATTACCGTACCTCCCACCTGGCGCATTTGTCGGTCGGCCTCGATAGTCAGCTTCTGCAACTTGGCCACAACGGGACAAGTTGCGTCCACAAACTCCAACCCGCGACCTTCGAGTGTTGCATAGGTGCTCTTGGGCTCGCCGTGAGCACGAATAAGCACTGTGGTATTTGGCGTGGGCTCCAAAGCCCCCAACGCTGCGTGGTCGATAGTCTGCACACCATTGGCCGCAAGCCTTGCCACCTCCAAGTCGTTGTGCACAATATCGCCCAACGAGTATACCCTCTTGCCACAAGCAATCAACTCGTCAGCCTTCGAAATGGCGCTCACCACACCATAACAAAACCCCGATTTCTCGTCTATTTCTATTTTCATATTATTCTTTTGTTGTTTTTGCACCTTTTTGTAAAAAGCTGCACCAAAAACTTTTAGGCGATACTCGCCTTCGGCTCATATCGCTTGCTGATTTTACTCGGCCCGTCTTGCCACGACTGCCAAAAGGCAGGCGGTTGGCATCTACCACTTTTTGTTAAGGTCTCAAAGACCTTAATGACTTAGGTCGGTTAGACGTTTGTCGTTTGACGTTAGACGATCCTCTGGGCAAAAATCTCATCAAACCACGCCATCTCCTCTTCGAGGGTCATACCTCCATTGTCGAGCACTATGGCATCGTCGGCCTTACGCAGGGGGCTGATGGCGCGAGTCTGGTCGAGGTGGTCGCGCTGGCGAATGTTCTCGACAATCTCCTCCATACTCACCTGTTCGCCCTTGGCTTGCAGCTCGCGGTAGCGGCGCTCGGCCCTCACCTCGGGGTCGGCAGTCATAAAAATCTTCAACTCGGCATTGGGAAATACCACCGTGCCAATATCCCTGCCATCCATAACCACCCCCTTGTCGCGCCCCATACGCTGTTGTAGGGCCACAAGCCTTTTGCGTACCTCGGCCACCGCACTCACCGAGCTTACCAAATTGCTAACTTCAATAGTGCGAATCTTGCCCTCTACCCACACGCCATTGACATAGATGTCGCTGGCGCCACGCTCGGGGTTGAAGCGGAACGAGATGTCTATGTCGTCGAGCATACCAATCAAGGCCTCTTCGTTGAGGATGCCGTTGCTGATAGCTCCGTTTTCGAGCGCATAGAGGGTTACGGCGCGGTACATAGCGCCGGTGTCGATAAAGATGTAGCCGAGTCGGGCTGCAACCAACTTGGCAAAGGTGCTTTTGCCGCACGACGAGAATCCATCGACGGCGATAACGATTTTCTTAGCGGTGTGGGAATAGGTCATCGAGGTGAATGTTTATGTTCAAATCCGAAATCATCGAGGCTATAAGGCTCAGTCCGATGAGGGTTATTATGGTGCCCGCAATGCGGTTGATCCAGAGCATATGACGTGGACGGAAGTTCTTGCGTACCAGCTTCATCAGCACCGCAATCAGTGTCCACCAGGCCATACATCCGCCCATTACACCAATAATCATCAGTGCGTTGGAGATTA
Organism: Rikenellaceae bacterium; assembly: GCA_015059945.1. Taxonomy (GTDB): domain Bacteria; phylum Bacteroidota; class Bacteroidia; order Bacteroidales; family Rikenellaceae; genus Tidjanibacter. Next base: position 294,321 of record SUZJ01000001.1, read on the forward strand.
CCGTTCCCTCGGGGTTGCTGAAGCCCATTGCCTGAACGGTGGCTATAAGTGCAACGTGGGCGAGTATATAGGTGGGGTTGCTCAGGCCCAGCAGGAAGCCCGAAATGTAGTCCTGCCAGCCGCCCTTACCGGCTTGGGTGCGGTTACGACGTATCTGTACGGCGGGGTTGGTGAGGAAGATGTTTACACCAAAGAAGGTGATGCAAAAACCCGCAATGCCCTTGATTAGTAGCATATGGCTCTCGACAAACGACATCACCATTGCCAGCGAGAAGAAGGCAATCGACGAGTAGAGCGTGTCGCACGTTGCCACACCCAGACCTGTGAGCAGTCCCGAGCGCATACCCTTGCTCAGGTTGCGCTGAATGGTCAGGATGCAGGTGGGGCCAGGGGGTACCGAGGCCATCACGCCAACCATTAGTCCGCCAATGAGTACGTTAATCCACATAGTGCTTGAAATTGGTGCATAATTTACAACATACAAAGATAGTTATATTTTTTCCATTTTTTACGGCCCGCAGCCCCTCTTGCATAAAAAGTTACCCTTTGGGTAAAACATTTAGACAAAAAAGAGTACTTTTGTGGAGATAAACCCCGTTCTGAATGATGACTATGAAACTAAAAACATACCAAAGAGCCCTGTTGGCTCTGCTGAGTGTAGTACTTTTGAGCCTCGGATGGCTCCGTACTACGGGCCTTGTGCTGCTCGTGGCACTTGTTCCCCTGCTTCTGATTTCGGCCTCTTACGACTCGTCGCGCCGTTCGTTTTGGCGTATGGCGGGATGGACGGCTCTGGTTATGGGCCTGTGGACCATTGTTACCTGTTGGTGGATATATTACGCTGCTGCTGTGGGTGTTGTGGCTGCTACGATAGTGCAGATAGTGCTCTTCGGTGGTGTCTTTATGGTCTACCACTACGCCTCCAAGCGTGCCCGCCCCGTTCACGCCTATACGCTGCTCATTTGCGGTTGGCTGTGGGCCGAGCACTTCTACCTCAATGCCGAGATTTCGTTCCCTTGGTTGGTGCTGGGTAACGGCTTTGCTAACGACGTGTGGGCGGTGCAGTGGTATGAGTTTACGGGCTCGCTGGGTGGCTCGCTGTGGGTACTGCTGGTGAATGTGCTGGCTTTCGAGTGGCTCACCAAGCATACCAAATGTAAGGCTCTGGTGGCAGCAGGATTTGCTGTTGTACCCCTGCTCTGCTCGGTTGTGGTGGGTGCAATGTGGAAGGCTCCCGAGAGGCCCCAGGCTACCGTTACGGTGGTGCAGCCCAACATCGATCCCTACACCGAAAAGTACACCATCGCTCCTCTGTATCAGACACGTATGCTCACTTCGCTCTGTGGCGAGGCTCCCGAGGATGTGGACTATATCGTTATGCCCGAGACGGTTGTGGGTGATGCCGGCGATGCCATCTGGGAGCACAACCTCTTTGGCAGCAACTCCATAAAGATGCTCGAAGAGTGCCGTGTGCGACATTATCCTCAGTCGCAGATTATTACGGGAGCAATGACATTCAAACGCTACGCCTCCGAGGCCGAGGCATCTAAGACTGCACGTCATAGGGGCGATATGTGGTTTGACCGCTACAATGCAGCTCTGGCGCTCGACCGCGACTCAACCCTCAAAGTGAGCCACAAGAGCCGCCTGGTGGTGGGTGTCGAGAAGATGCCTTATATGAACCTGCTCAAACCGCTCGAAAAGCTGATTGTCGATCTTGGTGGCACTACGGGACAGTTGGGAGTGGACAAGTATCGCCGCCACTTCTTGCTCCGCAATGACCACTTCCCCTACGGCGTTACTGCCGCAGCGCCAATATGTTACGAGTCGGTCTATGGCGAGCACTTTGCCGGCTGGAGTGCCGATGGTGCTCAACTGATGATGGTCATCACCAACGACGGTTGGTGGCACGACACCGAGGGCTATCGCCAACACTTCTCCTACTCGCGCCTGCGTGCTATCGAGAGCCGCCGCTGGGTTTGCCGCGCTGCCAATACGGGCATTAGCGGATTTATCAGCCCCAAGGGCGAGGTTGTTCAGTCGCTCGGCTGGGATCAGCGAGGTACCCTCACCCAAAAGGTGCAACCCCTAAGCGAAGTGACCTACTATGCCCGCTATGGCGACTACATTGGCCGTTTGGGAGGCTATGTCTACCTGCTCGGGCTGCTCTACTATGTGAGCTACCGATTCCGCCGCAAAAATCACCTTGTAGACTAATTTTTATTCAGCAAATAACACCACCAAACTGTCTCTTGCACAATGAATTACTCGCAGACTATCGACTTTCTGTTCAACTCGTTCCCAACCTACCAAAACATTGGCCCGGGGGCCTATAAAGAGGGGTTGCAGAACATTACCCGTATGTGTGAGGTGCTCGACAATCCACAGCGAAACTACTTCGTCATTCACGTTGCGGGTACCAATGGTAAGGGGTCGGTGTCGCATATGCTCGCCTCGGTCTTGCAACAAGCGGGTTATTGTGTGGGCCTCTATACTTCGCCCCACTTGGTCGATTTCCGCGAGCGCATAAGGGTTGATGGCGAGCCTATCAGCGAGCGCCAAGTGGTTAAGTTTGTCGACGAGTACCGCGATAAGATGGTCGAGTTGGGCCTGTCGTTCTTCGAGATGACTACGGCGTTGGCCTTTCACCACTTTTCGGAGAGTAGTGTAGAGATTGCAGTGGTCGAAACGGGCCTTGGAGGTCGCCTTGATGCTACCAACATTGTCAAGCCTATATTGTCGATAATCACCAACATAGGCCTCGAGCACACTGCTCTGCTGGGCGGCACGATTGCCGAGATTGCCTTCGAGAAGGGCGGCATCATCAAGCCCGAGGTGCCGGTGATTGTTGGCGAGAGCCACCCCGAGAGTTGCCCCGTTTTTGAGGAGCTTGCTCAGGCCAACCGCACGTCTGTTGTCTACGCCGACCGCACTTGGGAGGTTTTAGATACCGAGCCTTCGGGAGCCTTGGTGCGCTACACCCTGCAACGCCACAGCGACGGTCGTACACAGATTTTGGACCTCGACTTGGCAGGAGCATATCAGCGCAAAAATATCCTTACGGCACGTACCGCAGTGAGTCTGCTGCGTAACCATACCCACCTGAATATCTCTACCCGCGCTCTGGTCGAGGGTATTCGCACTGTGGCCTCTTCGACCGGCCTCAGGGGGCGCTGGCAGCAACTCTCGCAAGCCCCTCTGGTAGTGTGCGATACGGGCCACAATGCTCACGGCTTGGCCGAGGTGGTTGCCCAGATTAGGGCCCAACACTACGAGCGCCTGTTTATGGTTATAGGTATGGTCGATGACAAGGATTTCTCGTCGGTAATTCCGCTTATGCCCAAGGAGGCTCACTACGTTTTTACTCAGGCTTCGGTGCGCCGAGCTCTGCCTGCCGATGAGTTGGCCGCCAAGTTCTGCCACGAGGGGTTTGAGGGCGATGTTGTGCCCGATGTTCACGATGCCTACCGCCACGCCATATCGCTCGCCTCGGCCGATGATATGATTTTCATCGGTGGCAGTACCTTTGTGGTGGCCGACCTGCTGGCCGACGAGTAGCCTTTCGGTATGGATAAAACAAAGCCTACCTTCGTGCACGAAGGTAGGCTTTGTTGTTGTAATAGAGGATGTCTGCTCTACAACTGGCCACTGATAAGGTATGCCAAGTAGCAACCAAAGCAGGCAAACATCACAAGGCCACCCCAACGGCTGATTTTGCCCTTCAAGCCCAGTAGTGCCGTCAGCACCAGAGCACCCACCATAACCGCATAGTCTACAATGGTGATATTTGGCGCATCGAGGGTAATAACCTGCGAGCTGATACCCAAAATCAGGCAGATGTTGAAGATGTTTGAGCCAATGATATTGCCCAGAGCCAACTGGGTGTTCTTCTTCAGCGCAGCAGCAACCGAGGCGGCCAATTCGGGCAGCGAGGTGCCACAGGCAATAAGGGTGATACTGATGAATGCATCGCTCACGCCCAGCTGCTTGGCAATCGCAATGGCCTGGTCCACAAAGGTGTCGCAACCGACAATCAGCACCACTACGCCCACCAAAACCAGCCCAATAGCCTTGCCCAATGAGGTGGGTTTTGCATCGGCAAGCTCCTCGGGAGTTGCGGCACCCTCCTTTTTTCCGTCGCGCAGCGACATCCACATATAGGCTACAAAACAAGCGAGTAGTACCACTCCGTCGTACCACGCCAGCGTGGGCTGCGATCCATCGAACAGGTTGAAGGTGAGCAACAACAACAGCACCGACAGGCCAAAGCAGATGGGCAGGTCTTTGCGTAGGTTGCTACGAGTGATGGTTACGGGATAGGCTATGGCGGTTACGCTCAGTATGGCCAAGACGTTGAAGATGTTGGAGCCCACCACGTTGCCAATCGACACAGATGCGTTGCCGTCGATTGCGCCCTTGATGCTCACCACCAGCTCGGGCAGCGAGGTGCCAATGCCCACAACCACTGCGCCAATCACAAAGTCCGACACTTTGAGCCTTCGGGCCACCGCCACAGCGCCATCTACAAACCAGTTTGCGCCATAGATGATGGCCACGAACGATATAACAAGTAATACGTATGTCATAATTCTACTATATGTTTACCTCTAAAAAACGAGCCCGCAAAAATACGCTTTTTTTATAAACTCGCCACTCTTATATTGTACAATAAGTGTTCGGATTGGGATTTGTGTTGGGTGTGGGGTGCATTAGCGCAGTCGGTTGCGGGCAAAGTGCCCCTTGGCAAGGGCAAAGAATACCACCACGCCCAAGATGTTCACCACCCAAGCTCCCCAGAAGGCTGCCCCATAGCCCCACCACTCGGCCAGTGCTCCGCCAACAACCATTCCCAAGCCTACGCCTATGTCCCACGAAACCAGCATCGTAGAGTTGGCCGTACCTCGCTGAGCATTGCTTGCCAAGTTTATGAACATTGTTTGGTAGGCGGGGAACATATGGCCGTTGCCGAGGCCAATAATCAGTGCTGAGCCGTAGTAGCTCCACTCGTTGTGAACGGCGGCAAAGAGCAGGTAGCCAAAGAGCGAAATGACCACACCCACCGAGGCGTTCTGCACCACCTTGCCCTGGCGTAGCGTGCGACTTCCCACCAGTCGCGAGAGTATCAGGCCCACCGACAGCAGGGCAAAAAATAGGCCCGAGCCACCCACAATGCCCAACTCCTCTTTGCCGTAGATAGCAATGTAGGTCGATAGCACACCATACGAAAACGAGAGGCAGCCGAGCGACAGCCCTATGCGCCACCCTTTGAGCAGTATGAAGCGGTCGAGGCTCAGCGGGGCTTTGTTCTTAACCTGCTCGCGTGCAGGCATTTTGAGCGTTGCACTAATGGCCAAACCGCCACCCGCAAAGAGTAGCGACAGCCCAAAGAGTATGTCGAAATTCTGACAAGCGCCATAGATTGCCAGCGCCACCGCAGGGGCAATGGCTGTGGCCACATTGTTGCTCAACCCGTAGTAGCCAATACCCTCGGCTCGTCGAGTAGAGTGGAGCACGTCTATTGCTACGGTACTATTGGCCACCGTGGTTGCCCCAAAGGGGGCTCCGTGAAGTGTCCTTATGACGGCAAATAGGGCCAACGACCCCGCCACAATGTAGCCACCAAACAACACCGCAAAGAGCGAATAGGCCACCAGCAACACTACCTTGCGAGGGAATGTATCGACAAAGTAGCCACTAAACGGGCGTATCAGCAGGGCGGTGATGGTGTAGCCGCTCAAGACCAATCCGATGGTATCTTTGTCGGCCCCGAAGTTCTCGCTCAGGTAGATTGGCAGCAGGGGCGTGAGCAGCATAAACGAAAAGAATATCATAAAGTTAGACAACCACGCCTTGGTGTAGTTGGCATTCCACAGTCGCTCCTTTTTTACGGGAGTTACCGGGGTGTTGATGTCGCTGTTGTTACTCATTTCGTCTTCTTGTTGTTTGTGCTTTTGTCGCCGCAAAGGTATAAAAAAGCGAGGTTGGTTGTTCTTCCTTCCTCGCTTTTGTTGTGCCGTTGGCTTGTGTTCTACTTGCGGAACGCTATGATGGCGCTGGTGCCGTGAACGTAGAAGTCGGTGCCGTTGAATGTGCGTGGCGAGTCGAGCTGCATCTTGCCGTCCTCGCAAACAATGTTCCAACCGCCACCCTCGGGGAATTTCATATCCACACCGCTCAGCGAGCCATTGTAGATTACCAATACCTGGCTCCACTTGTCGCCCACTGCTGCACCATTGATGGTGTACATAACGGTACCCTCGGGCGAGTCGATAAACTTCAAGTTGTCAGCCACTTGCTCGGTAGTGGCCATACGGAAGGCAGGGTGGGTGCGACGCATCCTGATGAGCTCGCGGTAGTAGGTGAATACGTCGTTGTATTTGGCCTTGTGGCTCCAATCGATGCGGTTAATCTCGTCGGGCAAGTTGTAGGTGTTGCGGATGTTCTGCTTGGTGCGGTAGAGCTCCTCGCCACAGAAGATGAAGGGCACGCCCTGGGCGGTCATCACAATGGTCTGCGCCAGTAGGTCTATGCGCTTCTGCTGCTCGGCCGACAGGTGGCTGCTGGTCTGGTGAATCTTGTCGCGCAAGCACTCGTCGTCGTGGCACGAAACGTAGTTGATAACCTCGGTGGGGTTGTTGGCGTAGGGTGCGTTGGAGTAGTTTACGGTGGCGTAGTCAATCTGTGGGTGCTCGGTTGCGCCCACAATGCCAAACTTGATGCTCTCTTTCTGGCGGTTACCCACAACACCCGAAGCAAAACCACCCGTACCTGCACTCATCCACTCGCCCCTGAGGCCGTCGCGAATGTCGTCGCTGAATACTGCCACGCGGGGGAATTTGGGGCCATTGGCCTTGTTGGCCTGCTGCTCGGTGGGCAGGGGCGAGCCTCCTGCCATCCAGCCCTCGCCATAGACAAAGATGCCGGGGTTAATCTTGTCCAACTCGGCCCTGACACTGTTCATTGTTTCGATGTCGTGAATTGCCATCAGGTCGAAGCGGAAGCCGTCGATGTGGTACTCCTCGGCCCAGTACTTAACCGACTCGGTGATGTAGCGACGTACCATTGGGCGCTCCGAGGCGGTCTCGTTGCCGCAGCCCGAGGCATTCGAGTAGTCGCCATCCTCGTCTTGGCGGTAGTAGTAGCCGGGAACGGTGAGCGAGAAGTTTGAGCCGTCGTTGGTGAAGGTGTGGTTGTACACCACGTCCATAATAACGCCGATGCCGGCCTCGTGCAGAGCCTTTACCATCTGCTTCATCTCGTTGATACGCACGGTGGGCTCAAAGGGGTTGGTCGAGTAGCCACCCTCGGGGGCGTTGTAGTTCTTTGGGTCGTAGCCCCAGTTGTATTTGTTCTGATCGAGGTGGGCCTCGTCAATCGAGCCGTAGTCATACGAGGGCAAGATGTGAACGTGGGTGATGCCCAGCTCTTTCAGGTGGTCGATACCGCTGGCCAAACCCTCAGGAGTGGTGGTCCCCTGCTCGGTCAGAGCCAAGAATTTGCCCTTGTTGGTAATGCCACTATTCTCGGCAATCGAGAAGTCGCGGTGGTGCATCTCGTAGATAATGATGTCGGTGAAGTTCTCCACCGCGGGGCCCTTGTCGCCCTCCCAACCCTCGGGATTGGTGTCGGCGAGGTCGATTATGGCAGCTCGCAAGCCATTAACACCCACGGCCTTAGGCCATACGCCAGGGGTTTCGGCCAATGTCTTGCCCTCCAAGGTAGTCACGGCAAATGTATAAAACTGCCCCTTGCGGTCGCCCTTGAGGGTCGCCTTCCAGGTGCCTTTAGCCCCTTTGGTCATTGCAACCTGCTCGATAGGCTCGCCACCTACGCCCTCGGCATATACGGACAAGGTTACTCCCTGGGCATCGGGGGCCCAAAGTTTGATTACCGATTGGGTAGGAGAGTAGGTGAGTCCGAGGTCGCCTTTGGTGTACTCGGGATAGGTGGCATAGTCGCCCACCACCACTTGTTGAGAGTTGCAAGCCATAATAGTCAGGCTACCCAGCAGGGCAGCAAGTTTTGTTAGTTTTTTCATATATCTAATTTTGTGTTTCGTTGCGCACAAGTGCAAGTCGCACCTCTTGCGTTTTACGCAAGGTACGATTTTTTCTCTTACGATGGCGCTATTTTCCGACGAGAGTAGTCAAAAACCACGACCAAGCGACGCTCTGCACCGATGAGCAACCTGCCACTATTCGCGCCCATTGAGCCACTCCAAAAAGTCGTTGGCCCTGGCTCTGGACACAAACAAGTCGTCCCTCTGGGGTAGTTTTAGCTGCACTTTCAGCCTCGAACCAAAGTGTTTGGTTACCACTTGTATAGCCCTTAGTGCAACAATGTGCGAGCGACCTATGCGATAGAATTTGGCTCCGTCAACCTTGCTCTCAATGGTGTCGAGCGAGTCGTCAATCACATACTCGCGCCCCTCGGAGGTGGTCAGATAGGTGGTCTTGCTCTCGGCATAGAAGAGGTTTATGTGGTCGGTGTCGATGGGTATGATTTTATCGCCCACCTTTACCAAGAAGCGGTCTTTGTAACGAGGTTTGGCGGGCTGAGTAAAGAGTTCGGCCAACTTGGCATAGTCGATGGCGGGCTGCGCCGCCTGCGAGGGCTGCGACAGGGCGCGACAGTGGTCTACTGCACTGCGCAGAGCCTCGTGTTCGATGGGTTTGAGCAGGTAGTCTACCGAGTGAATCTTAAATGCGTCGAGGGCATAATTGTCATAGGCTGTGGTGATTACCACTTGGCCCGACACTTTCGTAGCCTTGAATATGTCAAACCCCAGACCATCGGACAACTGCACGTCCATAAAGATAAGGTCGGCACCCTCGGGATGGGCTCCAAACCACTCGACCGACTCGCTCACCGAGCCGAGCATACCCACTATTTCCAAGTCATCGGCAATGGCTTTCAGGGCGCGTTGCAGGTTCAGGCGCGAGGGTATTTCATCTTCTATTATCAGTACTCTCATAACAGCGGAAGTTTTACGATAAAGTAGTTCTTGTCGTCACACACCTCTATCTCCTGTCGGGCCACAAGTTTGTACCTTTCGCGCAGGTTTTTGAGCCCGCAGCCGTTGGATTCCGAGGGGTGATTTTTTAGGTTAATATTGTTCTTGACCACTATGCGGCCATCTTGGTCATAGATTTCGATGCGCAGTTTGTTGTTGAGCCCTACGGCGTTGTGTTTGAAGGCGTTCTCGACCAGCACCTGCAAGGCGCAGGGGACTATTCGGTGGCCGAAACTCTCCTCCGAGAGGTCGATATCCACCAAGAAGCCGTCGAGAAATCGCTCCCTCATAATGTCGATATAGAGGCCCACAAAGTCGACCTCTTTTTGGAGCTCGATGGTGGGGTACTCCTCTTGTTTGAGCAGATAGCGGTAGATGTTTGCCAGTTTTTTGATATAGTTGCTCGCCCTCTCGGTCTCTTTCTCCTGCACCAGATAGTCCAAAATGCTGAGGCTATTGAAGAGAAAGTGGGGGTTGAGCTGTCGTTTTAGCTGAGCATACTGATATTGGCTCCTCTCGCTTGTGGCCAACGCCTTCGACACCAGTGTGTGCGACGAGCGGTACCACATCCACACATAGTAGATGAGCACTACAACAATGTTGAACAATATGGCTGTGAAGAACAACGAGTACCACTCGGGCGAAAATGCCTCGCAGGGTAGGCGGAACGAGGCCAGCACAGCCACCATAAACGAGCTGAGCATTATAATCAACACCCACACAACCAGTCGAAGGCCCAACCTGTCCTCAATCCACCTAACCTTGGTCGATGAGTAGACCAACAGTAGCGTAACAGCCAAGTCGATAGGCAAGTTCAGAGGGTCGAAGATGATAAGGCGCAGCGCCTCTAACACCTCGTAGCCACCGCTATTTTCGAAGAGTTGGTATATGTTTACCAACCCGATGCGAAGCAGCAGGATGAGGATAATGACGGTGAGCAGTCGCCTAAGCTCTTTCGACATAGTGGTTTGGTGGTGTGGTTTGTGAAAGGGTGGTGTGGGGTGTTGGGTGATTATCGCTTTTTGGCCACCACTACGGTAGTCCAGCCCATAATCTCCGTTACGACAAAGGTGGTAATAGCATTAGCATAGTTTACCAGCATTGGTACGCCGGTGCTGTTGAGCCAACTACCACCAATGGTGCCGAGGTAGAAGCCTGCAAAGCAACACAGGGCAGCCATTGCTGCCGATACCTCCAAAGGCATACGATAGAGGTGGGTAACCCACACAATCATAGATATTGTCAGCAACGAGAGAATAATCTGGTCGTCGTAGCCGATGTGGTCGAATAAAATGACCGAAATTGTATGGGCAATGGCGAAAAGGTGGATAATCCACGACGAAGTTTTCAGTCTCGAGTCCATATGTTTAGTCGTTTTAGGTCGTAAAATTACATCTTTTTATCCGAAAATCAAAAAGAATTCAGAGCTATTTTTCCCCAAGTCCGTCGCCCAAAATTGTCAGTTCGTCGTTTTGTGATAGGTTTGTTAGACCTATTTTTATTATATTGCGGAGTTAAAACTACGCAATTGAACAAATTATCAACAATAAAACTTCTATCATTATGACAAATCAAAAGCGAAACTTATCGTTTTGGCAGATGTGGAATCTGAGCTTTGGCTTCTTCGGTGTGCAGATTGCCTATGCGCTGCAGAGTGCCAACATCAGCCGTATTTTTGCAACCCTGGGCGCCGACCCTCACACCCTTAGCTTCTTCTGGGTGTTGCCCCCTCTGATGGGTATGATTGTTCAGCCCATCGTGGGCGCTTTGAGCGACAAGACTTGGTGCCGTCTGGGCCGTCGCAAACCCTACCTCTACATTGGCTCGATTGTGGCCGTTATTGTTATGGCTCTGCTGCCCAACTCGGGTAGCTTCAGTCTTACCGTCAAGGCTGCGCTGGCCTTTGGTGCTGTTATGCTGATGCTGCTCGACACCTCAATCAATATGGCTATGCAGCCATTCAAAATGATGGTGGGCGATATGGTAAACGAGGAGCAGAAGACCAAGGCCTTCTCTATCCAGAGCTTGCTCTGCAACGCCGGCTCGCTGGTGGGCTACCTCTTCCCTTATGTTTTCACTTGGATTGGTGTGAGCAACGTGGCACCCGAGGGTATGATTCCCGCTTCGGTAACTTGGTCGTTCTATGTGGGCGCAATCATTCTCATCCTCTGCGTGGCCTACACTGGTGCAAAGGTTAAGGAGATGAACCCCGAGGAGTATGCCGCCTTCCACAACATCAAGAAAGAGGAGCAGGAGGAGAAAAAAGAGAGCACCAACCTGTTCCGCTTGCTCTTCAAGGCTCCTGCAGCCTTCTGGCAGATTGGTCTGGTGCAGTTCTTCTGCTGGTTTGCATTCCTCTATATGTGGAACAACACCACCGGTGCTATTGCCGAGAATGTTTGGGGCACCGTTGATGCCAAGTCGGCCGCTTACCAGAGTGCAGGCGACTGGACAGGCGTACTGTTTGCAGTTCAGTCGATTGGCTCGATTTTGTGGGCACTGGTGTTGCCTCTGTTCCGCAACAACAAGGTGGGCTACTCGGTTAGTCTGCTGCTGGGTGCCGTAGGTTTTGTTTCGACTTGGTTTATCCACGACCAGTATATGCTCTTTGTATCGTTCTTGCTGATTGGTTGTGCTTGGGCTGCAATGCTGGCTATGCCTTTTGCAATGCTCACCAACGCACTCGAGGGCAGCAAGTCGATGGGCTCGTACCTGGGCCTGTTCAACTGCACCATCTGCCTGCCCCAGATTGTGGCAGCTCTGCTGGGTGGTGTACTGTTCAAGACCTTTGGTGGCGATATGGTTACTCTCGAGAGTGGCGCCGCCGTTCAGAGTGGCCAGGGTGTGATGCTGCTCATTGCGGGCATCTCGCTGGTATTGGCTGCTGTTGCTGTGTTTGGCATTAGGACCAAAAAGGCAAAATAGTAGCCTCGCAAGGGCAATGACTTACGAAAAAACAATTTAACCCAATACAAAGACAATTATGAAAAAGCGATTCTTTGATTTTGCAAAAGGTGTGGTGCTGGCCATAATGGGTGTAGCACTTCTCTCGGTGGGTTGTACCCCCGATCAGCCTGTTGACCCAGGCACCAAACCCGAGCCTCCAACCCCTGGCGATTCGACCGAGGTTGTTGTGCCCGACATCTCCAAGATTGATATCAACAAGACTTGGCCTCTGATTTCGACTCTTCCCTCGTTTGTGAGTGGCGATAGCACCACCGATGCAATCATCGTGGTAAATGCAGCAGGTAGCGCTCTCGAAGAGGGTGGCGTGGATATCTATGCCCACACAGGCGTTATTACCGACAAGAGCACCAGCGGCTCGGACTGGAAGTATGTTAAGCACGACTGGAGCGAGAACGCCCCCGAGTGCAAACTGACTCACGTTGGCGGTACCATCTATGCTATGACCATAGCAGGTGGCCCCAGGGCCTTCTATGGCGTGCCCGAGGGCGAGATTATCGAGCAGTTGGCATTTGTGTTCCGCGAGGAGTACGACAGCAGCGATCCAAACTTTTCGGCCCGCGAGATTAAGAACAACGGCAGCGACATCTATGTCGATATGGTCGACGAGAGCGTGTTGGCTGTGAAGATTTTGGCCCCCTCGCACGGCACCATTCTGCCCATTGGCGCAATAGTAGACGTAGTGGCTGTTTCGCAGAACTCGCAGAGCTTGGCACTCAAACTCAATGGTGCCGAGGTTAAGAGCGTAGATGGCAAAGAGATTACCTATCAGCACACCGTTGCAACGGGTGGCGATATGGTATTTGAGGCTGTGGCTACTGCCGACAATGGCGACTCGATTAGCGAGTCGGTTACCGTAGCTGCACTGAAAGCTACCGAGAGCCAAACTCGTCCCGCAGGTGCCAAAGATGGTGTTACCGTTAGTGGTACCGAGGCTACCGTAGTGCTCTACGCCCCCGGTAAGGAGCAGATTGTTCTGCTGGGCGACTTCAACAAGTTTGCCCCCTCAAACGACTACGTTATGTACAAAGATGGCGACTACTTCTGGACAACAGTTAGTGGTTTGCAGCCCAACACCGAGTATGGCTACCAGTTCTTGGTTGACGGCAAGATGAAGGTGGGCGACCCCTATTGCGAGAAGATTCTCGACCCCTGGAACGACGTGTGGATTGACCCCACCGTTTATCCCAACCTGAAAGCTTACCCCACCAATACTACCGAGATTGTTTCGGTATTCTCGACCTCGACCGACGAGTACAACTGGCAGGTGAAGAACTTCGATCGCCCCGACAAGAACTCGCTGGCTATCTATGAGTTGCTGCTGCGCGACTTTACCCCCGAGGGTAGCGTTAAGGCTGCAACTGCCAAGCTCGACTATCTCGAAACTCTGGGTATCAACGCCATTGAGCTGATGCCTATTCAGGAGTTCGACGGCAACAACAGCTGGGGCTACAACCCCTGCTTCTACTTTGCCCCCGACAAGGCTTATGGTACCGAGGCTGACTACAAAGAGTTTATCGACGAGTGCCACAAGAGGGGCATTGCCGTTATTTTGGATATCGTGTTGAACCACGCCACAGGCCAGTTCCCTTGGATGAAGATGTGGAGCGACGATGGTGCTTATCCCAACGCCCAGAACCCATTCTTCAACACTACCGCCAAACACCCCCACAATGTCTACAACGACATCAACCACAACTACCCCAAAACCCGCGAGTATTTCAGCGATATGCTCAAATTCTGGATTGAGGAGTACAACATCGACGGCTACCGCTTCGACTTGGCCAAGGGTCTTACCCAGACCGATTCGGGCAACGACGACGGCCGCTGCCAGCAGTACGATGCCAACCGTGTAGAGATTTTGAAACACTACTGCGATGCTATCAAGTCGGTTGCCGACGACGCATACATCATCTTGGAGTACTTTGTGTGCGACCAAGAGGAGAACGAGATGGCTGCCTATGGTGCAATTCCTTGGCGCAACGCCATCAGCGGCTACCAGGAGACCGTTATGGGCTGGTATGATAGTGGCCAGAATAAGAGCTACTTCGGTAGGGCTTATGCCAAAGACCGCGTGAGCTATATGGAGAGCCACGACGAGGACCGCGTAGCCTTCAAGGCTATCTCGTGGGGCAACACCGGTGTTCGCAACTGGGAGAACCTCTCGTCGCGTATCTCGGCAGCTATGGCCTTCCACTTCCTCACCCCCTATCCCAAGATGATGTGGCAGGGTGGCGAGTTGGGCGACGACCGCGAGCTGACCGAAGAGGGCCGTACCGATGCCAAACCCTTCCGCTGGGAGGATCTGAACGATGCCAACCGCAAGTCGATTTACGACGCTGCAAGCAAGGTTATCTCGTTCCGTACCGACCACCCCGAGCTCTATGGCGATGGCGCCTCGAACAACCTCAATATATATAAGGTTAGCGACTCGGATATGGGTGGCAAACACTTGGTTTACACCTCGGGTGGCAGCACTGTGATTGTGGCAGCCAACTTCCGCGAGGGTGGCAGCAATGGCAACACTGGTGGCGGTACTACTACCACACCCACCAAACTGGTCTACACCGAGCCCGAGATGGTGAGCCAGTCGACCACCAGCGATGTTGTTGTATATCTGAACACCACCGGTACCGCTCTGGCCGACTACTCGGGCAATATCTACGCCCACACCGGCGTACTGACCTCGGCAAGTGCCGACGAGACCGACTGGAAATACGTTAAGCACGAGTGGACCGAGAATGGCGACGACTGCAAGCTGACTAAGGTTGAGGCAAACTTGTGGAAACTGACCATCAAGGGTGGTCCCAGGGCCTTCTATGGCGTGCCCGAGGGCGAGCAGATCAACACCATTATGGTTGTGTTCCGCAACGAGGACGGCTCGAAAGAGGTTAAAGACAATGGTGCCGACATCAAGATTCCCGTCTATGTAAATGGCGGCAGCAGCGCATCGTTTGTCTATACCGAGCCCGAATTCGTAAGCCAGTCGACCACCGACGACGTGGTAGTCTATCTGAACACTACTGGCACAGCCCTGGCCAACTACTCGGGCAGCATCTACGCCCACACTGGCGTACTGACCGATGCAAGTGCCAACGATAGCGATTGGAAGTATGTTAAACACGAGTGGACCGAGAATAGCGACGAGTGCAAACTGACCAAAGTCGAGGCCAACCTCTGGAAACTGACCATCACTGGTGGCCCCAGGGCCTTCTATGGTGTGCCCAGCAGCACTACTATCAAGAAGATTGCCTTCGTGTTCCGCAACGAGAATGGTACCAAAGAGGTTAAGAACAACGGTGGCGACATCTTCATCTCGCTGATGCAGGATGGCGACAAGCAGCAGGCAAGGGCTGCCGCAGCAAGCTCGAGCACCGTTGAGTTTGACATCGAGTGCCCCAACGGTACCTACACCAACCTTATCACAGGCGAGCAGGTGACCGTTAGCGGTGGCAAGTACCACAACGCACTCGATCCACACGAGTATATTGTTTTGACCAAAGTGAATTAGGGATAATTGGTGCCGATGCCTGGCGAGAGGGGTGACAGACAATAAATCCCTCTCGCAGGGCGTTGGTTTTTGTGTATAGAACTCCAACCCCTTATTCGGATATATAGAGTTTCAACTACAAAAAGTTATTGATGAAACGAATACTATTAACCCTTGCGGCAGCGCTCTGTGCCCTGTCGATGATGGCCCAAAAGGTCGACCGAGTTGAGCCTTTGAGCTGGTGGACCGATATGAAAACCCCTCTGCAACTGATGCTCCACGGCGACAATATTGCCGACAGTGCAGTTAGCGTCGAGGGCCAGGGCCTGAGAATTAAACAGATTATCAAGACCGATAACCCCAACTACCTCTTTGTAGATATGGAGGTGCGTGAGGCCGGCGACTATACCATCACTCTTGCCAAAGGCCGCAAGAAGGAGAGTTTTGTATACCACATCGACACTCGTCGTGAGGGCTCGGCCCAGAGGGAGAGCTTCTCGTCGAAGGATGTGGTATATCTGATTATGCCCGATAGGTTTGCCAATGGCGACCCCTCCAACGACACCGTTGAGGCGTGTGCCGAGGGGCTGAATCGTGCCGAGCCCTTTGGCCGTCACGGTGGCGATATTCAGGGTGTTATCGACCACCTCGACTATATTGCCGACCTGGGCGCAACCGCCATTTGGTGTACACCTCTGACTCTCGACAACGAGGAGTTTGCTTCGTACCACGGCTATTCGTGCTCGGACTACTACCACATCGACCCCCGCTATGGCTCCAACGACCTCTACAAAGAGATGGTTGCCGAGGCTCACAAGAGGGGCATCAAGTTTATCTTCGACGTGGTTACAAACCACTGCGGTAGGGCTCACTGGTGGGCAGGCGACTTCCCCTCGAGCGACTGGGTACACAATGGCGACAAGCCTCTGATTACCAACCACGGCTGGATGATGCAGGCCGACCCCGTAAACCGCTCGGTACGCGACCAGAAGATGATGGAGGAGGGGTGGTTTGACTACTCGATGCCCGATATGAACTTGGAGAATCCTCTGGTGTTCAACTACTTCCGCCAGCTCTACTGCTGGTGGATTGAGTGGGCCGACCTGGATGGTCTGCGCGTAGATACCTTCCCCTATAACGAGAAGTGGGCTATGGCTCGCTGGACCCGCTCGATTTTGGAGGAGTACCCCAATCTGAATATTGTGGGCGAGTGCTGGAATGCTGTTCCTGCCATCTGCGCCTACTGGGAGGGTGCCTCCAACAACCGCGACGGCTATTCGAGTGGTCTGCCTTCGGTTATGGACTTCCCCTTGCAGGAGAAGATTGCCCAGGGCCTGAGCCACCAACCCGACGGATGGATGTGGGGTGGTCACGGTGTCTACACCTCGCTGTTGCAGGATTTTCTGTACGGCAACCCCAATACGCTTTTGACTTTCCTCGATAACCACGACATCGAGCGCTTTGCCGACACTATCGAGGGCGACCTGAGGAAATACAAGATTGGTATGGCTATTATCGCCACCACTCGTGGCGTGCCCCAGCTGTTCTATGGCACCGAGGTTATGATGCGCAGCAGCGACCTGTCTACTGGCCACGGTGGTGCTCGCAAGGACTTTGAGGGCGGCTGGCAGGGTGATAAGCTCAATAAGTTTACTGCCGAGGGGCGCACTGCCGACGAGCAGGCAGCCTTTGAGCACACCCGCACTCTGCTGCGCTACCGCACAGCCGAGGAGGTGTTGCAGAGCGGCAAGCTAACCCAGTTCTACCGCACCGACAACCTCTATGTATTTGCCCGCCACAACGACCAGAAGGTGGTGCTTACCATTACCAACTTTGCAGCCGACGGCCGCAAGTTGGTATGGAGCGACTATGCCGAGGTTATTGCCGAGGGTAGCGAGGGCCACAGCGTCCTCTCGGGCGAGAAGTTTGTCGCCCAGGGCGAGCAGACCATCGAGCCCTATGGTTGCCAGGTAATAGAGTTTGTTAAGTAGTTCACAATTAACACATATAATATATAATAAGAGATGAAAAATATCTATGAGACTTCGCCCTTTGGGACCTTTTTCCCTGCCGAGAAAGAGGCCGTTTGCAGGGCAAAGCACCAGCTCTCGTGGAGGGTTTATGCACCCGTAGTGCGCCCCTCGCAGAGGGTATACATCGTGGGTAGCTGCGAGGCCCTGGGCCAGTGGAATGTAGACAAGGCTCTGCCCCTCACCATTGCTTCGTACCCCTATTGGAGCATCAAATTGGACCTGAAAACCCTCGGTAGCGAGTTTGAGTACAAGTTTATCGTTAAGGATAACGGCTCGGTACTGTGGGAAGAGGGCGACAACCGC
This sequence comes from Rikenellaceae bacterium, assembly GCA_015059945.1. GTDB lineage: Bacteria > Bacteroidota > Bacteroidia > Bacteroidales > Rikenellaceae > Tidjanibacter. The sequence goes on from SUZJ01000001.1 coordinate 312,124, forward strand.
CGCTACTACGTTTGTGGCGAGATGGAGAGCGAGCACATCGAGGCAGGCTTCCGTGGCGACTTCCAGTGGAGGGGTGCAGGTGTGGCAATCCCCGTATTCTCGCTCCGTAGCGAGCAGAGCCAGGGTATTGGCGACTTTGTTGATCTGAAGAAGATGGGCGACTGGGCCGTAGCAACCGGCCAGAAGGTTATCCAGATTTTGCCTATCAACGATACCACTATGACCTTCACTTGGCGCGACTCGTACCCCTACAGTGCAATCTCTATCTTTGCGCTCAACCCAATGTACCTGTCTATTGTAGAGATGGGTGCAACGGGCGAGGAGATTGCCCAGCTGAACGCAGGTGAGACCGTAGACTACGACGCAGTGTGCGCTCTGAAGTGGAACTTTATCCGCAAAGAGTTTGCCCGCAGTGGCCGCCGCACACTCAAAACCAAGGCTTATCAGGCTTTCTTCGAGGCCAACAAAGATTGGCTCGAGGACTATGCAGCATTCTGCTACTTGAGGGATAAATACCAGACCGCCTACTTTGAGAAGTGGAGCGCAAAGGACAAAAAGTATAGCAAAAAATTGGTTGCCAAGCTGTGTGACGAGAAGTTTGAGGACTACGGCAAGGTTGCTATCTATATGTGGGTGCAGTACCACCTCGACCGTCAGCTCAAAGAGAGTGTGGCCTACTGCCGCTCGCTGGGCGTAGTGCTCAAAGGCGATATTCCAATCGGCATCAGCCGCGACTCGGTTGAGGCTTGGAGCGATGGCCGCCTGTTCAATATGAACTGCCAGGCAGGTGCTCCACCAGATGACTTCTCGGCCGACGGCCAGAACTGGGGCTTCCCCACCTACAACTGGGAGGTTATGGCACAGGACGGCTACGCTTGGTGGAAACGCCGCTTCGAGAAGATGGCCGATTACTTTGACCTCTATCGTATCGACCACATCTTGGGCTTCTTCCGCATTTGGGAGATTCCTATGGACTCGATTGTGGGCCTGCTGGGTTACTTCAACCCTGCAATGCCTTTCAGCTACGACGAGCTGGCTCAGAGGGGTATGCCTATGAATCACGAGCGCTACCTGCGCCCACAAATCCACCACAACTATCTGCACGAGTTCTTTGGCGAGGAGGATTGGACCCCCTATCTGGATGCCAAAGAGAACGGCTACTACTCGCTCAAAGAGGAGTACAACACTCAGCGCAAGATTAACAAAGCCCTCGCAGGCAAGAACGAGAAGGCTATGAGGGCTCTGTATGGTCTGACCGGCGAGGTGCTCTTTATTGAGGATCCCCGCAAGCCCGGCCACTTCCACCCACGCATCGCTGCCCAGCAGACCAAGAGCTATGAGTGGCTGTCGCAGTGGGAGAAAGACCGCTTCAACGACCTCTACAACGACTTCTTCTACCACCGCCACAACGACTTCTGGGGCGCACTGGCTATGGAGAAGCTGCCTGCACTGGTCGATGCAACCAATATGATGTGTTGCGGCGAGGATTTGGGTATGGTACCTGCCTGCGTAGGCCCCGTGATGAACAATCTGGGTATCCTCTCGTTGGAGGTTCAGCGTATGCCTAAGGACCCCTCGATTGAGTTTGGCTTTACCAACCTCTACCCCTACAAGTGCGTCTGCACCACTGGCTCGCACGATACCAGCACCATCCGCGGCTGGTGGCACGAGGATAGAGAGCAGACTCAGGCCTACTACAACCAGATCCTCTGGAAGCAGGGTCAGGCTCCTGCCGATGCCTCGGGCGAGTTGTGCGAGATTATTGTGAACAACCACCTGGCTTCGCCCGCCATTTGGACCATTCTGCCCCTGCAGGATTGGCTCGCAATGGACGAGAAGGTGCGCAAGGCCGATGTGGATAGCGAGCGTATCAACATCCCCGCAATCCCCAACCACTACTGGCGCTACCGTATGCACCTGACTCTGGAAGAGTTGCTCGGCGAGAGCGAGTTGAACGGCAAGATTGCACGAATGATTAGGGACAACAGGCGATAAAAATGGCGAAAAAGGCCGACTGCCCGTCTGCAAAAACGGGCAGTTCGTCGCCAAAAATGAGCAAATTGTCGCTAAAAAGTTCGCCCTTATATATAAATGTATATTTTTGTTGTATGCCTTAGAGCGTAAAAACGCAAAATTATAGAACTACTAAAAATATCAATTAACCGCTTATGTTTGAAAAACTACACGATTTCAAGAGAGTGTTTTTGACATTTGCTTTGGTACTGATTGGTGGTGTGGCTATGGCACAGAACCTGTCGGTGTCGGGTGTTGTCAAAGATATGAATGGCGAGGCCATTATTGGCGCAACCGTAATGGACGTGGCTACCGGCCGTGGTACTGTTACCGACGTTGATGGTAGCTACACTATCGAGGTCCCCGCAAAGGCTACTCTGCTGGCCGAGTGCGTGGGTTATGTTGCACAAGAGGTAGCTGTTGCAGGTCGCACAACCGTAAACTTTGTGCTGGGCGAGAGCGCCGAGCAGATTGAGGAGATTGTGATGGTCGGCTATGGCTCGCAGAAAAAGAAAGAGGTTACTGGTGCTGTGTCGTCGATTAAGTCGGATGACTTCAACGCTGGTGTTAAAACCAACCCCGTAGGTCTGTTGCAGGGTAAGGTTGCAGGTCTGAACGTAATCAAGACCTCGAGCGACCCCACCAACACCGGTTATAGTATGCAGATTCGTGGTTTCTCGACCCTCGACAAGGGTGCAGGTACCTCGCCTCTGTTTATCGTTGACGGTGTGCCCGTGAGCAACATCGACAACATCGCTCCCGACGAGATTGCCTCGATGGACGTGTTGAAAGATGGTTCGGCAGCCGCTATCTATGGTACTCGTGGTACCAACGGTGTGATTATCATCACTACCAAACGTGGCGAGAACTTCTCGAAAGAGGCCAAGACCGCAGTTGAGTACTCGGGCTACATTTCGGCTTCGGTGCGCAATGGCGATATGGGCCTGGCAACCGCCGAGGAGTATGTAAATCTCGAGGAGCTCTCGGGTGGCAGGGTTAAACCCATCATCTACACCGACGCCGAGGGTAATGTGACCACCACCAACTGGATGGATGAGTTGTGCCGCCCAGTGGCTATCACCAACAACCACAATGTGGCTATCGTTGGCTCGTCGAAAGATTTCAACTACCGCGCTTCGATTGCCTACAAGGGTGCTCAGGGTATTGCTAAGACCAACAACCGCGAGGAGCTGTTGGCTAAGATTGCTGCTAACCAGAAAGCTCTGGATGGCAAGTTGGAGTTGCAGTATGACCTGTCGTATATGCAGTATCGCAACGATTTCTTCTGTGGCGACTTCAAACAGGCCGCTATTCTCAACCCCACCTATCCCGTTAAAGACCCCACTACCGATTCGGGCTACTTCAACCCCGAGAGTACCGGTGTTCGCAACCCCGTTGAGGATATGAATCAGAGGGAGTCGTATGGCGATGGTAACTACTTCCGTGGCTCGGTTAAGGCTTCGTATAGCTTCGACACCGTTAAGGGCCTCAAGCTGAACGCCTTTGCCGCTATCGAGGAGGGTGATAACCGCAGCTACTGGTTCAACAAGACTATCAATACCGACATCGACGGCTCGGGTAAGGCTGGTCGTGGCTACGATATGAGCCTCAACAACCTCTACGAGATTACCGCCGACTATGTTCGCTCGTGGGATGGCCACAACCTGAGCGCTGTGGCCGGCTGGTCGTATCAGCACTTCCTCTACGATGGTCTGAACGCATCGAACAAGGGCTTCCCCACCGAGGGCTCGAAATACTATCAGATTGGCAATGGTGATGCCTCGAAGGAGTATCTGAACGCTGGCTCGTACCGCAACTCGAACGCTTTGCAGGCTATCTTTGGTCGTGTAAACTACTCGTTTGACGGTAAGTATCTGGTTTCGGCTTCGCTGCGTCGCGAGGGCTCGAGCCGCTTTGGTGCCAACAACAAGTGGGGTTGGTTCCCCGCAATCTCGTTCGGTTGGCGTATCAGCCAGGAGGACTTTATGATGGGTAACGACTGGATTGACGATATGAAATTGCGTCTGGGTTATGGTGTTACCGGTAACAACCTCGGTAGCGACCTGCGCTCGGTAGCAATGTTGTCGAATGGTGGTACCTTCTGGTACAACGGCCAGTATGTATATACTTATGGTGTAAACCAGAACGTAAACCCCGACCTGCGCTGGGAGAAGAAACACGAGTATAACCTCGGTTTGGACTATGCAGTTCAGGACAACAGGTTCTATGGTAGCTTGGATGTTTACTACCGCCACACCACCGACCTGTTGTGGGACTACGAGGTGCCCACTCCTCCCTATCAGTACGCTACTCTTCTGGCTAACGCTGGTGAGATGAAGTCGTTTGGTGTTGAGTTGGTGCTGAATGCCGACGTGCTGCGCGACAAAGAGCTCAGCTGGACCACCACCCCCACTATCGCCTTCAACCGCAACTATATCACCAAGCTGTCTGACCCCTCGAAGGGCTTCAACTACAAGCAGACCGAGGCTGGTGGCGTAGGTGAGAACGGTATTATGAACACCAACACCCAGATTCTGATTGAGGGTGAGTCGGTAGGCTCGTTCTACGGCCACAAATTCCTGACCATCGACGAGAAGGGCGTTTGGTACTTCACCACTCCCAAGAACCCCGAGACTGGCAAGGTTGGTTATGCAACTACCGAGAGTGCTGTTGAGAGCGGCCGTCAGGTTGTTGGTAACGCACAGCCTCTGTTCACCTTCGGTTGGAACAACACCTTCCGTTACAGGAACTTCGACGCCAGCATATTCTTCCGTGGCGTTGTTGGCAACGACGTGCTGAACTTGACTCGTTGGGCCTACGGTCCCCAGAGCTCGACTTCGATGAACCTCTTTATCGAGGATGCAGTGGGCGACAATGTGGTTTACACCAACAAGGCTCTCTTTACTGACTACTATCTGGAGGATGGCTCGTACATCAAACTCGACAACCTGACCGTGGGTTACACCTACGATCTGCCCGAGAGCTCGAACATCGAGTCGATGCGCCTCTATATGACCGCACAGAATGTTCTGACCATCACCGGTTATAGCGGTCAGGATCCCGAGATTGACACCAACTCGGTATGGAGCGGTGGTATCGACTACCCCAGCTTCTATCCCAGGGTGGCAACCTTCCTGATTGGTCTTAACCTGACCTTTAACTAATTAGTGTCCGACAGAATAGAAGAGAGAAGATATAGACTATGAAAAGATTTGTTTTGATAATGAGTGCGGTTGCAGTGATGTTCTCGTCGCTGACCTCGTGTGACGACCTGCTCGAAGAGCAGAACTACGGCAACCCTACAATCGAGGATATGATGACCAACCCCGAGAACGTAGTTCTGTTGGTAGGTCAAAGCTATGCCGACTTGAAGTGGATTCACGACCACTGGGGCTACTGGGGTGTTAATACCCTTACCTCTGACGAGGGTCTCTGCCCCATCCGTATGCCTGGCGAGCACTGGAACGATGGTGCCTACTGGCGCCGACTCAACGACCACTCGTGGAATCAGGTGGCCGACTCGTTCAAGCTGATTTGGAACAGTACCATCTCGGGTGCAGTGCGTTGCAACCAGACTATTCAGACCATTACCGATTACAAGGCCTCGATGACCGAGGAGGAGTACTTGCAGTTCTTGGGCGAGTTGGAGGTATTGAGGAGCTACTACTACTACCTGCTCTTCGATAGCTTTGGCCGCATCCCCTACACCGAGTCGTATGACGAGAAGAGCCAGACCGAGCCTCTGATGGAGCCCTCAAACGTGTGGTCGCACTTGGTAGAGGTATTGGAGAGGAACGCCCCCAATATGGTTGTTGTAACCGACAGCAACCGCGCACAGAACTACGGCCGCGTAACTCAGGGTTTTGCTCACGCTCTGTTGGCAAGGCTCTATCTGAACGCCGAGTCGTTTGGCTGTACCGCAGCTAACGTATTCCCCGAGAGCCACTTTGTTGCTTCGGAGGCCGACTGGACCGCCGATGAGAAAGAGGGCAAAGTAACTCCCCGTAAGGTTATCCCCGCCAGCTGGCAGGCCGATAGCGACTTCTACAACAACTGCGTTCGCTGCTGCAACGAGGTTATCAATAGCGGCTCGTACCGCATCGAGAGCGACTTCTTTGCAAACTTCCTCATCAACAACGAGGGTAGCAAAGAGAACATTATGGTTATCGTTGAGGATGGCCGCTCGGGCTTCGACGAGCGTAGCAACGGCAGTATGTCGAGTAAGCTGCGTATCGTAAACAACACCCTGCACTATGAGCACCAGTACACTTGGGGTATGCTGCTCGACTGCTGGAACGGCTACTGCGCACGTCCTTCGTTCATCGACCTCTATGACGACGACGATGTTCGTGGTCCCGGCTGGGAGGGCAATGGTACCAAGAACACCAAGCGTTGGGGTTGGTTTGTAGGTCCCGTTTACACCAAAGATGGCTCGGCCATTGCACAGCACAAGAACGACGAGAACCGCGAGGTAATTATCGTTAAGGACATCGCTCTGATGCCTGCCGATACCGTTGTGGCTTCGCCCATCTTGGCTTGCTCGTACAACTCGGGTGCCCGCCAGCTCAAATACGAGGCTGACAAGGGTAGCAAGTATATGTACAACGAGAACGACTTTGTGCTGATGCGTTATGCCGACGTGCTGTGGATGAAACGCGAGGCTATCAACCTACACGGTGCAAAAGATACCAGCGTGGGTAACTACGATGCCGACTTCCAGTTGATGATGAGCCGTGCATTTGTGAATGGCGATGGCAAACCTGCCGAGAAGGGTGCTGCCGATAGCTACGCAAGCGCTTATGGCGATCCCGCATCGTTTACCGCACAGCAGATTCTCGACGAGCGTGGTAGGGAGTTCAGCTGGGAGATGGTACGTCGTAGGGACTTGATCCGCCACGGCAAATTCAGCTCGGTTGAGTTCGTGTCGAAAGATGCAACCCAGAAGTATCGCGAGTGGTTCCCCATTCCTTACTCGGTTCTGCTCAAAGGTACCAAAGATGAGAATGGCAACGACATCTGGACCCAGAACGACGGCTACGCAATGTAGTAGTTTGGGCATAGATGGAAGATATATATAGCCAAAAGAGATAGAGTTAGTTAGGTTTTTTACTGAACACACAAACCAATTACAATACAAAACCTTTTTATTAATTAATCACAAACAAAAACAACTATGAAAAAATTGCTTTATTTGATGGGTGCTATGGCACTTATGGCAGGTATGGTTGCTTGCGGTCCCGACGACAACAAGGTTCCCGGCTTGGAGGACATTACCCTTGACGGTTTCTATGTTTACGGCGAGGCAACTGGCTACAACGAGGTTAAATCGGATCTGATGATGTCGCCCGGTTTCAACGAGAACGGCAAAACCCCTCGTGATGGTATGCACGAGAAATACATCTGGCTCGAGGGTGGCAAACCCTTCCAGCTGGTTTACTACGCTGCAGGTGCTACCGAGAACTACGGTGCTGCACTTGAGGAGACTACTGTTGAGTACGCCGACGAGCCTCTGACTCCCTTCTTCCGTGGCGAGTTGGTTGTAGGTAACGACGCTCCTACCTTGCAGGTTGCAGAGAGCGGTCTGTACCACATCGTTTTGGACCGCAACATTGCTAACGATCTGGAGTACGCTCAGATTATCGTTGTTCCCGCTAAATGGGGTGTTCGTGGTGCTATGAACGGTTGGGGTTACACCGAGGGCGCTATGACCAAAAACGACGACGGTACTGTTACTTGGACTTGGAAAGATTGCGATATGGCTGCTGGTGGTCAGTTCAAATTTGCTTACTGCCACGCTTGGAAGATCCGTCTGGACCTGTCGGGTAATGTTAAATCGGAGGTTTCGCTTGGTACCGACTTCGAGGGTGGTCTGTCGCATATGACTGCTGACAACAACATCTCTGTTGGCGAGAAAGCCGGTCTGTATGACATCACCTTGACCTACAAACTGAGCGATGGCGAGCTTGGCGAGTCGTTCACTCACACTATGGTTCTGACCAAAGAGAGCGAGCTGCCCAGCAATATGTATATGACTGGTTCGTCGTTTGGTAACTGGACTTGGGGTGCCGAGGGTATTGTTGAGCTGATTCCCGTTCACAGCGAGGGAGGCCGTTTCTGGGCTATCCGTACTCTCAAAGCAAATGAGGGTATCAAGTTTAGCTCGATTAACGTAAAAGACGATTGGAGCAAAGCATTTGGTGGCTTGACTACTAACAGCGATAATATCGTTTTTGACAAAGATGGCAATGCAACTGTTGCTGAGACTGGTTTGTACCTCATTACTGTTGATGCTGCAAACAGCAAACTGACCATCGAGCCTGCTAAGGTTTACGGTATGGGTCCTGCATTTGGCAACTGGGATTTCGGTGCTAACTTGTTTACTGTAAATGCTGATGGTACTGTTTCGACTACCGTTGCAAATGGCACTACCAGCGATGCTGATAATGGTATCCGTATGTGCGTACCTGTTGCTGATATGGATGGTGGCAACTGGTGGCACGCAGAGTTCAATGTATTCGATGGTAAGATTGTTTACCGTGGTGGTGGCAACGACCTCGCTCGTGTTAACGTAGAGGCTGGTCAGACCGTTACTTTGAACTTCAACGACGGTACTGCTTCGATTAAGTAATCATTCATCAGGTTATATACCATAAAACTTTACTGCGAGGGCGACTCTCCTTTGGTGGAGAGCCGCCCTCTTCTTTTTGACGTGTGTTTGGCAAATTTGGCGCAATGTGCGTTGCTGGTTATCAATATAAGTTTAAGTGCGCCAATTTGCCAAACACACATCAAGGCTTTCTGCGAAAGCCCAAGTCTGCTTTGCAGACCGATACACTTTTACATTCCCCCTAAATCCCCCTTTGACAAAGGGGGACTTGTCGCTTCGCTCCGTAGGTGGTTCTGTCTAAGCAGAATGGTTTGTTAGTGCGTGTTTTTTGAGGTCCTTAAAGCCCTTAAACTCCTTAGAGCCCCTATATCAACTCAAACAAAAAACCCCTCTGCCAGGCGGCAGAAGGGCTTTTTGTTCAATATAGAGGTCTAATTAGTTATTCGCCATAAAGGCCTCGATCTCCTCGACGGTAACGGGGATGGGGTTCTCTTTGCCAATAACGGTGTTGCCGTTCTCGGTAATCAGCAGGTCGTCCTCGATACGGATGCCACCAAAGGTGTAGAACTCGGGCAGGCGGTCGTAGTTGATAAAGTCGGTGCATTTGCCCTCGCTCTTCCACTGCTCAATCAGTGCAGGGATGAAGTAGATACCGGGCTCGTCGCTCATAACGGTACCGGGGCGCAGACGCCAGCGCGAACGCATAATGCAGGTGTCAATCTCGTCGGCACGAGCCACCATAGCCCTGTAATCGGCCATACCGCGCTCGCCCATAGCCTCGCAGTCGTGAACGTCCATACCCATACCGTGGCCCAAGCCGTGAGGCATAAAGAGCTGAACGGCACCAGCCTCGACAGCATCGTCGGCATTGCCCTTCATCAGGCCCATACCAATCAGGCCCTCGGCCAGAGCCTTGAACGAAGCCTTGTGCAGGTCGGTGTACTGGCCGGGTTTAGCGATGCGGATAACCTCGTCGTGGCTGTGGAGCACGATGTTGTAAATCTCGCGCTGCAGGGGGCTGAATTTGCCGCTTACGGGGTAGGTACGAGTGTGGTCCGAGCAGTAGTTGTTTACGGTCTCGCCACCGGCATCAACCAACAGCAGTCGGCCATTGGTGCAGATGCCGTCGTGGTTGTGGTTGTGCAGAGTCTCGCCGTGCTGCGACACAATCGAGTGGAACGACACACCGTCGCCCAGTTGGTGGGTAACACCCTCCATTGCGCCTGCAATCACTCGCTCGGGCACACCCTCTTTGGTCATACGCATAGCGGTAGTGTGCATGGCGTAGCCAATCTGGTAGGCCCTCTCGAGCTCCTCGATCTCCTCGGCGCTCTTCTCCTCGCGCATAGCAGCCACGTTGATTGCCAAGTCGGTCGAGTAGTGGTTGTAGTGCTCGTCGGTGCGGATACCGGTCAGGCGGCTCATAAGCAGCACACCCTCGGCGCGGTAGGGTACCAAGTAGTGAACTTTGCGCCCTTCGCGCAGGGCCTTTTTGATGGTCTGGCGTGCAGCATCGAAGTGGGCGGTGTGCTCAACACCAACGCTCTGGCCCAACTCGGCCACCGAAGGCTGGGGACCCATCCAGATAATATCGTCTACGGTGTAGTCGTCGCCAAAGAGGTAGTCTTTCTCGTCGTCGAGGTCGATAACACCAACCAGATTGGCATTCTGAAGGCCAAAGAAGTAGAGGAAGGTGCTGTCTTGACGGAACGAGTAGGCGTTGTCAAAATAGTTGCGTGGGGCCTCGCTGTTGCCGGGGAGCACAACAATGCCGCCTTTGGGCATACGACGTCGCAGCTCGTTGCGGCGCTGTATGTAGGTCTGTTTTGCAAACATAGCTTATGTAGATTTTGGTTAATGATTAGTTGCTATTGGTTGTGTAGCCACTCGGCCAGCTTGCGCATAGCGCGACCGCGGTGGCTGATTGAGTTTTTCACCTCGGCAGGCAGCTCGGCAAAGGTCTTGTCGTACCCATCAGGGCGGAACAGGCAGTCGTAGCCAAAGCCCCCCTCGCCCAACTCCTCGGTGGTTATTGCGCCCTCTACGATGCCCTCGAAGGTGTACTCACAGCCGTCGATGATGAGTGCAACAACGGTGCGGAAACGCGCTGTGCGGTCGGCCTTACCCTCCATTTCGTGCAGCAGCTTGGCTCGGTTGGCGGCAAAGTCGTGCCCATCGGTGGCGTAACGTGCCGAGTGAACGCCAGGGGCGCCACCCAGAGCATCAACCTCCAATCCTGTGTCGTCGGCAAAGCAGCTCTGGCCACACTTTTGCCACACATAGCGAGCCTTGGCCAGCGCATTACCCTCGATGGTGGGCTCGTTTTCGGGTATATCTTCGGTTATGCCCGCTTGGCGCAGGGTTGTGAGCTCAAATTGGTCGCCCAAGATGGCCCTCACCTCGTCGAGCTTGTGGGCATTGTTGGTCGCAAAAATCATATTTTTTGTGTATTTTGGTTGTGGTTCTATCGTTACTTTTTTGGGGCATTACACCTCTTTGGCCAAGGCGGCCAGTGCCGAGTCGGTGGCAATCTTGTCGAGGATGGTCTTTACGAGTGTCTCCATACGGCTGCCCTCGGAGTAGTCGGCTGGCGAAATCATCGACACCCTGTTCTGCTCGAGTAGCAACTTGGTCTTTTGGTATCCCTGCTCCGAGTCGGGGTTGTAGACACCAATCGAGTGGCCTCGGCGGTCGCTAACCAGGCGCATACAGGGTATGTCGGTCGTTCCGTCGCCAACGTAAATCATATGCTCGTAGGGCACGGGGCGCTCTGAGTCGGGCACATAGGCGTTGACCAAGTGCGAGTCGCTAACGCTGTCTACACCCTTGTTAATCTTGTAGATAAACTGCGTCTTGTTGGTGTAGTTGATAGCCACGGCGGGCCAGTAGGCGTCGCCATCCTCGTTGTAGAGAAACTCGCAAGCGTAGATTTTCTTGAACTCACCCGCAATGGGTGTACCCTCGATAATCTCTTTTAGCCCCGATGAGTTGATGTAGTGCAAAATCTCAATACCGCGCTCTTCGGCATAGTGGTTTATGCGGCCAAACCAGCTCTCTACACCCTTGAACAGCTTGATGTTACGGCCTGTGGCCTGGAAAGCCTCGCGCTTGATGGGGGTGTTGGTTTTGCCTGCGTGTTCGAGCATCTTGAGCATATAGCTCAGTATGGGGTCGGCATCGAAGTCCTCGGCCAGCACGTTGCTCTCGTGCCAGAACTCTTCGTTGCTCTTGCCTACGGCTGCAATGAAGCCATACTCCTGCATATTGCCGGGCGAAAGTGTGCCGTCGAAGTCGTAGATTAGGGCTGCTTTTACCTTCTTATCCATAGTGGTTTTGATTATTCTTTTGCCAAAGGTACGATATTTGTCCGAAAATACATAAATTTGTAACCAAACCAACCAGATTATTTATGGATTTTTTTGAATTAGTATCCCAGCGCCGCTCTCTGCGCAAGTTTGCAGACCGCCCCGTAGAGAGCCACATTATCGAGAAGATTTTAGAGGCAGCCCTCACAGCCCCCTCCTCGCGTAGCAGCCGTAGCACCCGCTTTTTGGTTGTCGAGAACCGCGACATAATTCGCCATATGTCTTATATGCGCGACTATGGCTCGGCATTTATGGCCGAGGCCCCCGTAGCCATTGTGGTTATGGGCGACCGCAACGCCACCGACCTATGGCTTGACAACTGCGCCATCTCGGCCACCTTTGTCCAGCTGGCTGCCGAGGCTGCGGGATTGGGTAGCTGTTGGGTACACGTCGAAGGGCGCGAGCATATGAAGGGCCACCCCGAGATGGGCTCGGCCGATAGCTATCTGCGCACCTTCTTGCCAATCCCCCAGGAGTGCGGCATCGAGTGCGTAATTGCTATGGGTTATTCGCCCTACGAGTCGCCCAAAAAACGTGCAGAGCAAGATAATAGCGGCAAGGTCACTTGGCTGAAATAGTTGCTCGAGTGGGCGAAAAATAAATAGGGTACGTTGGCTATGTGCCAGCGTACCCTATTTGTGTTGATAGTGTGCTACTAATGCCCGAAGAGCACCTCTATGCAGAGCGCATAATTTCTCGGTGGCATTGGGTGCGAGAGAACGCTCTGATACTCGGCGTTAAGCAAATTGTCTACCTCCAAACGTACCCTAAAATCCACCTCCCTAAGGGCTATTTGTCGCTCCAGCGAGAGGGTGTGCAGGTGGTAGGCCTCGACATAGCCGCCACGCATCGTGCTGCCCGAATAGTTGGTCTGTCGGCGGCCTACATAACGCCACTGGTGCGTAAGACTCCACTTGTGCCACTCGACCTTTGTGGTGGCCGAGAGTGAGTGGCGCGGAATGTAGGGCAGCTGGTTGCCAAAGTTGGCACTCTCGGGGGTGGCATCGGTCGAGCTTGTGAGGGTCCACAGGGCACTCTCGCTCACACTCCATCCACCACCAAACTTTGCCGTTGCCCATAGGCGGGCTTCCACTCCTCGGCTCTCTACTCGGGCAAGGTTCTCGGGGGTCCAAAAGCCCTTGATTGTGGGGTTCCACAATATCCAGTTGCTCACATCCGAGCGGAAATAGGTTGCCTTTCCACCAATACTAAACTGCTCATTGTCAATACCAAACTCGGCCCCTAAGTCGTAGGTTATGCCTTGCTCGGGCTGCAGGTTGGGGTTGCCGCCAGGGACATAGTAGAGGTCGTTGAGCGTAGGGTGGTGGTAGTTGCGGGCCACCGAGCTGCTCACAATCAGCCCAATCTCGGGCCACAGCGACACATCTACAAATAGCGCAGGAATCAGCGGCGAGGCAACTCCATCGCGCCACTCTTCGCGCAGATTGGCCGCTACGCCCAACCACTTGGTGGGCTTCCAACGGGCCGAGGTGGTGGCCGAAAGCTCGTTTCGCGAGGCGGTATAGCCTGTCGGCACAAGAGGTGCAACATCGTGGCTGTCAACGTCATATCTGTTTGCCCCCACATTGGCTGCCAACATCAGGTTGTTGCCAATGCTCCACTCGGCATCGGCTGTGGCAAATAGGTGGTGTGTGAGGCTTGTGGCATCCACTCCGCGCTGTACCTCGCCTCCGCCTTTGGAGAATTGATAGACATAATTGAGCCCATTTTGGTTGTACCCAGCACGTGCTCTAAGTCGCAGGCCTCCAAAGTGATGGCTCCACTCGCCAACACTTCGCAGCGACCTCTCATCCTGCCACGCCTTGGTCAGGTCGTCATCTCTATAATCGACCGTCAGCTTGGGCACTCCGCGATGAGAGTCGGTGTACCACACCTTCAGCGACCACAGTCCTGCCCCTGGGCTCTGCCACGAGAGCTCTTCGAGCAGGTGGAGGTCGTTGTAGTCGCAGCTGCGGTTACGCTCTGTGGGGTGTCCCACCTTGTTGCGGTTGATGTAGGGGAAGTCGTTGGCCGACGACGAGCAGAGCAGTCGCGTGGTGCTGCTCAGGTTGTTGCGCCCGACCGATACGCGCAGGTATTCATCAAAGGTGCGATAGCTTGCAATGTTCTGAGTGTATTGTACTTGCACTCCCTGGCGGGGCTTGCTGTCGGTAGTCAATACCACCGCACCGCCAAGTCCGCCACCCGTAACGCCCACCGATGTTGCACCCAAGTAGACCTCGCCCCCGTCGACAAAAAACGAGGGTATCATCGACAGGTCTACCATACCCAACATTGGGCTTCCGAGCTCTACACCGTTCCAACTAACGGCCGTATGTGAGGGGGCTGTGCCACGCAACGAGGCGGTAGACAGGGTGGCTCGGCCCGACGATTTTACAAAAACGGGGCTGTTTTGGCTCAGGATGTCGCCAATAGAGGTGGCAATGTTGCGGCCGAGGACCTCTTGGCTCAGAGGGCTCTTTTGGGTACCAATGTCGCGTAGCGAGCGGAAGCCGCTGACCTCCACTCGCTCGACATTGACGGTCCTTAGAGAGTCGGCATTTTCCGCTCTTAAAACCGTGCAAAAAAGGCTAACAACTAAACTTATGACAAACAGCCTTTTCATTGTGCTAAATTACTACTAAACGTACCCTAAAACGTACCCTAAAATTACCTCTCTATTTGAATACGAATTTCGAAGGGCAGATGCCTACCTCAAACTCGTCTAACTTCTCCCCTGTGGCCGAGTAGCGCAGCACCGAGCCGTTGGAAGCGTAGTCCTTGGCGTCGGCAATGTAGATGTCGCCATTGTAGGGGTCGATGCCCAAACCATACTGGCTCCAACCTTCGAGCACCAGCAGGGGCTCGGTGGGCCATTTCTCGGCATCAACATTGACCTTCCAAAGCGCGTCGTTGATGAAGTAGATGTTCTCACCCTTGCCGTCAATCGTCAGGCGTGAGCGGAAGTAGCTGCCCTGAGCAAATTCGTGTACTTTTTGCGCTGCCAAAGTCTCGGTGTTGAGTTTCCACAGCGAGGGAGCCTCCATCGTAACTCCCTCAGGCAGAGAGCTCCACTCGTTGCCACCGTCGCACACAATCCATAGTGTATTATTCTTGTCGAGTGCGATAGAGTAGGGCTGCACGCCAACCTCGATAGTGGCAATCTGTGTGTCGGTGGTGATGTCTACAACCGCCACCTTGTAGCCGTTGCTCCACGCTGCCACAAAGAGCTTGTCGCCCACGATGACCATCTGCTCGCCATCGGCCACACCATTTAGCTCCACCTCGCCTGTGACGGTCATAGTGCGGGGGTCGAAAGTGACCAGTTTGTTGGTATACATTTGCGATATGTAACCCTTTGTGGCCGAGGGTGCTATGGCAACAAAGCGGGGCGAAAGCAGATTGTCAATCATCTCCTTTACCACACCCGTCGAGGCATCGAGCGAGTAGACTACACCCGAGTTGTTGACCACCACCAAGAGGTCGCCATTGTGGAGCAACATAGACTGGCCCACATCGCCCAGCATTGCGTCGTTGGCCTGACCGAATACGTCGGCCTTTACGGTCTTGGTGTCGGGCTCGTAGAACCACAAAGAGGCGGTGCCGCTGCCGTAGCTACCCTCGCAGAGTACAAATACACCCTCATCGTAGGGCACGGGCTGCTCGTCGGGGCCGTCTACGTTGGGGTTACAACCGATAAAACAGATTGTGCACAAAGCGCACAGAATACTAAATAACTTTTTCATTTTCTTTGTTGATAGTTAATTAGTTAAACATAAAACAAGTACTCCCGCTTGCGGTTTTTGCTCTTGCAGGCGGTTGTTTGTTTGTGCTTTTGTGTGCTTGTGCTTGGTGGTGTGCTTTGAAGATGTCGCCACACCATTGTTGGACTACACTAAAAACCCTCCCATTCGCCGCAGGAGCAATCCCAATAACGATGTGGCAGGTCTTCTGACTCGCCTCACTTCCGAACTGCCTTCCCAGTGCTGTGCACCGCACCAGTGGCTGATAATGAGATGTTTGTGTTGTTCGGAAGCCTTGTAAGACACCTTGTTTGTAGTGTCGAGGCTTACAGCAGCGGGAACTGTTGCCGACTTTCACGGCATTCCCTGTTAGTCCCTTTTACGGGAACCGCATCGGCACAAAGGTATGAAAAAAAGTGGCTGATTGTTCGGTGGGTACGAAAATTTTTTTACCTTTGCGACGTTGTTATGCGGAGATGGCGTAATTGGTAGCCGCGTCAGACTTAGGATCTGGTGTCGAAAGACGTGTGGGTTCGAGTCCCACTCCCCGCACACGGAAAGGCCTTCACATTAGTGGAGGTCTTTTTTTTGTGCGAGGGAGTACTGCTTTGGGGTGTATTGCGTTTTGTGTGCGGGGAGTGAGTGTTCGAGCACCCCTCCAAACCTCCCCTTTAATCCACCTGCGGTGTTTTTTCCTCCTACTTGCGGGGCATAGTCTGCAAGCAGCCTCTGCGCCCGCTTCGGGCGTCGGTTCGTAGGGGAGGCTTACTAATTTGTGAAAGGCCTTCACTTTTGTGGAGGCTTTTTTTGTTGTGTGGGGTTTAGACGATTGTTGTGGTTGTGGGTTTTGTGTGCGGGGCGTGAGGTGTTACCCACCCCCTAAATCCCCCTCCTGTGAGGGGGACTTGTCGCTTCGCTCCGTTTTCTGTGCGGGGAGTGAGTGTTCGACCACCCCTCCAAAACCATTTATAGAAGAAAGAGCAAGCCAAGAGGATAAACCTCTTTACTTGCTCTTTGAGCCAAAAGCGGGACTCGAACCCGAGGGCGCTCGCGCGCCCCGTTGGGGTTATATTTACATTCCTCCTAAATCCCCCTTTGAGAAAGGGGGACTTCGAAGGTCGCAGATTCGAGCACCAACCATTATCCGAAAACAAAAAGAGTAGCCACAAGAGCTACTCTTTTTTGTTTTGAGCCAAAAGCGGGACTCGAACCCGCGACCTTTTCATTACGAGGGAAATGCTCTACCACCTGAGCTATTTTGGCACCGCACACCGATGTTGATTCGGTTTTTCGGCTGTATATCAAACTGTTGCAACTGCAAAGATTATTCTTTTTGACTTGTCTTTTTTGTGTCGTTTTTTACCTTGGGGTAAACTTTCGGGTAAATATTTTGCCTTGTAGGCGGGTTAATAAATATGGTTGATTGCTCTGCAAAGATACCTCCCTATTCACAATCTTGTACCGCAAAACAAAGAATTTTATCAACACGCCTACATCTTTTTCATATATCTCCAAACGAGTAAGAATTGATGATATATGCTATCGTAAATTGTGTGGTTCTTCATCTTACAATAGAATTAAGCGTAACTCGCAGTAACTCCGTAAATACACCAACAATATATTAAGAAGAATGGGGAGTATATAACTGCAGTGTAAAATTCATGTTTATTTGATTGATATAGAGTATGAGGGGATATGCAACAAACCATAGTTACACAAATAAGATTCCCCATCAGTCTTACAATTTGATGGGGAATAGGAGTCTTGCTTATAGTAGTTTTTTGAGTTCATCTACATCTGGCAAAGCTTTTCTTAATCGCTCAGGCAAGTCGGAAGCAGTTTTGTATGTTGCAACGCCCATGGGCTTGTCATAATCCCTAACAGCATACTCTACATAAGCTTTATCGGCGCTCTTACACAATACGATACCAATCGAAGGATTCTCATTGGGCTTTTTGACAAAATCATCAAGAACTCGTAGGTACATATTCAACTGACCAAGATAGGCGGTCTTAAATGGACCAGTTTTTAACTCAATAGCAACCAGCGAAGACAACTCTCTATTGAAAAACAACAAGTCGATAATATGGGTGTGTCCCAAAGCTTCAACTCTAAATTGATTACCCACAAATGTAAAATCGTGTCCAAATGTCATTATAAAGTTTTTGATGTTTTGAACTATTTTATTTTCCACAATGCGTTCATCAATATCTTCTATATCTCTTGCACCAAGTTCTTCCACATTGATAAAGTCCAAAACATACTCATCCTTAAAAGCCATTATTGCTCTTCTTGCCAATTCAGCATTTGGTATTTTTGCGTTGAAATTATTAGGTAGAGAGGACTGCTTATGGTAGACATCTTCTTTAATAAGTCGCTTCAAAGCATCAACTTTAAGGTACTCTCTTGCACATAGTTTTATATAGAAATACCTCTCTTCAATAGTCTTAACCTGCGACAAAATTATAGAATGGTGTGAGAACCCTATTTTGAAAAACTCTTCCGCAGGAAAATTCTTAAAAATAGGCATTTGTAATGTTTGACCATCTACAAGTGCTTTGTTTTCTCGGTTATCAGTTGACAAATCATCAGTTCCAACTGACAAACCGCAAATTCGCTCATTATCCGCCACTTGTAATTCATCAGTCGCAACTGATGAATTACCATCAAGCATCTTCCATTCTTCGTAAAACAACCTCATCAGGCGCAGGTTGGTGGCGGAAAAACCTCGAAGCCCCGGCAGTTCAGATTGCAATTTAGTGCTGATAAATTCGATGGCTCCTGTTCCCCAATACCCATTGCGGGAATTATGTGAAAGATAACGCCCTATTCCAAAATACAATGCCAACTGTTCCTTGTTTACAAGTTTAACCGCTCGATATTGACTCTCTAAAATGGCTGACTTGATTGTGTCTACAGCTGTGCTATATAAAATGTCAAGAGGTTTATTGTTTCCCATAATTCCAACTATTTCTTATGGATGCAAAGTTAACAAATTTTCTATTTAATGGATAGAAACTAGATATTTATCGTTGATAATCTAAATTTGTTTCTTATTTTTGCGACACATATTTACACTCTGGACTATCCGTCGACTCAAAAAAGTTCCAATAAATCATAATACAACGGACGATAGTCAAGTAGCGCTATGCGCCGACTTGACCGAATCGTTGTATGGGTATTGGAACCACCTTTGAGTCGTTTCAGTCTATGTCGGCGCATTATTTGGAACTATTAACGCTCAAAGATAATGCCCAAGTATGAAGAAACCAACCATCACTCCACGGGATGCCATTCGTGTAATCGAACAGATTGTATGGATTTGCAACAACGCACTCGCTCAGCAATCACACAAACTAATTCAAACTCACAGTCAATTTGAATCGTTAGAAGAAGAATTTGTTCACACCAAACTAACATTGACGGAGATGGCAAGGCGGTGTGGTATGTGTCCCTCGACTTTCAAACGGAAGTTCACCGAACAATACGGCACACCACCCCACAAATGGCAAATCAAACAACACCTCAAACGCTCAACCGAACTTCTGCTGACAACAGATATGCTTGTCAAGCAGATTGCCTACGAGTGTGGCTTTGCCACCCCCTCACACTTTATTCGTTGCTTCAAAAAAGAGTTTGGTTGCACGCCAGAAACATATCGCAAACAACTTTATGAGAAATAAAAAACACCCTTTGGCTTTCAAGGTCAAAGGTGTTTGTTGTTTTAATGGGAGCGGTAGATGACGATATTTTTGTAGAATCCTTGCGAGAGTGAAGCGAGGCACGATTTGTAGTTTTGTGCCGAACTCAACCTGTTCGCTTTTCTCAAAGATTTGCATAAATCCTCCATATACTCCGCAACAGAAATATTCGATACGGGCTTTCGTTTCTTCGTGAGTGCTTCGAGTGTGATGGGCATTTCAAGGACTTCAAGCTGCCGTATTCGCTTCTCAGTGTCGAGTACCATCTCATCCAGTTTGAGGGCTATTTTCGCACCCTCCTCATACGATGTAAGTGGCTCATTTCGTGAGTAATCCCACGCATTTGGAGGGATAGATATGCCCGTTGGAATGTAGATTGTTTTGCGGTTGAGAATGAGCCGAATGTTAATTGGGGTAAACATTTTGGAGTTTACCTTGTCCTTACGCAGAACCTTTACAATGCTGATTGCCATTGAGTTGAATGGGTTTTGCTCAGACAAAATTTCCCATTTTGGGGTAAACATTGGGGTAAACAAATGGCTCAAAAATGCCCGTTTTTTGGGGTTTTTCGACAAATAAAAAAGCAGTTGCTTTTTGCAACTGCTTGATTTTCAGAGCCAAAAGCGGGACTCGAACCCGCGACCTTTTCATTACGAGGGAAATGCTCTACCACCTGAGCTATTTTGGCATACCTTTTCTTTATAATGCGAGGGCAAAGGTAACATATTTATCTGTTTTGTGAACATTTATGGCAAAATTTTTTGTACTTTCGCACTACCATAACAACCACACATCAACTACTGACACTATGATTACCTTTCTCGTTTGTCTGGCCCTGCTCATCGCAGCCTACTTTACCTACGGCCGTTATCTCGACCGCGTAGCAGGTATTCGCAACACTGCCGAAGTGCCCTCGAAAACCCACTTCGACGGTGTGGACTACATACCTATGCCACGTTGGAAAACCTTCCTCATTCAGCTGCTCAACATTGCTGGTCTTGGCCCCATCTTCGGAGCCCTGCTGGGTGCTGTCTACGGCCCCGTAGCCTTCGTGTGGATTACCCTCGGTGGCATATTCTTTGGCGCAATGCACGACTACTTGGGCGGTGTAATCTCGCTCCGCAACGGAGGCCTGTCGTTGCCCGAGATTATAGGCAAGTACTTGGGCACCAATACCAAAGCCGTTATGCGCTGGGTGTCGGTGCTGCTGATGATATTGGTGGGTGCGGTATTTATGTCGCAGCCTGCCGAGTTGATTGCCGAGCGACTGCCCTCCGAGGCGCTCGATGCAGTTGCCTTTGTGTCGCCTGCGGGCCACTCGTTCAGCTGGCTATTGCTCATCATCCTGGCCTGCATCTTGGTCTACTACGTGGTGGCAACGCTGCTGCCCATCGACAAGATTATAGGCAAAATTTACCCCCTCTTTGGCATGTTGCTGGTATTTATGGCACTGGGCATCTTGGTTGCAATTTTCACCACCTATGGCTCTGACATTCCCGAGTTTAGTGGCTTCCGCAATATGAAATCCGATGCCCACAACTTCCCCCTTGTGCCAATGCTCTTTACGACCATTGCGTGCGGAGCCATTAGCGGCTTCCACGCCACCCAATCGCCCTTGATGGCACGCTGTATGCGCAACGAGAACGAGAGCCGAATGGTGTTCTACGGGGCTATGATTTCCGAGAGTGTGATTGCTCTGATTTGGGCCGCTATCGGTATGTCGTTCTGGGGCGGTGTCGAGGGGCTCAACGAGGCTGTGGCCACCTATGGCGGCAAGGCCTCGGTGCTGGTCGACAAGATTGCCACCACCACTCTGGGCGACTTCTTGGCCTACTTTGTGATTTTTGGCGTGGTGGCTTGTGCCATCACCTCGGGCGATACCGCTTTTCGTAGTGCAAGGCTCATTGTGGCCGATATGATTGGTGTCGAGCAGAAGAGCCTGTCGAAACGAATGCTCATCTGCCTACCCGTATTTGCACTGGGCTTGGTGATTATCTTCCTGCTCCCCTTTGGCACCATTTGGAGCTACTTTGCGTGGATGAATCAGGCCCTGTCGGTATTCACCCTGTGGACCATAACGGTATGGCTGCGCGAGAGGGGCAAGCCCATCTGGATTTCGCTCATCCCTGCGCTGGTAATGACCTATGTATGTTCGAGTTATATCTTTGTGTCGCCCCTTATGTGCGGTATGGCCAATAGGACTTTGGCCTACCTGCTGGGTGGAGTGCTCACACTGCTGATATCGCTCTTTATGATGAAAAAAGTAGTTGGCTATGGCAAAAAATCTGCTTAAACCTACGGCCCACCAGACCTTTCGCATCGACTATGTCGAGTCGATGAAGGGCGATGGGGTAGACTTTGGGGCCGAACTTGAACGCTCGCACAAGGCCGAGAGCAAGGGCCGCTATGAAGAGGCGTGCGAGATACGCTTTGCGGCGGTGCAACAACTCGTCGATCTGCTGCCCGAGGATGAGCCCGTGGAGCTCGACTGGGAAGATGGTGCAACCCAGCAGGCTATGGAGCTGCTCTACCTCTCGGCGGTCGATTTCTTCCTTGTGAGCGACTGGGAGATGGCTGCGGCGCAGTTGGAGATGCTGCTCGATGTCGATAGCGAAGACCACCTCGAAGCCACCCGACTGCTGGCCTATACCTATGTGGCTATGGGCGAGTTCGAGTCGTTCGATGAGATTGTGAATGACATAAGCGACAAGAGCCCCGATAGGGCTATACTGCTGCTGTGGAGCGAGTTTAGGCGTAGTGGCCGCTTGCCCGAGGGCGAGCTGATGCGTATGCGCCGTAACTTTGGCCCCTACTTGAAGGAGTTTACGGCCGAGAGCCACAATGTCAATGAGTGGTACTTGGGGCAGATCGGCTCCGAGCGGCCGTCGAAGGAGGCTCTGGCCAGAGAGCTCTGGTTGCAGACCGAGCACTTGTGGGCCCGGAATGAGGATTTCATCGAGGCCCTGCGCAAGGCTTAATCATCCACTCTTGTATTCCGGACACAAAACGAGGTGCCCCAATCACATTTGGGGCACCTCGTTTTGTGTATTATCAGTGGGCTAAAAAATCTCACCCAGTATGCGTAGCGATTGCACTCGGTGTATGGTGTCGAGGTGGTAGCCAAAGTAGGCCAGTAGCGACTCGATGAAGTCGGTGCGTTGGCGGCGCGACAGGGCCAGAGTGGCAAGTTGGTCGGCTTCGGTATTCATCAGTCGGTGGAGCAGCAGGGTGTTCTCGGGGTTGATGTATAGTCCGCTGCGGGGTGGGGTGGTTGTGAAGGTACCCCCCTCGATGTCGAACACAGCCCCCTCGCACCAGTCGCCCGCGGGGTAGAAGCCCAAAAACCTGCTCAGCCCCACCAAAAACCACAGGTGGAAGTTGTATACCCCATCCTCTAACGCATCGAGCGCCTCGACCGAGTGCCAAACGTAGTCAAACAGGGGCGATTGGGGCTCGACCTCCTTGACAATCTTGTAGAGCAACTCCGACATAAAGAGCGCAACCGAGCTCTTGCGCACATCAAAAGGTATGCTTTGCAGGGGCTTGGCCAATGTGGCCTCTTTGATGCGGTCCATTTGTGTTTTGGAGCTTTCGAGCCCTATGATGTCGAGCAGAAACATAGGCTGAAACAGCGCCCCCTTGCCCCCCTTGCGAGGCCCCCCTTTGCCCAACCCTTGCACCATATAGTTCTGCCTGCCGAGGGTGTCGGTAAGCAGATAGGCCACCATCGACGACTCGCCATACTTGAGCGTGTTGAGTACTATTGCGCGTGCTTTGTATTGGTGCATAACGGGTTAAAGATGAGGGTTTTATTCAAATGTCTTGGCCGACGCACACCACTCCCTTATGCCGCACTCGTGGCACTTGGGCTTGCGGGCGGTGCAGACGTAGCGGCCGTGGAGTATGAGCCAGTGGTGGGCTATGGGCAACAGCTCCGAGGCAAAGCCCTGCTCGAGTTGCTCCTCGGCTTGCAGGGGTGTCTTGGCGTTGCGTGTGAGCCCTATGCGCCTCGACACGCGAAAGACGTGGGTGTCTACGGGCATAACCTCGCAACCAAAGAGCACCGAGGCCACCACATTGGCAGTCTTGCGGCCCACACCGGGCAGCTGCTCCAACTCGGCAACGGTGTCGGGCATCACGCCCCCAAACCTCTCGACCAGCATACGCGCCATTGCAGCCAGGTGCTTGGCCTTGTTGTTGGGGTACGAGATACTCTTGATGTAGGGGTAGATGTCGTCGGCGGTGGCGGTTGCCATAGCTTCGGCTGTGGGGTAGCGTTCAAAGAGGGCGGGGGTGGTTAGGTTCACTCGCTTGTCGGTGCACTGTGCCGATAGCATTACGGCCACAATCAACTCAAAGGGCGAACGGAAGTCGAGTTCGCTCTCTGCCGTGGGCATCGCCTGCTGGAAATAGGCGGTTATAGCCTTGTATCGTTCGGCTCTTCTCATTTTCGGCTGGTCTAATGTCTAAATCTTGTAAGAGTTGTAGGAGTTATAAGAGTAATAATTCTCAATTCTCAATTTTCAATTTGCAGCTTTGCATACTTGGCCAGCAGTGCCTTTTTGCCTGCTGCGGGGTTGTCGAAGAGTACGGTGATCTTGTGGTCGTTGGCCAACTTCTCTATGGCCACAATGGTGCCCTTGCCAAACTTGGCGTGGCTAACCCTCTGGTTCACCATATATATACCCTCTGGCTGCTGGGGCGCTCCGCCCGCTCCCTCGTCGTTGCCACCTGCCATAATCCTGCGCTCGCCCACGCTCTTCATTGCGCTCAAGTTGGGCTTGTACTGCTGCTGTGCTTGTGGCTGTCGAGGGTATTGGCTCTGCTGTGAGCCATAGGGGGTGGTGCGGCTCTGGAACTCGCGGCGCTCAACTATGGTGCGGCCACTCTGCTGGTCGAAGCGGCGACGCAAGCGCTCGATTTGTGAACGCCCCTCGTCGCGGTCGTCATCCTCCTCTACGGCGTAGCGTATGTCTACATACTTGGGGTCGATGTCGCCAATAAAGCGACTCGGCTTGCAGAACTCAGTGTTGCCCCACTTGTACCTGCTCTGGGCAAACGATATGGTGGCGCTCTTCTTGGCCCTCGTGAGGGCAACGTAGAAGAGCCTGCGCTCCTCTTCGAGCTGGTCGGGTGAGGTGAGGGCAATGACGTTCGGAAAGAGGTTCTCCTCCATTCCCACGATGAATATGTGGTCAAACTCAAGTCCTTTTGACGAGTGAACGGTCATAAGCGTAACCCAATTCTTGCGGTCGCTATCTTTGCCGTCCATATCGGTCAGCAGCGACACATTCTGCAACCACTCCTCCAAGGTGGGTTCGGTAATCTCCTCGCGCGCCTCGACCTCTATCATCTCGTGGCGGAAGTTCTGCATCGAGTTGAGCAACTCCTCTATATTTTGCAGTGCACTCTCGCTCTCGGGCGAGGGGTTGAGCTTGTAGACCGACAGGATGCCACTGCGGGTAGCCACTTCGAGGCCAAACTCGTAGAGTGTCTTGTCCATCCTCGCGAGCGAAAGGTCCTCAATCAGCTTGCGGAACTCCAACACCTTCTTGCCCACGGCCTGCTCCTCCTCGGCTGTGGCTGATTGGAGGGCTTCCCAGATGCTCACACCCTTCTGGGTAGCCACCTGGCGCAGACGACCAATGGTCACATCACCAATGCCTCGTGTGGGGTAGTTGATGATTCGCAGCAGCGACTCGTCATCCCTGGGGTTGGCAATGGTTTTTAGGTAGGCCATAAGGTCTTTAACCTCCTTGCGGTCGTAGAACGAGTGGCCACCAAAGATGCGGTAGGGGATATCGCGCTTGCGCAGAGCCTCCTCAATGGCCCTCGACTGGGCATTGGTGCGGTAGAGCACAGCCATCTTGCCCCAGTCATCGGAGCCCTCCTGACGGTAGGCGGTGCGTATACCATCGGCCACAATCTGGGCCTCCTCGCCATCGGTGTAGGCTTTCAGGACCTTTATGGGCTCGCCAATGTTGTTCTCCGAAAAGACCTGCTTCTTGATTCGGTGCTGGTTCTTTTCGATTATGCTGTTTGCTGCATCTACGATGGTCTGTGTCGAGCGGTAGTTCTGTTCGAGCTTGTAGAGGGCGGCATTCGGAAAATCCTTCTGAAAGCGGAAGATGTTTTCGATGCGGGCGCCACGGAACGAGTAGATGCTCTGGGCATCATCACCCACCACGCACAACTTCGATGTCCCCTCGGAGAGCTTGCGGATTATGAGGTACTGGGCGTAGTTGGTATCTTGGTACTCATCGACCAAGATGTACCTAAACTTCTCGCGATACTTGGCTACCACCTCGGGATGGTCGCGGAAGAGAATGTTGGTGTTGAGCAGCAGATCGTCGAAGTCCATCGAGTTGTTGGCCCTGCAACGCTGGCAATACTTCTGGTAGACCTGATAGAATTGGGGCTGTCGGCGACGCTTGTCCTCCTCCATCAGTGTACGGTTGGCTTCGTAGGCCTCGGCCGTCACAAGGTTGTTCTTGGCGAGCGAAATGCGCGAGCGTACATCGCGAGGTTTGTAGTTCTCGTCGCTCAGCTGCATCTCTTTGATGATACTCTTGATAAGGCTTTCGCTCTGGGCGGTGTCGTAGATTGTGAACGACGACTGATAACCAATTTTGTCGGCCTCTTGCGAGAGGATTTTCAGAAATATGGCGTGGAAGGTGCCCATCCAGATGTAGCGGCTACGCTCGCCCACCATAGCGGTAATACGCTCGCGCATCTCGCGTGCAGCCTTGTTGGTAAAGGTAAGCGCCATAATCGACCAAGGCTCAACCCCTTGGGCAATCATATAGGCAATGCGACAGGTCAGAACGCGGGTTTTGCCCGAGCCTGCACCGGCCACAATGAGCGAGGGCTTTTGGTAGTTCACCACCGCCGCCTCTTGTGCATTATTTAGTCCTTGTAGGATTTTTATCTCTTCTTCTGTCATAGTGCCACAAAGGTACTACAACAATGTGAAAAAACTTGGCGGAGTAGACGAAAAGTTATCAACAAAAAAGGCAGACGGTAGTGTCTGCCTTTGTAATTCAAATTGTTGGTGGTTTTTAATCCAGATACGGGCGCATCTCGGGGGTGGTGAAGATGCGCATCTTGCCCCCGTCGTCATAGATTAGCAGGGCGGCAATGTGGTTGTCGAGCGCCACCTGCTTGGCCCTCTCGAGCCCCAGCGATATGAACATCGTGCCGTAAGCGTCGGCCAACGCACAACTTTCGGCGACGACGGTTGCCGAGAGCAGATTACTGGCGGTATTGCGACCTGTGTGGGGGTCGATGATGTGGGTAAACTTGTTGCCCAACGAGTCGGTGCGGAAGTTGCGGTAGTTGCCGCTGGTGGCCATTCCTACCCCGCTAACCCTCAGCACTTTGGTTATGTGTTCGCCCGTGAGCGAAAAGTTGCCCTCAAAGGGGGTTTCGATACCCACAGCCCAATCTTTGCCGTGGGCGTTGGTGCCGTGACAGAATATCTCGCCACCGATATCGACCAAGTAGTCGTCGCACCCCACACTGCTGACCAGCTCGGCCACCATATCGACCGTAGCACCTTTGGCAATCGAGTTGAGGTCTATCGACACTCGTGGGTCGGCCTTTACGATGCGCAGCCCGTCGAGCGCGAGCTTTTCGTAACCCACAAACTCC
The DNA here is from genome assembly GCA_015059945.1 of Rikenellaceae bacterium. Taxonomy (GTDB): domain Bacteria; phylum Bacteroidota; class Bacteroidia; order Bacteroidales; family Rikenellaceae; genus Tidjanibacter. Next base: position 339,203 of record SUZJ01000001.1, read on the forward strand.
AACAAAGAGTCGATGTTGGGGGTGAAGTTGGGCTGTTTGCCCGCAAAGCCGTAGGCCTCGACCAAGGGGCGGATGGTTATGTCGTAGGCTCCATCGGAGAGTGCGCTAACTCCCTGTGCCAGAGTTATACAGTGGGCAATATAGGGGTCGGCTTGGTCGGTCTCGCCACGATTGATGCGGCTCAATAAAGAGCTCTGGTCGAATATGCTCATCGAGCTGTTGGCTGCGGCAAAGAGCGAGTCGAGTCGGGCCTCGAAATTGTCGGGTAGCGAGCCCTTGGCGGTAACCTGATAGAAGGTGCCCAGGGCTTGACCACGCAGGGTGGTTGTGGGGGCAGGAGTGATGCTCTCGGAGCGGTGGCAATCGACCGCAATGATGCCACACAGCAGCAACGCCAAGAGCGCGAGGATTATGTAGTTGCGTCTGTTCATATAGTCAAAATTTTGTCAAAAATGTGCAATTTTCCATTCGGTTGGCCCTACAAAGGTAGGAATAAAGGTCGAAAACGCCCCAAAATGGTCAAAAAATTTGATTCATTGCTTGTTAGTCATTAAAAAAGAAGTATCTTTGCGCCACGCTTTGGCGATATCTGATAAGGCAGATTCGTCGTAAAGTGGAACAATAACAAAATTAAAAACACAATGAGTTATTTGAATTCAGAGAAAAAGCAGGAGCTTTTTGGCCAGTACGGTGCATCGAAAGTAGATACTGGTTCGCCTGAGAGCCAGGTTGCACTTTTTACCTACCGTATCAACCACCTTACCGAGCACATGAAACAGAACCGCCACGACTACGGCACCCAGCGTGCGTTGCTTCGTCTGGTAGGTAAACGTCGTCAGTTGCTCGACTACCTCAAACGAGTAGATATTGAGCGTTACAGAGCTATCATCAAAGCTCTCGGTATCCGCAAATAATCTGCGCTCGCACGAGAAATGCAACAGCAAAGGCAATGTCCCACACAAAATGGTACTTGCCTTTGCTTTGTGTTTAGAAACTAATTTTTTGGATGCAAAATAAACAAGACGAAAAAAAGATGTTGTACAACGAAGTAAAGAAGGTAATTAAGCTCGATGCCGAGCGCGAAATTACCATTTCGACTGGCAAGTATGCCAAACAGGCCGACGGTTCGGTTATCGTTCAGCAGGGCGACACTATGTTGCTCGCAACCGTTGTTGCCGCAAAAGATGCAAAAGATGATTGCGACTTTATGCCCCTTTCGGTAGAGTACCGCGAGAAGTATGCCGCAGCAGGTCGCTACCCCGGTGGCTTCCTCAAACGTGAGGCAAGGCCCACCGACAACGAGATTCTCGTATCGAGGCTCATTGACCGCGCACTGCGCCCCCTCTTCCCCTCGAACTACCACGCTGAGGTGTTCGTAAATGTAACCCTCATCTCGGCTGCAAAAGATATTCAGCCCGATGCACTGGCTGGTTTGGCCGCTTCGGCCGCCCTGGCAGTGTCGGACATCCCCTTCGAGTGCCCCATTTCGGAGGTACGCGTAGCACGTATCAACGGCGAGCTCGTTATCAACCCCACCTTTGAGCAGAACAAAGATGCCGACATCGACCTGATGGTAGGTGCAACCTACGACAACATTCTGATGGTTGAGGGTGAGATGAAAGAGGTTAGCGAGGCCGATATGTTGGAGGCTATCAAGTTTGCTCACGAGGCTATCAAACCCCACTGCTTGGCACAGCTCGAGCTGGCAAAAGAGCTGGGCAAAGATGTTAAGAGGGAGTACTGCCACGAGGTTAATGACGAGGAGTTGAAGGCCAAAGTGATTGCAGAGACCTACGACAAGGCTTATGCTATTGCAACTGCCGGTAGCGCCAAACACGAGCGCAGCGACGCGTTTGAGGCTCTGGAGGCCGAGTTCTGCGAGCAGTTCACCGAGGAGGAGTTGGAGGAGAAGAAAGGTATGATCCACCGCTACTTCCACGACGAGGTTATGAAGAAGGCTATGCGCAATATGATTCTCGACGAGGGCAAACGTCTGGACGGCCGTAAGACCGATGAGATTCGCCCCATCTGGTGCGAGGTTGGCGTGCTGCCTTGCGCTCACGGCTCGGCAGTCTTTACCCGTGGTGAGACCCAGTCGATGACCACCGTAACCCTCGGCACCAAACTCGATGAGAAGATGATTGACGAGGTGCTGACTCAGGGTAGCGAGCAGTTCGTACTGCACTACAACTTCCCCCCATTCTCGACCGGCGAGGCAAGGCCCGCAAGGAGCCTTTCGCGTAGGGAGATTGGCCACGGCAACCTGGCTTGGAGGGCTCTGAAACCTATGGTTCCCGTAGGCGAGGAGAATCCATACGCAGTGCGCGTAGTGAGCGACATCTTGGAGTCGAACGGCTCGTCGTCGATGGCTACCGTATGTGCTGGTACTCTGGCTCTGATGGATTCGGGTCTGAAGCTGAAGAAACCCGTTTCGGGTATCGCTATGGGCCTTATCTCGGAGGGCGACAGGTATGCAGTTCTGTCGGACATCCTGGGTGACGAGGACCACTTGGGCGATATGGACTTCAAGGTTACCGGTACTGCCGACGGTATTACCGCTACCCAGATGGATATCAAGGTAGATGGTCTGTCGTATGAGGTGCTGGCCAAAGCACTTGAGCAGGCTCGTCAGGGCCGTATGCACATCCTCGGCAAACTGACCGAGTGCATTGCCGAGCCCAGGGAGGACTTCCGTCCCTTCGTGCCTCGCATCATTCAGATTATCATCCCCCAGGATTGCATTGGTGCAGTTATTGGCAAGGGTGGCGAGACCATTCAGGGTATCCAGAAGAGCACCGGCACTACCATCACCATCACCGAGGAGGATGGCAAGGGTATCGTAGATATCTTTGGTGTGGACAAAGCCGGTATTGATGCAGCTCTGGCAACCATCAACGGCATTATTGCTGTTCCCGAGATTGGCGAGGTTTACAATGGCAAGATTCGCACTATCGTAGATTTTGGCGCATTTGTTGAGATTTTGCCCGGCAAGGATGCTCTGTTGCACATCTCGGAGATTGACTACAAGAGGTTCGAGACTATGGCAGAGACCGGCCTGAAAGAGGGCGATATGATTGAGGTTAAGCTCATCGGCTCGGATCCCAAGAGCGGTAAGCTGAAACTCTCGCGCAAGGCACTGCTGCCCAAACCCGAGGGCTATGTTGAGCCCGAGGAGAGGCCCGCACGTCCCCGCGGTGATAGGCCTCACGGCGACCGCAAAGGTCTCCGTCGCCCCGACAAAAGGGATAAAAAATAGCAAAATTGGCTGATTTTTGTATAAAAATTGTGTAGAATACAAAAATTATTTCTACTTTTGTTTGTTGTGGTGAAGTGCGCTACCAAAATAGAGACTTGCGCTTGGGGTTTAGAGGGGCACGCCGCCCAACGGTAAGAAACGAAAAAACAACAATAATAACTCTTAAAAACACGATTTGTATTATGAAAAAATTTGCAACTGTAAGTCTTGCACTCTCGTTGATGGCTGCAATGCTCGTTAGCTGCGGCGAGTGCTATGAGAAGATGCAGAAAAAACAGGACCAGATTCAGGTAACTTGCAATCCTGAGGTTTTGACCCTCAAAGGTCAGGTAGTTTCGACCGACATTACCGTGTCGTTCCCCGAGAACTACTTCAACGCAGAGACCATCCTGAAGATCACTCCCGTATTGGTTTACGATGGTGGCGAGTTGGTTGGCACCGCTAAGTATGTACAGGGCGAGGATGTTGTAGGCAACTACACCGCTATCAGCCGTTTCGAGGGTGGTTCGTACACCCAGCACGTTGAGTTCCCCTTCGTTAAAGAGGCTGCTATGGGTACCCTGGAGCTCCGTATCGAGGGTAAATGCTACGACGATTGCAAAGAAACTCCCGACTTTGTAGCTATCGCTGCTATTGCTGCTGCTAAGGGTGTGAGCGCTATCCAGAACCTGGCTAACAACGAGATTAGCACCTGCGGCCAGGGCTGCGGTTGTGGCAAAAACGGCTTGGCTGTTTTGGATCACAACTTCCAGAGGGCTTCGACCACCAGCCAGCAGGCAGAGATTCTCTACCAGATCAACAGCTCGACCGTTCGCAAGAACCAGCTGACTCAGGAGCAGATTAAGCTCTTCAAAGAGTTTGTTGCTAACAACAGCACTGCTGAGCGCACAACCTTGAGCAACGTATATGCTTCGGGTTATGCTTCGCCCGATGGCCCCGAGAAATTCAACAACAAACTGTCGGAGAAACGTAGCCAGACTGGTGCCAAAGCTATCAAGAAAGAGCTCAAAGGCGTTGAGGGTCTGAACTACGAGATCGCTTCGTACGGTGAGGACTGGGATGGCTTCAAGACTTTGGTTGAGAACTCGGACATCGAGGACAAAGAGCTCATCTTGAATGTACTGCAGATGTACTCGTCGCCCGTTGAGCGTGACAAAGAGATCCAGAATATGCGTCAGGTATTCAAAGTGTTGGCCGAGGAGATTTTGCCCCAGTTGCGTCGCACCCGCTTCGCTGTTGAGGCTACCTACGCTGGTCTGACAGACGAGGAGATTCTGGCTGCTGCAAAGGCTTGTGACAACAACCTGGATATTGAGCACCTGCTCTACGCTGCTACTCTGACCAATGACAACGCAGAGAAAGCTGCTATCTATGAGTTTGCTGCTAACACCTACAACGATGCTCGCGCTTACAACAACTTGGCAGTTGCCAAAGTTGCTCTGGGTGACTACGCTGCTGCAAAGAGCGCATTTGAGAAATCGGCTCAGATGGAGGCCAACGAGGCAGTTGCTACCAACTTGGCAACTTTGGCAGTAGCTCAGGGTGACTTGGAGGCTGCTAAGAAGTACCTCGCAGGTGTTGAGAGCGAGGCTGCTAAGGCTAACCGTGGTGCAATCGCTCTGGCTGAGGGTAACTATCAGGAGGCTAAAGCTAACCTGAAGGGTTACAATCTGGCTATCGCTGAGCTCTGCGACAACAACATCGAGGGTGCTAAGGCTGCTATCGCCGAGGTTAAGGGTGCTGACGCTGATTATGTTCGCGCTATCATCGCTAACCGCGAGGGTGACAGCGCTAAGGCTGTTGCTTACCTGAAGAGCGCAGTTGCTGCTAAACCCGAGCTGAAAGCCCAGGCTGAGAACGACATCGAGTTCGCTGCTCTGTTGGCTGAGAACGCTCTCTAATCTGTAGGTGGTTAACAACTAACACAGATATAGAACACACTGCAAGAGCCAATCCCGAAAAGGGGTTGGCTCTTGTTTTTTGGGGAGGCTTGAGGATTTTGGGCGTGTAATTTGTGGTGATGTGAGAAAAAGTTTGTATCTTGCAAATCGTTATCGCAAGTAGAGAATTGTATTATATAATATATATAGGTATATGGAGTACACAAAATTACTGGCCGAGTATGGCCCGGCAATGAGCGAGCAGGAGGTGGCACAGGTGGTTGCCGAGTGCCGCGAGAAATCGGTGCGCAATCAGAACGCAGAGGTCTATAAACTCTGTTATAGCACCATAGACCTGACAACGCTGACCGAGTGCGATTCGACCGCTTCGGTGAGCAAGTTTGTGAAGAAGGCTGTGGAGTTTGGCGATAAATATCCCCACATCCCCAATGTGGCCTCAATTTGCGTCTTTCCCCTGTTTGTAGACGTGGTGGGGCTGGGTGTTGAGGGCACCGATATTGGTGTTACCAGCGTGGCAGGTGGCTTCCCTGCATCGCAGACCTTTATGGAGGTGAAGATGTTGGAGGTGTCGATGGCTGTCGAGAATGGTGCCGACGAGATTGACGTGGTGATTAACGTGGGCCAGATGTTGGAGGGCGACTACGAGCCTATGACCAACGAGATTGCAATGCTGCGCGAAGAGGCTGGCGAGGATACCACCTTTAAGGTGATTATCGAGAGTGGTGCTCTTAAAACCCCCGAGCTTATCCGCAAGGCTTCGCTGCTGTCGATGATGGCAGGTGCCGACTTTGTTAAGACCTCGACTGGCAAGATTCCTGTTGCTGCAACCCCCGAGGCTGCTGTGGTTATGTGTACCGCCATTAGGGACTACTACCAGAAGACTGGCCGCAAGGTGGGCTTCAAGGCGGCAGGTGGTATCCGTACTGCCGAGGATGCAGCTCTGTTCTACACCATCGTAGAGGAGATTTTGGGTAAGGAGTGGTGCACACCTGCGCTGTGGCGTATTGGCGCAAGCTCGCTTGCCAACGGCCTCATCTCGGCTATCGAGGGCACCGAGGTCAAGTATTTTTAACGGATAGAGCGTTAAATACAGATAGTAAAGGGTGGACTCCTGTGGGGCTACCTTTGTTCGGCGGTGAATTTGTTTCGCCGCCGAAATTATTTATATACAATATGTTGTAAGCAGTTTAACCAAATACACACACCGATTACTTCGCCTTTCGCCTGATAGCGAGAGGCGTTTTTTTGTATTCTCTCTGAACAAGACCCCGAATGAGTGTTGTCAATTGCGAAACTTTTACTAATTTTGTGATGTCGTGGGTGTTATGCCCTCGTCAACTACATATTTGATGAAAGTGTTTTCGCTTTTATCCTTGAAAAGAAATCTGGAAAATTTCACAACTGAAAGGATAACGACGACACTCATTTCTTGTATAGCTATGTGGCTAGGCACTTTCTGTGCATACACCCCATACTATTCAAGTGTGGGGTCTTGTATCGTTTATTTTCAGTTGGGCATTCCAGAGCCTCTTTTCAGATAAACGGAAGTTGCTCCACACTTTCTTTTTGTTTTTACTTTTCGCCATATTGGAGCTGTATGGTTTTGAGTTGCAACTACTTATTATTAACTCAAAACATAAATTTCTATTGCTTATGAAGAAAGAGCAGATGGGCTACCTCGCCCCCGAAATTGAGGTGAATGAAATTGTGGTCGAAATGGGCATTGCCGCATCTCCCAATATGGAGAATATCGGCAAAGAAAACCCCGATGCAGAATGGTAGAAACAGATTAAAAAACAACTCCTAAACACAATGAAAAAACTTACAATCTTTGCTGCGCTTTGCGCGCTTGTGCTGGGTAGCTGTGCCGAGAATAACTTGGATGGCGTAACCCCCGAGAACAACATCACCCTGCCCGACCTCACCGCAGGTTTTGCAGAGGATGAGACTAAAACCTACGTTCACAACAACACCTATTTGCGTTGGCACGAGGCCGACCTCATTACGGCTTTCTATGGCAACTCGCTCAATCGCCAGTACAAATTCAAGGGTAAAACTGGCGACAACAGCGGTACTTTCTCGCTTATTCCAAGTGGCGAGCTTGGCACTGGCAACGATTTGGGCGCTATCTATGCAGTTTATCCCTACGATGAAAATGCTGGCATCAACGACGAAACAAGGGTAATTTCGCTCACATTGCCCGCAACCCAGACCTATGCCGAGAACTCGTTTGGCAAGGGCGCAAATACTATGATTGCCGTAACCGAGAACTTGGAGGATACCTTCCTTGGCTTCAAGAATGCTTGCGGTTACCTCAAACTGAAACTCTATGGCGAGGATGTAACCCTTGCAAGCGTGGAGGTTAAGGGTAACAATGGCGAGAAGATTGCGGGCTCGGCCACTGCCACTATGGAGTTTGGCGGAGTGCCTACGTTGACAATGTCGGCCGATGCGACTACCACAGTTACTCTCGATTGTAGCGAGGGTGTGGTGCTTGGCACCTCGGCCGAGACCGCTACCGAGTTGTGGATTGTACTGCCCGAAACCACTTTCGAGGGCGGTATTACCATCACTGCAACCGATACCGAGGGTAAAGTCTTTGAGAAATCTACCACCAAAACCGTAGCTATTGTTCGCAACGAGATTCAGCCAATGGCTGCAATTGAGTTTGTAAAACCCTTGCCAATCCCTGCAAACAATGAGATTTTCTACACCAATGGTAGCACAACATCCGCAACCATACCATACAGAACCGATTGCTTTGGTGGTGCTAACATCGTTTCTAACACTTACGACGAAAAGGTAAAATCGTGGGTTCTCAAATTCGACAAAGATTTGACCTCACTCGGAGATCAAGCTTTTTACGCTTGGACCTCGGCTAACGAGAGGCCTTTAACAGGCATAATACTCCCCAATAGCATCACATCTTTTGGCGATCAGGTATTCTGCGGTTGTGGCGAATTAGTTAGCGTCAAGTTGCCTGACGGTCTGATGACAATGGGTTCTAGCACATTTCAATCTTGTGGTCAATTGCAGGAGGTAGTATTACCAAATACCATCACAACAATTCCATATCAAACATTTTATTATTGCGCAGATCTTACAAATTTTGTAATTCCAGAGGGTGTAACTACGATTGGAAGCGGTGCATTCTATTACTGCGAGAGCATTACAAGTATTGTCATCCCCAAGAATGTTAATTCAATTGACTACAATTCTTTCCACTATTGCGGCTTGAAAAGTGTATATTGCGAAAGCACCACACCTCCAACTCTTCAAGGCCCCAGACCTTTTAGGTATTGTGATTATTATATGGAAATCTATGTTCCACGAGAATCGGTTTCGTTGTATCAAGATTCGTGGGAAGAATATTCGAATAAAATCGTGGGCTACGACTTTTAGTAGATAGCTTCGTTTAGCAGAGCAGTGGCGTATGTAGTGAACTATGTAGTTCGCTCATACGCCACTTTGGTTTATTCACATTGCATCTTGGGAAGATGCCAGCTCTTGCGTGGGTTCACCCTTTCTTTGAGTATGGGGCTAACCATTGACGGCTACTACCAACGGCAGTTGGCAATGTCGGGGATGAGTTCGATGTTCATAGCTCCGCTGGCGGGGTCAATCTCTACGGTTACTAAGTCGATGAAGGCCTCGGTGTCGATGGCGTTGGCCTGGATGAAGTGGTTGGCCGCCGATATGAGGTTGCGCACCTTGCGAGGGGTTATGACCTCGGCAGGCGACACCAGTGCCCCCTCGCGGCGAGTCTTAACCTCTACGAAGTGGTAGCACTGGTCGGGGGTGATGGCTATGATGTCGAGCTCGTGGTGGCCACTGCGCCAGTTGCGCCCCACAATCATATAGCCCCTGGCTCGCAGGTACTCTACGGCCGCCTTCTCGCCCTCGGCACCTATGCGCAGGTGCGACAAACTCTCTTCCATACCCCCAATGATATAGGCTTATTTCAGCAGGAACGACAGGTCGTCGCCGGCGTTAACTTCGTAGGGCTCGATGCCGTTGCGGAAGATACGCATTGGGCGTGGGCCGACAAGTTCGAGAGTGCCGTCGATGTAGCGCAGCATACACCCCTCGCGCAGACCTACTACCCACATAGTTGGGTTGGCCACGATGTACTCGGCAATGCGCTGCTCGCGAGTCTCGCCTGCGTGGCCCTCGGGGTTGGCGTCGAGGTAGTGGGGGTTAATCTGGAAGGGGATAGCACCAATGGCGCTGAACGAGGCGGGCTGAACGATGGGCATATCGTTGGTGGTGCAGAGGGTGGGGCAAGCCACGTTGCTGCCTGCGCTCCAGCCCACATAGGGGGTGCCGCCCTGCACTTTTGTCAGGATTGCCTCCATAAGGCCCTGCTCGTGCATATTCTTAACAAGGTGGAAGGTGTTGCCACCGCCCACTACTATGGCCTCGGCAGCCTCGATGGCGGCTTTGGGCGAGTCGGCGTGGTGAACCGAGCGCACCTTGATGCCAATCTCGTCGAATCGTTTTTGCACCTTGGCCTCGTACTCGTCGTACGAGAAGGTTACGCCTGCATAGGGGACAAAGGCCACCTCTTTAACGCCTTGGAGGTGTTGTGCAATCTGTGCGATAGGGTATTTCAGATACTCTTCGCCTGCGTTGGTCGAGTTGCTGATAAGCAAAAGTTTCATAAGATAGTCTGTTTTATAAGGTTTTTTGGTATGTTTATCTGCCTATAAAGGTACGAATAATTGGTTGTTAAATTATCAAAAGGGGCTCACTTTTTGCTAAAAAAGACCAATAAGGGCAATTTTGTGATTGAAAAGTCGTTTTTGGGCATCGGCGAAAATTGTGTGTTGTAGGTTGTAAATCAGTGCATTGTGGGTTTTTGGCTCTGTTGCCGATGTAAAAAAAGCGCTTGGGGTGGCTCACTTTCACGAAAAAGTATTATCTTTGTACAGATTTTCGCTTAGGTGCGAAAAGTGTACAAGCCCATATATGTTAAACTTAAATTTATAAATTATGTCAGAGATTTCATCGAAAGTTGTTGATATTATCAAAGACAGGCTTAATGTAGACGCCAAAGACATCACTCCCGAGGCTAGCTTCGCAAATGATCTGGGCGCAGATTCGCTTGACACTGTTGAGCTTATTATGGAGTTTGAGAAAGAGTTTGATTTGCAGATTCCCGACGAGGATGCAGAGAAAATTTCGACCGTTGGTGATGCTATTAAGTATGTAGAGGAGCACTTGGCTTAATCTCTCTTAGAGCAACAACGCAGAAACTATCGGAGGTAAAATGGCCACTTGTGCTCATTTTACCTCTTTTTATTTTTTTAGTAGCTACACTTTCTTTTACACCTAATTATAATTAACTGCAAAAAATGGAAAGACGTAGAGTGGTCATCACAGGCTTGGGTACTATTAACCCCCTGGGCCACAACATAAAAGAGTACTTCGAGGCTCTCGAGGCCGGTACTAATGGCATTGACCTTATAAAGAATTTCGACACCGAGCATTGCAAAACCAAGGTGGGTGCCGAGATTAAAAACTATAATCCCGAGGACTATTTCGACCGCAAAGAGGTACGCAAACTTGACCTCTTCACCCAGTATGCAATCATTTCGGCCACCGAGGCTGTTGCCGATTCGGGCCTCGAGCAGTTCGAGGCGCTCGATAAGAGCCGCGTTGGCGTGATTTGGGGTGCAGGTATTGGAGGTATCAACTCGACCTACGAGGAGTTGGCTTCGTACTTCAATAGCGGCAATGCAAATGCTTCGTTCAGCCCCTTCTTGCTGTTGAAGATTTTGCCCAATATGGCCGCAGGCTTCATATCGCTCAAATATGGCTACCGAGGCCCAGCTTTCAGCACCGTGTCGGCTTGCGCATCGAGTACCCACTCGATTATCTCGGCCGTAGACCAGATTCGCCTGGGCAGGGCCGATGTAATGGTTACGGGTGGCTCGGAGGGCGCTGTGTCGTTTGTGGGCATCTCGGCCTTCAACGCTATGAGGGCTCTGTCTACCCGCAACGACGACCCCAAGACCGCTTCGAGGCCATACGACAAGGAGCGTGACGGCTTTGTGATGGGCGAGGGCGGTGGCGCAATGGTCATCGAGGAGTATGAGCACGCTATGGCTCGCGGAGCAAAGATTTATGCCGAGATTGTGGGCTGTGGTGTTAGTGCCGATGCCTACCACGTTACGGCACCCGAACCCGAGGGTGATGGCGCAAAACAAGCTATGACCGAGGCGCTTAGGGATGCCAATCTGACTCCCGAGGCTATCGACTATATCAATACCCACGGCACTTCGACACCTCTGGGCGATTTGGCCGAGTTGAAGGGTATTCAGAAGGTCTTTGGCGACCACGCCTATAAGATGAACATCAGTTCGACCAAGTCGATGACTGGCCACTTATTGGGTGGTGCGGGTGCAGTGGAGCTGCTGGCGTCGGTGCTGGCGGTGACCAAAGATGTGGTGCCCCCAACCATCAACGTGCAGGAGCTCGATCCACAGATTGACCCTGCACTGAACCTTACGCTTGACAAGGCTCAGCACCGTACTGTGAACTATGCAATGAGTAACACCTTTGGCTTTGGCGGCCAAAACTCGACCATCATCATTAAGAAAGCAGAGTAAGAAGCAAAGCAAAACCTTATGGGTATCAAACGATTAGCACACCGCCTGTGGGGCCGCGACAAGAGGTACTACCGTGCCTTCTACCGCATCTTTGGCCACACACCCGACAATGTCGAACTCTATAAGCTGGCACTCGTACACCGCTCGGCCTCGGTGAAGGTCGAGGGTGGCGAGAGTATCAACAACGAGAGGCTGGAATTTTTGGGCGATGCGGTGTTGGAGTCGATCGTTTCGGACTACCTCTTTATCGAGTACCCCCACGAGTCGGAGGGCTTCTTGACCAAGACTCGCTCGAAGATTGTGAGCCGCCAGTCGCTCAACCAGTTGGCCCAAAGGTTGGGTATCGACGACCTGGTGGTCTACAACCCTACGGGCAACAACGCACAGAAACACCTCTTTGGCGACTGCCTGGAGGCCCTGATAGGTGCCCTCTATCTCGACAAGGGCTATAATGTGGTAAATCGCGTTATTATCAACGACTTGCTGCCCCACCATATGGATCTCGAAGATGTCCCCTCGACCGAGAGCGACTTCAAGAGTAGGCTGATTGAGTGGTGCCAGAAGAGCAAACGCCCCATCGAGTTCCGTACCGAGGCCGACGGCACCGAGGGTACACGCCAGCCCGCATTTGTTTCGCGAGTGCTGATTGACGGAGTGAAGGTTGGCGGTGGCAAGGGAACAACCAAAAAGGAGGCCGAGCAGCAGGCCGCAAAATCGGCACTCGAACTTATGGGCGACGAGATTGGCGACTACATTCTCGACCGCTTTGACCATCTGAGCAAAAATGGCAACCGACAGTAGAGATAAAGATGTGCGCCAGAGGGCTTTGGCTCGCGGTGTGGGGCAGATGACCGACACTGAGCTGCTCAGTCTGGTCATTTCGCCCGCCAAGCGCGGAGCGGAGGCTATGGATGTGGCCGAGAGGGTTGTGGCCCAGATTGGCACAGGTGGGCTGTTGGAGATGGCCCACAAGAGCCCTGCCGAACTGCGACTGATGGGCGACTTGGGCTTAGAGGGGGCGGCAAAGGTGGCTGCTGCCTTTGAGCTGGGGCGTAGGGCTGTGGTGGCCGAGGGACAAGAGAGTGTGGTGATTAAAGATGCGGCCGATGTGGTCGGCATCTTCGCCCCACTGATGCGCGGGCTCGACCACGAGGAGTTGTGGGTGCTCTACTTGGCCTCGTCAAATAGGGTTATCGAGCGCCGAAGGGTTGCTGTGGGTGGCAGCCGAGCGCTGGTGGCCGACAGCAAACTGATTGTAAAGAGGGCACTTGAATTGGTGGCCTCGTCTATAATTTTGGTACACAATCACCCCTCGGGGGCGGCCGAGCCGAGTGCCGAGGACTGCTCGCTGACTGAACGTCTGCGTAGCGCCGCAGAGTTGTTCGACATTGCTCTGCTCGACCACATAATTATTGCCGTTGGCGGCTCGTACAGCTTCCGCGCAGGCGGCAAATTGTGAGAGGTGTCAGAAGGGTTAATTTCAGTAGGCTGAGGGTGCCCTAACCTAATCCGTATTGCTATTTTTGATGTTTTCGGTCTGGTCGACTACGATTATGTCGGTCAGGTCGTAGCCTCGTTGCACAAGGCGCTCATAGATGCCGTCGAGTACCTCTTGGGGCATCTGTGGGGTGCGCGAGAGAATCCACAGGTAGCCCCCATTGCTGCCCCCAACAACCGAGTATGAGTAGTCGGGCGCAAGCTCCATAATGTTGTACTCGCCAGGGAAGAGGAAGAAGGTTACCATCAACTGGCCAGGGGTGTCGGTCGTGCGGGCAACCCCCTTGCTTACCTTGTGTTTGCCGCGCTTGTGTCCCTCGTTGCGCACCTCGATTTTGCCGTCGGGGTGGGCAGTGTAGGTGGCTTTGACGTTGGTCATATCGCGCTCGAAGGTGTGGGGCTTGCGCACAATCTCGTACCAACTGCCCGTATAGCGGTCGAGGTCTACGTGACCGACGGTCGAGTTGTCTACCTTGCGTGTGCCTTTGGTGGCCGAGCACATTGTGAGCAGTAGCACCGTAAGAGTGGCGCAGCTTACTGCCAATAGGATAATCTTTGTGTTCATAGTTGTTGCTAAAAAAGTGTTAAGGTGGTTATACAAATACACCCCGCAATGCAACAAACAAAATGCCAAATAGGTTTGGGCACAAAATTTGGCAACCTCGGCAAAAAGAGTTAACTTCGTGCATTGAAAAATTGAGAAATGCTATGACAATCCTTTACGATAACATAATCTTTGGCCCCATCCACTCGCGCCGCTTGGGCCTCTCGCTGGGCGTAAACCTGCTGCCCCTCGATTGCAAATTGTGCTCGTTCAACTGCATCTATTGCGAGTGTGGTTGGACTCTGGGCGGTATGCGCCCACGTTTCCACTCCAAGGGCGATGTGTTGGCAATGCTGGAGCGCAAACTGGGCGAGATGGTTGCCTACGATACTCCACCCGATGTGATTACCTTCGCGGGCAATGGCGAGCCCACGATGCACCCCGACTTTGAGGAGATTGTAGACGGGGTGATAGCCCTGCGCAACAGGCTCTGCCCCGAGGCAAAGGTGTCGGTCTTGACCAACGCCACAATGCTGGGGCGCGAGAGCGTAAGGCGCGCACTGATGAAGGTCGATAACCCTATACTCAAACTCGACTCGGCCTTTGACAAGACCGTTCAGCTGATTGACAAGCCCCTGGGCAACTACTCGGTGGCCGAGGTGGTCGAGCAGATGAAACTCTTTGAGGGTAACTGCATTGTGCAGACAATGTTCCTGCGCGGCGAGTTCGAGGGGCAGAGGGTAGACAATGCCACCCCCGAGGAGATTGAGGCGTGGCTCAAACTGGTCGAGCAGATTGGCCCACGCAGCGTTATGGTCTACACTATTGACCGCGACACCCCTGCACCAAACCTCGAGAAGGTGAGCGTAGAGGAGTTGAGGGCCATTGCCGACAGGGTTAAGGCCCTGGGCATCGAGTGCAGCGTAGCAGGGTAGAGAGAGTGATTTGACTTAGTATCAAGTAGTTATAAACGATGGTAACGGCCGAGCAGATAAAAGATTTGGTAGAGCGTAGGGATGCGCTCTGTCGCTATTTGGCTATCGACGACAAGCGCATAGCCTTCGAGGAGGAGCAGCTCAAAACTACCGCCCCCGACTTTTGGGACAACCCTGCCGAGGCCGAAAAACAGCTCAAAAAGGTCGCCTCGATTAAGGCGTGGCTCGACGGCTACGATGGGCTGTCGCACCTGGTCGATGACCTGGAGCTGATGCCCGAGTTTGTGCGCGAGGGGGGCGCCACCGAGGAGGAACTCGACCAACTCTTTGCCGCCGCAACCACCGCCACCGAGGAGCTCGAATTGAAAAATATGCTCCAAGGCGAGGAGGACAAGCTGGGTGCTGTGATGGATATCAATAGCGGTGCAGGCGGCACCGAGAGCCTCGATTGGGCCTCGATGCTGCTGAGGATGTATACCCGTTGGGGCGAGCGCAATGGCTTCAAGGTGAGGGTGGCCGACTTCCAGCCCGGCGACGAGGTGGGCGTCAAGAGTGCAACCCTTGTCTTTGAGGGCGACTACGCCTATGGCTACCTCAAAAGCGAGAGCGGTGTGCACCGTATGGTGCGCCTGTCGCCCTTTAATGCCAACAACAAACGCCAGACAACTTTCGCCTCGGTTTTTGTTTCGCCCGAGGTCGATGATACCATAGAGATTAACATCAACCCTGCCGACTACGAGTGGGATACCTACCGCAGTAGTGGCGCGGGTGGCCAGAATGTGAATAAGGTCGAGACGGGTGTGCGACTTCGCTACCACGGCAAAGACCCCGATACGGGCGAGCCAGTGGAGTTCCTGATTGAGAATACCGAAACGCGCAGCCAGCTCGACAACCGCAACAATGCCCTGCGCATTTTGCGCTCGAAACTCTACCAGCGCGAGTTGGACAAACGTATGGCCTTGCAGAACGAGTTGGAGAAGAGCAAGAAACGCATAGAGTGGGGCTCGCAAATTCGCTCATATGTCTTTGACGACCGCAGGGTTAAGGACCACCGCACGGGCCACCAGACCTCGGCTGTTGAGAGTGTTATGGATGGCGACATCGACGCCTTCATCAAGGCCTACCTTATGGAGTTTGGTGGAGCGTCTTAAATCTTGTTGTCTAACGTCTTGCATCTAACAGAAGACCTAACTCCCCCTCTAAGTTAGAGGGGGTGCCCGTTAGGGCGGGGGCGTGTGTAATAAAGAACGGTAGATGCCAACCGCCCGACTAACGTCAGTCGTGGCAAGACGAATAATTTTGAATGTGACTTAGGTCGGTTTGACGTTCGACGTTTGACGTTCGACCTCAAAACAAAAGGCCCCGTAACCATTGCGGTTACGGGGCCTTTTGTTTTGGTTTAGCTATCTCTTAGCGGTAGTTGCGCTCGAAGAGAGTCGATTTTGCGGGGCGTACAATGCCGTTCGAGGTCTTGTCAACAACCTCATAGCGACCACTGGTGGCGTTCTTAACCTGGTGGCGTGCGCTCTGTTTTGCAGCAGCCTTGGCCGAAACCTGAGTGCCCTCATCGGTGGCAGTGCCATCGACGGTAGTGATAGCGCCCTCGTAAGTACCGGTGATGTTGCCGTAGGTCATAGCGCCTGTGCCAACAAAGGCTACGTCGAGTTTGTAGGTGCCGTCGCCATTGTTCACAACCTCCATCGTACCGCTCTGTACGCATTCGAAGAGCAGGGTGAAGTAGGTCTCGCCAGTCTTGTCGTCGGTCTCGAAGCCACCCACGATGTAGGTACCATAGATACCGGTGATACCACCTGCATCGTTGGTCTCGTAGTAACCGGGGAAGATCTTGTTGGGCTGGGTGGGGTCGAGGTTCTCGTCGAGAGGCATCACCTCATAAGTACCCGAAGGAATACCATCGGTAAAGGTGTTGCCATCTTTGGCGAAGAGCTCCATCATCATCATCTGCTCGCCCTCGGCGGGATCCTCCATATTGAACTGCAAGTACCACATAGGTTTGGTCATGATGGTACCGGCCTCGTTGGCAGGCAACTCGCCCCAGTAGAGAGCCTCTACCTTGCTGAACTCGTAGTTGATATCGGTAGCTGTGGTTGGTGGCTCGGGCTCATAGAGGCTTGCGATGTCGTTGTAGTAGAACTTGTAGCCATCTTCGATACCAAAGGCAACCATCTCCAAGTTGTAGACGGGGTAGTCGATGTTGCCGATAGTCTCGGTACCTTTGGGGGTAACTTTCAGGTGGCCATCGGTGAGCAGGTCGCTACCGCCTTTGGTGATGGTTACTTGGTTGGTCTCCTTGTTGAACTCGTAGGCCTCGATAACCATATAGCTGGCCTCCAAGATGGTGTTGTCCGAGTAGGTGCCCAGCATATCAATGGGGTAGGTACCCTTAACCAGAGCCTCGGGGCCTTGGTTCTCGGCAATCATATAGAACGAGAGTGCTTTGGCGGGCAGCTTGTTGGTTGAGCCATTCATAAGCAACTCGTAGTAACCCTCGTCGTAGAGAATAACGTCCCACAGAGCGGTCTTGCCATCCTCGGTAGCGCCCAGGTAGCCAAACTCGGCCATCACAAAGTTGTCTACGCGAACATAGCTGCTATTGGTAGCGCCCAAGCCTACAACATCGGGCTCGCCCTCAAAGCGGCCCTCATAGGGGGTACCCTGACCGCCCTCGTAGTTAAGACCACGCAGGGTGATGTCGAAGCGGTACTCGCTATCGCTGTTGTGTGTAACCTCTACCTCGCCACCATTGACGAACATATAGGCGTTCTGGATGCTCGACTGGGTGAAGTCTACAAAGAAGCTACCGCTGGTCAGGTTCTGCACCTCGCCAGGATAGAGGTCGCCATTGGCAACCGAGTAGGTACCCTCGGGGATACGGCCGTCGGCATCGAGCTCAACGTCCATCTCCAGAGTCAGGTACGAAACGGCCATCTCCTCGCCCTCAACCTCGCCGAGGGTCGAGAAGCGCAGAATCAGGTTGGTATAACCATTGTCTTGGTTGTAGTAGTCGCCACGATTGGTAATCATAGCCTGGTCAATAAGGATACCGTAGAAGGTGTCGGGCTTTTCACCAGGCTTGTCGGTAGGGCCATTGTCGGGCTTGCAACCAATAAGTGCTGTTGCTGCAACGAGCAGCGCAAAAATTACTTTTTTCATTCCTATTGTTTTCGGTTGGTGTATAAATACGTTAATTTGCCACAAATATATATATTTTATCCAAAAATCCTACCCTAATCGCCAACAATAGTCACAGTTAGCTCGTTTTTGTCGATATTTCGGGCAGCCACATCGCGCAACATCTTGGGTGTGAGGCTCTCGACCTGGGCCAAGAAATTCTCGGTATAGCTGTTGTCGGTGCCGTTCTGGATGTTCTCGATACTTACGTCGGCCACACCAAAGGGGCCATCGAAGATGCGCATCACGTCGCCAAAGATTATCTTCTTCACCACGCTCAACTCCTTCGGGTGTAGGGGCTTGGTGGTTATGCGCTCAACCTCGGCCATTACCTCGGCTATGGCGCGGTCGGTAGCCTCGCCTGCCACCTCGGCACTCATCACAAAGTAGCCACTGCGGTCGAGGTTAATCATTGCGGCATAGGCTCCGTAGGTCAGGCCGTTGCGCTCGCGCAAGTTCTGCATCAGTCGGCTGCCAAAGTAACCTCCCATAGCGGTGGCCACCACCTGCATAGGTATAAAGTCGGGGTTGCTGCGTGGGAAGAGGGGGACACCCACCTTAACCGACGATTGCACAGCCCCCTCGAAGTGCCACTTGGCATACTCCACAGGGTCGGGCGCAGGTATCTCTCTTACAAGTGCAGTGCCACCTCGGCGAAGCCCCCCAAGTATGGCCAGAACTCGCTTGGTGTCGGCCGACGAAATGTCGCCACAGAGTACCGCAAAACACCCCTCGGCAGTGTAGTGGCTCTCGTAGAACTCCCTCAATATGGCGGGGGTTAGATGGTCATACTCCTCCGAGGGTGAGGTGATGCCGTAGGGGTGGGTTTGACCAAATATGGCCTGGCCAAAGAGCTCGCGCGAGAGCTGGTCGGGCTTGCTGCGCTGAACATCGAGCTGCTCTTTGCGCTTGTGGCAGTAGACGCTGATTTCGCGCTCGGGAAAGGTGGGGTGGAGCACCACCTGCTCGGCAATATCCATAGTCTCGGGGCTGAACTTGCTCAGCGAGCAGAAGGTTACAACGGCCCAGTCGCGGTCGATGTTGGCATCGTAGTACGAGCCCACAAAGTCCAGTCGCTCGGCAATCTCGCGTCCCGAAAGTTGCTCGGTGCCCTCGGTGAGGGTGTTTACCACAGCCGAAGCACTAAACGGTACGCTCTGGTACGAAGTGCCCGCGCGGAATACAAAACTTACCCTCACAACCCCCTGATTGGAGTTGTGGAGCACATAGAGTGGGGTGCCGTTGGGTGCTTCAAGACGTGTGTAGTGGGGCACTTGGGGCTTGGCGGTGGAGTGTATTTGGGGCTTGGGATTAATCATTTTTGCGGTGGTATATGAGGGTTGCACTCTTGTTGGGTGTAAGGTTGCGGGCCACATAGTCGGCCAGCTCGGCAGAGGTAATCGAGCGGTATATCTCAACCTCGCCATTCAGCAGACTCATATCGCCCAACATACGATAGTAGCCCAAATTCATCGCCTTGTTCATAACATTCAGCTCGCCAAAAGTGATATTGGCCTCGAACTTGTTTTTGACCTTCTGCAACTCGTAGTCGCCAATAGGCTCGGTGGCCAGACGCTCAATCTCGCCCCACAGAGCGGCCTCGGCCTGCTCGATGGTTACGTCAGACGAGAGCTGGCCCGTAAGTATAAGCATACCTTGGCCACACTCGCCAGTGATGTAGGCGTTGGCGGCCGAGAATATCTGCTGCTCCTTGATTAGCCTTTGGTATAGGCGTGCCGACTCGCCTCCTGCAAGCAGATCGGTGAGCATATCGCACAGATAGTAGCCGTGCTCGCTACGTCGCTCCATCAGGAAGGCTATGGTAATCTGGTCGGCAGGCACAGCCGAGTGTAGCTCAGTACGACGTGCCGAGGTGATTGGGGGCTCGGTGGCAATGGTGCGAACGGGAGCTTCGACCAGTGGCAGGTGGCCAAACTGGCGCTCGGCAGCCTCAAATACGCGCTCGGCATCCAGATCGCCCGACACACTCAAAATGGCGTTGCTGGGCAGGTAGAACTTGTCGTAAAAGGCCCTCACGTCGTCGAGCGAGGCGTGGCGAATGTGGTCGGGGGTCTGACCTATCACAGGCCAGCGGTAGGGGCTGGTGGTGTAGACCATACTGCGCAGGGTGTGCCACTGCTCGGCGTAGGGGCGGTTGAGGTAGCGCTGGTTGAATTCCTCGATTACGACCGACTTTTCGGTTTCGAGCCTCGGGCGGCTGATGTTCAGATTGCGCATACGGTCGGCTTCGAGCCACAGGGCCACCTCAAAATTCTCTTTGGGCATTGTGACGTAGAAGTCGGTGTAGTCGGCCGAGGTGAAGGCGTTGTTCTCGCCACAAATCTGCTGAACGTGAGCGTCGTAACTGGGTATGTTGCGTGTGCCGCGAAACATCAGGTGCTCGAACAGGTGGGCAAAGCCACTGCGCTCGGGCTCCTCGTCTACCGAGCCTGCAATGTAGAGCAGATTGACGGCAGCCATCTGGCTACACTGGTCGTGATTGACCAGCACGCGCAGTCCGTTGGCAAGTATGTGCTCTTTGTAGTCAATCATAAATGGGCCAAAAAACTATTCTGGTGAGTGGTAAAAATTGTTAAAACTCCTAAAAAATCGTGCAAATTTAGTGATTTTTGCCGAGGGTTTATTATCTTTGCACGTCGAAAAATGAGCGGAACCTGGTTTCCGCCATTTTGTGTAAATGGGGGTAGGGTTTTGTTAAAAAATTAACAACCTTGCAAGGCGTACCGAGGTACGGACTATACACCCAAAGGCTTAGTTAGGAAACAAAATTACACATAATTGAGATAAAAGATAAAGAGTTATGGCACAAAAGAAATTTATCACTTGTGATGGTAACTACGCAGCTGCTCACATCGCTTATATGTTCAGCGAGGTGGCTGCTATTTACCCTATCACTCCTTCGTCGACAATGGCAGAGCTCGTAGACGAGTGGGCCGCCGGTGGCCAGAAAAACATCTTTGGTCAGACCGTAAAAGTTGTTGAGATGCAGAGCGAGGCTGGTGCTGCCGGCGCAGTTCACGGCTCGTTGCAGGCAGGTGCTCTGACCTCGACCTTCACAGCGTCGCAGGGCTTGCTGCTGATGATTCCCAATATGTACAAGATTGCCGGCGAGTTGCTGCCAGGCGTATTCCACGTTTCGGCTCGCGCATTGGCTGCCCAGTCGTTGTCGATTTTCGGCGACCACCAAGACGTTATGGCCGCACGCCAGACCGGTTTTGCAATGCTGGCTACCAGCTCGGTTCAGGAGGTTATGGATTTGGCAGGCGTTGCCCACTTGGTATCGCTCAAGTCGCGCATCCCCTTCTTGCACTTCTTCGACGGCTTCCGTACCTCGCACGAGATTCAGAAGGTAGAGATGATGCAGATGGAGGATTTGGAGCCTCTGTTCGACCGCCAGGCTTTGGCCGAGTTTAGGGAGAGGGCTCTCAACCCCGAGCACCCCGTAACTCGCGGTACCGCTCAGAACCCCGACATCTACTTCCAGACTCGCGAGGCAAGCAACAAGTTCTACGATGCAGTGCCCGATATGGTTGCCGAGATGATGGAGAAGATTTCGACCATCACCGGCCGTCACTATGCACCTTTCACCTACTACGGTGCACCCGATGCCGAGAATGTTATCGTGGCTATGGGCTCGATTACCGAGACTCTGAAAGAGTGTGTTGATTACCTGGCTGCCAAAGGCGAGAAGGTGGGTGTCGTAACCGTTCACCTCTACCGTCCCTTCTCGGTTAAGTACCTGGGTGCTGTGCTGCCCGAGACTACCAAGCGCATCTGCGTTCTGGACCGTACCAAAGAGCCAGGCGCAAATGGTTGCCCCTTGTACCTCGACGTTGTTGAGGCATTTGCAAGCTGCAAAGATATTCCTGCCGAGAATAAGCCTATGATTATCGGTGGCCGCTATGGTCTGTCGTCAAAGGATACCACTCCTGCACAGATGCTGGCCGTTATCGAGAACCTCAAAGCAGAGAACCCTCTGAACCAGTTTGCCGTAGGTATCAACGACGATGTTACCCATCTGTCGTTGCCCGTAGGCGAGGAGATTTCGATGGCCAAAGAGGGTACCTTCGAGGCTCTGTTCTTCGGTCTGGGTGCCGATGGTACCGTTGGTGCCAACAAAAACTCGATTAAGATTATCGGTGGTACTACCGACAAATACTGTCAGGCTTACTTCTCGTATGACTCGAAGAAGTCGGGTGGCTACACCTCGTCGCACTTGCGCTTTGGTGATACCCCCATCCGCTCGCCCTATCTGGTGACCACTCCCGACTTTGTGGCTTGCCACGTTCCCTCGTATGTCGACAAGTACGACGTACTGAAAGGTTTGAAGAAGGGTGGCTCGTTCCTGCTCAACAGTGTCCACGACGCCGAGCAGACTCTGGCAACCCTGCCTACCCACATGAAAGTTTATCTGGCTAAGAACAATATCCGCTTCTACATCATCAACGCTACCAAGATTGCTGCCGAGATTGGTCTGGGCAACCGCACCAATACCATTATGCAGTCGGCATTCTTTAAGATTGCAGGCGTGATTCCCTTCGAGCAGGCTGTTGAGGAGATGAAGAAGGCTATCTACAAGTCGTATGGCAAGAAGGGCGAGGATATTGTAAATATGAACTACGCTGCTGTTGATAAGGGTGGCGAGGTTGAGGAGGTACAGATTCCCGCTGAGTGGGCTAACCTGACCATTGAGGAGGTAGAGTGCAAAGAGGCCGAGTGCAACAAGCCCGACTTTGTGAAGAACATTTGCGAGCCTATCAACGCTCTGAAAGGCGACCTGCTCCCCGTGAGCGCCTTCAATGGCCGCGAGGATGGTACTTGGGATAATGGTACTGCCGCCTATGAGAAACGCGGTATCGCAGTGAAGGTGCCCGAGTGGCTGTCGGAGAACTGTATCCAGTGCAACCAGTGCGCCTTTGTCTGCCCCCACGCTGCTATCCGTCCCTTCCTGCTGACCGAAGAGGAGGCCGCTGCCGCTCCCGAGGGTATGGCTACCCGTCAGGGCTTGGCACAGACCAAAGAGTACAAGTTCCGTATTCAGCTCTCGCCTCTGGATTGTACCGGTTGCGGCAACTGCGTTGACGCTTGCCCCGCCAAGACCAAAGCTCTGGTTATGAAACCTCTGGAAGAGCAGATGGGCGAGACCACCAACTGGGAGTACCTGACCGAGAAGGTGGGCTACAAAGAGAACGTAATGGACAAAACCAAAACCATCAAGGGTAACCAGTTTGCTCAGCCTCTGTTTGAGTTCTCGGGTGCCTGCGCAGGTTGTGGCGAGACCGCATACATCAAGACTATTACCCAGCTGTTTGGCGACCGTATGATGGTAGCCAACGCAACCGGCTGTACCTCTATCTATTCGGGCTCGGCTCCTTCGACCCCCTACTGCACCAACGCCAAAGGCCACGGTCCCGCTTGGGCTAACTCGCTCTTCGAGGACAATGCCGAGTTTGGTTTGGGTATGAAGGTCGCTATCGAGAAACGTCGCGACACCCTGGCTGCAACTATGGCCGACGCTATTGCTAACTGCCCCGACTGCTCGGCAGAGCTGAAAGCTACTATGCAGGAGTGGATTGATGGCCGCCACATCAGCGCTACCAGTGCCGAGGTTGCTGCAAGGCTGCTGCCTATGGCCGAGGCTTGCGGTTGCAAGACCTGCAAGGAGATTGTAGAGCAGAAAGACCTGCTGGTTAAGAAGTCGCAGTGGATTATCGGTGGTGATGGCTGGGGCTACGATATTGGCTTTGGTGGTGTAGACCACGTTTTGGCTTCGGGCGAGGATGTCAATATCCTTATCGTAGATACCGAGGTTTACTCCAACACCGGTGGCCAGTCGTCGAAGTCTACTCCCGTGGGCGCTGTTGCCAAATTTGCTTCGGCAGGTAAGCGCATCCGCAAGAAAGATATTGGTGCAATTGCAATGACCTATGGCTATGTTTACGTTGCCCAGGTTTCGATTGCCAACCCCAACCAGTTGCTCACCGTGCTGCGCGAGGCCGAGGCCTACAATGGTCCTTCGCTGATTATCGCCTACGCACCTTGTATCAACCACGGTATCAAGGGCGGTATGACCCGCACTCCTTCGGTTGGTAAAGAGGCTATCGAGTGTGGCTACTGGCACCTGTGGCACTTCAACCCCGAGCTGGCCGAGAAGGGCGAGAACCCCTTCAAGCTCGACTCGAAGGAGCCCGATTGGAGCAAGTTCCAGGCATTCTTGGCTGCCGAGGTACGTTACTCGTCGCTCAAGAAGATGTTCCCCGCTGAGGCTGATGAGCTCTTTGCTGCTGCCGAGGAGAACGCCAAGTGGCGCTACAACGGCTATGTTCGCCTGTCGAAACAGGAGTACTAATAGAGCCGCAATATAAGAAAGCAGAGAGTTGGGACTTTTCAATCCCAACTCTCTGCTTTCTTATTGTCTAACGTCTAACGCAAAAAGAGGGAGCCACTTTCGCAAAAGTGGCTCCCTCTCTTGTTTGGCTATTAGAGGTAATCCTCAAAGTAGAGCGTTACCTTGTCCATCAGGTGAACGCGGTCCTTGCCCAAGACGTTGTGCTCGTGGCGAGGATAGGGGAAGTAGTCGACCTGAATGTTGTTGACCACGCACTCGCGGATGAAGCTGAGGCTGTGCTGCCACAGCACTACGGGGTCGAGGGCGCCCTGGCAAATGAGCAGCTTGCCCTTGAGGTTCTTGGCCTGATTGATGAGCGAGGTTTTGGCAAAACCCTCGGCATTGGTCGCCTCGGTCTCCATATAGCGCTCGCCATACATAACCTCATACCACTTCCAGTCGATTACGGGGCCACCGGCAACTGCCACCTTGAACACGTCGGGGTAGTTGGTAATAAGCGAGATAGTCATAAAGCCACCGTAGCTCCAACCGTGAACGCCAATCCTGTCGGCATCAACCCAAGGGTGCGATTTGAGCCACTCGATACCCTTCATCTGGTCTTCCATCTCGGCCTGACCGCACTGGCGGTGGATAGCCTTCTCGTACTCGGCACCGTGATACTGGGTGCCTCGGTTGTCCATCACAAAGACCACATAGCCGCGCTGGGCCATATACATCTCCCAACGGCGCAGGTTGGCGCAGAAGGTGTTGTTGACCATCTGGCTGTGGGGGCCGCCATAGACGTAGAGAATGGTGGGGTATTTCTTTGCGGGGTCAAAGTCGATGGGGTAGATAAGGCGGTAGTGGTTGTCGTACTTGCCGTCGGCACTCTTTATCGAGCCCAGCTCGATGGGGGTGTAGTTGTACTCGGCGGTGGGGTCGGGGGCCTCAAAGAGGGTGCGACTAACCTTGCCGTCGGTCGAGGAGAGCTTGACTACGCGAGGCACTTTCAGGGCCGAGTAGTTGTCGAAGAACCACTTGCCGTCTGGCGAGAGCGAGCAGTTGTGCCAACCCTCGTCGTGGGTCAGGCGCAAGGTCTTGCCGCTCTTGATGTCTACTTTGCAGAGGTGCTGCTCTACGGGCGAGAACTCGAAGCTGTTGTAGTAGACCGACTTGGCATCCTGGCCGAGGTAGAATATGTCGGCATCGACATCGACCAGACGACGACAGCTCCACTGGCCGCTCTTGGCGTTGCGCTCGTAGAGGTAGAGGTTCCAGTAGCCATCGCGCACGTTGGTCGAGTAGAGGAAACGGTCGGGGTTGCCACCGAGGAAATAGAGCGGATAGTAGGGCTCAACCCAACGGGGGTCGCTGTCGGTGCAGATGCACTCAACAAACTCGCCTGTGGTGGCGCAGTAGGAGTTCAGACGCACCTCCTTCTGGGCGCGGTTGAGTACCTGTATATATATAAGCTTGCCATCGGGGCTCCAAGTGATGTTGGTCAGGTAGCGCTCATCATCGAAGTCGGTAACCTTGCACCATACGGTCTGAGCGGTGAGGGTGTTGTATATGCCGAGCGAAACGTGCTCCGATGCGAGTCCGTTCTGGGGGTACTTGATGTTTACGAGCGAGCCCGTGCGGGTGGTGATGTCGAGCAGGGGGAAGTCGGCCACGCGGCTAACATCCTTCTGGTAGAAGGCAACGCTCAGCCCGTCGGGCGAGGGGAATATGCCCCCACTGATGCCAAACTCGTTGCGGCTCACCTCGCTACCGCTAATTATGTCGGGATTGCTCTCGGTGGTTATGGCCACCTTGTTGCCTGCGAGCTCGTAGTAGAGGTTGTTGCCCTCGGTGAAGTAGCGGGGCTTGTCGGTGGTGGGCTGCTGTGTGGGTACCACTGTGGCCTCTTTGCCATTTTTGGGGTAGTGCCAAGTGATGTTGTCGCGCGAGGTGCCCTCGGCATAGAGGGTTTTGCCCTTGGCGTCGGTGCCCCAAGCGGTGTAGTACCACTGTGGCGAGAGCTGTCGGCTGAGGATTGCATCTTCCATAGAGAGTAGTTTACGCTCTTGCGCCCCTACGTTTGCGAGCGAGGCCAGAGCCATCAAAAAAACAAAAAAGTACCTTTTCATATTCATTGGTGGGTTATGTTCGTGGTGTAAAGGTACAAAATTTGTCTGTTTAATCAAAATGTACTATCTTTGGGTGTTTTTGAATATAATGCTTAATGGCTATGAATAATAACAAAACAACGCTCGAAGAGGCAAAAAAACTTATCCAATTCTACCCCGACTGGCCCAAAGAGGGTGTAAACTTTGTAGACCTGCTGCCACTGCTCAGCGACGCCGACACCTTTGGCGTAATCATCGAGGAGTTGGGCAACCACTTGACCACCCCCAATGTGGCTGCACCCGAGGCTCGCGGCTTTCTGTTTGCTGCGCCCCTGCTGGTTACCGACTCCAAGGCCCACAATCTTATCACCTTCCGCAAGAGTGGCAAACTGCCCGCCAACGAGGGCGACCTGCAAAAGGTATCTATCGTGAAGGAGTATGGCGAGGATAGCCTCTACTTCCGCAAGAGCGACTTGCAGAATGCGCAGATTACCAACGGTGTGGTAGAAATCTCTATCCTCGACGACATTCTTGCCACCGGTGGTACTGCACTCAAAATGGCCGAGCACTTGGAGGCTCTGACTGTCAGCAAAAATGGTGTGGAGTATCCCGTCAAGGTCAAGGAGTTCATCTTCTTGGCCGACTTGGGCTTCCTCGGTGGTCGTGCGCTGCTCGAAAAAGTAGCCCCCGTCTACTCGCTCATCACCTTCTAAAAGAGCGGTGGCCCCCAAACACGATGTTTAACAGCCTCGGCAACTATTCTCCACGAAGAGTTGCCAAGGCTAAAAAGGTATAAATTATTATGAGAGTAATTATCGAACAAAACCAAGAGCGTGGCTCTATCTGGGCTGCCAACTACATTGCCGAGGCAATCAACCGCAAGGCAGCCGTTACCGACACCCCCTTTGTGTTGGGCCTTCCCACTGGCTCTACCCCCCTGGGTACCTACCAAGAGCTTATCCGCCTGAACAAGGAGGGTAAGGTGAGCTTTAAGAATGTAATCACCTTCAATATGGACGAGTATGTGGGGCTGCCCGAAGATCACCCACAGAGCTACCACACCTTTATGTGGGAGAACTTCTTTTCGCACATCGACATCAACCCCTCGAATGTAAACATCCTCAATGGCAACGCCCCCGACCTGGCAAAAGAGTGCTCGGACTATGAGAAGAAGATTGCAGGCGCGGGTGGTATTGACCTCTTCTTGGGTGGCGTGGGCGAAGATGGCCACATTGCCTTCAACGAGCCCTTCTCGTCGATGAGCTCGCGCACCCGCATCAAAACCCTCACCGAGGATACCATTCTGGTCAACTCGCGCTTCTTTGGTGGCGACTGCTCGTTGGTGCCCAAGTTGGCTCTGACCGTTGGCGTGGCTACTATTCTTTCGGCCAACGAGGTTATCATCTTGGCCTTTGGCCCCAAGAAGGCCCGCGCGGTAC
Source organism: Rikenellaceae bacterium (assembly GCA_015059945.1). Classification (GTDB taxonomy): domain Bacteria; phylum Bacteroidota; class Bacteroidia; order Bacteroidales; family Rikenellaceae; genus Tidjanibacter. The sequence goes on from SUZJ01000001.1 coordinate 367,035, forward strand.
AGCAGGGCATCGAGGGCGCCTACTCGCATAGCTGGACAATCACAGGCTTGCAGACTCACCCCCACGGCATACTGGTTTGCGACGAGCCTGCTACGGGCGAGTTGAAGGTCAATACCTACAAATACTTCAAGGATATCGAAAAAGATAACCTGCTCTAAGAAAACAAGAAGAGAGTTCCCCCCGAAAAAGGAACTCTCTTTTGTTTTTGTACCTATCGGACAACCCGACTACTTCCACCTGAAAAAGTGGTCCACCGGCCCGTGCCCGTGCCCAATCTCATAACGAGCGCCCGACACAATAGCACCATTTATATACTCTTTGGCCAGACGGGCTGCGGTGGTAAGGTCGTGGCCACTGGCAAGCATTGCTGCCAGAGCGCTCGACAGCGTGCAACCTGTGCCGTGGGTGTTGGGGGTGGCGACGCGCTGCGAGGGTAGCTCGGTGAGGGTATCATCCTCGGCATTGTAGAATATATCCACCAGCCTATCCTCGGTCAGGTGGCCAGCTTTGAGTAGCACCGATACCTTGCCGCCGCACGAGAGGGTGCGAGCCACCTCGGGCAACTGGGCGTTGTGTGTAATTGTGGTGCCGGCCAAAATCTCTGCCTCGGGGATGTTGGGGGTTATAACCCTTGCTCGGGGAATGAGTGTTGTGCGCAGCGTTTCGATGGCGCTCTCCTCGATAAGCCTATGGCCCGAGGTCGATACCATTACGGGGTCGAGCACCACGTTGGGGGCATTGTGGCGGTCGAGCGCGCGGCGAACAACCTCTACCACTTGGGCCGAGTGGAGCATACCAATCTTTACGGCATCGGTGCCAATGTCGGCAAGTACGGCATCAATCTGCCCCTCCAATATGTCGAGGGGCACGGGGTGAACGGCCTCTACTCCGAGGGTGTTCTGAACGGTTATGGCTGTGATGGCAGAGGTGGCAAAGCATCCCAAGGCCGAGATAGCCTTGATGTCGGCTTGGATGCCTGCACCGCCACCCGAATCGCTACCTGCAATGGTTAGTACTCTGTTGTATTTCATAGCGTTAGAAGTGTGTAAATCCTTTTTGTGAAAATTCTACTTTGCGCCCCTCGCTGAGCCACTCGATGGAGGTGCCCTCGGTTATTCGGCCAATGGGGTATAGGGGGCAGTCGATGTGTTGGGCCAAGTCGGGGGTGCCAACAACGAGCAACTCGTAATCCTCGCCTGCCGAGGCGGCCAGAGAGGTGGCGCTCCACCCCTGCTGTGCGCATAGGGTTTGCAACTCGGTCGAGAGGGGCAGCTTGTCCAGCTCTATCTGGGCACCCACGCCCGAGGCTTTGCAGATGTGGCCCAGGTCGGATGCTATGCCGTCGGAGATGTCCATCATTGCGTGGGCTCGGCCCGAGAGGCCCAACTGCTGTCCCTCGGCAATGCGTGGAGTGGGGCGGTAGTGGCTCTGGATAAGGCGCTCCACTTCGACAGTGCGCTCGATACCCTCCAAAATAGCCCGTAGGCCTGCACCTGAGTTGCCCAAAGGTCCTGTGACGTAGATTGTGTCGCCCACACGGGCCCCGCTACGCAGCAGTGCTGTGCCACGCTTGCAACGCCCCACGATGGCTACGTTGATGGCAATATCTCTGACCGACGAGGTGGTGTCGCCACCCAGCAAGGCCACGCCATAGCGCTCGCTGATGGTGCGATAGCCCTCAATAAAGCGCTCGGCCCACTCGCCCTGCGCATCTTTGGGCAGCGCGATGGAGAGGAATGTGGCCACAGGCTCGCCCCCCATTGCGGCAATGTCGCTGATGTTTACGGCAGCCGACTTGTAGCCCACATCCTCGGGGGTGGCATCGTGGCGCAGAAAGTGCACCCCCTCGATGACCATATCGGTCGAGATGAGCCAGTCGTGGTCGCCCTCGGTGGGCAGTATGGCGCAGTCGTCGCCTATGCCCACAAAGCCCTCGGCCAGAGGGGTGGCAAAGGCGGTGCGTATGCGGTCTATAAAGTCAAATTCTCCCTTGCTCATAATCTTTTAGGAGTGTGTGTAATATGGTTATTTACCGTTGTAGCCCCAATCCCAGAAGGCCCACTCATACTCGGCAGCAATCAAGTAGGCCTCGGTCATCTGTGCGCGCAGCTCGGGCGAGGCTTTGGCGGCATAGTCGTCGCACATCTGCAACACCTGACGGGTACCCTCGGTGAAATCCTCGGCGGCGTAGGTGGCTACCCAATCGGTATAGGGGTTTTGGGCGGTGTTGCGGGTGCGGTAGATGTGGAGTCCCACCTCGTTGTAAATCCACATACAGGGCAACATTGCTGCCAGGGCCAGCTCGATACAGCCCGAGTTGATGTGGTGGCGTGTGTGGGCCATATAGCCGCTCGTTACGGGCGAGGGCTCAACGGCTGTGTCGATGCCAAAGCGCTCGATGAGCATATCGTGCATAGCCTTCTCGGCCTCCATACCCCCTTTGGCGTAGGCGGCGAACATATCGCGCATAGGGCCTTGGGGCAGCATATCGGCCAACATAAGCATCTCTTCGCCATAGTTTTTGATGTATATCTCATCTTGTGCAATGTAGCGCACAAACTTGTCGAGGGCAAGGGTGCCTTCGGCCAGTTCGGTGATGAATGGGTGGGCGGTGATGCGCTCATAGATGGGGAGAGACTTGGCCCACACCTCTTGTGTCCAACTCATAGTTTTTTTTGGTCTAACGTCGAACGTCTAAGGTCTAACGTCATTAAAGATTATTGTTTATTATTTCGAGCAATTCGCGGGCTGCTTCTCGTGGCGAGGGGGCCGAGCAGATGGCCGACACTACGGCTACACCATTGCACCCTGTGGCCACGACGTCGGCAACCGTCTGGGCATTCATTCCGCCAATCGCTACGGTGGGGTGGGTGCTCATCTCTACGGCCCTGCGAAGCCCCTCAAGGCCAAAGGGCTCTTTGGTGTCGGTCTTGGTGGGGGTGCCATAGACAGGCGAGATGCCAATGTAGTCTACGTCGAGCAGGTTGGCAGCCTCAATGTCGGCCAGCGACTCGACCGAAAGTCCGATAATCTTGTCGGGGCCAAGCAGTCGGCGAGCATCCTCGTAGGGCATATCGCTCTGGCCAATGTGCACTCCGTCGGCATCGGCAGCAAGGGCTACGTCTATGCGGTCGTTGATGACGAGGGGCACCCCGAGTGGGGCAAGGGCAGCCTTGAGCTGACGAGCAAGGGCCACAAAGTCGGCTGTCGAGGCCTCCTTCTCGCGCAGTTGCACCATTGTTGCTCCGCCCGCAACGGCCTCGGTGACAATCTCCTGCAAAGGGCGACCGAGCGACAGGTCGCGGTCGGTAACCAAGTAGAGGCGCAGTTGTTCGCAGATGGTTTTGTTCATATTGTTGTAGGTATGGGTTGTTTACTCTTGTGAAAGCATCTGGGCAGCCTCGGTGGGCGAGAAGTTGTAGAGCTCGTCGAGGAAATTGACCTGCATCGAGCCGTTGCCCTTCGAGTAGGCGGCAGCCCTCTGGCCTGCAATGCCCATAACGGCCATAGCGTGGCACGAAGCCTCAAAAGCGTCGGCATTGACTGCTGCAAAGGCTCCCACCATCGAACTGGCCGTACAACCCATAGCGGTCACGCTGGTCATTATGGGGTTGCCGTTGGTGATGGTCTCAACCCTCTGGCCGTCGGTTATGTAGTCGGTGGGGCCGCTGATTACGACCACTGCACCGCTGCTCTGGGCCAACGACTTGGCGGCTCCGAGGGCGTCGTGGCTCGAGGCGCTCGAATCGACACCTTTGCTCTTGACCGAGGCGTCCACAAGGGCCATAATCTCGCTGCCGTTGCCGCGAATGATGGTGGGCTTGCACTCCTCGATGATGCGCAGGGCGGTGGCGGTGCGCTGGGGCGTTGCTCCTGCCCCTACGGGGTCGAGCACTACGGGGGTGCCACGCAGCGAGGCAGCCTTGCCTGCGGCCAACATACCCTCAATCCACTGAGTGTCGAGGGTGCCGATGTTTATTACCAGAGCCCCTGCAATGGCGGTCATATCGGCCATTTCGTCGGTCCAGTGGGCCATAACGGGCGAGGCGCCAATGGCCAACAATGCGTTGGCCGAGTTGTTCATTGCAACATAGTTGGTGATGTTGTGCACCAGTGGCGAGCGGCGGCGTACAGCCTCCACGTCGGCGATAAATCTCTCACGGTTAATCATAATAATATAGGTATAAAATAAAACGTACCCTGCATTGGCTTTGCAGGGTACGTTTTTGTCAGGTTCATTTAGAGTGTGTAGCCTTGTTTGGCGTTAGTAGAAGCAAATTTTTCTTTATGTTTTGTTTTTGCTTTGTGGTTTGTCACTTCTACTGCTTCTTCCACTTGTATGTCTTGATCTACCGTTTCCCTGCGCTGTCATTATACATATCAGGTTCGGAGGGTATCTTCTCAGCCAACCACTGTGTGCGCAAAAGGTCAAATCGGTACTTGCCCAAATCTGCCGCTCCCGAGGTTGGCACCCCTAACAGCACTCCAAAGGTAGGCAATAAATCTGCAAACGCCAAACTCTTTGACGCTTTTTTTGTTGGTGGAACAATGAGGGGCCGAGGGGTACAGCAACCTCGCGGAGGCAAAATGATGGGTGAAATTTGCACATTATTTATATATATGTGCAAATTTTTCCGAAATCATTTGCTTTTACTCCCGCGTTTTGTTAATTTTGGGGTGACATTTTATTTATTAACCTTCTTTACATCGTAACCACAATGAAAAAGAGAAGTTTTTTGGCGATTATTATCGCCATGTTCGCCATTTGGTCGTGTAGCAATACCGGATGGCAAGAAAATGAATTAAATGTTGAACCACAACCACAGACGACCTCGATGATTGAGGGAGTGAAAGTACCGAATCCCTATTCGGTCGAGGCTATGAAGGCCGCCTGCGAAGTCCTCTACCCCACTACTCGCTCTGGCGAGAGTGTTGCTGATGAGATTATTGTTGCAACCCACATTTATGTAAGATTCCTACCCGCAGACAAGGAGCAGATGGATTTTCTGCTCGAAACGGGTTGGGAACTCTTCAATTATCCTCTTGATGTCGAATTCGAGGAAGATCCTTCGGAGTATCACGATCCCTCGTTGTCTGACGAGCAAATCACATGGCAGTACACAGTTCTTCCTATTGACACAACTCTGCCGACCGATATTACCTACGAGATTTTGGAGGAGTGCTATATTCCCGATGATGACGAAACCGAAGTGGAAACCACCGCAGGAACAATTGTAGATATTGCGGCCATAGAAGGTGTGTCAGTTAATTATGCCGAAACTGGTGTAATGGATCCCTCGGCATCGACAATGGCGCTTACAAGACGTACCTATACTGGTACCATCACAGTTGATGGATATCCAGTAGAGGGCATTAAAGTAAGGATTGTAGGTCGATTGTTATCTAAAACCGCCACAACTCATGCCGATGGTACCTACTCGGTAACAGGTAGATTGGGTACCTCTCCCAAAACCGAAATCTGTTTTGTCAATAGTGCCAATCATATTTCGTATGGATATAACCTTGCCTTGATTATGCCAACCAAAGTAAATATTGGTACAGCTCGAAGTATAAACTTCACAGAAACAAACAATCTGAAAGGTTGGATATTGAGCCATATGAATCGTGCCACTTGTATGTACTACGACAGATGCGCCGAATTGGGACTTACTCAACCTCCATTCGGTATGAGAATGTGGGCAATTAAATATTTTGAGGGAGCAAGTTGTCCCATGTTTGCTCATAGAACAAGTTACTACATCAATAGCTTACAACGATATGTCACTGGCTGTTTCGATAATAGGACAATTGCAAATGCAACGGAACGACTTCTTAAAAATCTGTTATATAAGTTTGGACCAGACATTTGTTTATGTGATGTTGAAAGTGAGCCTTGTGCTTCGGATATATATGAATATGTATTTCATGAACTATCCCATGCTACGCATTTTAGCTATATGTATAACAATGCTCAGTGGTGGGCCAATGTGATTGATTACGAATTAGATTGTATATTGGCAAGTGATTTTGAAGACCCTTATGGAACATTGAACACACCCAATAATGGACATAGTGGCGTGGCAGAAATGTGGGCTCACGCTGTTGGAAATATTTTTTTGAAAGAATTATTTGAACAAATTGACATTCGAGCAACTTCCACTCCGTATCCTCCACGAGAAGATGGTTCATACTGGTTTAAGCCAGAAATAATATGGGGTTTGTATTTAAATGGTGTTCCTTTGTCAACCCTATTAGGTGGTCTTAAAAAAGAAGCGACGTCAATACAAATGTACAAACAATTGCTACTATCTTGCTATCCTCAATACACTTATTACATAAATCAAACATTTTCTCAATATGGTTTCTAAGTTTACTAAGTACGTTTTTGCCATTGCAGCATCGCTGTCGCTCTGCTCGTGCGGAGATGTTATCGAATCGATATTTATGGATATGTGGCCCTATATTGCCGGGGGTACTGTAAGACCACACGACACCTATCTGGCTACTTGGGAAATAGACAACCAAACCTCGCGCCCAATGGAAGCAGTGTTGGAGTACAGATACTATATGCAAGGTAAGTGGAACGACTCTGGCTCGTATACATACGATTTACCAGTCGGCAAGGCTGCCCCAATCAACTACACGTCGAGCTATGCCGATGAAGAGGAGTACAACACCAAGCAGAACACCAAGTCCAGCGATGGCGATGGCAGTCGAGTTTTGTTGTACGACAAAGAGAGTCGCGAGTTGATATATGTGATGGACTATGATTTCTTGACAACCCCGGGCTTGTGGGTTGCCAGGTGGCAAGATGATCCTGTCCCTGGCGACTATTTGTACCAGCGAGGACTTTTCCAAGACGACCCCGAATTGGCCAATGATGACAAGTTTACCTTCATCTACTGGACTTTTACTCTCACCGATGAACACTTGGCCGAGTATGCAGCACAAAAGGGTGCTGCGGAGTAGGTAGGCCTATTTAGAGCAAGAAAGGCTCGGAGCACACCACTGCTCCGAGTTTTTTTTGTTTGTAGCGCCAGGTCACAGTCTCGGCGTGGCACAAGGTTTGCAATCGTCAATAGCGACACAGCCCCACACTCGGTGGGGCGATTTTGTCTAACCATATAACCAACCAACAAAAACAGTTTTGTCTATGTCAGCAATTGTTCGACACAATGGGGGCGGATGGATGCCCTCGATTTTCAACGACCTGCTCGGAGCCGACTGGCTGCCCACAACCGTAAGCCCCGCAGTAACCCCCGCAATCAATGTCAAGGAGACCAAAAACGACTACATCGTAGAGGTGGCCGCACCCGGTATGACCAAAGAGGACTTTGCGGTACACATCAACGACCAGAACGACTTGGTTATCACTATGGAGCGCAAGCGCGAGGAGTGCAACACCGAGGAGAAGGATTGTCACTACCTGCGTCGCGAGTTCTCGTACACCAAGTTCCAGCAGACTATGGTGCTGCCCGACGACATCGAGCGCAAGGATATCAAGGCCGAGTGCGACAAGGGTATGCTCTGCATCAGGCTTCCCAAGAAGCCCGAGGCAAAAGAGAAGCACGAGAATCGCAAGATCGAAATCCATTAGTGGCCCAAAGACCATTGGTAAAAGACAAAAAAGAAGGCTTGGCAGAGTATTCCGCCAAGCCTTCGGTTGTTTAGCACCACCCCTTCAATCTCCCCTACGAAAGGGGAGTGGCCACGAAGTGGCCGAGGGGTGGTCGAAAATGATTTTAGTACTTAAGTCCTGAAACCAATAGCTAAATTATTTAGCGTCAAATTATAGCGCAAAGCCTTTGTTCAGCACCACCTTTTCAATCTCCCCTACGAAAGGGGAGTGGCCACGAAGTGGTCGAGGGGTGGTCGAAAATGTTTTTAGTACTTAAGTCCTACAACCAACAGCTAAATTATTTAGCGTCAAATTATAGCGCAAAGCCTTTGTTCAGCACCTCCTTTTCAATCTCCCCTACGAAAGGGGAGTGGCCACGAAGTGGCCGAGGGGTGGTCGAAAATGATTTAGTACTTATGTCCTGCAACCAATAGCTACACTATTTAGTTGCAAACTTATAAATGCAAGTGTGGGTATACTCCTCACCTGGGTTCAAGCGGGTAGAGGGGAAGTGTGCGTGGTTGGGGCTGTCGGGGTAGAGCTGGGTCTCCAGAGCGTACGACTCGCGGTAGTTGAGTGTGCGGCCCCATTTGCCCTCGGTCGAGCCATCGAAGAAGTTACCACCGTAGAACTGCAATGCAGGCTGGTCGGTCCAAACCTCCATATAGCGGCCCGAAGTGGGCTCCCAAACCGATGCAGCAAACTCAATCTCGTTCTCGCTCTTGCGGTCGAGAATCCAGTTGTGGTCGTAGCCAGCGCCATTTTTCAGCTGCTCGTTCTCCTGCTCGGCCTTCAAGCCCTCGCCAATAACCTTGCCTGCGCGGAAGTCAAAGGGGGTGCCCTCTACGCTTGCAATCTCGCCAGTGGGGATATAGACGCTGTCGATGGGGGTGTTGAAGCTACCATTGATGGTCATAACGTGGTCGTTGATGGTACCGTTGCCCTCGCCTTTGAGGTTGAAGAAGCTGTGGTGCGAGATGTTGCAGTAGGTAGGAGCATCGGTAGTTGCCAGATAGGTAACCTTAAACTCGTTCTCGGGGGTCAGAGTGTAGGTCATAGTAACGTCGAGGTTGCCAGGAAAGTTCTCCTCGCCATCGGGTGAGAGGTAGTGGAACACAATCTCGTTGTCGCTAACCGACACAACATCCCATACAACCATATCGAAGCCCTTGTCGCCACCGTGGAGGCACTGGCCATTGTTGTAGGTCGAGAGCTGGTACTCCTTGCCGTCGAGGGTAAACTTACCGGCAGCAATACGGTTGGCGTAGCGGCCTACGCAAGCACCCAAGAAACGCTCGCCAGGGTTGTTCAGGTAGGTGTCGATGTTGTTGTAGCCCAATACGATATCCTCCATATTGCCCTCTTTGTCGGGGGTCCAGAGGGTAACCACGCGAGCACCAAAGTTGGTCACCTGCATAGTGATGTCGCCTGCGGTGAGGGTGTAGAGCGAGGTCTGTTTGCCATCTACGGTAGCCTCGAATGCGCTCTGGTCGAGCAGAACTACCTGTTTGGGCTGGGTACACGAGGTCAGAACTGCCAGACCAAGTGCCAGAAACAAAAATTTCTTCATACGCTTTTGTTGATGTTTGTTGTTTGTATTTGTGATGATTTGTTGTCAGTCGCACCGAACCAATCACAAAAGTAGAAATTTTTTCGGCTATTTGCGACAAAAAACCTAAATTTGTGGGCAAATTGGGTGGCAACCCCTGCGGATGCGGCCCAATGAGAGATGAATTTTTAACCACAAAGACCGGTTTTCAAATAAACCACACAACCGAAAAAATATATGAAGAAGATTTTTAGGCTCGTAGCAATCACCGCACTTATGGTCACAACTCTGTGGAGCTGCGTAGACAAAGAGCTCACCGAGAGCCGCTACTTGGCCTCGGCAACCACCACCGCCCAACTCTATACCCAGGCCGAGGATGGCACACTCTCGCCCGCAGGAGCATTTCTGCGTGGCACCGAGGTGGTGGCCCATCCCAACTGCGTAGAGCGCGTAGAGGGGGCCCGCTTTGTGAAGGTGGTGCTCGAGGAGAGCGAACTCTATGCCCCCGAGGAGGCTCTGGTGGCCACCCTGCGCGAGGTGGTTAAGGAGCAGACCATCTGGGTACGCACCCCCGCAACGCTGCTGCGCGATGTCGAGAGTGGCAAGATTGCAGGTTTTGCCGACAAGTCGAGCCAGCTTACCGTAGTCGATTACGACACTATGGACCACGACGGTAAGGTGGTTACCTACAAGGTGCGCAGTGGCGATGTAGAGGGCTACATCTATGGCAAGTACACTGTCTTTACCCCCGAGGAGGCCGCTCTGCGCTACGAGGCCGAGAAGTACGACCCCATTCACAAGGCGGTCAAAAACCCCTTCGGTGGCGGCAAGGCCATAGGTTGCGACTTCTACCCCGTCGAGAAGCCCAAGTTTGCCGACAACCCTATGCCCGCAGCTTGCTATTCGCTCTACCTGAATGCGGGTACCAATGTGCTCCAAAAGATTGAGCAGTATATTGCGCTGGCCAAGGAGACCAAAATCAACACCTTCGTCATTGACATCAAAGACAACGAGAGCCCCGGCTACAAGGCCGACGCTATGAAGGAGTACTCGCCCACTAACTATCGCCGCGCAGGCGACAAAGAGGCCCTCTACAAAAAGGTCGTTAGCCGTCTGCACGAAGAGGGTTTCTATGTTGTGGGCCGTATCACCTGCTTCAAGGACTCGTACTTTGTTAAGGACAACCCCCAGTGCGCCATTACCGACCGCGCAACGGGCGAGCCCTTCAAACACAACAAGGCCTTCTGGCCCAGTGGTTTCGACCGCCGCGTGTGGGAGTTCAACGTGGCTCTGGCCAAAGAGGCTGTGACCAAGTTTGGCTTCAACGAGATTAACTTTGACTATGTGCGATTCCCCGACCGTATGACCTCAATCGAGAACCTCGTAGACTACCACAACCGCTACGGCGAGAGCAAGGTACAGGCTATCCAGAGGTTTGTGCAGTACGCCTGTGACGAAATTCACAAGGTGGGTGCCTATGTGTCGATTGATGTATTTGGCGAGAGCGCCAATCCGGGTTACACCACCGCCTATGGTCAGTATTGGCCCGCCATAAGCAATGTGGCCGACGTAATTAGCGGTATGCCCTATCCCGACCACTTCTCGAACAACTACTATGGCGTCTATAAGCCTTGGAACCACCCCTACCAGATTTTGTACGAGTGGGGCAAACGTGTGCAGGGCCGTCAGGAGGTTACCCCCACACCCGCAGTTGTGCGCACCTGGGTACAGGCCTATAATGTGATGCGCCACGTCGACCGCAACGGCATTGCCTACGATGCCGAGAATGTCGAGAAGGAGATTAGGGGCCTCTATGCCGCAGGACTTACGGGTGGCTATATCACTTGGCTGGCCTCGTCGAATATCGAGAAGTACCGCCAGCAGGAGGGTGCCTTTGTCCACGACTACTATGCCGACTGGCGCAACCCCGACTTCCACTACGACCCCAATGCCCCCGTTGTCATAGAGGAGCCCGAAGTTGTAGCCGAGGAGGAGATGGCTGCCACCCCTGCCGAGTAAGCCATATAAATAAATGTATAATAAAATAGGCGACCTGCAAAGGCCGCCTATTTTATTTGATTTTCAATTCTCAATTTTCAATTTTCAATTCTGAACTTTAATCAGGTCATTGTAGTCCTCCATCGAGCGGGCAATAACGTCGCGCGCAATGTCGGGACCATAGATGCCGAGGAACTGCATACGCTGGTGGTTCTCGCCAGGGATGTCCTTGTAGGTGGTGAAGTAGTGGATAAGGCGGCGCACAATCTTTATGGGCAGTTGGTTGATGTCCTCATAGTCGCCATATACAGCGTCGTTTTTAAGCACCGCGATAATCTTGTCGTCGGCCTGATTGTGGTCCAAAAGGCGTATGCCACCAATGGGACGCGCGGTAACCAAGATGTCGCCGTGGGTTACATCCTTCTCGGTCAGTACGCAGATATCCAGTGGGTCGCCGTCGCCCTCGACGTCAAAGCGAGCCATAGCCTTGTTGGTCAGCTCGGCCATCTTGGTCGAGCAGTAGGTGCGAGGTATGAAGCCATAGAGCGAGGGCACTATGTTTGAGAACTTCTGTGGGCGGTCGAGGGCCAAGTAGCCCGTCTGTTTGTCGACTTCGTACTTGACGGTGTCGGTGGGCACAATCTCTATAAAAGCTCTAACCTCTTCGGGCGACAGCGGGTCGATGCCGTGCCAGGGGTGGGCTTTGTGCATTGGTTCGTGTTTTTTCATAGTTTTTATACTCTTTTTTGTTGTTTTCTGAAATGGGGCTCCCACAAAGGTAAGATTTGTGTGTGAAATTGCCAACACATTGCCAATTTTTTTAGCCTTATGTAGTGGTGTTGTAGTAGTTACGTTTAAGGTGGGGTTTTGTGAAAATCTCACAACAGGGTGATTCGATTTTGCTGTTTTTGAGCCAATTTTACCATTTTCTCACCCTTTGGGCGGGTTGGAGTGGGATTATTTGTTGTGAGAAAATTTTTTTAGTCCAACAATAATTACTACTTTTGAAGAGCCTTAGGATGAAAAAATCTTCTCACTTGGGGTGGCGAAATGGTAAAATTGTTTCATTTTCGGAGGTTGAGTGCTGAGAAAATGGTAAAATTTAATCATCAGCCGATGCGGTTCTTTGGATGCCCAACGGGGGTGTTTACAAAGATGAAAAGTGGATGAGTGAGATTTTTTGAAAAGCTAAAACACTAACTAATAACATTATACCACAAAAATCAACAATGAAGAAGTTTTTTACAACACTTGCAATGTTGGCCTTTTCGCTGGCGGTATGGGCTGCCCCTGCCGAGTCGAAGGCCGTTAAGCCAACCCGCGACCTGATTGAGCGTATCGCTCCCGAGTACTCGGCTAACATCGAGCTCAAGCTGCTGCCCAAAAAAGGTGGCGACCGCTTTGAGCTGTCGAGCAATGGCGACAAAATCGTTATCGCAGCCAACAACGTAAACAGCTTGGCCGTAGGTTTTAACTACTATCTGAAATACTATTGCAACACTACCGTCACTTGGTCGGTAGAGGATGCAGTTGTGCTGCCCGAGGTGCTGCCCGCAGTGCCCGAGAAGGTGAGCGTGAAGGCTCGCAGCGAGAATCGCTTCTTCCTGAACTACTGCACCTACGGCTACACTATGCCTTGGTGGACTTGGCGCGAGTGGGAGAGGCTTATCGACTGGATGGCCTTGCAGGGTGTAAACCTGCCCCTGGCAATCACCGGTCAGGAGGCCGTTTGGCAGAAGGTGTGGAGCTCGTTTGGTATGACCGACGAGCAGATTAGGAGCTACTTCACCGGCCCTGCCCACCTGCCCTGGCACCGTATGTCGAACATCGACCACTGGCAGAGCCCTCTGCCACAGTCGTGGATCGACTCGCAGAGCGACCTGCAGAAACAGATTTTGGCCCGCGAGCGCGAGTTGGGTATGAAGCCCGTACTGCCTGCATTTGCTGGTCACGTGCCCGAGCAGTTGGCCGAGATCTATCCCGACGCCGACATCAAACAGCTCGAGGAGTGGGCAGGCTTCCCCAAAGATCAGGCTTGCCACTTCCTTAACCCTGCCGACAAACTCTATACCGAGGTTCAGCGTCGCTTCCTGACCACCCAGACCGAGCTTTACGGCACCGACCACATCTACGGTGTAGACGTATTCAACGAGTTGGTACCCCCATCGTGGGAGCCCGACTATCTGGCCTCGATTGGCAAGAAGGTTTATCAGTCGCTCAAAGCCGTTGACCGCAAGGCCGAGTGGTTGCAGATGGGCTGGCTCTTCTACTATATGAGGGCCAACTGGACCAACGAGCGCATTGAGGCTTACCTGGGCGCAACCCCCAAAGACAAACAGATTATTCTCGACTACTGGGCCGAGTATCAGGAGATTTGGCAGATGACCGAGAGCTTCTTCGGCACCCCCTTCTTGTGGTGCTACCTGGGCAACTTCGGTGGCAACACCGAGTTCTGCGGCCCTATTGCCAAAGTTAACCAGAGGGTAGAGAATACCTATGCCAAAGCCGGCAAAAACTTTGTGGGCATTGGCTCGACTCTCGAAGGCTTCGACCTCAATCCCTTTATGTTTGAGTACATTTTTGAAAAGGCTTGGGATTACCCAATCCACAAAGACGTAAACGAGTGGACTGCTCGCCTGGCCGACCGCCGCGTGGGTAAGGTTGATGAGAACGCTCGCGAGTCGTGGCAGCTGCTCATCGACAGCGTCTACAACAACGACGGTTACTACAAGGCTCGCCACTGGCTGGTTAGCCGCCCCGGCAACATCAAAGATTATGGTGGTCGTGGCGACCTGATGCGTGCCAACCGAGTGCTGCTCAAAGTTATCGACGGCCTGCTGAAAGTCGATAGCAACACCCCAACCTACCAGTTTGACGTTGTGAACCTCACTCGCGAGATGATGTGTAACACCTTCGAGATGCTCGTTCAGCGCTACCAGAAGGCTTACAACGAGAAGAATGTGGCCGATATGATGGTATTTGAGGACAAGATTTTGACACTCCTGCACGATATGGACGATCTGGTATCGACCAACCACAACTTCCTCACAGGCAAGTGGATTGCCGATGCAAGGGCCCAGGGTACCACCCCCGAGGAGGCCGACTATTTCGAGAGCAACGCCCGCTGTCTGCTCACTACCTGGGGCGACAGGGCTATGACTCTGAACGACTACGCTTGCCGTACTTGGTCGGGTCTGCTGGACACCTTCTATGCCGAGCGTTGGGAGATGATGCTCGCAGCAGCCAAGGAGTCGGTACTCTACAAAGGCGAGTTCGACGGCCCCTCGTTCAGCAAGTACTACGAGGCTGTGGCAACCTACGAGAAGATGTGGTGGACCGACCGCATCGGCACCTTCAATGCTACCCCCAACGAGGGCGCAGTTGAGGCTGCTCGTGCTATGACCGCCAAGTATCGCGGTATGGCCCAGGGCATCTACGAATAAAGACTACACACAGTTGGAGTAGGCACCCCGCAGGATGATGGGCGGGGTGCCGACACTCCTATCAATACCCCCTACCTAAAAACTATCTTTTTCAAGCCTAACCTATCCCCCCCCTTACACGCTCTCTGACAGAGAGTTAAATGGACTATGAAAAAAACTCTTATTGTGGCACTCATAGGAGTTGCCATTCTGCTTTTCTCGCCCAATAGTTTGTATGCCAAACGCCACTATCTGAGCAGCTATCAGGTAGAGGACGGATTGTCGCAAAATATGGTCTACTGCATTGCCCAAGATCGTCAGGGTTTTATGTGGTTTGGTACACAAGACGGACTCAACCGCTTCGATGGCGAGGAGTTCAAAGTCTTTAAGTACGAAGCCGATAAGCCCGGGTGTATCGGTGGCAACGGATGCTTTGCGATGTTTGAGGATGCAGAGGGCAAACTGTGGGTGGCAACCAACAACGGAGTGAGCATTTATAATCCTCGTTATGAACGCTTTGACCGCTTGGATATGACCGACGATACGGGGCGTAAAGTGGGCGGTACGGCTCGCGATGTCTTTGCCGATTCGCAAGGGGCTATGTGGGTTGTTGTTCAAGAGGAGGGCCTATTTAGGCTTGATAGTCTGGGCGGCAAGAGCTTCTTTCCGATAGATTATGGCAGCGTTTGCAACCTGCGTGGTGCGGTGGCCGACGAGCTGGGCAATATGTGGATAGCAACATACGGCGGAGGTCTGCTGAGAATGGATGTTAAGAGCCGTAGGGTGGTGCAATTCCTTTTTGGCCCGCAAGGGTCGGAGGCCAACGATGTGAATGACCTGCTGATACTCGACGACAATACCCTGCTGGTGGGGTGCTCGATGAATGGTCTGCTGGCGTTTGATATGACCAGTGGCCGCTACGAGCCCTACGCACCAATGGAGCAGACGGCAAGCGACCTGTTTGTGCGTAAGATTGTGCGTAGTCGCTCGGGCGAGATTTGGATTGGTACCGAGACAGGTGCCTATATCTGTAACCCGCTGGGCACCACCCCCGTAGTGCATCTTAGCCACGCCAATAACGACCCTCTCTCGCTCTCGGATAATGCCGTGCACACCATCTACGAAGATGTAGACGGAGGTATGTGGATTGGCACCTACTTTGGCGGTGTGAACTACATTGGTGCCCACTCGTCGGACTTTGAGAAATTCTATCCCATTAGTGGCCAAAACTCCATTAGCGGCAAGTGTATAAGCGAGTTTTGTGGCGATAGCTACGGCCGCATCTGGATTGGCACCGAAGATGCTGGTCTGAACCTCTACAACCCCCAAACGGGTATCTTCAAGAGTGGCTTTGTGCCCGCCAAGAATATCCACGCCTTGCTGTATGACAACGGAAAGCTGTGGGTGGGAACATTCTCTAACGGCCTGTATGTCTTGTCGGTAAGCCCGTCGGGGCAGACCTCGGTGGTGAGCCACTACGACTCGACAACCTCGCTGAGGGGGCTCGACAGCAACAGTATCTATGCCCTCAAACGAGATGCTGCGGGCCGAATGTGGGTTGGTACCATCAGTGGCTTGTTTGTCTATGACCCTCGCAGCGACCGCTTTGTGCAAGAGCAAGAGGGGTTGATAAACTCGTGTGTAAACGCCGTGGTACAAGACAGCCGAGGGACTATATGGGTTGTAACACTACACAATGGCATTTGGGCCTATGACAAGAGCGAGGCCGAGTGGAAAAACTATTCTGTGCCCTCTCTCGAAAATGGCCAGTTCAACTACTCGTGCACAACCATCTTGGAGTGTGTCAGTGGCGAGATTTTGGTTGGTACGGGCGGTGGCGGACTCTATGTCTACAATGCCGAGGAGGATAACTTCGAGCCCTTCAAAACAACTGCCGACGGATTGCCTAACAATGTGGTGCTTAAACTCGTAGAGGATGGCCAGGGCGGTGTCTGGGGCAGTACCAACAATGGTCTGTTCCGCTACTCGTTTGTAGACGAGCGGATTGATGTTTATACCCACCGCGACGGTCTGTTGTGTAACCAATTTAACGGCAATTCGGGCTGGCGCGACTCGCGTGGTACCATATACTTTGGCGGCATCAAGGGCTTTGTGTCGTTTGAGCCCGAGCAACTGCTCAGGATGCGTACCATTCCGCGAGTAGTGTTCAACAGCTTGCAGGTCAATGGCCGCGAGGTGGTGGTGGGCGAAGGCAATCCGCCTGTGCTCAAGGAGTCTGTTACTCTGGCCAGAGAGATTGTTATCCCCCACACAGTCAAGACTTTCAGTCTGGGACTCGCCTCGCTGGGCTATGATTATAGCGGCAATGCCACCTATGCTTACAAGCTCGAAGGCTTTGACAAGGGGTGGGCCTATACCACCAGAGGGCGCATAACCTACGCCAACCTGCCCTATGGCCCCTACGAGCTGATTGTAAATGCTATTGACAGCAGGGGCAATTCGGGCACCGTGTTGCAGTTGAAGATATATGTTCGCCCGCCATTCTATATGACTACGGTTGCCAAAGTGGTCTATGTGCTGTTGGGACTGATGGTGGCGTGGCTGGTAGTATGGCGTATCTCCAAGCGTCGTAAGTGGGACGAGGCCGAGCGACTGCGCAAATTTGAGGCCCAAAAAGAGAAAGAGCTCTACGATGCCAAGATTGCATTCTTTACCAATGTTACCCACGAAATTCGTACCCCTCTGAGCCTTATAAAGATGCCTCTCGAGGAGGTACTGCGCAATGTCGATAAGAATGATGTTAATCACAACAACTTGCAGATAATCAGCAACAACACCAACCGCATACTCTCGTTGGTGAACGAGCTGCTCGACTTCCGCAAGGTAGAGGCCAATGGCTTGAAGGTAAATTATGTGCGCACCAATATCTGCGGACTGATGAAGAGCCGTGTGGAGAACTTCCGCCCCGCAGCCCGCACCAAAGAGGTGAACATCCGCTGGTTGGTGGGGCTCGACGAGCTGAAAGTAGATGTCGATACGGAGATATTTACCAAGATTTTTGACAACCTGCTGGCCAATGCTCTCAATCACGCCGAGTCACTCATTGAGGTATCGCTGAAAGTGAATAGCAGCGACAACCGCTTTGTGATAGGCGTGGCCAACGACGGCGACAGTATTGCCGAAGAGTTGAGAGATAAGATTTTTGAGCCCTTCTTCAAGGTCGATGAAAAAACCCCGGGTACGGGCCTTGGCCTGCCCTTTGTACGCTCGCTGGTCGAGTTGCACGATGGTAGTGTGGCGGTTGGCGAAAATAGCCACGGGCTCACCCAATTTGTGCTCGAAATGCCTATAAATCACCAAGGCTCGTTCAATATCGGTGTGGATGCCGAGGTGGTCGGTGGTGGTGCTGATGAGGTGGCCGACGAACTCGGCGAAGCGGGTGAGGGAGCAAAGGTGGCTGCCGAAGCAGATGCGCCCGAAGAGTTTGAGCTGGGTAGTCGCCCATCGGTGCTGTTGGTCGATGATAATGAGGAGTTTTTGGACTTTGTGGCGGGCCAGTTACACAGTCGCTACAAGATTGTTAAGGCCACAAACGGTGTGGAGGCCCTTGAAAAGCTCGAAGAGAACTACGTCGATGTAATCGTGTCCGACTTGGCTATGCCGCAGATGGATGGTCAGGAGCTTTGCCGCACGGTCAAAGAGAAGTTGCAGTATAGTCATATTCCGTTCATTATGCTTACGGCCGACACCTCGCTACACTCAAAGATGGATGGTCTGAAAGTGGGGGCCGACGAGTATGTCGAAAAGCCCTTCTCGACCGAGTATCTGGTGCTGCGCATCGACAACCTGATGGGTAGCAGGCGCAAGATGGTCGATTCGTTCAAACAGCTGCCCGAGGTGATGCTCGACAAGAGCGGACACTCAAAGGCCGACGAGAACTTTATCAACGCCATTGTGGAGATAATCTACAAAAATATCGAAAAGAGCGACTTAAATGTAGACCTGCTGGCCGACGAGATGAGTATGAGCCGTGCTACGCTCTACCGCAAGCTCAAGAGCATTACCAACGAGACCCCTACGAAGTTCATTCAGACCATCAGGCTCAAACGTGCTGCCGAGCTGCTCAAACGCAAAGAGTATAGGGTAAACGAGGTGGCCTTTATTGTGGGCTTCGGGTCGAGCAGCTACTTCTCCAAGTGCTTTATCAAGCAGTTTGGGGTTGCTCCAAAGGATTACGTTTAGAGTAGGGTTGCTCCTCTTTTGCAACTCGCAAAGAATAATATTCACATTCCCCCTAAATCCCCCTTTGCCAAAGGGGGACTTGGTCAAAGAGCAGGCTCTTTGAGGGGTGGTGCTCTCTATGATGTTGTTGGTTTGGGGTGGCCCCGAAAGATTACGTTTAGAGCGAGGAGATAACCATAAATTCCATTTCGATAGGGCCGAGAAAGAGGCCAGGAAAGAGAGAGCAAAACTACGGGCGTGCGCATTGTATTGCGTGCGCCCGTAGTGCGTATATGCGCGTTGTGCAGAGGCGCGTGAGGGTGTTTTGGGGCGCTTTTGATACAATAGTGCTATTTTATGCGACAAAAGTAGGGCTCGGTGCAGGATTATAATTGTTAATTTTGTAACGTGATATAGTGCGGGTATGCACACACAAGCAGCCCGCCCGAATGGACAAGGAAAAACTAATAACCAAAAACCCAAAAATAAGAGTATGAAAAAAATGTTGATTTCGTTGGTGGCAGCTGTTGCTCTGCTGTCATCGTGCCAGCCCAGCTACGAAGAGCGTGTGGCCGAGCCCCTCACTATCAAAGTGGCTATCGTCTATGAGGACCCCGTTGTTACCGAAGATGGCAAACGTCTGCACGAGGTTAGCCGCGTGGGCAAGTGGGCCTACTGGAATGACCCCTTCGAGCAGGCAAAGGTCTTTGAGCAGGAGCTCGAAAAGGCTTCGCACGGCGTGGTAAACTACGAGGTGGTAATGGAGGTTGAGACCGACCACTTCTACACCTACAAGCCTGGCAAAAAAGGCGAGCGCGAGTGGATTACCAACAAGGATATTCAGGAGTACTGCAAAACCGTAGACGTTCCCGGCTTTGGCTGGAAAGGTTGGGGCTACGACTACCTCGCTATGTTGAGCGACTACGGCTTTGACAAGATGCGCGACAACGACGAGCTGCACGAGGTATGGGTATTTACCCACCCCGGTTCGTGTATGTTCGAGTCGAGGCTCATTGGTGACGGTGCCTTCTGGTGCAACTCGGTGGGCATCACCAAAGAGATGGGCGCAACCAACGACAAGCTGCTGACCGTTATGTTCTGCAACTACGAGCGTACCGTTGATCTGGCTCTGCACAGCTACGGCCACAGGGTTGAGTCGATTATGGCAAAGGTTTACGGCCTCGGTGGTGAGTGGTGGAAATATGACCAGTATCAGAGCATCGACCAGCTGACCGCCATTCAGCTCTTCTCGGCTTATCAGGGCACCTATGCTCAGTTTGAGGAGGGTTACAGCCAGATTGGTATGACCCACTTCCCACCCAACTCGGTGGGTGACTACGACTACTCGAACACCCAGACCAAGATGACCTATGCCGATGAGTGGATGAACTATCCCAATATGAAGTTCAAACCCGAGAATGCTCGCCCCGTAACCAATGCCGAGTGGAAACACGAGGGCGGTGACCAGTGGGGCTATATGATGTGGTACTTCAGCCACCTGCCTCACTTCAAGGGCATCAGCAAGAAAGATGGCAAGCTGAACAACTGGTGGCACTACATCGTTGATTGGAATAGCGCCATTGAGTTGGAGGCTCAGTTGCAGCAGGAGAGTGGCTACAAGGCTTTGTAGCTGGCTACTACTCCAAATCAGAGATGCAAGAAATTGTGAGAAACAAACAATAATCACCAAAATATCCCTAAAATCACTATGAACAAAAAGTTATTTGCAATTCTCTTTGGCGCATTGGCACTGTTTGCTTGTCAAGAGCCCGAAGATCCTGAGCAGAAGCCCGAAGAACCTGTGGCGTATCCCGAGATTCCTCTGGTGTCGCCCGAAGATGGTACCGAGTACGACCTCAATGAGATGGCCAGTGTGCTGTCGTTCGGCTGGACCGAGATTGAGGAGTTCAACAGCTATCGTTTGCAGTTTGCACTCACTCCCGACTTTGAAGTATTGGAGAGTGTATCTACAAAGGCCAATCCTGCCGAGGTCGGTATTGTAGAGATGGACGAGGTGCTTGGTCTGCTCGGTCTGCCCGAGGCTAAGAGTGCCTATGTCTATTGGAGGGTTGCTCCGCTGAGGAGCGACGAGTTTACCGCTACCCCCAAGAGTATATTTGTTACACGCCTCGACCCCAGCAAAAATGTCATTGCTCCGGCCGACGGTATGCGCTACAATCTCGACGACCAGCAAAACTCCATTTCGTTTGAGTGGAGGCCCGCAATTGGTGCTACAAAGCACACCCTCTACTTTGCATTGAACAAGACTTTCTCAAAGAACAAAGCTGTTTCGTTGGGAGCCAAGGATGGTCGTTATAGCATCAGTGCAATCACTCTCGACGGCATTGCCGGTGAGCTGGGTGTTGAGCCCGACGCCACCTGCGACATCTACTGGAAGGTGGTTCCCGAGGGCGAAGGTATCGATGCTTCGGCATACGGTGTACGAATGATTACCGTTGAGCGCAAATATCCCTACATTCTGACTACCGCTCCTGCAAACAACCACATCGTAAACCTCGAAGAGGAGGAGAGTGTGGTGTTTAGTTGGGACAAGTCGGGTGTGTCGAAATTCTACTTGGATATTGCCACAAAAGAGGATTTCAGCAATATGGAGCGTGCCGATGTGGGCAACAAGACTACTCACACCATCACTACTGCCACAATGGAGGAATGGTTGGAGGCTGCCGGTATCGAGCCCGGAGCTCTGGGTGTGTTGTATTGGAGGGTTTCGCCCCAGTCGGGTAAGGTTATGGCCAGCCCCACTCAGGTGCTGATTGCCAAACGTGTGAATACCAGTATCGAGATGCTCTCGCCCGCAAACAGCGCAAATTACAGCTGCAACTATTGCGACGACATCTTCTTTGAGTGGAAGCCCGTAGAGGGCATCAGCTCGTATGCAATCGAGTTTGCTCTGGATGACGAGTTTGAGAGCGTTTCGACCTATATGGTCAATGCCGAGACCGCCGAGAACAAGGAGACTTGCTCGTCGGCTTATATCAACATCGACTGGCTGGATGCAATGTTGGAGAGCTTTGGTGTAGAGGAGTACACCAGCGCACCCGTATATTGGAGGGTTGTTCCTCAGGGTGAGCACAACAAGGAGCTTGCTCCACGTCGTCTGGTTATCGAGCGCAAAGATCCTGCGCTGTTCTTGCCCTACGAGGAGCGTCTGTTCGACCAGAAAAAGACCATCTATGTAGAGGTTCTGTTCGAGGACCCAATCGTATACCACGACGATTTGAGCGAGGCCGACCAGGGTAAGAGGTTGAGTCAGGTAACCACTATCCACGGCAACAAGTGGTGGGAGCCTATGGAGCAGCTCGTGGAGTATGAGGCTGCTTTGGAGGAGGCTGCACACGGCTTGGTTGACTGGGTAATCGTTGCTCAGCACAAGATGTGGGAGGACGACAGATTTGCGGCCAATGAGCTGCCTTATAGCTACTATATCAGCAAAGATGGCCGCCCCTCGGACGAGAATGGCAAGGCACTGGCCAATGGAGCCGAGAGGGTAACCCTCAAATACAACAAGTACCGCGAGTGGTGCTTGGCAAAAGATCCTCCAGGATTGGGCGATAGGGTAAACTACGACTACGTGAAGATGCTTACCGACCCAAGGCTTGCAACCGATGGCAAGACCATTGCCGAGAGGGTAGACCTTGGCTTGGTACAGGAGGTTTGGGTTATGGGCGGACCTGTGAGCGGTCTGAACGAGTCGAGGCTTGTCGGAGATGGTGCCTTCTGGTGCAACTCGGTGGGCCTTACCAAAGAGATGGGTGCTCCTTGCGACAAACTTGTGTGCGTGATGGGTTGTAGCTACGAGCGCTCGACCGACTTGGCAGTTCACTGCTGGGGCCACCGCTTCGAGTCGATTATGAGCCACGTGTACGGCGATTTCAAACAGTTCTATGAGAATCGCTACTCGGAGAAACAGTTGCACAACTGGGAGCGTTTCTGTGGCTATAAGATGAACTATGGTAATGGCAAGTTCCCCGAGCAGAAGGGCTATGCACACATCGGCTTCTGCCACTTCCCTCCCAATGGCGAGAAGGACTATGACTACTACTTGAAGACAAAGTTCAAAACCTATGCCGACGAGTGGTTGGAGTATCCCCGTATTCGTATGAATAAGCGCAATGCTCGCGAGGTAAACTGCGAGGATTGGAGGAAGATAGCCCCCGATGCAGATGACCCATACCAGATGGGTTATATGATTTGGTATTTGGGCCATATGCCCCACTTCAACGGTCTGAATATGGCCGATGGCCACCTGAACAACTGGTGGTACTATGTGGTGGACATCAAAGGCGCCTTGGAGTATGAGAAACAGCTGCGCGAGGAGCTCGGCTGGCAAGATCCCAATAAGAAATAGTGATAGGGAGTGCCCCACAAGCGTAAGAAAACCACACGAATAAGACAATAATTATTCACACTTAACAATACAAAAGATGAACAAAAAATTATTTGCTATTGCATTTGGTGCATTGGCCTTGTTCGCCTGCAAGGAGC
Source organism: Rikenellaceae bacterium (assembly GCA_015059945.1). GTDB lineage: Bacteria > Bacteroidota > Bacteroidia > Bacteroidales > Rikenellaceae > Tidjanibacter. The sequence goes on from SUZJ01000001.1 coordinate 390,310, forward strand.
CCGAACCCGAGCCTATTGTACCCGCAGAGCCCGAGCTGCCCGAGATTACTCTGGCTACACCCGAGGACGGAACAGCTTATGACCTGAACGAGATGAGCGAGGTTTTGTCGTTCGGTTGGAATGAGAACGAGGAGATTAACAGCTATCGTTTGCAGGTTTCGCTTACTCCCGACTTTGAGGTTATGGAGATCTTGTCGGCCAAGAACAACCCCGCCGAGGTGGGTATTGTAGAGATGGATGAGGCGCTGGCCAAACTGGGCCTGCCCGAGGCTAAGAGTGCTTATCTCTATTGGAGGGTTGCCCCTCTGAGGAGTGACGACTTTGTGTGCGAGCCCTTCAAAATCTTTATCAACCGCTTGGACCCCAGCTTGAGGGTTATCGCTCCCGCTAACGGTATGCGTTACAACCTCGATGAGCAGAAGAACTCGATTGCCTTTGAGTGGAAACCTGCTATGGATGCCAAGAACCACGTTTTGAAATTCTCGCTGGATGAGTCGTTCAGCGCGTGCAAAAACGTCTCTTTGGGTGCAAAAGATGGCCGTTACAGCATTAGCGCAACTACTCTGGATAACATTGTGGGCGAGTTGGGTGTCGAGCCCGATTCGACTTGCGAGTTGTATTGGCAGGTAGTGCCCGAGGGCAAAGATGCTGCCATCGAGCCCTATCCCGCACGAATGATTATCGTTGAGCGTAAGTATCCTTACATCAGCATTATCGCGCCCGAGGAGAGCCACGTTATCGACCTCGAAACTACTGAGAAAGTGACCTTCTCGTGGAATAAGTCGGGTGTGTCGAAGTTCTTCTTCGATGTGGCCCTGAGCAAAGATTTTAGCGATATGGAGCGTGCCGATGTTGGTACCAAGACCACCTATGAGCTGAGCGCAGCTGATATGGAAAGTCTGCTGGACAGGGGTGGCGTAAATCCCGGCTCGAATGGCGTTATCTACTGGCGCGTGTCGCCCCAGAGCGGTAGCGTGTTGGCCAGCGAGCCCCGAGTTATTGTTGCTAAACGTGTAGACAATAGCGTGAAACTGATCTCGCCCGCCAATAGCGCAAATTATAGCTGCAACAGCTGCGACGAGATTCTGTTCCAGTGGGGCGCAATCGAGGGTATCGAGGCATACGACATCGAGTTCTCGCTCGACAAGAACTTCGCTACCAAAGAGGTTTACAATCTGAGCGATGGCCTGAATGATCCCACCAGCGAGTATGTAGGCGTTGAGTATCTCGACTCGATGTTGCAGAACTTGGGCGTTGAGGCCGAGTCTACCGCACTGGTTTACTGGCGCATCGTGCCCATTGGCGAGCACAACAAAGAGTTGGAGCCCCGCAAGCTGACCATCGAGCGCAAAGATCCCCGCTTCTGGATTCCTTACGAGGAGCGTCTCGACGATCCTATCACCGTTAAGGTTGTTGTAATCTACGAGGACCCCATCGTAAACGAGCAGGGCCAGCGTATGCACGAGGTTTACCGCATCGGTAGGGGTGTGAAATGGAACGATCCCGAGGTTCAGCTCCACGAGTACATCGAGTCGATGGAAGAGGCTGCCAACGGTCGCGTTAAATACGAGATTGTAGACGAGTTCCACACCGACGATCCCGAGATTTTGGCAAAATACAACAACAAGATTTTCTACTCGACCTCGGCGAAGGACCACTTTGGCAAGAAGAAAGGTGAGTTTATCGACATCGACTTCGTTAAGGGTTACTGCGAGAAAGGTACCCCCGACGGCGTGTGCGAATACGACTATGTTCAGTTGGTTAAAGACTTCAAACTCGACGAGATGCGTCGCAACAACGAGGTGCAGGATGTATGGGTATACACCCACCCCGGTTGCGGTATGAACGAGTCGAGGTTGATTGGTAAGGATGCCTTCTGGTGCAACTCGGGCGGTATCAACCGTCCCGACCTGTGCGACGACTTCATCTGCGTAATGTTCCACAACTACGAGCGCACCACCGACCTTGCAATGCACAGCTTTGGTCACCGTTTCGAGTCGATGATGAGGGCCGTTTATGATGGCGTAGGCAAAGAGTTCTATATGTTCTACGAGAAGAAGTACAAAGAGTCGCAGCTGAACAACTGGGAGCGCTACTTCGGTTACATCATGAACTACGGTAACGGCAAGTTTGCAGACCAGAAGGGTTATGCCCACATCGGTTTGTGCCACTTCCCACCAAACGGTATCGCCGACTACGACTACCACCTGCTGGATTCGTATGCCTACACCTATGCCGACGAGTGGTACAACTATCCTCGTCTGACCCTCAACAAGCGTAAAGCCAAGAGGGTGAACGCCAAAGAGTGGAGCCACAAAGGCGGTTACCAGTGGGGTTATATGATTTATTTCTTCGGCCACATGCCTCACTTCAAAGGCCTCAACCCCGCCGATGGTCACTTGAACAACTGGTGGCTCTACTGCTACGACTACAAGAACGCCATGAAGTTGGAGGCTAAGTTGAGGGAAGAGATGGGCTGGACCGAGAAATAATGTAGTGCAGACAAATTGTATAATAATGAGATAATAATATGAAGAAGTTTATGATGTGGTCTATGATGATGGCTGGACTCTTGGCACTCGCAGGGTGCCAAGAGCCCAACGAGGGGCCTGTAAACCCCAATGAGCCCGAAGTCCCCGCAGTTACCGAACCCGAAATTTTGCTCACCAGCCCCGAGGATGGTGCTACCTTTGACCTTAACGAGGTTGAGGATATCCAGTTCGCTTGGGAAGAGCTCGAAGATACTAAAGGTTATAGGGTTGTGTTGTCGGCAACCGAGGATTTTGCAAATCCCGAGAAGGTTATCGCTACCGAGAACCCCGAGAGCCTGACCGCCATAGAGATTGACGATATGATGAAGGCGTGGGAAACCCCTGCCAACACCTCATCGACAATCTACTGGAAGGTTGAGCTCAGTAGCCGTACCAAAACCGCTAAGTGTGAGCCCCGTAAACTCGTGTTGGAGCGCCGCATAGGCACCCCCGACACCCCATACGAGGAGCGTATTGCTGAGCAGCAGGTTATCAAGGTGGCTTGCGTTTACGACTCGCCCGTAGTGAGGGATGGCAAACGTCTGCACGAGATTTACCACTGGCGCAACCCCCAGAAACACACTCACGAGATTTTGGACTCGCTCAACAAGGCTACCCACGGTGCTGTTAAGTTTGAGATTGTAGAGGAGCACTGGGTTGAGCAGTGCTTTACCTATTACACCAAGACCAGCACTTCTACCCAGAAGGATTATGTTACCTATGAGGACTTTATGGCTTGCTTTGATCAGGGTAACTACGACGGCCCCGGCCGCTTCCCCGAGACAAGGTGTAGCTTTGACTACGTTGGCCTGATGAATCACTACGGCTTTGGCCAGAAGCGCGATGCTGGCGAGATTCACGAGGTGTGGTTCTGCTCGCACCCCGCAACCGGCTGTAACGAGTCGAGGATGATTGGTAAGGGCGCCTTCTGGTGTAATTCGAGCGGTATCGGTACCAATCAGGGTGCTCCTTGCGAGGACTTGGCAATCGTTATGTGGTACAACTACGAGCGTGGCGTTGAGTGCGCTTTGGAGAGCTTTGGCCACAGGGTAGAGTCGATTATGCACAGGGTTTATGACCAGCCCGTTTTTGAGGCTCACCTCTACAACCACGTCAAGAGCAAAGAGACCGCCAAGGCTTGGGAGAAATACTACGCTCACCAGGGCTTGTGGAAGAAGTTTGAGCCCGGTTATGCTCAGGTAGGTCTGGTTCACTTCCCACCAAACGGTACTTATGACTACGACTTTGCTAACCACACTTCGATTAACAGCTATGCCGACGAGTGGTTTGGCTATCCCTACTTGTCGGGCGATCCACGCAATGCTCGCAGGATGAATGTTAAGGAGTGGTCGTGGGGCAATCCCGCAAAGGCTCACGTTGGTTGGATGATGTACTTCCTCGGCCACCTGCCTCACTTCAAGGGTTTGAACACTATTGACCCCAACGACCTGCACCTGAACAACTGGTGGCATTATGTCGTAAACTACAACGAGGCTCTCGAAAAAGAGGCCGAGTTGAGGGCGCTCTATGAGGGCGGTCTGTATACAATGCCTTACTAAAACGGAAGCGAGATTTGCCCCCACAAGGGGGTGAATCTCGCCCTATTTGTGGGTTTTGTAGTGGTGTGCAGTGCTCGGAGGGGGTGCTGTGCATCAAAATTACCATTTTGTGATACAATTTTGTCCGTTTGGGGCGTGATTTCTCCGTATCTTGCTATGGTGAAATTGCGCATTATGCGTGCGTGTGCGTGAGCGCGCGTCGCAGGCCCTCGGGAGGAGGACAAAATTAGAGTGGGCCAATGAGCAACCGACGGAATGGAAAAACCAAAAAATAACATACACTCAAAAACTCAAACAACACTTATGAAATTTGCAAAACTTACTCTTATCGTTGCAGCCCTTGCGGCTCTGACTTCGTGCGGAAGCAAAGAGACTCTGGAGCAGAACCAGCCCGTCGCTTTCTCGCAGGTGAAGATTACCGATAACTTCTGGCAGCCTCGCCTGAAAACCCACGCAGAGGTTACCTTGCAGGCCTGCTTGAACCAGTGCGAGTTCGAGACCGGTCGTGTTGATAACTTTGCAGTAGCTGCTGGTATGCAGGAGGGCTCGTTCAGGGGCGTGTTCTACGATGACTCGGACCTCTACAAAGCTCTTGAGGGTGCTTCGTACTCGCTGATGAACAACCCCAAAGCCGAGGTTGAGGCCAGGGTTGACAGCATTATCGAGAAGATCGCAGGTGCACAGCAGGAGGATGGCTATCTGAATACCTTCTACACCTTGGGCGAGTATGACAAACGCTGGACCGATATGAATATGCACGAGATGTATTGCGGCGGTCACCTTATCGAGGCCGCTATCGCTTACTACAATGCAACCGGCAAAGACAAACTGCTCAACGTGGCAAGAAAGTTTGCTGACCATATGTACGATATGTGGGGCACCGGCGACAACCACTGGGTTCCCGGTCACGAGGAGATTGAGCTCGCTTTGGTAAAACTCTATCGCATCACCGGCGAGAAGAAATATCTGAACTTTGCTCACCGCCTGCTCGAAGAGCGTGGTCAGGGCCGTGGTACTTGGGATGCTTGGAATCACAGCGTACTGAACAGGGACTATTATCAGGACAATGTCCCCGTGAAGGATTTGGAGAGCATTCACGGCCACAGCGTAAGGGCTATGTACCTCTTTACCGGTATGGCCGACTACTCGTCGGCAGCCAACGACACTACCTATTTGGCAGCTCTGGACCGCCTGTGGGATGATGTTGTGCTGACCCGTATGTACATCACCGGTGGTATCGGTTCGTCGGCCTCGAACGAGGGCTTCACCGAGCCTTACGACCTGCCCAACGAGAGTGCATATTGCGAGACTTGCGCTTCGGTAGGTATGGTTATGTGGAACCAGAGGATGAATATGTTCAAAGGCGATGCACGTTATGCCGACGTTGTAGAGCGCTCGATGTACAATGGTGCACTCGCAGGCGTTTCGATTTCGGGCGACCGCTTCTTCTATGTTAACCCCCTCTACTCGGCCGGTAAACACCACCGCAGGGCTTGGTATGGCACCGCTTGCTGCCCCAGCCAGATTTCGAGGTTCTTGCCTTCGATTGGCGGCTATGTATATGCTCAGTCGGAGAACGCTATCTGGGTTAATCTGTTCGTAGGTAGCCAGAGCGAGATCGAGGTTGGCAAACAGACCGTAGCTCTGGATATGCAGACCAACTACCCCTGGGAGGGCGCAACTCTGCTGACCGTTACCCCCGAGAAGGATGGCGAGCAGTTCGCTATCAGGTTCCGTCTGCCCGAGTGGTGCAGGAGCTATACTCTGACCGTAAATGGCGAGGCTTACGAGGCTGCTAACGATCGTGGTTACTTGGTTGTAGACCGCGTATGGAACGCTGGCGACAAGGTTGCTTACAATATGGATATGCCCGTTGAGGTTGTTAAGGCCGACGACCGCGTGAAAGCTAACGTAGGCCGCAGGGCTATCCAGCGTGGTCCTCTGGTATACTGTATCGAGGAGGTTGATAACAAGAAGTTCGACAAGGTTGAGCTGACTCCCGAGACTGTTTACTCGACTCAGTTTGAGGCCGACCTGCTGGGTGGCGTTCAGACCATCACCGCTCAGAACGGCAAACAGACCATCAAATTCATCCCCTACTACGCTTGGGACAACCGCGAGGCAGGTAAGATGGAGGTTTGGGTTAAGTACAACGAGTAGTGAATACCAAAGAGAAAACTCACTAACTATAGACTATGAAATTTAGAACAACTATTTTGGCTATGTGCGGATTGCTGATGGCAGTGGGTACGGCTTGCAAGGGTGGCGACAGCGCCCAGCAGGAGCAGCTCTACGTTGGTAATCGCGCACCCCTGCAAGAGAGGCCTTACATAGCTCTGCCCTTGGGCGCTATCGAGGCTCGCGGCTGGCTGCTCGAAACATTGGAGCGCCAGAGTGCAGGTCTGTCGTCGCAGATGGACGTGCTCTATCCCGAGGTTGTAGGAGAGAGAAACGGTTGGTTAGGAGGAGATGGTGACCAATGGGAGCGAGGTCCTTACTGGATTGATGGCCTCCTTCCATTGGCATATATCCTCGACGATGACCAGCTGAAAGAGAAGGTTAAACCCTGGGTTGAGTGGGCCCTGGCAAGCCAGCAGGAGAGCGGCTTCTTTGGTCCCACCACCGACTACGAGTACGAGAGGGGTTTGCAGCGCACCTGGTCGCACGACTGGTGGCCCCGTATGGTGGTGCTCAAAATCTTGCAGCAGCATTACTCGGCAACCGGTGACCAGAGGGTTATTGACTTTATGACCAAATACTTCCGCTATCAGCTCGAAACTCTGCCCACCACCCCCCTGGGTAACTGGACCTTCTGGGCCGAGTATCGCGCTTGCGACAACTTGCAGGCTGTTTTGTGGCTCTACAACATCACGGGCGACAAGTGGCTGCTCGATTTGAGCGACCTGTTGCACGAGCAGAGCTTCGACTACACCGAGTTTGTGCTCGAGACAGACAAGTTGCAGAAACTCAACACTATCCACTGCGTAAACTTGGCTCAGGGCATCAAAGAGCCCGTAATCTACTGGCAGCACCGCCCCGAGCAGAAGTATCTCGACGCTGTGAAACAGGGTTTTGAGGATATTCGCAAATACAACGGCTTTGCTAACGGTATGTACGGCGGTGACGAGGCCCTGCACGGCAACAACCCCACTCAGGGTTCGGAGCTTTGCTCGGCTGTTGAGCTGATGTTCTCGTTGGAGGAGATGATTAAGGTTACCGGCGACCTGGACTTTGTTGACCACTTGGAGAAGGTGGCCTTCAATGCACTGCCCACGCAGATTACCGACGACTTTATGGCTCGTCAGTACTTCCAGCAGGCAAACCAGGTGAAGGTGTCGCGCTCGTTGCACAACTTCGACATCAACCACGGCGAGACAGACCTGGTGTTTGGTCTGCTGACCGGCTACCCCTGCTGCACCTGCAACTTCCACCAGGGCTGGCCCAAGTTCACCCAGAACTTGTGGTACGCAACCCCCGATGGCGGTCTGGCTGCATTGGTTTACTCGCCTTCGCAGGTTACTGCAAAGGTTAGGGGTGGAGTAGAGGTTACCATCACCGAGGATACCTGCTATCCTATGGACGACAAGATTAAATTCAGCGTGGCTCTGGCCGAGGGCGTAGAGGAGGTTTGCTTCCCCCTGAGCCTGCGCATCCCTTCGTGGGCTAAGGAGGCTACCCTGACCGTAAATGGCGAGGCTGTTGAGGCCGCAGTTGAGAGCGGTAAGGTGAGCGTAATCGAGCGCACCTGGAAGAGTGGCGACGTGGTGGAGCTGACTATGCCTATGAGCCTGAAAGTTGATGAGTGGTACGAGCAGTCGGTATCGGTTGAGCGTGGCCCTCTGGTATATGCCGTTAAGGTGGGCGAGAAGTGGATCGAGAAGAAGTTTACCGATCCCGCAGATGCTATCTATGGCAAGACCTACTTTGAGGTTCACCCCACTACCCCCTGGAACTACGGTCTGGTATACTTCGATACCAACAAGCCCGAGGAGGCAATGGAGGTTGTGGTAAACCAGGAGAAACTGGCCAACAACTGGTACTGGAACTTGGAGAACAACCCCATTGAGATTAAGGTTAAGGCCAAGAGGATTCCCAAGTGGACCCTGTACAACAATATGGCCGGCCCGCTGCCCTATGGTCGTATGATCTATGGCCCCAGCAACAAGCAAGAGCCCGTAGAGACCATTACTCTGGTACCCTATGGCTGTACTACCCTGCGTGTGTCGGAGATTCCTCTGCTCGAGAAAGAGCGATAGGCAAAACGAAACGGTTAGGGGCTGCCACTATAATAATAAATATGGTGTCGGCCCCACACCCAAAGCACACACTAAAACAAAACGTGGATTAGAGATATAAAAAGCCAAAAGTGATTGGAAACAATACACACAAACAACATATAAATCTAACCAATTAACCAAAATTCATTACTAAACAAACAAAACATTATGAGAAGAACTCTACAATCACGACTCAATGGTCGTAAAGGATTGTTGCAAAGGTTCGGTTTTGCTGCTTTGGCAATGAGCTTGATGGTACTCTTGGCAGCACCTCAGCAGGCTTATGCTCAGCAGAAGACAATCTCGGTTAGTGGTGTGATCATCGACAGCGAAGGATCGCCACTGCCAGGTGCAACAGTGATGGTTAAAGGTCAGGAAACCGGTGGTACCACCTCTAAGGGTGATGGTACTTTCTCGCTGACCGTACCACAGAACTCTACTCTTGTTTTCTCGTTCTTGGGTTACCAGGAGCAGGAATTGGTAGCTGAGAAGATGATGACCGTAATTATGGAATCAGACGCTCAGCGTATGGAGGACGTTGTAATTATCGGTTATACTCGCCAGAGTATGCGCGATGTATCGGCTTCGGTTGCGAAGATCGATATGAAGCAGATCGAGAACAACCCATCGGTTTCGCTGGCAAATATGCTGGCAGGTCAGGCAGCAGGTATGCAGACCGTAACCCGTAGTGGTGTTCCTGGTGCTTCGGGTTCGGGTCTGGTTATCCGTGGTAACACCTCGCTCTCGTCGTCGAATGACATTACCGGTATTAGTAACCCTCTGTACATCGTTGACGGTATTCCTATGGCACTGCAAGATCTGGCAGGCTATAACGTAACCGATAACGACTTCCTCTCGTCGCTGAACCCCCAGGACATCCAGTCGATCGACATCTTGAAAGATGCTGCTGCAACCGCTATCTACGGTTCGCGTGGTGCAAACGGTGTAGTTATTATCACCACCCGCAAGGGTACCAGTGGTAAACCCCGTATCACCGCTCGTATCACCCAGGGTATCATCGAGAAGCCCGATAAACTGCCCGTTTACTTGGGTCAGGAGGAGCGTGAGGCTAAGCTGCGTCTGTTGGACCAGACCTTCACTACCCTGTTTGGTGACAAAGAGTGGTGGGATATCCGTAACAACACCGAGGTTAAGAGCCACACTCTGCCTCACGTTCTTACCGATAAGTACAACCCCGCTTTCAATAACGCATACGACTATCAGGAGATGTTCTACCGCGCTGGTACCAACCAGACCTACGACCTCTCGTTGGAGGGTGGTAACAACTCGAACTCGTATCGTGTAAGTATCGGTCACTACAACGAGAAAGGTGTGCTTGTAGGTTATGGCCTGAGCCGTACCAACTTGCAGGCAAGCTTGGTAACCGACGTTACTAAGAAGATCCGTAACGAGTTTGTGCTCCGTTACACTCAGATGGATCGTGAGGGTGGTCTGAACGACAAGATGAAGGCTATGCCTACCTCGCCTATCGATCTACCCTCGTCGTTGTTCTACCGTACCGAGCAGGAGCTCAAACAGCTCAGCGGTCAGCTTGGTGATGCTTACAACAGCAACGTATCGCACAGCCTCTCGATTGGTGAGACTCTGCGTGTATCGTTGGCCGAGAACCTCTCGTGGGACAACCAGTTGTCGCTGGTTATGGACTTCGGTCGTCGTGACTACTTTATCCCCTCGAGCGCTCGTGAGGACAATATGAGCTACGCTTATGCTTCGTCGAGTATCAACACCACCTTCAACGCCAACTCGGTTGTAAACTACACCAAAGAGTTCGGTAGCGAGAACCAGCACGGTATCGTTGCAATGGTTGGTACCGAGGTTAACTCGAGCGTTATGAACCAGTTGAAGGTTGAGGCTCAGAATGGTACTTCGGACTATCTGAACGTAGTTCAGGGTTACAAGAAAGAGGATACCTGGGCATTCTCGGATATCGTTAAGAACAATATGCTCTCGTTCTTCACTATGTTGTCGTATGGCTATATGGGTAACCGCTACAAACTGGAGGCAGTATTCCGTGCCGATGGTTCGAGCCGTTTCGGTGCCAACAACAAATGGGCAACCTTCCCCTCGGTAAAAGCTCACTGGGCATTCTCGGAGGAGGAGTTTATGGAGTTCGCTGAGGACTACCTCGACTTTGGTAAGATCCGTGTATCGTATGGTACCTCGGGTGATATCTACTACGATCCTCTGTTGCAGTACAACTCGCTTATCGCACTGAAAAACATCGGTGCCGGCCTGGTTGAAGTAAAAATGAACAAGATGGATATCAAGACCTATGGTGGTAAACTCGGTCTGATTTCGGACTTCAACAAGATTGCTAACCGCGACCTTTCGTGGAGCCGCTCGCAGGAGATTAACTACGGTATCGACTTGGAGTTCTTTGATCGTCGATTGAACATCACCGCCGACCTGTACTCGAAATATCTGTCGGGTATGGTTTACACCTCGGAGCTTCCTTCGTATGTAGGTTTCTCGTCGTTGAAATCGAACCTTGTTGATATGATCGGTAACGGTTATGAGGTTGCTATCAACGCTTACTTGTTCCCCCGTAACAGCCAGATTCAGTGGGATTGGACCTTGAACTTGGGCCGCACCTCGACTGTTATTGCTAAACTGGGTAACGGTGGTAAAGACTATATCAATGGTGACGATAGGTACGCCTTCATCGAGGGTGCTCCCGCATTCCAGTACTTTATGCCTGAGTACATTGGTGCTTTGGACTACTACTCGGATCTGCCAGTAGAGCCCTTCACCGGTGAGGCAATGTCGTATCTGTACGCAGATGCCGGTCTTGCACTGAACTTGCAGGGTCGTATCTTCCCCGGTATGCCTGTATTTACCGATGTGAACGGTGACTACAAGATTGATGGTTCGCCCGGTTATGGCAACGACGTGAAGATTATCGAGGGTAAGACTCCCGAGCCAAAGATCACTGGTGGTTTGCACACCGGTTTCCGCTACAAAGATCTGCAGGTTCGTATTTCGACCTCGTTTGCATTTGGTCACACCATTCTGAATACCACAATGCAGAAACAGCTCGACCGTTTGGATGACGCTTCGACCTTCTATCAGTATGCTCTTTACAAATTTGACGAGTCGAACTTCTGGCACTCGCCCGAGGATGGTTCGTACTATCCTATGATGTACATCAACTATTGGGAAGGTGGTGGTGCTCGTGCATTCCGTACCTCGTCGATGTTCTTGGAGCCCGGTGACTACTGGAGCATTGACAACGTAACTGTATCGTACAACCTGCCCAAGCGTTGGGTTGAGAAGCTGAATATGCGTGGTATCAACGTATATGCTACCGGTACCAACCTCTTTATGTGGAAACGCAGTTCGGTAACTGACCCCCGTATGGTTTCGCGTACCGGTCACTACAATGGTAGCGGCTATCCTATCTCGAAAACCTTGCAGCTTGGTCTCCAACTTCAATTCTAAAATCTAAGGAGCATTATGAAAGTAGTAAAGAAAATTATATTGGTAATTGCATCGGTGTTTACCCTTACCGGATGTCAGGACTTCCTGAATCCTACCCAGGTAAACTTGGTTTATAACGATGTATTTTGGAAGACACAGGCCGATGCCGAGGTAGGTTTGGCCGGTGTATACTCGCTGTACCGAGGTCTGATGGTTAATTCGGACAACTGGTATGGTCGAGCTGATGCCACCACCGGTTTTATCAAATGTGGTTGGAATGGCGGTAGCTCGAATCGTCTGTATACCTTGGGTGTGTTTAACGACCCAACTAACGACAACAAAATGTGGGGTTCGATGGAGGGTATGGCCGACTGGTCGTCGTTCTATAAAGTAATCTCGCAGGTAAACTTGGTAATCGACCGCGTTGAGAAAATCGACGAGAAGGCTTTCAAGACTGGTGAGAAACAGCGCATCTTGGGCGAGGCTTACTTCCTCCGTGCACTGGTTTACTTCGATATTATGCGTATCTGGGGTAACGCTCCTCTGGTTGTAGAGGTTATCGAGTCGTCGGGTCAGGTTATCAATGAGGACTTGGTTCCTATCACCGTTCCCCGTAACGACGACGTTGAGATTGGTTTCCAGGTTTTGGAGGATGTAAACAAAGCTGTCGAGTATCTCGAGTTTGGCGTTCCCGGCTCGGCTGAGTGGGGTATCTTCGCTAACAAGGGTTCGGCTCTTGCTTTGGCAGGCCACGTTAACTTGTGGATGAACTTCTTGACCAACCGCGACAAACGTGATCAGGACTTGAACGACCGCTTTGGCGACAAGATGGAGCCCAAGCAGTACATCAAAGCCGCTATCACTGCTTTGGAGGAGTTGCGCGATAAAGGTGGTTACTCGTACATCGACTACACCGAAGAGGGTGTTAAGGCTCTCTACAAAGGTGCTTCGTGCGAGGCTATCTTCGAGCTCAATATCAACCCCGATGCTAACGAGTCGTATCGCGCTGACCTGGGTGGTGTAACTTACTACACTTGTAAGATGGAGCCCACCAATGGCGACGTTAAGAAAGACCGTTCGGAGCGTGTGAACTTTGTACCTTTCGGTCAGAAAGAGTACCTCTACCCCGAGTATGACTTCGAGACTCAGAGTGGTGATATCCGTCCCCACCTGTTCTTCGATGCTTGGGATTCGCTCTACAAAGATCCTATCAGTGATACTTCGACCGAGACCAACGACCGTACTCTGGTTACTTGGATGACCAAGTATGCACAGTTCTCGCTTGACTCGTATGCCGAGCAGGATGAGTTTACTCCCTACTTTGCAGTCTGCAACCTTCCCGTATTCCGCTACACCGACGCTATGCTGATGCTGGCCGAGGCTTATGCAAAGGATAACAAGGATGCAAAGGCTATCGAGATTGTTGACCAGATTCGTGACCGTGCAGGTTTGCAGCCTTACTCGGGTAAGAAAGAGCTCATCGAGGAGATCTTGACCCAGCGTTTTGGCGAGCTCTTTGGCGAGGGCCACTGCTACTACGATATGGTTCGTAACAACTTCTTCCCCAACGACTACCTGATGGATGGTACCAGGTATCGCCAGGAGGCTTACTACTGGCCAGTTTCGTCGGGCGTTCTCGCTATGAACTCGAAGATTCAGCAGACTCCCTACTGGAATGGTAAAACCCAATGGTAATATTAACAGACAACAAGACAATGAAAAAGATAATTAAAAATTGCGCAATCATTTTCGCTCTCGTATCGCTGACCTCGTGCCAGCCAGCTGAGAACGACGTAATTGGTGGCACAATCAATAGCAACGACTTTACCCATATGACCTCGATGGAGTGGATTGCACAGGAGGAAGTTACTGCTAATGTTGCCGCTATCTTTGAGATGGCTGTGGAGAAAGGTTATATCAAACAGGAGGAGCTCGATGCCCCCAACACCACTATCCTTTGCCCCACACAGTACGCAATTAACCGCTTTGTGCGCCGCCACAACTCGGTTAACCACCAGAAAGAGTGGAAAAAATTCTATCCCGAAGCAACCGAGTGGACCATCGATATGATGACCGAAGAGGAGTTGCAGATGATGAAGATGTATATCTTCCCCGATGCAGTTATTGACCGTGCCGCATTGGAGGGTGATGACGACGGCGTTGAGCTTCAGTCGCTGCCTTTCTGGAGGACCGTTAATAAACCCAACCCTGCTTACAACCCCGACGACAAGGATAGCAAAGAGCCTCAGTATCTCTACACTCCCGAGTATGCCGAGTATGAGGCTGCTATGGCTGTTTACAACGAGGTTAAAGGTCGCTTCGACTTGTGGGCTGCTTATGACGATGCCGTAGAGCTTTGGAACGAGTGGAACACTATGACCGAGGAGGAGAAGAAAGACTACCTGCTACAGAACGACAACATAAAACCCACCGAGCCCAAAACTCCCAAAACCAAAGACGAGAATGGCAACGAGGTTGAGGTTGTAAGGCCTACCCAGACCGAGGAGCAGATCGAGGAGCTTCGCCCCGCCACCAAACCCGAGCAGATGTACCAGACTATGGTAGTAGAGGAGAGGCAGACTGTACGCCTGACACTCGATCCTACCAACATCAATGGTAACGCTGCTTACGAGGGTGCAGGTATCCCCGGTGTTGGCTACCAGTACTCGAACTTCCTGCTCTCGACTCCCGAGATTATCCACGCACTGTTCAAACGCGGTAACAACTGGGAGGTAACCCCCGAGGAGCGCGGTAAGTTGCAGTACGAGGGTAACGAGTGCGACCAGTACTACTGTATGTACATCTCGGATGTGCAGACCTCGACTGGTGTTGTTCACGCAATCTATGTATCTGACATTACCTACAACGAGCGTCTTCACAGCCACACCTTGCTGTTCTACGGCTCGCGTGCAGATGATGCCAAACTTTAATCCTTTAACTTGAAATAGAGATATGAAAAACGTAATAAAAATTGCATTGATTGCAGCTTTTAGCCTCACCTGCCTCTCGTCGTGCTTCCAAGCACCTACCGAGATGGGTTATCTTGGTGAGAATATCTACCTGAAAGGTGCCGATACTATGCCCGTTACTATCGGTAGCAAGGCTAGGAGCGACATTGCGTGGTTGGATAACTCAACCCAGCCCTGCCACTTCGAGATCGTTTCGGTTAAGAAAGAGAACGCTGATGGCACTCTGACTGCTAACGACCAGTTTATGCAGACTTTCCCCGTAATGTTGTGGAAAACTCCTTACGACTATCTGACCGACAAGACTGTTGAGCAGGTGTTGGCTAAGATTTCCGAGGAGCAGAAAGCACCTATTATTATCAACGAGGTTAATGGTCAGCTGATTGCTCTCGAGACCACCAGCGAGATCGAGGGCCTTGAGGATGGCGACGTTTACCACGTAGACGTTATGATTACCAACTCGAAGGGCTCGAAACTCCTCGAGGACTACGCTATCATCAAGTTCACTGCAAGTGGCGAGGCTACCGACTACTATCTGCGCGAGATCACCAACGGTATCAGTATCGTTGCTGACGACCCCGATGGTAATGGTACTCCTTACAACTACTTCCCCTTCTACGACCAGCAGGACCAGACTGCCAATACTGCCGACTTTGACGTATGGCTGGCAGCTCTGCGTGCAGGCGTTGGTAACGACGGCACCCCCGGTTACTACGAGACCAAGAAGGGCCAGAAAGTGCTTATGCGTGACCACTTGCGCAAAGTGTCGAACGAGCCTACTACCGGTATCGTGTTCAAGTTTAAGTTCGTAGATGACAATGGTGATGTGTTCACTCCTTCGGACTATACTACCTACTCGGAGGGTACTCAGAGCTATATCGACTACGCAACCGGCCGTGTTGATACCGACGAGTGGATGGAGCTTTCGTTCCCCATCACTCCTTGGCCCGTTAATGCCGACCTGCGCTCGTACCTGAAAGGTAAAGTGAACGACAACTTCGACAACCTCGACGTAGAGGCTTTGAAGAAAGCTAACTTGGCAGGTGAGATTCCTTACAACACCAAGTGGAGCGACAAGACCTTTGCTTCGATGACTCAGTGGTATGTACGTCTGCGTTCGATGATCGTATTCTACGAGCCCGGTACTTACGAGATGTGGGTTGAGGTTCCCTTCACTACCGCAAAGTAAGCTAATCGGTTAGCTACATAACAACACAAAGAAAACCCCGTTGCTCACGCCGAGCAACGGGGTTTTTGCGTTTAGTCGTGGGAGTTATGGGAGATATAAGAGATATAGGATAAATCCCCCTCTAAGTTAGAGGGGGTGCCCGAAGGGCGGGGGCGTGTGTTTTAGCTATCAGCGGTCAGCCTTCTTGACAGACCCCCTCCCCCGTTGGGGACTCCCCCTAACTCAGGGGGAGAGCGGTTGTGGGTATCCCATTTACTACTGCCAAAGTTTAGCACCACTACAACTCCTCTCCTGAGTTAGGAGAGGTGCCCCAGCGGGGCGGAGAGGTCTGTATGGTCGAAGGCCACAACTAAGCGGTAGATGCCAACCGCCTGACTAACGTCAGTCGTGGCAAGACGGAATTAAATGGAAAGTTGTTAGGGACCTTAGGGACTTTAAGAGAATACATATAACTCCTATATCTCCTGTGGCTCTTTAAGGGCACAAAAAAATCCCCCCGCCCGAGTAATCGAGCGAGGGGAGTGTTTTGCTTATGAGCCGTCTGCAATCAGTAGTGCATCAGGCCCACGATGTTGTGAGTTGGCTAACTATTAGTAGTTTTTCCAAACATCACCCCAAATAGCCTCGGCAGAAGCAGTGTAAGCATCAGCTGCACCCTGATCCCAATCCTTCATCTCCTGAGGAACACCGAAGTACATAGTGGTCTCGTCCTCGTTTACATAACCAAGGTTCGAGTAGTACCAAGCCCAGCCACCTTTGGCGCACTGTGCACGGTAGATGCTCCAAGTGCTCAGGTCATCCTCTGCACCGCCACCGAATGCTACGTAACGCTCCTGGCCCCAGCCTTTCTCGAAACCAATGTAGTTGCCCTGGAATACACCACCGGTCTTAACACAGGTCTTGTCACCCTGATAGTAACCAGCAGCCTTAGCCTCCTCGGTATTGTTAGCATAGGTGCCATCCGAGTTCAAGAAGTTCATACGGCAGTCGAAAGTAGCGGGAATCATATAACCCAGACCGTCGCTCTGGTCGTTCTTGAAGCCCTCCTCGGGAGTCGAGTTGCGGTTGTAGATCTCAGCGATCATCAGGATCTCAAGTTTGCCGGTACCACCGTTTGCACCTGCTGCCCAAGTGTGAGGCAGAGCACCGTACATGTGGTTGTTGTTGAGGTAGCAAATCTGCAAGTTAGGAGTGGTCTCAGCCAAACCAGCAGGGATAGTACCGCTCAGTTTGCTGTGGTTAACGCAGATGTAGTAGCATTTAGGAGTATTCCACTCTGCGGGCAGGTGTTTACCAGCCAAGTTAGCATTGTTGCTGATGTTGATGAAATAGAGCTCGGGCAGGTTCATAACAGTGGGGAAGTCAGTCAGAGGAGCACCGTCGATGCTAACGATAGCGAGTTTGTTGTCGCTGTCGTAGTCCATGTTGATACCGGGGAAGGTCTCATCAACTACATACCAGTTGTCAACTGCGGGGGTATCCTCACCCAGCATATTGCCCTCAACAATAGCTTTCAAGAATGCGAGCGAGCTGTCAGCTACGTTCGACTCTTTCCTCTTCTGCGACAGGAAGATGTTGTAGGTTACAACCTCTTTGGTGGTAGGATCGCCATTGTCAACCTCAGCTGCGTTGGTAGCAGTGATGGTCTCTTTGATCTCGAACTCAGCAGTACGCTCTTTGTCGGTCTCGTTGGGCAGAGTTACGAAAGTAAGGGTAGCGTTACCCTCGCCGCTGGTAGGAGTTACCTCTACCCAGTCGTACTCCTCAAATGCCTCCAGAGTCCAAGCACCCTCTGCCTCGATGTCCAAGGTGAGCAACAGAGTTGCGTCCTCAGCCTCTGCGGGGTTACCCTCGGGGTTAGCAACCAAGCTCTCCTCTACTTTGCTGGGAGCGTCGGGGAAGATAGGAGCGATAGGCTCTGGCTCGGGTGCGGGCTGGCAACTTGCCAATGCAAATGCAGCAAATGCTGCCAAGTACATAAGTTTTTTCATGACTTGTAAAAAAATGAAATTAAGTGAATAAAATGGTTAATTGGTTTGGTTAATTTGTCGTTTTAGTCTGTTGGTGCAGTATATGCGCACCTTTTACGATACAAAAATATCACATTCCGCAGATACGCAATCGCAAAATTGTATCACAAAATAGCAAAATTGTATCATAACACCCTCGCCAGAGCCCTCTCTGCCTGGGGCAATACCCTCTCGCACAAAAAATCCCCTTGCTCGGGTTGGTGAGCAAGGGGATTGGTGTGTGTCAGCCCAAAGGCTGCGTTGTGTCAATTACTCGCCGTCGGCTTTCTGACCAAGTTTCTTGAAGGCGCGGGTCGAGTTCAGAGTCTTAGCCTCGGTATTCCAAGCCTCAGCTGCTGCCTCGTCCCAAGTTACCATCTGTGCAGGGATAGCCTGCATCTTATCCTCGTAGCCCATATTCGAGTGGCCTGCGGGCGAATCCCACAAGGTACGCGAAACGCTCCAAGTGTACTCGTCGACGCTCTCGCCTGCTGCCTCGGCACGGTGCTGGCCCCAACCAACCTCGTAGCCAATGAAGTTACCCTCGAATACGCCACCGAGTTTCAGCTGGGTGAAGTCGCCCTGACCGTAACCGCTTGCGCTGTTGATCTGGTTGCCCTCCGAGTCAAATGCGTTCATACGAGTATCGAGCTGGCGGGGAACGATGTAACCCATTGCCGAGCTATCTTTTGCATCGTAGTACTCGGTGCCAACAGCTTTGTTAGCGTGGTTGCAACCGATGAATACCTCCAAGGTGTTGATACCTGCTGCCCACTCGTGGGGATATGTACCATAGAAGTTGTTCGAATCCAAGAATACCTGTACCAGTTTGGGAGTGGTCGAAGCAAAGCCCTCGGGGATAAGACCGGTCATACCGCAACGTGCCATCCAAGCCTGCTCGAGTTTGGGGGTGTTCCACTCTTTGGGAAGCTCTTTACCCTCAAGACCTGCCTGGCCACCTACGTTGATCCAAGTCAGCTCGGTCAGATTCATAACCTCGGGCCAGTTGGTAAGAGGTGCGCCGTCGATACGAACAATGTGCAATTTGCCGTCGATGTTCTCCAAGCTGATACCGGGGAAGTTCTCCTGTACGTTGAACCAGTTGGCAACCTCAGGGGTGCTCTCGCCCAGCATATTGCCCTCAACAATGGCTTTCAGGAACTCGAAGGTACCATCGCCCAAGTTGCTCTCCTGTTTCTTCTGGCTGATGAAGAACGAGTAGGTCTCGATGCCTTTCTCCTCGGCTGCGTCGCCAAGCTCGGCTGCGTTCAGAGGAGCAAAGAACTCTTTAACCACAAACTCGGCGTTGCGCTCTTTGCCGCTCTCGTTTGCAGCTGCTACGAACTCCAAGGTTGCGTTACCCTCGCCCTCTACGGGAGTAACCTCAATCCAGTCGTACTCGTCAAGAGCCTCAACAACCCATTTACCCTCGGCCTCGATGTCGAAAGCGTTGGGTGCCTCGGCGTTACCGGTGGGGATGATGTCGATGTTCTCGTTGATAATGCGGATAGGGGGATAGTTGGGCTCAATTTTCTCGGGCTCTTTCTGCTCGGGCTCACCGCAAGCTACCAAGCCAATGCTCAGTGTGGCAAATGCCAACAAATAGTGAAAAAACTTTTTCATAATAAATTGTGTATAAAATTAGGTAATGAATTGGTTGTTCTTATCTGCAAAGGTATATCTTTTCCGCAAAAAACTAACACCCACAAGGTCAATTTTCTTTCGACAAGGGGTAAAAACTACATTTGGGGGTGTTTTTTTGCTTATTTTGCGCACTTTGTCAGTAGTTTGCACACGCGTTCGAGCCACTCTTGGTCGGTGGGGCCAAAGTCGCCCACGCTGGTGCTGTCGATGTCGAGAACGCCCACAACCTTGCCCTCGCGCCACAGGGGCACCACTATCTCGCTACGGGAGGCACTGCTACACGCAATGTGGCCAGGGAACTGCTCGACATCCTCCACAACCACCGTCTGCCCCCTCTGCCAAGCGGTGCCACACACCCCTCGGCCGTAGCCAATGCGAGTGCAGGCAATAGGCCCCTGGAATGGGCCCAGCACCAGCTCGTTGCCCTCGACCAGATAGAAGCCTACCCACCAGAAGCCAAAGGTCTGGTGAATGGCTGCGGCAGTGTTGGCAAGGTTTGCCACAAGGTTTGTTTCGCCCGCTGTTAGGGACTCTATTTGGGGCAGCAGCGTGGCGTAGCGCTCTTCTCGGCTCTCGCCACAGATTATCAACTCTTCGGACATAGGGTTATAGGAGTTATAGGAATTATAGGCGGTTTCGGGAGTGTTGGGAAGAAAAGGAAATAATTTTCAATTTTCAATTTTCAATTTTCCATTCATCAATGTTTCGTCCCTCGTTGAAGAGGTAGTCGACTATCGACAGGTTGGGCTCAAAGGGCACCTTCTCCATAAATACCTGCCAGTAGTCGGGCCCATCCTCGCGAGGGCCCAGAAAGTCGTGCCCCCTGAGGTCTATGTCGCCCTCGCCCGCTGTGAGGTACTCCTCCGAGAAGCGTAGCTCACCCTGGTGGCCCGTAATCTGGCAGACCACCTCCGTCAGACCTCGGCTGAAGTCGTACAGCCACTCGTGGGGCTGCTCGTAGAAGGGCACCAGCAGGTCGGCCCAGTAGTCGTAGTAGGCCGACGAGCGATAGGCCGAGCGCAGGGCTACGGAGTGTTGGTGCTGCCAGCGCTTGGAGTAGTCGAGGCGCATATCTTTGAGGGCTCGCTTGTGTATGCTGGCCCCCTTGACTACATTGGCTGTGAGCGACATACGTCCTGCGGCGGTGGCAATCTCGCAACGGTTGCGACAGCTCTGCTTGATGTAGTGCTCGCCCACGTCGATAACAGCATCGGGCGAGAGCGCCTCGCGCCACCACTCAATTGAACCAAGGTATGCTAACGGCAGTATCTTCATATTCTTTTAGTCTAACGTCTAACGTCAAACGTCTAATTCTCAATTCTCAATTCTCAACTCTTCTCCACCCATCGGCCGTCGGCCTTGATGAGTTCTATCAGTCGGTCGATAGCTTGGGCCATAGGCACATTGCGCTCGACCAGAGTCTTGCCCCTATAAAGCGAAATGTGGTCGGGCAGACCGCCAACATAGCCATAGTCGGCATCGGCCATCTCGCCCGGGCCGTTCACGATACAGCCCATAACGCCAATCTTGAGTCCCACAAGGTGCGAGGTGCGGGCCTTGATGGCGGCCAGAGTGCTCTCGATGTCATAGAGGGTGCGGCCACACGAGGGGCAGGCAATATATTCGGTGCGCGAGATGCGAACTCGGGCGGCTTGGAGTATGCCCAGGGCAATCTCGTCTATCTGCTCTTGGGTGAAGTTGTCGTTGCGGAGGTCGATGCCGTCGGCCAGCGAGTCGATAAACATCACGCCCAGGTCGGCAGCCGCCTCGATGGCAAACTGGTCGTAGTCGGCAGTGGTGTAGTGGCGACGCAGAATGATGGGGGCGGCGTGTGCTGTAGAGAGTATCTTGCTGCGCCACTCCTGCACGGGATAGTCGCTTGTGGCCTCGATGACCTCAAAGCCCTCCTGCTCCTCGGGCTTGACCTCGCTCCACAATACGGGGCTTATGCCACTCGTGCGGGGGCGGTATTCGTAGGCCGAGAATTGGGCCTCATCAACGGGAGCAAACTCTGGGCAGGGGCCTCGGTGGGCGTAGTGGGCCACAAGGCTCTGGGCGGCAGGAATCTCGGCCGCAGGCGACTCGGTGAGCGATACGCGGATGGTGTCGCCAATGCCGTCGGCCAGCAGTGCGCCAATGCCCACAGCCGACTTGATGCGCCCCTCGGTGTGGTTGCCTGCCTCTGTCACGCCCAAGTGAATGGGGTAGGCCATACCCGCCTCGTTCATAGCCTTCACCAACAGTCGGTAGGCGTAAATCATCACCCTCACGTTGCTCGACTTGAGCGAAACCACCACGTTGTGGAAGTCCAGAGCGCGACAACGCTCCAGAAACTCCATTGCCGAGGCGGCCATACCCTCGGGGGTGTCGCCATAGAGGTCAAAAATCTTCTTGGCCAGCGAGCCGTGGTTTACACCAATGCGTAGTGCCACACCCCTCTGGCGGCAGAGGTCGATGAGCTCCTCGAAGCGGCCACCGCGGTCGTTGTAGTTGCCTGGGTTGATGCGCACCTTGTCGGCGGTTGTGGCAGCTACGGCGGCTACGGCAGGGATGAAGTGAACGTCGGCCACCAGAGCCACATCGGGCCACTTGGTGCGTACCCTCTGGCCAATGGGCCCCAGGTTTTGGGCTTCGCTCTCGTTGCGTGTGGTGAGCCTAACGATGCGGCCGCCTGCGGCAGCAATCTGGTCGATTTGCTCGGCGCAAGCGTCGGTGTCGGCGGTGTTGGTATTGGTCATTGTCTGCACCGCTACGGGCCACTTGGAGCCTATATGGTGGGTGCCAACAAGCGCATCGAGGGTGGCTCGGCGCTCGTAAGAGGTGAGTGATTTGCAATAAAGTGCCATTTTTTCCTGCAATTTTAGGCAAAGATACTGTTATTTTGCGTTATCTTTGCCTTATGCGAGCCGATATGGAGATAAAATTTTTGAGTGGGGTGGGCGAAAGGCGTGCCGCACTGCTGACTATGGAGCTTGGAATACGCACCGTAGGCGACTTGTTGCACTACTACCCCTTCCGCTATATCGACCGCACAAAGGTCTATCGCATAGGCGAGCTGACCGAGGAGAACTCCTCGACCTTTGTGCAGTTGAGGGGGCGCATTGTGGGCTATGCCTACTTGGGCGATGGGCGCAAGCAGCGACTGAGTGTTACGCTGGGTGACTCGACGGGCCAAATCGAGATGGTATGGTTTCAGGGGGCTAAGTGGATTGAGAAGCGTATAGAGGTGGGGCGCGAGTATATGGTGCTCGGCAAGCCCACCTACTTCAATGGTAAGGCCAATCTTGTCCACCCCGAGATTGAGTTGGTCGAAAAGTTCCTCGCCCGAGGCAACTTCGGTATGCAGGGTGTATATGGCACCACCGAGCGCCTAACCTCCGCAGGTTTGGGCAGCAAGGGTATTTACGGATTGGTTTGTACTCTATGGGAGGCTGTCAAGGGGCGCATTGGCGAAACCCTGCCCGGGCATGTCGTGCGCCAACTGGGGCTTATGAGTAGGGCCGAGGCGTTGGAGAACATTCACTTTCCCTCCTCGCCCCAAAAGTTGCGCGCAGCACAGTATAGGCTCAAATTCGAGGAGCTGTTTGGTATTCAGCTCGGCATTGTGAGCCTCAAGGCGGGGCGCACTACCTTGAAGAACGGCTTTGTCTTTGCCCGCGTGGGCCACCACTTCCTCGACTTCTACGAGAACCGCTTGCCCTTCAAGCTGACCGAGGCCCAAAAGCGAGTGGTCAAAGAGATACGCAAAGATACCACCAGTGGCCACCAGATGAACCGACTGTTGCAGGGCGATGTGGGCAGTGGCAAGACTATGGTGGCGCTGATGTCGATGTTGTTGGCGGCAGACAACGGCTTCCAGTCGTGTCTGATGGCCCCCACCGAGATACTTGCCCGTCAGCACTACGCCTCCATAGCCAAGATGATTGCCGGCACCCCCACCGAGGGGCGTGTGGCTGTACTTACGGGCTCGACCAAGGCGGCCGAAAGGCGCGAAATACTAAGGCGACTGGCCAGTGGCGAGATACTTATCCTGGTGGGCACCCACGCACTGATTGAGGATAGGGTGCAGTTCGACAACCTGGGTATGGTCGTAATCGACGAGCAGCACCGCTTTGGCGTGGAGCAGAGGGCCAAGTTGTGGACCAAAAATCAGGTTACACCCCACATACTGGTTATGACCGCCACACCCATTCCGCGTACATTGGCGATGACTCTCTATGGCGACCTCGACGTGTCGGTAATAGACGAGCTGCCCGCAGGGCGCAAACCCATAAAGACCTATCACCTCAAAGAGGCTATGAGGCTCAAACTCTTTGGCTTTATGAAGAAAGAGATTGCCAAAGGCCGACAAATATACGTTGTCTATCCGCTCATCAAGGAGTCCGAGAGCCTCGACTACCAAAACCTCTACGACGGCTTTGAGCACATAATACAAGAGTTTCCCCTGCCCGAATACCGCGTGGGGGCCATTCACGGCAAGATGTCGCCCGAGGACAAGGCCGAGGGTATGAGGCTCTTTGCCGAGGGTGTGAACCAAATATTGGTGGCTACGAGTGTGATAGAGGTGGGAGTAGATGTGCCCAACGCTACGGTGATTGTTATCGAGAGTGCCGAGCGCTTTGGTCTGTCGCAGTTGCACCAGTTGCGCGGTCGCGTAGGCCGAGGGGGTAATCAGAGCTACTGTGTGCTGATGAGTGGCGATAAGCTGTCGAGCGATGCCGAGAAGAGGCTCGAGGCTATGGTGCAGACCTGCGACGGCTTTGAGCTCTCGGAGCTCGACCTTAAACTGCGCGGAGCAGGCGATGTGAACGGCACCCGCCAGAGTGGCGAGGCCTTTGACCTGCGCATAGCATCGCTCTCGACCGACGGACAAATTCTCCAACAAGCTCGTGATGTGGCCGAGCAGATACTAGCCCAAGACCCCCACTTGACCGAGCCCCAAAACAAGCTGCTCGCAGCCCTGCGCGAGCGCTACAAGCCCTCGGGCAGTATCGACTATGGTATGATTTCCTAAGCGAAACATAAAAGTAATAAAGCAATAACAGATATGGCAAACCCAAACCAAAATAGCGCCTACAAAGAGCGCAACCTCGAATTCCTCGAAGAGTATGCCCAGCGCCCGGGTGTGATGGTTATGTTCAACGGCGTTATGTACCGCCAACTCGTTAAGGGCAAGGGCGATAAACCACAACCCAAGTCGCTCGTTACGGTGCACTATACGGGCAAGCTGATTAACGGCAAGGTATTCGACTCAACCGCGCAGGGTGGGCCCGCAACATTCCGCCTCAACCAACTCATCGACGGCTGGCGTACAGCCCTACGCGAGATGCCCGTAGGGTCGCGCTGGGAGATTGTTATCCCCTTCAACTTGGGCTACGGAGCCAAGGGGGCAGGAGCCATTAAGCCCTTCTCTACACTCATATTTGATGTGCGCCTGATTGCCATTGGGTAGGAGCTTGGGGCTGCCACAGAGCGGTTATCCGAAAAAAAGTATTATATTTGCACGATTAACACCACAATTATATCTACAACTATGGCAAAGTACGAAGATAATTACGACGAGAAATACGATGACGAGCTCGATTATGAAGGCGGCGAGCAGCAGCCCGATTTGGACAAAAAATTGAAAGGTTACAGGATTATAATCATAGCCTTGGTGGCTGTGTTGGGCCTGCTCACCTTCCAGCACTTCCGCGTTACGAGCCAAATCCGCGAGGACTTCCGCATCGAGCGCGACACGCTCAACAACCAGATTAACGGCCTGATTACCGAGATTGACCAGATTAACCTGCGCAACGACTCGGTGAGCAACGAGCTGAGGCTCAACATAGCAACCGAGCGCCACAAAGCCGACTCGCTGATGAGCCGACTCAAAAAAGAGCGCAATATGAACCGCGAAAAACTGCGCGCCTACGAGAAAGAGCTCGGCACCCTGCGTACCATTATGAAGCGCTATCTGGGCCAGATTGACTCGCTCAACAACCTGAACAAAAAACTGGTGGCCGAGAATGTGGGCTATCGCAAGAAGGTGGCCGACGAGAAGTCGCGTGCCGATATTGCCGAGGAGCGCGCAGCCGAGCTGTCGAACAAAATCAAGCTTGGCGCTATCGTCAAGGCCCGCAACGTGCAGATTGCTGCCTACAACACTGGCGGTACCAACGTAACCCGCGCCAGCCGTGCCTCGCAGTTCAAGACCGACCTGACACTCACCGCCAACGAACTCACTCTGGCCGGTACACGTAACGTCTATGTGCGCATAAAAGGTCCCGATGGTGCAGTGCTCTCGGGTGGCGCCGACTGCTACTTCGAGTTCGAGGGCGATATGATTAGCTACTCGGCACAGCGCGAGATTGACTACGACGGCCAAGACCTCGACGTGAGCATCTACTTCAAGTACGATAGCCTCACCCCTGGTGTCTACTCGGCAGAGATTTATATGGACGGCTACCAGATTGGCTCGGCAGAGGTGTCGCTCCGATAGGGTAACAATAGTGTAGCGAGATAGAGAGAGTATGAATAAAGAGAAAAAACAGATAAAAAGCTGGGTTATTTGGGCCATAGTTGTGGGCTTGGTGGTGCTCGACCAGGTGGTCAAAATCTCGGTCAAGACCACTATGACCTTGGGCGAGAGCCACAATGTGTTGGGCAACTGGTTCCGCTGGTGCTTTGTCGAGAACGAGGGCGCAGCCTTTGGTATGTCGCTCGGTGGCGACTATGGCAAACTGGCTTTGAGCCTCTTCCGCATCGTGGCCATTGGCGCTCTGGTGTGGTTTGTCCACTACCTACGCAAGCAGAAGGCCCCCACAGGCGTTGTTGTGGGCTTTGCGCTCATCTTGGCAGGTGCGCTGGGCAATATGATAGATAGCGCCTTCTATGGTATGATATTCTCGGAGTCTACCTTTGCGAGTGTGGCAACCTTCCTGCCCGAGGGTGGGGGATATGCCCCATTTTTGCACGGCAAGGTGGTAGATATGCTCTACTTCCCGCTGTTCCACTGGCCCGAGTGGATGCCCCTGATTGGTGGCGACCTGTTCTTCTCGCCCGTCTTTAACTTTGCCGACAGCTATATCACAATAGCAGTATTTTATTTGCTTATCTTTCACTGGCGCTACTTCAAGTAAAAAACGCAAATAGTGGGTGCTTTTTGCACCGCACTTCGATAGGCGAGTTCCTCACATAGGTCTACTATGCTGCGGACTCGCCTTCTCGTTTGGTACAAAAATCCCTCCGCTATTTGAGTTTTTACCTCTTGGGTAGGTTGGCTGCGGACTCGCGCACAATCCCCCTCTAAGTTAGAGGGGGTGTCGCGTAGCGACGGGGGCGTGTGTTAATTTTCAAATTTCAACTTTCAATTTTCAATTCAAAAGAGGCGCTCCGCCTCCTTGTGCGCCTTGAACTCGCCTAATTACGTCTAACGTCTAACGTCAAGCGTCGCAAATGCGAGTAAGCGAGGGCAGAGGCTGCTTGCAGACTATGCCGAGCAGGAGCATTTTAGAGCAAGCGTCAGCTTGGTCAAACGTCTGACAGACCCCTCCGCCCCGTTGGGGTACCTCCCCCTAACTTAATGTGATTTTGCAAGTTTGGTATAATGTAAATTATTGCTCGTCAATATCATCCCAAGCGTAATTATTCGCTAAAATCACGTTAAATTCACATAGTCCTTTCAGTTGTTTGCTATTCCAATCGAAATCTTATACCTTTACACACATAAACGGAATTTATCGAATACAAAGAACTGTTTTATTCCAATGAGAATCAGAATCACAGCCATAAGGAAGGCTTCGTATCCAGATTTAATGGCGAAATATGAGAACCCTATCCAACACACATGTGATGTGCAGGAGGGGCAGGAGTGGATTTCGGTTGACGGCCAGTGTCCGGAAGGGATGTGTCCTTCGGCGTGGGGCTCTATGAGGGAATTTGTTGAGGCGCTGGCCCGTGGTGAGGGGAACTTCTATGACGGATGGATGAAGAATCCCCAGAGCGCTATGATTAGCTGTAACGACGGTTTTAGGCCGGTGAGTTTCTACATAGAAGTGATATGAGGTGTTTGCCTTCGTATTTTATGAACTGTGGATATTGATTTTCCTTCGGCGGCAGTTTTGTGGGCCGTGGAGGAATGATTGTGCCACCACTCCGAGGATTATTGGGGTGTGCTTTTTTTTCTCCCGCTGGTGGGAAAAATGAAAAAAAATCGCCAAAAATTTTCAATTTTCAATTTTCAATTTTTTCCCTTATATTTGTAAAAACCTATTTTTCACCTAAATACGATTTGTTATGGTACGCTATTTAATTGTTGCGTTGATGGCAGCCCTGATGATTGGTTGCAACGCACCCGAGGCAGAGAAACCACAAGAGGAGAAACCCGTGCCCGAGATAGACCTGAGCGACTATGTCGAGGGCCAATGGCGTGGAGTGGAGATACCGGAGGCCATATTCTCTTATGATATGAAAGCCATTGTCGATTCTATTGTTACCCACGAATACGTAAAGGTAGATGATGTAGCTTTTGTCGAGAAACTCACCCAGCAGACGCTATTTTGTATAGATCGTTACCAACTGCGAGAGTGGAATACCAATTGGAAGCAAGGACTGTCTTGGGAGTGTGTAATGATGTTGGATGGAGATGCACCAAACGTCTCTATTTTGCGATGTGATGGCGATGGAAAATTTGGCGTTAATCATAACTTCCCAGATTTTCCTGATGGGGACTGTTTGGCGGTTGAGGACTATATGCACAAGGAGTTCAATTGCAATGGTTGGTACACTACCCATGAGTGGAGTTATGATGCAGAAACCAATACCTTAAAAACTATTGTGGGACCAAATATATTTGAGGCTAAGGTTCTTGTCTTTGGTGGCGAGTATGCTATTCTTGAAGGTTTTGTGGGTACTATGCCGTGGATGTCCACCAATCAGAACGAATTTGAGTTGTATCTGTTTAAGTTTGTCGACGAGTCGCGCGACAGCTTTTATGAGGGTTATATGAGTGCGCAGGAGTATTGCGACACTTGGGATGCCCACTGCAAAGAATTGGGTATTGAAAATGTTCTATTCACTATGTCGTTCTTTAATAGTTTTGCATATTGATTTGCCCTCGGCGGCAGTTTTGTGGGCCGTGGAGGAATGATAGTGCCACCACTCCGAGGATTATTGGGGTGGTGGTTTTTTGTTGGGGTGTGTGAGGGCGAAAAGAGCGGAATGTGAGGAGAAAAAAGATTTTTTTGCTGCCTAAATTTTGGAAATAGAAAATTATTCGTACATTTGCAGGCCGAAAAGGTTGGGTGTGACCTGACTTTTGAGGCAATAACCCGATTTGGAGAGATGCCGGAGTGGTCGATCGGGGCGGTCTCGAAAACCGTTATACCTTCGGGTATCCAGGGTTCGAATCCCTGTCTCTCCGCAATAAACGCTGAAAATCAGCAAATTATAAAACAAACACCCAATTTTACACCCAAGAATGTAAAGTTGGGTGTTTTTATTTTATTTAAGACGAATCATATTCGC
>SUZJ01000005.1 GCA_015059945.1 Rikenellaceae bacterium
AACATCGACTACGCCCTCACCGACCGCATCCTGCGACAGAGGTTGTAGTCGTTTGTTTGTCTTGCCACGACTGACGTTAGTCAGGCGGTTGGCATCTACTGCTCTGAATAAACACACAAAAGGCGCTCCTTCTTGGGAACGCCTTTTGTATTTGGCCACTTATTGGCCAGATACTTCTGGTGAAATCGTGTAGGTCTTAAGAAAAATTACTTCTTGTTGAAGAACTCTTTAACCTCCTCGGTGGGAACTACGTCGGTTTTGAAAACGTAAGCACCGGTCTTCTCCGATTTAACCATTTTGATGCACTTGGTAAAACCTTTGTTTGCACCCTCTTTTTTAAGTGTTGCAACTACTTTCTTTGCCATAGTTCTTGTCCTCCTTATTTAATCTCACGGTGGATAGTTACCCTCTTCAA
Organism: Rikenellaceae bacterium; assembly: GCA_015059945.1. Taxonomy (GTDB): domain Bacteria; phylum Bacteroidota; class Bacteroidia; order Bacteroidales; family Rikenellaceae; genus Tidjanibacter. Next base: position 416 of record SUZJ01000005.1, read on the forward strand.
GTAAGGATTGTATTTCTTACGCTCCATACGGTCGGGTGTGTTCTTTTTGTTCTTGGTGGTGATGTAGCGGCTCATTCCGGGAACACCACTTGCTTTCTGCTCGGTACACTCGAGAATCACCTGTACGCGATTGCCTTTACCTTTTTTTGCCATAATCTTTTGTTAAAAAAGTGTTTAGTAGATTGCCTTAGGTGCTTTGGCGCCTTTGAGGGCTGCATCCAGACCTTTTTTGTTAATAGTTTTGATTCCAGCAGCGGTTACTTTCAGAGTAATCCAGCGGCTCTCCTCCTCGCTCCAAAAACGCTTTGTTTTCAAGTTCAGATTGAATTTGCGTTTGGTGCGCCTGTTCGAGTGAGAAACATTGTTTCCCGACTGAGCAGTCTTTCCTGTGATTTCGCAAATCTTGCTCATTTACAATAAGTTAATTTGTTTGTTAATAATAATTCCGCACTTTACGGCCTGCAAAGATACGAAAAAAAAGCAAAACACCAAATTGGCATTCTGCTTTTTTAGTTTATTGCGGTGTGAGTCCCACTCTCTATCTGCCCAGCAGTTCCTTGACCTCGGCAGCTACGGTGGGGCCATTGAAGCCAAACTTCTCATCGAGCACCTTATAGGGGGCCGAGTAGCCAAAGTGGTCAACACCGTGTACCTTGCCGTTTTCGCCAACCAAGCCCTGCAAGGTCAGGGGCAGACCTGCGGTGAGGCCATATCGGGGCAGTGTACCCAGTACCTCGGCCTGATACTCCTTGCTCTGGTCGCGGAACAGGCCCTCGCTGGGAACCGACACAACCTTGACATTGATGCCCTCGGCCTCGAGCAACTCGGCACCCTCGACAAGCGTCGACACCTCGCTACCGCTTGCGATAAGCACAGCCTGGGGATTGGGGCCCTCCATAACTACATAGCCACCCCTGCGCAAGCCCTTGGCCTCGGCCCTGCGGTTGCCACTTGCGGCAGGCAGGTCTTTGATATTCTGGCGCGAGGTAATCATCGCTACGGGTTTCTGTTGCTCCATAGCCAACTTCCAAGCCTCTACGGTCTCGGCACCATCGGCTGGGCGCAGTACCAGCACCGAGCGTTCGCCCTGGTGGTTGTGGAGGTGTTCGAGCAGCCTAATCTGCATCTCGTGCTCAATAGGCTGGTGGGTGGGGCCATCCTCGCCCACGCGGAACGAGTCGTGGCTCCAGATATAGAACACCTTAATCCTCATCAGTGCGGCCAACCTAACGGCAGGTTTCATATAGTCAGAGAACACGAAGAAGGTACCGCAAGCGGGGATGATGCCACCGTGGAGTGCCATACCGTTCATAATGCAAGCCATCGTCAGCTCGGCAACGCCAGCCTGGAAGAACTTGCCGCTGAAGTCGCCCTTGGTGATAGCCTTGGTCTTTTTCAGATAGCCGTCGGTCTTGTCCGAGTTGCTCAGGTCGGCCGACGAAACAATCATATTGTCGATCTGCTCGGCAAAGGCGCCAAGCACTGCTGCCGAAGCGTTGCGCGTAGCAGCACCCTCGGGGATGTTAATCTTCGAGTAGTCGATGGCAGGTACCTCGTCGCTGAAAAAGCTATCCATCTTGGCTGCCAGCTCAGGATTTTCGGCCCTCCAAGCCTGCTCAACAGCCTTCCTCTCGGCTGCCCAAGCACGCAGCTCTTCGCGACGTGCAGCGTAAGCCTCGGCTACATCGGGGAAGATTGCAAAGGGCTCGTCGGCATTGCCACCCAAGTTCTCGATAGTCTTGCGGGGGTCGGCACCTGCGGCCGAGATGGGCTGACCGTGAGTAGATACCTTATTCTCGTAGTTGTTACCCTGGGGATCAACTGCGCCAAGGCCCATAATGGTGCGGCCGATAATCAGCGTGGGGCGCTCGGTCTCGGCACCAGCGGCCACCAGTGCACCCCTGATGCTGTCGGCATCGTTGCCGTTGCACTCCAACACGTTCCAGTTCCAAGCCCTGTACTTGGCAGCGATATCCTCGGTATCGACCTCACCGACGGTGGTCGAGAGCTGGATATTGTTGGCATCGTAGAACATAATCAGGTTGCTCAGTCCCAAGTGGCCTGCAACGCGGCCTACGCCCTGCGAAATCTCCTCCTCGACTGCGCCGTCAGAGATGTAGGCATAGGTCTTGTGGGCTGTCCACTCGCCAAACTTCTGCGCCAAGAACCTCTCGGCAATAGCGGCACCTACGGCCATTGCGTGGCCTTGTCCCAGGGGGCCCGAGGTGTTCTCGATGGCGTGTGCCAGGTCGCGCTCGGGGTGGCCGGGGGTAACGGTGCCCCACTGGCGGAACGATTTGAGCTCCTCGAGGGGCATAATACCTGCCAGCGACAGCACTCCGTAGAGCATTGGCGACATATGGCCGGGGTCGAGGAAGAGCCTATCGCGCCAGGGGTAGGCGTAGTTGTCGGGGTCGTAGCGGAGGAACTCCGAGTAGAGCAGGTTGATGAAGTCTGCGCCGCCCATTGCACCGCCAGGGTGTCCCGATTTGGCTTTTTCGACCATTGCCACAGTCAAGATGCGGATGTTGTCGGCTGCTTTGCGTGCGAGGTTGTTGTTCATAGTGTGTTGAAGTTTTATGTTGTGATTTTTGTTAGATTCTTTAATTATCCACAAATGTAACAATAATAATTGAGAATTGAGAATGGAGAGTTGAGAATTATTTGTATCTCCTGCTCAACTTTCTCGTAGCTTTCGCAATGGTCATACCAATTCATTGGCAAAAATAACAGAGGGCCCGACGTTGTGTCGATCCCTCTGCGGGTTATCCCACTTTTTGAAGAGGGATATTTTAGTTGGTGAGTAGACTACTGCTCAGCCTCAGCGCCGTTAGCGTTGATACCCTTGTTGTAGTCGGTCTCGAGTTTAGGAATCTTGTAAACCCAGTTGTTGCACTCGTTGGGTTTGAACTCCATAGCGTTTGCTACGTTGAAGCTACCACCCTGACCAAATGCTTTACGAGTGAAACCAAGGCCCCAGCGTTTGTAGTCGAACCACGAGAAGCCCTCACCCCACAACTCAAATGCACGGTAGAGTTTAATCTCCTCAAACAGCTCGTCACCGGTCTTGGTGCAAGTGTAATTGGGGTTACGGCCCGAAGTAGCGTTCAGAGCTACCAGAGCAGCCTGTGCCTTAGCAGCACCCGAAGCACCCTTGCGGTACTCGGCCTCGGCCTCGATTAGGTACATCTCCGATGAACGGATGAAAGGAATGTAGCTAACACCGGGCTGTGCAATTACACCAAATTTCAGGTGAGCACCAACGTACATGTAGTCGCTATAATAAGCGGGGTTCTCCTCGGTGTTGATACCTGCATATTTGGTTACGTGAGCCAGAGCAGCTGCACCGGCTTTGTTGTAAGAAACAGGCTTGCCGGTAGTCTCGTCGTAGTTGTAAGGCTCAATCAGACCATCTGCATAGCAGTAGTCGTTGAGAAGAGTCTCATAATCGATACCAGCTGCTGCAAATACACCCTCGTGAACGAAGAGGTTCTTACGGAAGTCGGTGTCGGGAATCTGGTTGATAATGTTACGCTCAATCGAACCAGCACCGTAGCTCGATGCACCTGCATAGTAGCCGTTGTAAGCATACTGGGTACCGAAAGAGTAGTAGTAGAGCTGCTCGGTGGCATCGCCATAGCTACCCCAAATCCACTCGCTGGTAGGAGTTGCAAAACCTGCACCATAAGCTGCGTTGTCCATCAGAGGATAGTTGGTGCGAGCCTCAACTGCCTTAGCAGCTGCGGTGTCCCAATCCTGAGTCTCCAATGCAGCACGAGCCCATATAGCGTTGGCAACGGCCTTGTTGGGCTGCCATACAGCATTTGCAGGACGGTCCATACCGCTCTGGTCGTAGAGTTTAACTGCATCATCGAGGTCTTTCTTAATCTGGTCGTAGCACTCTTTCAACGACGACAGGGGGCAATCACCGGTGTTGGTGTCGAGACGCAATACTACGCCATCAGCCTCACCATTGTTCGAGTCGATCCAGCGGCAAGCGTGGATGGTGCACAAACGCCAGTACGAATAAGCACGATAGGTCAAAGCCTGAGCTTTGAGGAACTGTTTCTCTGCCTCCAAACCCTCAGCAGCGTCAATGTTGGCAATAACATCGTTTGCGTTGCTGATAAGCGAGTAGTAGTAGTACCAGCTGTAATAGATATACATCGAGTCACGATCGAGCCAAGCCATATTGAAGATGGGGGCCCAACCCGAACCCATACCTGCGTATACAAAGTTAGGACCGGGGTACTCGCCAATACGGTTCATTACATAAGCCTCGCCATTGAAGCCCTGACCGTAGTAGCTGTGCTGGCAAGACATAATCTCTGCCATACCATTTATTACGTTAGCCACGTTAGCGGTGGTCTCAAATGCGGTTGCAGTACCAACCTGGTCGGTGGGGGCGGTATTCAGATAATCTTCCGAGCAAGATGTCAGCATTGCAACACCTGCCACAACACCAAATAGATATTTAATAATCTTGTTCATAATCTTTTCTCTCTTTTTGGATTAGAAATTAAGTTTCAAACCAGCCGACATTACGCGAGCGGTACCATAGGTCATATCCTGACCACCGGTGAACGAGTACTGGGGGTTCATACCTTTCAAGGTAGTGAAGGTTGCCAAGTTCTCAATACCAATGTTGATGCTTGCGCTACCAATGTGGGCCTTCTCCAACAACCTTGCGGGAATGTTGTACGACAGGTTGATATTCTTGATAACCAAGTACGATGCATCCTGCAACCACCTGTCACTCATACCATTGTTGTCCGAGTAGCTGTAGAAGTCGAATACGGGAGTACCGGTGGGATTAACAACGCTCTCCTCGGTCTTGTCAGCAGCGGTCCACGATTTGAGAACGTCTACGTGGAAAGGCTGAGGTGCGTTAGCTGCGGTCGACAACAGGCTAGCATAGGTGCTGTCGTAGGTCAAACCACCAAGGCTGTAGGTGAACAGAGCGCTCAGAGTCAGGTTGCCCAAAGTCAAAGCGGTGTTGAAGCTACCGTAAACATCGGGAAGGATGTCGCCACGGAAGTCACGTTTACCATAGGTAGTGCTCAGAGCATAGTCTACACCGTTGATGCGACGAGCCTTAGCGCTGTCAAGAACGGTACGAGTATCGCCCTCGGCTAGGGTCTCACCCTCGACCAAGTATACATACTTCTCATCGTCGAGAGTGTAGAGTGCGTGACCATCTTTCATATCGATACCCTCATAGTGGTATGTCCAGAACTCATAGATGCTGTGGCCTTCCATATATTTGCGAGCACCAGCGATAATACCCTCTTCGCGGTTCTCCTCGGGAAGTTCAACAATGGTATTGTTCATAAAGGTAGCGTTGCCACCTACGGTCCACTTGATATTTTTAGCTTTGATAAGCTCTACATTCAGATCGATCTCAACACCCTTGTTTGCGATCGAACCGATGTTGCGCAAAATCGACATATTGGTATTGACTTCATCGTAGTGATAGCCACCCAACGAGAGAGGCAGTTTAACCTCAAACAACAGATCCTTAGAGGTCTTGTTGAAGTAGTCTACCGAGAAGTCGATACGGTCGAGCAGACGGCCCTCCAATGCGATGTCGAACGACTGTGCGGTCTCCCACTGGATATCGTTGGCAGCCAACGAGTTCTTAACATACGAACCCTTACCACCATTCTTCGAGATGTCGTAGAGTGCCATATAGCCGTAGTAACCAACGCTGGCGTCGTTACCTACCTCACCATACGATGCACGCAGTTTCAGATCGTTAACCTGCTCGTTGCCGGCCAAGAAGTCCTCTTTCGAGAGCATCCAGCTACCACCAATCGACCAGAAGTTACCCCAACGGTTATCGGGGTGGAACCTCGACGAACCATCGCGACGGAACGAGAACTCACCGAAGTATTTCTCCTCGAAGTTGTAGCGAGCACGCATCAGGTACGACTCCAAGCGGTAAGCATCATTCGAACCGTAAACGTAGTCGGTGTTGGTGAAGTTCGAGGGAACATACAGACCGGGAACAACTGCGGTGTTCTTCATAGTCGAAACATAACCATAGTCATTCGAGTAGTTCTCGTGAGCCAACAGAATGTCTACATTGTGCGAGTCATTCAGCTGTTTAGCCCAAGTCAGCTGCTGCTGAACGGTGTAGGTCTTGTAGGTAGTGTTGCTGGTGTTCAGACGACCATTGTTTGCAGCACCGTCACCAATCTCTGGGTTGTCGAACTGCAATGACGACGAACTACGCAAGTTCAAGTCAGCCTTAACAGTGAAGGTGAAGTCGTTGAGGAACTTAGCACTTGCAAATACCTGACCGTTGAGGTTCAGACCTTTGCTCTCGCGAACATCGTGCAGATATTCGTAAATGATGTGGCGGTTGTCGAGGTAAGCAGCACCGGTGTTGTATACCTTCTCGCCATTTGCATCGAGGATGATAGAACCATCGGCGTTGTGCTGGTAGATAGGATATACGGGCGACTGCATACGTGCAGTGGAGAAGGGGTTAGCATAGTAGTTACCATAAGCCATATCGTTACCGTGCTGGGTATACGAAGTACCGCTTAGGTTCATACCTGCCTGCAACCAGTTGTTGGGAGTGTAAACGGCGTTGAAACGACCAGTGTAACGCTCGTAGTCAGTTGCAATGATATAACCCTCCTCGTTCAGATAGCTCAACGACGAGAAGATGCTGAAACGGTTGGTTGCGTTGCTTGCAGTGATGTTGTACTCCTGACGAACACCGGGGCGCTCCATTGCGCTGAACCAATCCAAGTCGTTGTAGCCGGGAAGCTTGTTAGCTACCAGTTTGCCATTGTCATCGAACAACTCGTTGTTGGGTTTGTCGTAGATGTTAACCTTAACAACCTCGCCGATCAAGTTCTCTTTGGCATAAGCAGCAGCAGCGGCATCATCCAACAGCTGAGCAGGGTTGGTCATAGCCTGATTCTTCAAACCGGTATACATAACCTCCATCCAAGTATCGGTGTCGATCTTGTCGTAGTCCTCAATACCCAAGGTGTAAACACCCATATTGGCCGAGAAGCTAACGCTGGTCTTGGTATTCTGTTTACCTTTCTTGGTGGTAATCAGAATAACACCATTCGATGCACGGTTACCATAAAGAGCAGCCGAAGCAGCATCTTTCAGTACCGACATAGACTCGATATCGGCGTTGTTCAGGTCCGAAATGCTACCTGCAAAAGGCACACCGTCAACTACATACAAAGGCGAGTTAGAACCGTTGATGGTCGTGAAACCACGAATTCGAATCGTGGGTGCACTACCAGGCTCGCCATAGGTGTTGTTTACCTGTACACCTGCCGAAGCACCCTCCAAGGCTGCAACGGGAGTAGAGGTGGTACGTTTCTCGATAGCCTCTGCGCTAACCGAAGCAACAGCACCGGTAATAGACTCCTTCTTCTGAGCACCGTATGCAACTACGATAAGCTCATCAATCTTGGTAGCCTCGGCATCGAGGGTAATGTTGATGTGAGTACGACCTGCAACGGCCATATCAACTGTCTTCATACCCACATAGCTGAACGACAAAGTAGCATCGGCGGGAGCCTTGATGTCGTATTCGCCATTGATGTCGGTGATGGTTGCTACGGTGGTGCCAACAACCGAAACGGTTGCACCAACTGCTGCGGTACCATCGCTGGTAGAAACCGTACCAGTGATTCGCAAGTCCTGGGCAAGCGCGCTTGCGCATACCATCAAAACTGCACAAATAGATAGTACAATTTTTCTCATACGTTTTAGTTTTTAGTTAATAATTTGGTTTGGATTGTTTGTTTGTCTGTGTTTGATTTGCAGGTGGCCACCAGCACCACCTTTCTTTAGTTATTCTGCGGACCGCTCCGTAGGCGGCCTTGTGGTCTCTTTTGTTTACTGTCTGTTTCTTGTAAAAATGTTACTCTTTCTCGTTTAACCTAATTCTATCTAACCTGTTTTATAATTTATTGACCTTGTGGTCGTTTTGTTCTATATCGCCCCGTTTTGTGTCCGTTTTGTCTGTCTTTTAAGGGGGAATTATAATCCCAAAATTAAATCAAAAATTTCAATTTACAAAACTTTTATGACACTTTTTTCTTTCGACTGTCGATTTGTAATTAAATATTGGCAAAAAGTTGAAAAATGCAACCCGAAAGTGGGCGCTAATTGGGAAATATTGCACATCGATGGGGCGTGGGGTGGTTACACTTTGGAACTTTGGGGTTTTGGTGGGGGAGCGAGGTAGGGCGATGCGCTATATTATATATATGGTATGGTAGAGTAGCCCAGGGGGGTGAAGGTTTTTTTGTGGTGTGGCTGGCGAAGTGGTGGGGAGGAATGGGGGTGAGGAGAGCGCTTGGGAGCACGAATTGGGGCAATGGTGAAATTTTTTCGGCCAAAGTGGGTGGAAGATTGAGAAAGTTTGCTACCTTTGACAGCGCAACCTTAAACTAACCGACTAACAACCAATTAACAACCAACACTGAATCCAGCCCGACATCTGGCCAAAAGGCGCATAGAAGGGCAGGTAGAACCTTATTTGTCTACTTTGAAGCAATCACGCAGTTTTTAGTGGCGCAACAATGTGAAACGAGTAGTGGCGCTGTGGGTTACAGATTGTAACCTGTGGGTAGTTGGTGGGTGGCCTGGAAGAGGAATTTTTTGGGCAGACTGACCGCCATTTTTGGTCGTTAGGTAAAAAATATATACTTTTACCAGATTTTTTGGCGTTTTTTAGTAAAGGGCTAATGCGCCAAAAATGTGCAAATCTGGCCGAGAGCGACCTGGTAGGCCGTTTTTACTCCGTAAAAAGGGGCGAAAAACGGACTGTCGGATGGCCCTTTTGGTGTTTTGGGAGGTGCCATACGGGGGCAACAAACTGTAAGTACCGAAAGAATTTTTTGGCCCGAAGGCCACTTTTTTGAACAAGAAACCGCAAACAATTAGATAAACAAACAATAATTATTAACCAACACAAACTAAAAAATTCAGTATGAGAAAAATTGTACTATCGATTTTTGCAGTTCTGATGGTGTGCCTCGGCGCATCAGCCCAGAATTTGCGAATTACCGGTACAGTCACTGACCAGAGCGGACAGCCCGTGCTGGCAGCAACTGTTGCGGTAGTTGGTACAACGACTGCGACCATTACCGACTACAACGGTATGTATGAGGTGCAGGCCCCATCAGATGCTAAACTCGAGATTTCGTTCGTGGGTTTGGCTACCCAGGTGGTAGAGGTTGCAGGACGTACACAGATTGACGTGGTTCTGCAAGAGGACGCACAGGTGTTTGAAGAGCTGGTAATCGTAGGTTACGGTTCGGGCGTTGAGGCCAAATCGCTGGTGGGTTCGGTTTCGTCGGTTAAGGGCGAAAAGATTGCAAATGCACCCGTAGCTAACGTGTCGGACGTGCTCCAGGGTAAAATCCCCGGTCTGCAGGTATTCACCTCGTCGGGTGAGCCCGCAGCAGGCTCGACTATGATGATGCGTGGTACCTCGTCGTTCAACGCCGACACCGAGCCCCTGATTATTCTTGATGGTGCCCCCGTGTCGAGCGCAGTATTTACCAACCTGAACTCGAACGATATCGAGAGCGTAGTGCTGCTGAAAGATGCTGCTTCGACCTCGATTTATGGTGCGCGTGCTGCCAACGGTGTTCTCTACGTTACCACCAAGAAGGGCCGCAGGGACCAGAGCGTTATCCGCATCGGTATGCAGGGTGGTTTCTCGTCGATGATCGACAATACCGCCTTTGAGCTGATGACCGCACAGGAGCAGATGCGATTTGAGATGGAGTTGCACCCCGAGTTGCAGAAAGACAACGCTTGGATGAAGAAGTTGCAGCTGGTTGAGGAGGCTGGTTTCAGCTTTGACTGGAAAGAGTATGCCTACAACAGCAACGCTCCCGTATTGGGCACCGATGCCTCGATTAGCGGCTCGAGTGGCTCGACCAACTACTATATCTCGTTCGGTTATCTGGACACCGAGGGTATTGCACCCCGTTCGGGCAACACCCGTTACACCTTCCGTACCAACCTCGACTCGATGGTTAGGGATTGGCTCAAGGTGGGTATGAACATCGGTTTGACCTACAGCAAGTACCAGATTTCGAACACCGGTTGGACCGTAACTTCGGTAGATACTATGGTTTATGGTCAGGCACCCTACAACGCTCCCTACGAGGTTATCCCCAGCGAGGACTACAAGTCGTACACCATCAACTACGACAACGAGTTGAAGTTCTTCGACTGGATGGGCGAGGGTATTCCTAACCCCTACTACTATTACGAGAAATTCCCCTCGGGACAGAACTCGGTTGCTCTGTCGGGCAACACCTTCTTTGAGGTTCGCCCCATCGAGGGCCTGGTGCTCAAAGCAGTTCAGGCTATTGACGCTTCGGACGGCCGTGGCTCGGCTTGGCGTATGCCTTCGTATGAGAATACCCTGGGCAACGGTATCCGTCTGGAGACCTTCAGCCGCTACTATCAGCTGACCGCTACCAACACCGCCGAGTACAAATTCTCGATTGACGATACCCACAATATCAGCGCACTGATTGGTCAGGAGGCTGTTGTGGCTCATTCGGATAGCTTTGGCGTAGGTATCGAGGGCTTGGTTGATGACCGTCTGACTATGATGACCGCTGGTGTGGCCAACACCACCTATGTGAGCGGCCACTCGATGGTTGACCAGTCGTACAACTCGGTGTTCGGTCGCGCAACCTACAATTACGACGGTCGCTACCACTTGGACGTTTCGTTGCGTGCCGATGGCTCGTCGAAGTTCGGTAGGAACAAACGCTGGGGTACCTTCTGGTCGATTGGTGGTATGTGGAATATGAAGCGCGAGGAGTTTATGCTCGGTTTGACCGAGATTCAGGATATGCGTCTGAAAGCCAGCTATGGTACCACCGGTAACTCGGGTATTGGCAACTACATCGCACTGGGTCTGATTGGTGCAGGTCCCGAGTACAACGGTCAGTCGGGTACCGGTATCAGCAACCCCGAGAACCCCGATTTGACTTGGGAGGTTATGAAGAGCTTTAACATCGGTATTTCGGCAAGGGCTTACAACCGTATGAACATCGAGCTGGAGTTCTACAACCGTGTAACCGACGATATGCTTATGAGCGTGCCCTTCTCGGCAACCACCGGTTTTAGCTCGGGTATGGCCAACGTGGGTAAGATGCGCAACCGCGGTTTCGACTTCGATTACAGCTACGACCTATTCCAGAGCCAGGATATGTTGTGGACCATCCACGCAAACGTATCGTACAACAATAACAAGATTTTGGCCCTCTATGGCGACACCGAGGACTATGTTGACGGTGCAACCGGTCTGCGCAATGCAGTAGGTCACGCTGTGGGTGAGTTCTCGGGCGTAACCTTCGCAGGCGTTGACCCGCGCGACGGTATGCCTATGTGGTACGACAAGCAGGGCAATAAAACCAAAGTATTCTCGGACAGCTATGAGGATTGGTACGACAGGAAGTACATTGCCGACTGGTCGGGTGGTTTCGGTACCCAGTTCATTTGGGGCAACCTCTCGATTGGTGCCGACTTCAGCTGGGTGGGCGAGCGTTGGATGTGGCTGAACGAGAAGTTCTACACCGCCAACCTTAACTTTGACGCAATCGGCCAGAGCCACTACGAGAGGCGTCTGCTGAATATGTGGCGCGAGCCAGGCGATGTTACCGACATCCCCAAGGCAGGTACCCCCTTCCAGTTTGACGATACCTCCTACTCGAACGCAGCCTTCTTGCGTCTGAAGAACCTGAACGTATCGTATGACCTGCCACAGAGCGTGCTCAACAAGGCAGGCTTCATCAAAGCTGCACGAGTTTACGCCATCGGCCGTAACCTCTGGACTCTGACTAACTACCTCGGTTTCGACCCTGAGTACTTTGCTAACGGTTCGCAGGGTACCTACCCCGGTACTCGCCAGTACACCTTTGGTCTCGAACTCTCGTTCTAACCCCGCTAAAACATTGATTATACAGCTATGAAAAAGATAATTCTGATTACAATTTGTGCAATCGCCTCGCTGATGGCTTCGTGCGATATGGACCTGTTCCCCTACTCGGCTATCGAGGAGAGTCAGGGTATGTCGACCTTTGAGGATGCACAGAACTATCGCGTGAGCATCTACTCGCCACTGATGAGCCTCCTCTGCGGCGGCCGTCACACCATCGAGGAGGTGCGTGCTGACTACTTCCACGCTATGGCCGACTTTGGTAACACCTACGGCGAATTCTACATTTGGAACACCCAGACTACCAACCAGAACGCCGAGTCGGTTTGGTATGGCGACTACAGCCTGGTGGGTAGTATGAACTACGCTATCGATCGCTTCAACAAGATTCTCAAAAACGGCAACCTGACCGAGGATGAGAAAGAGGAGTTGGAGCTCTACATCGCCGAGGCTCATATGACCCGCGCATTGGCTTACCTCGACCTGGTAACCAAGTATTGCGAGGCTTACGACCCCGAGCGTTGCGAGGAGCAGATGGGTCTGCCCCTGACTACCGAGTACAACCCCACCACCTCGGCATCGAAGTATCCTGGCCGTAGCAGCCTGTACGATACCTACGAGCTGATTCTGGAGGACCTCGGCGAGGCAGCAAACATCACCACCAAAGGTGCCGTAAACTCGCCCTACTACACCGAGGACGTTGTTGAGGCAGCCTTCGCTCGCGTGTACCTCTATATGCAGGAGTGGGATTTGGCTTTCGAGGCAGCAGAGAGTCTGGTAGGCGGCAAGTATGAGCTTGTTGACAATCAGGCAGCCTTTGACTCGATGTGGACCAACGACGAGTCGACCGAGAACATTATGCTCGTGGTTATGGATCTGAACAACATCGGTTCGGCATCGGGTACCAACTACCTGAACGACCGTAAGAACAACGGTGTGATGGACCCCGAGTACATCCCCACCCAGTCGCAGCTCGACCTCTATGACACTGGCGATATCCGCTTTAACACCTACTTCAAAGAGTTTGAGATTACCGCTACCGGTTATGGCACCGCCAATCTGTACCTGTTCAACAAGTACCCCGGCAACCCCAAACTGTACCGTCTGGTATCGAACTATGTTAATATGGCCAAACCCTTCCGTATTGCAGAGCAGTACCTGATTTTGGCTGAGTGCGCTGCTATGAACGAGGAGCTGACCACCGGTATCAACTATCTGAACCAGCTCCGCGAGGCCCGTATCAAAGACTACGTTCCCGCAACCGTGTCTACCATTCGCAACTGCGAAGAACTGTTGGCAGAGGTGCAGAAAGAGAGGGCTCGTGAGCTGATTGGCGAGGGTTTCCGTATGCACGACCTGAAGCGTTGGGGCCTGGATGTTGTTCGTGGTAAAGCACAGAACGCTGCAATGGTTCGCAGCGGCGAGGACTACGACCAGCTCTATCGCGAGGCAGGTCACAGCCGTTTCTTGTGGCCAGTCCCCAAGACCGAGATCGATGCCAACCCTCAGATTAAGAACCAGCAGAACGATGGCTATTAGTATTGCTGCGCAAGAAGAAAAGTCACATACTTACTAAACATACTTAATAGAGAGAATATGACTAAATACACAAAATATCTGACAATGATGCTCTTGGCTGCACTGGCTATGACCTCGTGTGGCGATTTGAACAAGGGCTCGGTTGGTGACACTACCATCTATTTCAGCAACGAGAGTGTTGAGGATGGTTTTAGTGCAGGCTTTGTATATGTGCCCATCCGTCTGGATGCAGGCACCGAGGCCAATACGGGCGATGTGAACGTAACCGTAGAGGTGCTCGATGTACAGAATGCTACCGAGGATACCGACTTTATGATTACCAGCAAAGACCTTGTGTTCCGCCCTGGCGTTGACTCGGTTTCGTTGGAGATTAGGGTTATCCCCAATGTCGATGAGTTTGACCTGAAGCTCGGTCTGGCATCGTCGAATACCAACATTGATGCACAGAAGAAAGAGTGCAATGTACACATCGAGAAGAACACTCGCGACCGTTTGTGCGACACCTGGACCGTGAGCTACACCCCCTCGCTGGGTAGCCAGGGTGACCTGAGCAGCTCGATCGGTATCGAAATCTCGTGGAGCATCGCAAACAGCTGTTTCGAGGCTTGGATTACCAAAGGTATGGGCGATCCCGAGTCGATCTATGCAGTATCGCCCTTCTACTTCAACTTCATCAAGAACAACAAGGGTGAGGAGATTATGACCGTGCCTACCTACAAGTCGTTGCAGGGCCCCATCGGTCTGGACCAGTTGTTCGAGACTCAGGAGGCTTATGAGGCATTCGTTAAGCAGTATGGTGTGCAGGAGGATTGGAGCGTTTATCTGTACCAGATTGTCGCTATTCCCACCAACAACACCAACAACCCCTTCACTCTGCCTAACGCAGATGAGTTGGAGTTGGAGTTGGAGTATGACGTAACCTCGAAGACCAAGACCATTAGGTTTGCCGACAGGAGCCAGACCTACTGCCTCGGCCTGGGTTACGAGCTGCTCGATGGCGACGGTCGTCGTAAGATGTCGCTCTTCTGGGGCGGCACCCCCATCGGCAACCCCGTATTTACTTGTAAGTAATTATTCCGATTAAAGTGGCTTCCACTTGGGGCCGCTTGACGGAAACGATAAAGTTCCGATACCCCTAAAAAGGTGTCGGAACTTTTTGTTTCGGGCCTTGACGTAGAGGCTTTCTACATTTTAGGCCAAAGATTTAGCCTCAGTGGGGTTGAATTTCGAGAGAAAATTATTACCTTTGCGGCTCGGACGAAATAACAACAAAAAATAATATACAAATCAAAGCTATGAACATTCTGAAAGAAGCTCGCGAAAACCAAACCGCGATTATCAAAATCACCGTTGGCGAGGCCGACTACGCCGCCGAGGTGGACAAAAAACTCCGTGAGTACAAACGCAAAGCCAATATCCCTGGTTTCCGCCCCGGTATGGTGCCTATGGGTATCATCAACAAGATGTACCGCAAAGGTGTAGTGGCTGAGGTGGCTTACAAAATGGCATCGGACAACTGCTTCTCGTACATCGAGAAAGAGGGTATCGACTATATGGGCGACGTTATGCCAAGCGACGAGCAGGGCGCTTTCGACTTCGACAACAACACCGAGCACGAGTTTGTTTTCGAGATTGGTCT
The DNA here is from genome assembly GCA_015059945.1 of Rikenellaceae bacterium. Taxonomy (GTDB): domain Bacteria; phylum Bacteroidota; class Bacteroidia; order Bacteroidales; family Rikenellaceae; genus Tidjanibacter. The sequence goes on from SUZJ01000005.1 coordinate 15,547, forward strand.
GGCACCCAAAGTTGAGCTTGAACTGAGCGACAAGGACAAAGTTACTCGTTACAAAATCAAAGTAGACGAGCAGATGCGTAGCGACTACCGCTCGAACTACCTGCGCACCTACGGCCGTCTGGTAGACGTAGACGTAGTAGAGAACGACGAGGCTGTAATGTGCACCCTCGACAATGGCGAGATTAAGACCGACGACGCTTATGTGGGCCTCATCAGCATGAGCGAGGAGGAGCGCAAGCCCTACATCGGCAAGAAAGTGGGCGACCAGATGGTTGTAAACATCAACGAGCTCTACAAGAGCGAGCAGCAGAGGGCTTCGGTACTGGGCGTTAAGGAGAACGAGTTGGAGGCTATCAAACCCGAGTTCAACCTGACCATTACCAAAATCCGCAAGTATGCCGATCCCGAGATGAACGAGGAGTTCTTCAAACTGGCCTTCCCCGAGGGTAACGTGACCAGCGAGGAGCAGTTTGAGAAATTTATCGACACCAAGATTGAGAGCGAGTTGAAGAAAGAGAGCGACTATGTATTTACCAACACCCTGCGCGAGTACTTGGTAGAGAAGGCTGCTCTGACCCTGCCCGAGGACTTCCTCAAACGCTGGTTGCTCGCAATCAACGAGGGTAAGTTCACTATGGAGGAGATCGAGAAAGATTTCGCACCCTTTGCAGAGATGATGAAGTGGAGTGCTATCCAGAAGCACTTTGCTAAGAGCCTGAACGTAGAGGTTAAGCAGGAGGATCTGTTGGAGGAGGCTAAAAACTATGCCGCAGCTCAGTTTGCTCAGTACGGTATGATGAACGTAGCCGATGAGATGCTCACCAACTACGCTCAGCAGATTTTGTCGAACAAAGACGAGGCCAACAAACTGATCGAGAAAGTTTACGAGAACAAGGTTGTTGCAGCCGTTACTCCTCTGGTTAAGGTGTCGAACAAGAGCGTGACTATTGCAGAGCTCAACAAAATCCTTGCTAAAAAAAGCAAATAATTGACGATTACGTCGTTGCACTTCAAAAGCGACATCCTCACATAGGTTTACTATGCTGCGGTGTCGCTTTTTTCGTGCGCCTTGTACTTGTCTAATTATTTGCATTTTTACGCTTCTGGAAGGGCATAATCATTAAGGTCATTAAGGGCCTTAAAGTCCTTAAAGAAAATCCCATAACTCCTATATCTCTTATTGCTCTTATGGGATTTTTAGGAGAAATAGGAGAAATAGGAGTGGGTGTGAGTAGGTTTTTGACTCGCTTAGGCCCACTATTTTCTTTTTCCTTAAAAAAACACTACCTTTGGAAATTGTAAAGCTTGCATTGGTGCGAGGTTTGCACTTATTAGTGATAATCATAATTGGTACAATATGAACAACGACTTTAAGAAATTTGCCCTCTCGCAGGGTGTCTCGTCGCTCAACCTGCACCGCTACGGCAAGGTGATTGACGGCTATGTGTCGCCCACTATCACCGAAGAGCGTAACCTAAATGTGGCGCAGATGGATGTTTTCTCGAGGTTGATGATGGACCGCATCATCTTCCTCGGCACCGCCATCGACGACGACGTGGCCAACATCATTCAGGCCCAGCTGCTCTTTCTCGAAACCAACAACCCCGAGCGCGATGTGCAGATATACATCAACTCGCCCGGTGGCAGTGTGTCGGCAGGTCTGGGCATCTATGACACTATGCAGCTCATCTCGCCCGAGGTGTCTACAATCTGTACGGGTATGGCCGCAAGTATGGCCGCAGTGTTGCTCACCGCAGGTCAGAAGGGCAAGCGTTCGGCTCTGCCCCACTCGAGGGTGATGATTCACCAGCCCCTGGGCGGTGTGCAGGGACAGGCCTCGGACATTGAGATTACCGCACGCGAGATTCTCAAATACAAGCAGGAGCTCTACGAGATTTTGGCCTACCACTCGGGCCAGCCTATCGACAAGATTGCAACCGATGCCGACCGCGACTTCTGGATGAGGGCCGAGGAGGCAAAAGCGTATGGTCTGGTAGACGAAATACTGATGCCTCGTAAGCAAGTGAAATAGAACGATATAGAAAAATGGCAAACAACAAAGATAACAACCGACGACACGGTGGCGGTGGTGGGGGCAATGTGTGCTCGTTCTGCGGTCGCAGTGTTGTAGATGTAGGGATGATTTTTGCGGGCATCGATGGCCACTCGACCATCTGTGACGAGTGCATCGAGCGCGGACACGAGGTGTTGCACGAGCACGATGAGCAGATGAAGCAGGCGGCTGTGCCCGTAATCAACAAAGACGAACTGCTCAAACCTACCGAGATTAAGGCTTTCCTCGACAAGTATGTGATTGGTCAGGATGCTGCCAAGAAAACCCTTTCGGTGGCGGTATACAATCACTACAAGCGTATACTTGCCGCACAAAGCAAGCCCAAGGCCAAAGCTGCTGCCAAAGGCGGCAAGCAGGCGATGGCTACGGCTGCGGCAGCTATTGATGAGGTGGAGATTGAGAAGTCGAACATCATTATGGTGGGCCAGACCGGTACGGGCAAAACTCTGTTGGCCCGCACCATAGCGCGACTGCTCAATGTGCCCTTTACCATCGTAGATGCTACGGTATTGACCGAGGCAGGCTATGTGGGCGAGGATGTGGAGAGCATACTTTCGCGACTGTTGCAGGTGGCCGACTACAACGTAGAGCAGGCCGAGATGGGTATTGTCTTTATCGACGAGGTAGACAAGATTGCCCGCAAGAGCGACAACCCCTCAATCACTCGCGATGTGAGTGGCGAGGGTGTGCAGCAGGCTCTGCTGAAAATTCTCGAGGGTACAGTTGTGAACGTACCCCCTCAGGGCGGTCGCAAGCACCCCGAGCAGAAGTTTATTCAGGTAAACACCTCGAACATACTCTTCATTTGCGGTGGCGCCTTCGATGGCATCGAGAAGAAGATTTCGGACCGACTAAACACCCGCGTTGTGGGCTACAACCAGTCGGCCGCAAGGCACATCGACCGCAACGACCTGATGCAGTATATCACTCCCCAAGACCTGCGCTCGTTTGGTCTTATACCCGAGTTGGTGGGCCGTATGCCCGTGCTGACCTATCTGCAACCACTCGACAAGACCATTCTGCGCCAGATACTTACCGAGCCCAAGAACTCTATCATCAAGCAGTACGAGCAGCTCTTTGCCCTCGACGGCATTAAGCTCACCTTTGCCCCCGAGGTGCTCGACTACATTGTAGACAAGGCTGTTGAGTTCCGTCTGGGTGCCCGAGGTCTGCGCAGCATCTGCGAGGCCATTATGACCGATGCGATGTTTGAGCTCCCCTCGGCCGAGGCAAAGAGTTACCGCGTAGAGCTCGACTACGCCCGCGAGCGTATCGAAAAGTCGGCCCTGTTGGCAAACAAGCAGTAGGGCAGAGGTCTGCATAGGGACAAAAAAAGAGAGGCTACCAACTTTTTCGGTTGGTAGCCTCTCTTTTTGTCGGGGCAATCTTTTTGACACACGCCCCCGCCCCGTTGGGGCACCCCCTCTAAAATAGAGGGGGTGTATTTGTGAAAAAGGCTGTTACTTCGCACCGCGCATTGTGGTGGCAATCTCCTCGGCACGGGCCAGAGCCTTGTGGATGTGGTCGAGAACATTCTCGCGCCCCACCTTATCGACAATACCTGCCTGCTCAATCTCGTGGTAAACCTGTTCGTTTACGCCCGAAAGTATAATCGTGCGCCCCTCCTTCTGGGCTGCATCGATAAATATCTCTAAGTTGTGGATGCCCGTAGCGTCGATAAACGATACCTTACGCATACGGATAATACGGATGGGCAGGATGGAGTTCCTACGAGCCAGCTCCTCAAACCTATTGGCCACGCCAAAGAAGAAGGGACCCTCAATCTCATACACCTCGGTAAGCGAGGGAATGGTCAGTTTCTCGTCCTTCTCGCCGTCGCTGTGTACGTTCATCTCGTTCTCGACAACCGAGATGTTGCTCGACTCCATAACTCGTTTCATAAAGAGTACTACGGCCATAACCAAGCCCACCTCGATTGCAATCGTAAGGTCGAAAATAACCGTAAGCAGCAGGGTTACAAACAGTACCGCAATGTCGCCCCTCGACTGGCGGCACATCGAGCGAATGGTGCGCCAGCCACTCATATTATACGACACAACAATCAGCACACCTGCCAAGCAGGGCATAGGAATATAGCCCACCAAGTCGCCCAAGAAGAGCAATACAAGCAGCAGTACTATTGTGTGGACAATACCTGCAACCGGAGTGCGACCGCCATTATTGATGTTGGCCATAGTACGTGCAATAGCACCCGTAGCAGGGATACCGCCAAAGAAGGGGGTGATGATATTGGCCACGCCATTGCCAATCAGCTCGGTATTGGAGTTGTGGCGGTCGCCAATAACACCATCGGCCACCATTGCCGACAGCAGGCTCTCAATAGCTCCCAGCATTGCAATAGTAAACGCTGCGGGCAGCACCGACTGGGCCGTAGAGAAGAAGGTCTCGCCCTCGGCAAGTGCAGGCAGGCGGAACTTGGGCAGGCCCGAAGGCAACTCATACAGGTCGCCAATGGTCTTGATGCCGTCAAGGCCGGCGTACTTGCGCAGCAACCAGCACACCACTGTCATAACCACAATGGCCAGCAGCGAGCCGGGAATCTTCTTCGATATCTTGGGGGTATAGACAATAATTAGTATACTCAACAAGCCCACCACAAACGACAGCCAGTTGATCTGGTCGATATTCTGGAAGTAGCAAGCCCACTTGTCTATAAAGTTGGCAGGTACATTCTCAATCCCCAAGCCAAATAGGTCGTTCATCTGGGTAGAGAAGATAGTGATGGCAATACCGCCCGTAAAGCCCACAATAATAGGGTAGGGCATAAACTTGATGACGCTGCCCAGTTTGAACACGCCCATAAGCACCTGCATCAAGCCTGCAAGCACGGTGGCAATGGCCAAGCCCGCCAGACCAAACTGCTGAATGATGCCATAGATGATTACGATAAACGCTCCCGTAGGGCCGCCAATCTGTACCTTCGAGCCACCTAAGGCCGAGATGATAAAGCCCGCAATGATGGCTGTGATGAGGCCCTCGGTGGGACCTACGCCACTTGCAATACCAAAGGCAATGGCCAAAGGAATAGCTACGATGCCGACAATGATGCCGGCCATAATATCTTTCGACAGGGTGGCCTTGTCGTAGCCCCTGAGCGAAGAGAATAGTTTGGGTTGAAAGTCGATGCCCGACCTTCGTTTGGTGTTAGTGTTAGACATAAAAAATGGTTATTGGCATTGTTTTCGGCCGCAAAGATACATATTTGAATTGAAAGTTGAGAATTGAGAATTGAGAATTTTACACACGCCCCCGCCCTGACGGGTACCCCCTCTAACTTAGAGGGGGAAATCCTATAAAGTCAATAGGGTCTTTAATGCCTTAGGTCGTAGATGTTAGACCAAAAAGCAAGTGGGCCCCCCGCTTGTTGCGGAGAGCCCACCATTATCGGTTGTGGATATGTGTGTTATCCTTACCTGACTCGCATTAGATAATACCCTGCTCCAACATTGCCTGGGCAACCTTCATAAAGCCGGCAATGTTTGCACCCTTAACGTAGTCAACAGTGCCGTCAGCCTTCTGGCCGAAGCGTACGCACTGCTCGTGGATGCTCTGCATAATGAAGTGCAGTTTGTCATCAACCTCCTGTGCCGACCAGCTCAGGTGAGCAGCATTCTGAGTCATCTCCAAGCCCGAAGTGGCAACACCACCGGCGTTCACAGCCTTACCGGGAGCGAAGAGGATGCCTGCATTCTGGAAGGTAGCGATAGCCTCGGGGGTGCAACCCATATTCGAAACCTCGCAGCAGCACCAAGTACCGTTTGCCAGCAACTCCTTAGCATCGTCGCCGTTGAGCTCGTTCTGGAATGCGCAAGGCAGAGCGATGTCGCACTTAACGCTCCAAGCCTTCTTGCCGGGGGTGAACTTGGCAGCCTCGGGGAACTGGGTAGCCATATCCTCAACTTTGTTGCGGTTCGAGGCACGCATAACCAGCATATAGTCGATCATCTCTTTGGTGATACCTGCGGGAATCTCGCAAACACCGTCGGGACCCGAGATAGCGATAACCTTACCACCCAGCTCGGTAGCCTTGGTTGCGGCACCCCAAGCTACGTTACCAAAGCCCGACAGAGCGATGGTTTTGCCCTTGATGTCTTTGCCAGCTTTGGCCAAAACGTGCTCGGTGAAGTAGAGTGCACCAAAACCGGTAGCCTCGGGACGCAAAATCGAACCACCCCAGTTCTGGCCCTTACCGGTCAGTACGCCTACGTTGTACTCGCGAGCCAGCTTGGTGTACATACCAAACAGATAGCCAATCTCGCGACCACCTACGCCTACGTCGCCTGCGGGAACGTCGGTGTCGGGACCAATGTTGTTCCACAACTCCAACATAAAGGCCTGGCAGAAGCGCATAATCTCAGCATCCGATTTGCCAACGGGATCGAAGTCCGAACCGCCTTTACCACCACCCATAGGCAGGGTAGTCAGTGCGTTCTTGAAGGTCTGCTCGAAGCCCAAGAATTTCAGCATCGAGGGGTTAACAGCTTTGTGGAAGCGCAAACCGCCCTTGTAGGGACCGATGGCTGCGTTGAACTGAACGCGATAACCGAGGTTGGTCTGTACCTCACCCTTGTCGTCGATCCAAGTTACGCGGAAGGTAAAGATACGGTCGGGCTCGACCATACGCTCTACGATTTTTGCTTTCTCAAACTCGGGGTGCTGGTTGTAAACCTCCTCGATCGACTCGAGCACCTCTTTAACTGCCTGCAAATACTCGCTCTCGCCGGGGTGTTTACGCTCCAACTCGGCCATCAAATTCTGTACATTCATAACTCTTTGATTTAGTTTTAAGTTTGTGTGTAAAAATTATTTAGGTTAAAAGTGAATTTCCTCTTAATCTCTCTATTGCACCCCCAAAATTACACATTTTTATTTGATATTGTACCAGAGGGTAACTTTTTTTATATTTTTTGCCCCTGTGAGAACAACGAGGGGGACTTTTTTTATTTCTTTTTGTGTATAAAAAATTTTTTTACTATATTTGTAAAAACACGTTATTTCTATTTTGACCAATGGGTATATTTAATTGATACGATTGTGTCTGGTTTGTTTACCACACCGATCGCGTAGCGTTGATTCGTGCTATGTAACTCAGTCGAATCTGTTTATGTAAAACTTTTTTAATTTTCTACCGTTATGAAGAGAAATTTTCAACACATTATGATTATGTGTGTGTTCCTAACTTCCCTTTCATCGTGTAAAAATACTTTGACAGGGAATTTGGATCAAGCACCACTGCCAACAACCGAAACATCGATCCTTACCAGCAGCGAACTGGATGGGTTGGCACAAGCAATAAATGCAGCTTTATTGACAAGTCCTGATTTCAATGCCACTATCAAAGGTAAAGCATTAGAAAAGTTTGATGGTGATTTTGATGTTATGCTGAAAACATTAGGCGAACAAGAAGTGTCGGACTTCCATTCGACACGCTCAATGGGTGGTTCCACTACTATTGCTATGATGTTGGACGAATTGTATCCTGCTGATACGAGGAGTGGTATTACATCAGATAATATTATCGAATATCTTACCGAGAAATATCCTTTGTTGCAAGTGTCGGTTCCTGTTCACGCAGAGGACTGGGAGGAGGGATATATTCCAACAGTTGTTTTTATTGGGGACGATTATGTAGACGGAGTAACAGAGTTCGTAAAAGGTTATGACAACACCGGTAAAGAGGTGTGGGTAGATGCTATCAACGAGCCCGATGTGCCGGTAATTGTAATCAGTATGAATGAGCGAGGTGGACTTGATGCTACCAGGAACGCAAACCGAGGAACTGATATCGATTTTGAGCAGTATACCACAAGAGTAATGCCTGATACTGGACTGATTATAAATCCCAGTCTTGATAGACTTATGGCTCCAATCAATGTAACTGCGACAACAACCGCAACAGGCATCAACGTGGCTTGGAGTATGAATAGTACAAGTTTGCCGGCTACAAAATATTATATATATAGGAAATGTGAAACGGAAAATGATTTTGTTAATGTTGGCATAAGTAATGGTACAAATAACACTACATACAACGACGTAGATATTATTGCCAACTTGTCGTATAGCTACTATGTAAAAGCATATAGTAATACAGAAGGTTATTCTCAGGCTTCTGCAATAGTTAGTGCGTATGCCCCCAATATCGTAAATCCTGTTGAAACATTCTCGGCCATTCCACAAAACAGTACAAGTGTTTTGCTCCAATGGACACAATTGGCAGATGCGGCCATAACGGGCGTTAATGTTTATAGAAAACGTGTATCTACCGACAATACCGCACTGGGCACTTGTATTGCATCTAACATTAGTCCTATGACATATCAATATAGCGACACTCCACCTGTGTCGGGCGAGTTGTATACATACTCGGTTGAGAATTTGGCCAATGGCAGGGTATCGGCGGTAACTTCTGACCAGCTGTATCATCCATATAGGAATCACGCCTTGAATAATCCCGTATACGTCACACGAATACAATTTAACGAAAGCGATTATGAACATATAGAGGGGTGGCTGAGAGGAGCTCCTGAGTTTAGGTTGCAAGTGTCGCTTGTGCAGGGTGATACAAAGAGTGTGCTGAAACCAGTTGATGAAAATGGACGTTTCTATCTCTTCTCGTCAAGAACAGCAAATCAGAGTTTTGCAGGATCAAATGCGTTGTTTAATTGGTTGAAAGTTGATAGAAATACGACCTATGACAAAATGGTTGTAAGTATTACCGAATATGAATACCAAGACGTGGATGCTCAAAAAGGTGTAACTGTGAATATCGGATGTAAGATTTCTGCTTTAAAAGCATTGACAATTGAGCCATTCTCACTTTCCTTTACAATGGATTTTAATTCACATGATGAGTCTATTGGCTTGGTTCAACACTGCTATTATGAGAATCCTAGTCAGGCGTTAGAGGCAGGTAACTACGATTTTAAGATACATATTAGTGAGACAAATTAACAATAGTATGAATATGAAAAATAGGATAATTATATTGCTATTCTTAATTCTGGGAACAATGACTGCAACAAATGCTCAAGAGGTTAAATACTCGTGGGTGGCAGTAGACCTTAATACTTGTATGTTGTGGGATGATAGTAATCACGACTTATATGATTTAGGTGTTACTGCCTCGTGGATGCACGACTTTGACAGCAATATATCGTGTGGTCTATTCAGCGGCATATTTTCCCGTCACGGCTCTTTTGAAGTGCCACTGGGTGTTGATTTGCGATTTAATATGTTTACCCACTTGAAAGCAAATCCCTTTGTTGGTGTTAAAGTGGCAGCTTTGATTGAAGCTATGCCCGAGGGTACCAGAAATGATATGATAAATACACTTGTGGTGGGCTCTATTGGTCTGCGAGTGAACAAACAGTGCTTAGTAGGTTTGGATGTTAATTGCTGGCACTTGATGGATTACTTGGATCGTGGACATCACAGCTATGCCCCATACGCTGCACTGCGTCTGGGTTGGGAGTTCTAAACAAATCAATAAACAAGGTAGAGATATGAGAGATAGAATTGTTATTTTGTTATTTCTTTTATTTGGAATAATGGATTGTGTCAAGGCACAGGAAATTGAATTGTCCAGTTACGAACAAACTCTCAAATACTCGTGGATTGCTGTGGACCTTAACACCTGCGAACTGTGGAGCGAAGGTGGGTACGACCTCATAAATATGTCCCTTACAGCATCGTGGATGCAAGATTTTACAAATAATTTTGCGGGCGGTCTGACAAGTGGTTTGATTATGCAACATGGCTCTGCCGACATTCCACTCGGTGGCGACCTGCGATACAATATGTTTACTAAGATGAAGGTAAATCCTTTTGTAGGTGTCAAGGGTGGTCTATTGATAGGTACCAGGGGCGACTTTGCAGTCGATACGTTTGTGATATGGTCGGCAGGCGTGAGAGTAAAACAAAAATTCCTAATCGGTTTGGATGTAAACTTCTGGCGTATGAGAGATATTAAGCAAGGTTTTGAAGATCCATACGCTGCGTTGCGTTTGGGTTGGGAGTTCTAAACAAAGCAAATCTGTTTGCAAGGGCAAGGGGTGTTCTCCTTGCCCTTTTTTGCGAAAAAATGCGGAGTTGTTGGTTATTTTATCTCTCTTTTTGTATCTTTGGGGAGCAAAAACTTTTTTTCGGATTCAAACCATAAAACAAATACTTAAATAATCTAATCAACACACACAAGATGGAGAACATCAAAACAACACCCTTCACCAAGTATCACATCGAGGCTGGTGCTAAAATGGCCCCCTTCGCAGGGTTCAATATGCCTATCGAGTTTACAGGTATCAACGCCGAGCACCTCTGGGTGCGCGAGGCTGTGGGCGTATTCGACGTGAGCCATATGGGCGAGCTCTGGGTTAAAGGCCCCAAAGCCACTGCCCTCTTGCAGCGCATAACTACCAACAACGTGGCCGCGCTGACCGACGGCAAAGTTCAGTACACCTGTTTCCCCAACGGCAAGGGCGGTATCGTAGACGACTTCCTGCTCTACCGTTTCAACGAGGAGTGCTATCTGCTGGCTATCAATGCCGCCAACATCGACAAAGACTGGGCCTTCGTTTGCGAGCAGGGCAAAGCCTTCGGTATGGAGCCCGGCAAAGAGCTCTTCAACGCCAGCGACGAGACTGCACAGTTGGCTATTCAGGGCCCTCTGGCTATGAAACTCGTTCAGAAAATGTGCGACGAGCCCGTTGAGGATATGGTCTACTACACCTTCAAAACCCTCAAGGTGGGCGGTTGCGACGCCATCCTGTCGACCACCGGTTACACTGGCTCGGGCGGTTGCGAGGTATACATCAAAGCCGAGGATGCCGACAAGTTGTGGGCCGAGTTGTGGAAAGCTGGCGAGGAGTTTGGCTTGAAGAACATCGGTCTGGGCGCACGCGACACCCTCCGTTTGGAGAAGGGCTTCTGCCTCTATGGTCACGAGATTGACGACACCATTTCGCCTATCGAGGCAGGTCTGGGCTGGATTACCAAATTTGTCGATGGTAAGGACTTTATCGACCGCGAGTATATGGAGCAGCTTAAAGCTGGTGGCCTGAAACGCAAACTCGTTGGTTTGAAAATGATTGACCGTGGTATTCCCCGTGCAGGTTACACCATTGGCGATGCCGAGGGTAACCCCGTAGGCCACATCGTGTCGGGTACTATGTCGCCCTGCCTGAAGGTGGGTATCGGTACCGGCTATGTGCCCAAAGAGATGGCTACCGTTGGCAACATCCTGACCGTTATTGTTCGCGAGAAACCCTTGAAGGCCGAGGTTGTTAAGCTCCCCTTCGTATAAAAACGCAAATAATTGACGATTACGTCGTTGCACTTCAAAAGCGACATCCTCACATAGGTTTACTATGCTGCGGTGTCGCTTTTTTTGTGCGCCTTGTACTCGCCTAATTATTTGCGTTTTTTGCTGCTTGGGGAGGTAACCTGCGGGGCAATTTTTTTTCGCAAGCCTTGCATTTATCTCTTTCTATTCGTTTTTACCGCTTCCAAAGGGGGTAATCATTAAGGACTTTAAGGTCATTAAGGCCCTTAGGGACTCTAAGGAAAATCATATAACTCTTATATCTCCTATTGCTCTTATTGCCTCCCCCCCCTGGCGGTAGGCACAAAAAAAGAAAGGGGAAGACTCACGTCTGCCCCATTCATCAGGTTAGGTTAGTTAGGTTAATGAGGTACGGGACTTGGCCCGTAAAACATCAACACAAAAGTAGCCCTTTTATTCATAAAAACAAAATTTTTCTCAATTATTTGTGATAATTTTTAAGAAACGTGTTACCAAATTGTTAAATACGGGGTGTGATATTAAAATAAATTTCCAAACCCCTGCGTATTATTAAAATAATTAAATAAATAAAGGGGGCGTTTTTTAAGGCTTGGGCGGTTGGTTGTTGCGGTGTTGGTGGCGCAAGGCGGAGGGGGTAAGGCCTTGATGAGCTTTGAACAGGCGGATGAAGTGCGACTCGTTGGTGAAACCGCAGGCGTGGCAGATGCTCTTGATGGGGGCATCGCTATCGAGCAGCATCACTCGAGCTATCTGCATCTTTTGGGCCGTCATCCAGCGGTGAGGGGTGGTACCCAGCAGGGCTGCAAAGTTGCGTTTGAAGGTCGATGGGCTTTGGTTGCAGTAGGCGGCAAGTTGCTCGATAGTGGGGTTGGCGAGCAAGTGGCGAAACATCACTCGCAGCAGTTGTTCGCGTTCGGGGTGCTCGTTAGGGGTGCAGAGCACGGCGGGGTAGATATTGTGTCGGTTCATTGTGGGGGCTCTTGGTTGTTTTGTAGGGCAAAGGTATTCGACACGCTTGGCCCGGCTGGCAAAAGCCCCCAAAAACAATAAACAACATACCAACACCCCCAAAGTCGAGCGATTTTGGGGTGATTTTTTTGGAAAAAAGTTGAAATTGTGCAGATTTAGGCAAAGACCGTAAGCAATGTAACGGCTACAAGCACCAAGTAGTAGAGGGCCGAGAACAGGCCCGGATTTCTGACCAAGAAGGTGTGGATGAGCGGAATGGCTCCGACACTCATCGTGGGTATGGCAATGGCAGCGGGGATGCCGAGCAAGAGCATAAGCGCTCCGAGCAGCCACAGCAGCGTAAAGCAGGCGTGGATCTTGCGGGCCCTAAGGCGCATACCGTGCCAGCCGGTGGCAAAGGTGCCGATACTCAGCAGCGAGAGCACCACATACAATCCGAGCAGGATGGTGGGAACAAGGCCTCCGCACTCGGTATAGAGTCGGCCGAAGTTTATCAGTCTGGGTGCGGTAATGACCTCGGCCCACCCCTCGGCAAAGGCCCACACGTTGTGGTCGGCTGTCCACCAAGCAAAGGTGCAGATAGCCACAGGGCCACACATTGCTATCAGAGCTGCGGCAATCTCGCGCCCCGAGCGTCGGTAGGTGAGCCACTCGACCACAAGCAGTGGCAGAGTCCACACCAAGTCGGGGATGATGAGTACTGCGGTGGCAGCATAGACGGCCGAGCACATAACGCTATCGAACATCTCGTAGCGTTTGAAGCCCGCAATGAGCAGTTCGGCCGAGCGCAGCATCAGCAGCCAGCACAGGTGGAGCGATGGGCTCGTGGGGGTAAAGAGTACTCCGCCCACACCTATTATATATAATACCATAGGCATAAACGAGCGGATGACCGATATGGAGTAGCGCGAGATGATGCGGGTGATGATGATACCGCTCACAAAGGTTGCCACAATGGTAGTGGCAATGCCCCAACCGTCACTGAGCACCCCGTCTATCCACCCGCCCAAGGGCGAAAGGTGGCCCACAAGGCTCTCGCCAGCGTAGGGCGAGCCGACCGAGCGAATGGTAAGCAGGGCCAGCAGCACTCCGAAGGTGGCAAACAGAGTGGGGATGGGTTGGCGAATTATGTCTATCTTGCGACCAGTCATAGCGCAAAGGTAACGATTTGTTGCGGTTTTTTGCTACATTTGTGGTCGGATTATGGCCATTGGGCCAAAAAACACTTGCTTATTATGCTCGAACACTCATATCGTAAAGACCTGCTCGAGGCAGGGTGCGACGAGGCGGGGCGTGGTTGTCTGGCGGGACCGCTCTTTGCGGCAGCCGTAATCTTGCCTCCCGACTACTTCCACCCACTGCTCAACGACTCGAAGCAGATGACTCACCGACAGCGACTCGAAGTGCGCCAAGATATAATCGAAAAGGCTGTGGCGTGGGCTGTGGCCGAGGTGAGCCCCGAAGAGATTGACCAGATGAACATCCTGCGGGCCTCGTTCGAGGGGATGCAGAGGGCGGTCGAGAAGTTGAGTGTTGTGCCCGAGCACCTGCTCATCGACGGCAACCGCTTCTATCCCAGATTGGACATACCGTTCCGCTGCGAGGTCAAGGGCGATGCGAGGTTTATGAACATAGCGGCCGCATCGGTGCTGGCCAAGTCGTTTCGCGACGAACGTATGGAGCTGTTGGACAAGGAGTTTCCCTGCTACGGCTGGGCCAAGAATAAGGGCTATCCCACCGTAGACCACCGCAAAGCCATTGCTCGCGAGGGGCTCTCGCCCCACCACCGCTTGTCGTTCAACCACTCGGCCGGGCAGTTGGAGCTGTTTTAGACGGCAGGCCGACAATCGACAACTGACAACATCTAATCTCGTCTTGCCACGACTGACGTTAGTCTGGCGGTTGGTGTCTACCTCTTGGCTTTTGATTGTTTTGTACCTTTTGGTGGCAAAAGGTACCCAAAACCACTGCGATGCATTTCGGCGGGGCTTAGTGTTGTCGTTGGCTAAAACAAACGACCATAAAGGTCGGTACACAAGGTACGTCTTTGTTTCTTAACGCCCACGACACCACACGCCTTCTTCCGCCTGCAATGCGGTCGCAGGATTGAGTGTGGCCTTCGGCCATACAGACCTCTCCGCCCCGTTGGGGCACCTCTCCTAACTCAGGAGAGGAGTTGTTGTGGTGCTGAACTTTGGTAGTGGCTAATGGAAACCCCCACAACCACTCTCCTTTTGGGAGCTCCACAACCGCTCTCCCCCTGAGTTAGGGGGAGTGGCCGCAGGCCGAGGGGGTCTGTCAATTCTCAATTCATTTCGTCTTGCCACGACTCATCACAGATGAGGCGGTTGGCATCTACTAATCTTATTTACACACGCCCCCGCCCTTCGGGCACCCCCTCTAACTTAGAGGGGGATTTATCCTATATATCCTATTGGTCCTATTACTCATATAAGTCCTATAGGAGATATAAGAGTTATAGGGTTTTCTTTAAGGCCCCTAAGGACACTAAAGACCTTAATGTCCTTAAAGAAATATCCCCTAACTTAGAGAGGGGAGGTAGAAAACTCAAAAAAAGATTAAAAAATTTAACTTTTGTTTAGTCGCTGACTACGAGCGAGTTGGCGGCTTTCTTATGCCCATTGCCGAGATGTTTCTACAAAATGGGTATTGACAAACCCTTTTTCTCTTTCTATCTTTGTTCAAAATTTGAACGACTAACAACCAAAAACTTAATTCTTCTGACCATTATGAGAGAGAAAATCACTACTATTTTGGCCCAAGCAGCCGATAAGTTGGGCTATCAGTTATGCTCTGCCGATGAGGTGGCCGAGGCTGTGGGCAGGGGCAACTTCCCGATGGCCATAGTGGGCCCCGTGGAGGCAGCGGGACCTATGGCGGGCGAGGTGCGCACCGCTGTCTATGACATCACTATCAACCTATTGAAAATCAAAGAGTGCAGAGCCGATGAGCAGGAGCCATACTACTCGATGCTCGATGCCGATGCCCGAGCTTTGGCAGAGCTGGTGGAGTGCTCGGCCGAGGTGGTGTCGGTAGCCATCAAATCGCTCCGCCCACAGCCCAAAGCACACACCCATCTGCGCGACATCGGCCTCGAAGCAAAATTGCGTGTGGTGTTGTTTGATGCGCCCAATAATCAAGTTAAATAAATGAACAAATAGAAGTGTATGAAACTAATCTCCTATCCACAAGATTTCTGCTCGGTGCTGACCGACAACTGTTTTCGTTTTGGGGAGTTGAACCCCGAGCAGGCGACCGAAATCAAGTTTTGGCTCGCCACCGACAGCGACCCCATACATCTGGGCACAAAGCGTTATGTGGGCCAAGCCGAGGTGGCTGCCCAGCCCGCAACCTATCTGCGACATCACTTGGCCCCCGAGCCACACTTTGCCCCTTCGTGTGCGTTTGTCTACCCCGCAGGGCGCAATCTGAGGGCCTACGTCAGTTGGGACAACGACACCGCCCGCAGTGTGAAGGTGGGTTACACGACCTCGCAGAGCGACATTGCGGCCCCCGCAGTGGTTGATGGTCACTATTCGCACAGGCAGATTGCGCGTGGCGAAAATGACGAGGTGGGCTTTGTGGTGCCTGCCGATACGATGATGACTATGGCTATGAAGCTGTCGAATGGGCAGGTCATCTCGCTCAACAAGTCGAGTAGCACACAGGCGGGCCTATGGATTTTGTGCGTCGATATTGACTGGGTGATGGAGCGACTCGAAAACCCCGACGAAGTGGATTCGTTTGAGTTGGAGCTGAAAATTGCAGGCCAGCTGGAGACCACAATCCACTACGACATCGTCGAGCGCCCCTCGACGGCCCTCAGGCTCGGATGGCTTACCCCCGAGGGTACCATCGGCTACCACACCTTCCAAACCCCTATGGAAGAGCGAACCGAGGCCGAGCGTGTCGAGGTCGAAACCACCTCGCAGGGAGCAGTGGTGGCGGGGGTGAAGGGCTACACCACCCACAGGCTCCGAAGTGGCACCCTTGCGCCCGAGCAGTTTGCCTTGTTGCGCACGCTGGCAACCTCGCCAATGGTGTGGCGCATAGGGGCCAAGGGCGAGCAGGAGCAGGTGGCACTCCTCTCGGCCAAGGCTGTAAGCGGTGGGGCGACCAAGGCCGAGGTGGAGGTGGTCGTAAGGAGCAAACACAAGCAGCGTTACTGGTAGCCCCCCACCTCACTACACTCAAAACAAGAAATGTAAAACTCAAAAACAAATTTGGAAGTTATGTTTAAGCTATTTATCGATGGCCATTTGGCTGATATAGACGAGGGTTGTGGTCTGGGGGTGTCGCTCTCGATGGCTTCGCTGGGGGCCACAGAGTGGGGGCGCATAACCTATGCCAAAGATGTGAAGATACCCTCTACGCCACTCAATCAGGCGCTTATGGGCCACGCTCACCACCCTCTGGCAGCGCAGATGTTCAATGCCGAGCGTCACCAAGCAAGGGTTGAATATGATGGGTGTCTGGTGGTAGAGGGCGAGGTCTGTCTGACCGCCTCGCAGGTGGGCCCCGAGGGTTACTACCGGTTCGACATTGTGGGCAGCGAGCGCGAGTGGGTCTATGCCTCGCAAGCACCTCTGTCGGCTCTGGATATGGGCTATCAGCAGACCCTGAGCGAGCAGAGCGTGGTGGAGAGTTGGGAGGCCGAGGGGGTACCTGTGAGGTTTATGCCCGTAGAGCGAGGACACTGGGCCGAGATTGGGTGGCAGCCCGAGCGCAGGCTCTCGCTCATCGACTACCACCCCTTCCTGCACCTGAGGAGCATTGTCGATGCCATATTTGCTCAGGCGGGCTACAGGGTGGTGTCGAAGTTCCTCGGCTCGGAGTGGTTCGAGAGGCTCTATATGAGTGGGCGCTGGCCCGAGCCCTACAACATAGAGCGACTGGTCGAGCAGAACGACTTTGTGGCCCTGCGCACCACCGCTGCACCCACCACCGAGGCCAACTATGCAGGTAGGGTAGTGGCCGACCCGTTGGCAAATTACAACACCATTGGCAATATCGTAGAGGTGCCCGACCGATACATCCCCTCCGAAGGGACCAAGAACTTCAATGGTACTCTGACGACCGACAGCACGGGGCGCATCTGTTTTGTGCCAAACGAAGAGATGGTGGTGGCCTTTCAGTGCAGGGTGCGCTACAATACCCAGACTCGGGTGGCCTCGCGCACCAAGCTGACAGCCTTCGACACCATTCACTTCGACCACGACAGCGTGGAGCAGGTGTCGTTCGCCAACCGTTACCCCGACCGACGTGGCTCCACTCTGAGTGGTAGGCAGAGCTACAACCTCTTCATCTTTGGGCCCCAAGAGGGTGTGGAGTACCACCTCTACGCAACCGTGGCGGGTGGGGCTGAGCAGAGGGTGGTCGTTACGACCGAGGCTGTTACGCCACTGGTGTTGAGCACCACTCAGAGCTACTCAAACTGGCGACTGGTGGCAGCAAGTGGGCTGAACGAGAGCGATGCAGAGGTTGATTGGGCTATCTATGACGGCTATGTAGACGAGTACAACACCGCCACTGTCGATTGCACCTTCCTGACCAAGCCCGAGGTGGTGAGCCCCAATCTGCCCAAGTACTTCGACCAGTTCTACTTTGGGGGTGCCGACCCGGGGATGACCATCGAGGTATTGCAGGGGTGCGAGATTAGGCCTCTATTCCTAAATATGCCTGTGGCGGGGGCTATACTGGGGTGGGCCGATGTGGCAGCCTTCGAGCAGAGCCAGTTCGAGCTGCTCACCTCGCTCAAAAAGCTCTTCGACCTGCAATTTATGACCGACACCCACAGCAAGGTGGTCTACATCGAGCCCCGAGGCGACTTCTACACCGACGAGGTGGTGGACCTCTCCGACAGGATTGACGAGTCGCAGGGGCTGACCATAACCGAGATTGGCACCGATGCCACACGTCGTATAAGGGTGGCCTATGCTCAGGGCGATAGGCTCGCAGAGATGATTACTGCCTCGGAGGGCGCCCCCTATGGCAGTTGGACCGCACAAGTGGAGAACATCTATGCCCCAAACACCACCACCGACTATGTGGCCGAGATGTTTACCCCCTCGGTAGAGGTTGTGGGCACTCTCAGCTCGGCCCCCTCGGCCCGCCTTATAGACGTGAGCGGTGCAGCAGCCATCCCCACCAAAGAGAGCGTAGAGGTGAACTTTGCCACCAAGCTGGTCTATTACAAAGGTGTCGAAACCCTGCCCATAGGCGAACATCTGGTCGGAGGGGTGAACTACTACCCGAGGTTGGTATTCTTTGCACCGGCCGAGAGCGCTGCCGAGCCCGCAGTGTCGCTGTTGGTCGAGGATCGCAACGGGGTGGAGGGACTCAACCGCTACTGGCACTACCGAGTGGCTATGCTCAACAGGGCAAGGCGCATTGTGGCGCACCTGAGGCTGTTCCCGGAGGAGGTAGAAGCACTGGTAGGCCCCGAAGGGTTGGAGCACCGTCTGAGGGCCCTCTACAAGCTCGCTCTCGGTGGCGAAGAGATACTCTGCCGACTCGAAAGGATAGATGGCTACAACCCCCAAGAGCCCTCGACAAAGTGTACATTCGTAACCATTGTTTAGGTGGCACAACACCAACCATTAACCACAAAAAAACTAACCACTATGGCACAACCACTAATTAACAATTCGGCCGACAAGCACTTGGTAGCCCTGCTCGGTGAGCAGTGCGAGGGGCGCAATGTAGACCAACTGATGCACTTCTTTGTCGAAAATGGACTGTTGAGCCCCAGCCGATGTCGAGCCTTTGTGGTCTACCACCGTGTGTGCTCTTTGGTGGCCGAGGGTAAGTATGTAACCGAGGCTATGCATCTGGTGGCTGCACAACTGAAATGTAGCTACGAGTGCGCACGCAAAGACTACTACACCTTTGCCCACAACTTGTCTAAACATTAGTCGGCTTTTGGACCCAACACAAACAAAACAAAACCTTACAACAAAACACACACAATGAACCAACAAAACACTGAAAAAGAAAAGATTACTCACTCGGCACGAGTGGTGTCGATCGACATCGATGGCGTGATAGGAGTGCCCGAGCAGGAGCAGTTTGGCTCGCTCGATGGGCGTGTGGCTACCTACCAACGCTTTGAGGAGGCTCTGGAAGAGGTGCGAGAAGGGGGTGCCGACAAACTGGTACTCAACATCCGCTCGATGGGTGGCGATGTGGGCGATGCACTGCTCATCTACGATGCCCTCAGGCAGCTCGACATTCAGGTCATAACCCGTTGCTACGGCTATGTGGCCTCGGCAGCCACCATCATAGCTCAGGCCGCCTCGGAGGGGTGCAGAGAGCTGTCGGCCAACTCGCTCTATCTTATCCACTGCTGCGAGAGCTCGGTCGAGGGCAACACACACAACCTCTCGGCTACACAGCAACTGCTCGAAAAGAGCGACCAGCGACTGGCCGAAATCTATGCCGAAGCCTCGGGCCGCACACCCGAGGAGTTCCGCTCGCTGATGAACGAAAATGGTGGCCGAGGTAAGTGGCTCTCGCCCGACGAAGCCGTCGCCGCAGGGTTGGCCGACACCATCATAGCCCAAGCCGCCATAAGCAACGACGCCTCGGAGCAGGTCGCCTCGCTCGGCCTGCCACCCCTGCCCGAGCCCAAGCGTTCACTGCGTGAGCGAGTGGTGGAGGGGTGCAACTCGATACTCTCGAGTGTTGGACTCGGTAGGCTCTTTGTCGAAGGGCACTCCAAAGCTCAAACCTCGGCACCGCTGACCACAACCACTACTCCGAGCTCTTCGGCTGCCGACAGCGGAGTGGTAGATGTTGTGGCAGCCACGCCCATCGTAGTGTCGAGGCTTATGACGGCAAAGGCCACAACCACCCTCGCCACCGAGGACCCCCTGCCCACAACCCCCGTGCGCAAGTCGGGCAACGAAGGTGCCTACGATAGCGATATGGATCGTATGAGAGAGGCACTGAAAGCCTCGGTTGTGAGGTAGTGGCAGCACTGCTCACCGCCAAAACATTCTAAAACCCCTATTTACCAATTACTAACAAACAAACCAAAAAACAAACAAAAGATTATGAGTAGAATTGAAGGAATTAAGACTTATTCGGGTAACAATCTTGACACCGTATTTTTCCGTCCTATGTTGACCGGTCCCAGTGCCGAGCAGCTGGGTGTAAAGGTGATGTACAATATGCCTATGCCCACCACCCTCAACTTCTGGAATCGCAATCCCGATGTGCTCAGAAGGTTCACCACAGGCAAGTGGCAGGGCGGTTCGAGTACTATGATGTATCAGAAGAAAATCGAACTGAGTAGGGTGAAGGCCGAGTGCAGCTATGGAGCCGACGACTACTTTTCGACTGTCTTTGAGAACATCTCGGCCCGAGCAGATATCAACTACGGCGACCTGACGGGTACCGAACTCGAAGAGGCCGAGACCGCTCTCTTCCGTGCTGCTGTGGCCGAAAGTATCCGAGTGTCGATGTGGTATGGCGACACAAGCCGTTCGTCGGGCTTCAACTCGTTTGATGGCATCGTCAAGAAGATTATCAACAACCACGACGACGATGCTGTGCACATCGGTTATGTGAAAGATCTCTCCGATGGTGGCGTTTGGGCCGAGCGTCTGCTCAATACTATGTGGGAGAATTCGAGGGAGCAGCTCAGGGCACTCCGTTCGGAGGGTAATCTGGCGTTCTTCGTAACCTCGGACGTCTACAACGCCTACGAGGATTCGCTCGACAATGTGGCAATCGAGGCCGCCTATCTGGATCGCCAGAATGGTCGCGAGGGACTGTACTATCGCGGTATCCCTGTGGTGGACTTGCAGATGAACGAGTACAAGTACCAGATTGGCAATCTGCCCAAGTCGTTTGCCATCCTGACCGACCGACGCAATATCGCCCTGGCCGTCAATACCAGCGACTTCCCCACCTCGGAGGTACGTATGTGGTACAACCCCGATGAGATGGAGAACCGTCAGAGGGCTGTCTTTGCAGCCGGTTGCGAGTATCTGTTGCCCGAGCTGATGACTATTGCTATGGAGTCGGAGGTGGATGTGATAAGCTCGAACTTTGATGGTGAAAAATACACCATTAAGTTGGGTTGTCCCGAAAACGTAAGCGATATCAGCTATGTGTCGTTGAGTACCTACGATACCAAAGGCAATGTGGTCTGTGATGAAGAGGAGATACCTATGGTGGCAAGCACGGTGCAGACCTTTGAGTATCCGACCACTTCGTTCTCTCGTGCCACCGTTACCATCTGCCACAACAACGGCTACTACCACAAAATCTATCTGAATAAGTAGAGGGTAGAGGCCGCTCGCTATGCCGAATAGACAATGCCAAATTCTCTAAACCAACAACCAAATTATGGACAACAAGAAACATAACTATTCGACCAAGCTCTTCACCCCAAAGGCTGCGGCAACCACCGAACGTATTTTCCCTACGTTCGGTGGGGCCAAAGCCCCTACGGCCAAGCAGTTTTGGCAGTGGGGTGGCGATAACCTATTCCCCTACGCTCTGTCGCTACTGGCACGCAGGTCTACCACACACCGACGCATCATCAACGACAAGGCCGACTACATTTCGGGCAAGGGATTCTCGTGCGACGAGCGTATGGTGCGCACTCGCGAGCTGATAGGCCTGGCCAACTCGGAGGGCGAAACACTGCGCCAGGTGCTCAACAAGTTGGCCTTCGACAAGGCCCTCTTTGGCAACGCCTTCTTGGAGGTCGTAACCGACTCGCAGCACACCTTCCTGGCGCTCTTCCACCAAGACGCCTCGCGCTGCCGACTGGCCAAAGACAATTCGCACGTTGTGCTCCACCACGACTGGGCACACTTCAAGGAGAGCGAGGCGGTGCAGTTGCCCCTCTATCCGCTCTTTGAGGAGGGCACCGACGGCAATCTGCACGCCATAATCCACTACAAAGATTATGAGCCTATGTTTACCCACTACGGCGTACCGCCCTACATTGCGGGCCTGGGGGTATCGGCCATCGCCTACAAGACCGACGATTGGAATATATCGCGACTCGAAAACTCGTTCCAGCTATCGGGTGTGATGTTGCTCGATGGTGGCGTGGAGAGCGAAGAGGAGGCCGAAACACTGGTACGCAACGCTCAGCAAAAGTTTGCAGGTCAGCCCGGGCAGGTGATGTTTATGGTCAAAGAGTGCGACCAGAACGACTCATCGCGCTTTATTCCTATCACAGCTTCGAATGAGGGCGACTGGAAGGCCCTGCACGATCAAGCTACGGGCGATATTGTGGTGGCCCACTCGTGGTTCCGCAGCCTGAGCGGACTCGACTACGGCACAGGCTTCTCGGCCGAGCGAATTCTGCACGAGTACGAGGTGGCCCTCAATACCGTCATACTGGGCGAGCAGGCCGAGCTGATGGAGCCCATAAAGGTGGCTATCGAGGCGGTGCTGGGCGAGGATAGCTCGTCGTTGGAGATTATCAACCGACCTCCCTCGCGCTCAAAGCCCCTCTATATGAAGGTGTGGGAGGCGCGCAAGGCCGACGGTCTGGACTACGACCCCGCAGACCCCACCCAGCAACTCTACGTGTCGCAGGTGACCAAATACGGCTTGCAGAGCGTGGAGTAGGGAAGGGAATAGGGGTTATAGGAGTTATAACTTTCAACTTTTAACTTTCAACTTTATGGAAACCAAACTACTTATTACACCCGAGCAGGTGGTCGAATTGGCCTTTGGGTGTGGCTGCGACAAGCATCTGGTGGTGGCCGACATTGGCGAGGCTACCATTGTGGCCGCCGAGAGCAAGTTTGTGGTGCCCGTATTCGGAGCCGATATGGTCGAGCAGATGCGCTCGGGCAGCTATGCCGAGCTGGTCGATTGCTACCTGCGCCCCGCACTGGCCCTCTATGTCAAGTACCTTGTGCTGCCCACACTGGCTGTGAAGGTGGGTGCAGCAGGGGTGGTGAGCTACACGGGCGAGGGCTTTGAGCCCTCCGACGAGCAGGCGGTCAAACACCTACTCCGACGTACCAAGGCCGATGCCGACGCGCTGATAGACCGAGCAGTAGCAGTGGTCGAGGCCGCCCCCGCAGGTGCCTACCCCCTCTATCACGCAGGACACAACATTCGCCACCGAGTGAACATCAGCAGTGGCATTGTGTTGTAAGACAAACCAACTAAACTAACCGACAAGAAATGGAAAAATACCTATCCGGAATCGTTGCCGGGGTGATGTCGTTTTTCGCCCCTGTGGAGCCACTTCTGCTGTGTGCAATGGTTTTTGTGGTGGTCGACTTCGTTACGGGAGTGCTGGCCGACCGCCACAGGGCACACACCGACGGCAAGGGGTGGCAGTTCGAGAGCGCCAAAGCGTGGCAAACCGTGCGCAAGCTCTCGTTTGTGATGGCGGGCATTGTGCTCGCCTGGATGATAGACTCGCTGATGCTGCCCATAGTAGAGCTACGGCTGGCAAACCTCTTTACAGGGTTTGTGTGCGGAGTAGAGTTTTGGAGCTACTTGGAGAACGCAACCACCGCAAGCGGAGTGGACAGCTTTGCGCAGTTTGCACAAAAAATTAAAAAAATAGCCCAAAAACATAATAAATAGGTGCAAAAGGTTTGCATTCTTGCTAAATGTGTGTATATTTGTGGCGTTGAACGTGATTCGGGGACCAGATGAGTCCCCGAATTTTGTAGTATAACAGTGATGACAACATTTTTTGTAGCACACTCAATATAAGGTTTGCAGTATGGATATTCAGAAGATTAGAGAGGCCGCCGAGGCCGCATTGGAGGGTACAGACCGCTTTGTGGTAGACGTTAAATGTTCGCCCGCCAACGAAATAGAGATTGTTATCGATGCCGACTCGGCCGTAGACCTCGACGCTTGTGTGGCTCTGAGTCGTGCCGTAGAGGGTGCCTTTGACCGCGAGGTGGAGGACTTCGAGCTGTCGGTCTACTCGGCAGGCGTGGGACAGCCCCTGCGTCTGTTGCGCCAGTACTACAAACTGGTGGGCTCGCCCGTAGAGGTGGTGCTCAAGAGTGGCGAGAAGGTGTTGGCAACCCTCAAAGAGGTGTCGCCCGAGGCTATCACCATTGCCTACACCGAGAAACGTCTGGTCGAGGGCAAAAAACGCAAGGTGGATGTAGAGGTCGAGGAGAGTTATACCTTCGACCAAATCAAGACCACCAAAGAGTACTTGGACTTTAAGTAGAATTGAGAATTGAGAATTGAGAATTGAGAATTGAGAATTGAGAACTCTCTCACTACTCGTTAAATAGCAAAGGCAGTAAGAGATATGAGCCGTAGGCGAGTATCTCAGAAAAGTTTTTGGTTCCGCTTTTTACAAAAAGCGGAGAAGAAACACGAAAAAACAAAAACAACAAAATATACAAAAAACACAAAAGAAAAATGGAGAATTTGATTAGCAACTTTGCAGAGTTCAAAGAGCTTAAAAACATCGACAAGAGTACTATGATTGGTGTGTTGGAGGATGTCTTCCGCCACCACTTGCAGAAAACTTACGAGACCGATGAGAACTTTGACGTTATCATCAACCCCGAGCGTGGCGACTTGGAGATTTGGCGCAACCGCATCATTGTTGAGGATGACCAGGTGGAGAACCCCAACCAGCAGATTGCACTCTCGGAGGCCCGTCAGCTCGATTCGACCTACGAGGTAGGCGAGGAGGTGTCGGACAAGATTGAGATGTCGACCTTTGGCCGTAGGGCAGTGCTCTCGCTGCGCCAGAACTTGGCTTCGCGCATCCTCGAGCTCGAGAAGGCCAACCTGTTTGAGAAGTACAGCGAGAAGGTGGGCGAGATTATCACCGGCGAGGTATATCAGGTGTGGAAAAAGGAGATTCTGGTGCTCGACGACGAGGACAACGAGCTGATTATGCCCAAGGCCGAGCAGATCCCCAGCGACTTCTTCCGCAAGGGCGACACCATCAAGGCTATCGTGTCGAAGGTAGAGATGCGCAACAACAACCCCGTGATTATCCTTTCGCGTACTGCTCCCGAGTTCTTGGAGCGTCTGTTTGAGCAGGAGGTACCCGAGATTTTCGACGGCCTTATCACCATCAAGAAGATTGTACGCATCCCTGGCGAGAGGGCCAAGGTGGCTGTTGAGTCGTATGACGACCGCATCGACCCCGTAGGCGCTTGCGTGGGTATGAAGGGCTCGCGTATATACTCGATTGTTAAGGAGCTGCGCAACGAGAATATTGACGTGGTGAACTGGACCTCGAACACCCAGTTGCTCATCCAGAGGGCTCTGAATCCCGCCAAGATTTCGTCTATCGCACTCGACGAGGCCAAGAAGGTGGCTTCGGTTTATCTGAAACCCAGCGAGGTGTCGTTGGCTATCGGTAAGGGTGGTTTGAACATCCGTCTGGCCTCGATGCTCACCGGCTACGACATCGACGTATTCCGCGATATCGATGAGGATGATGTAAACCTCGATGAGTTTGCAGATGAGATTGAGCAGTGGATTATCGACACCCTCAAACGTGAGGGTTGCGACACCGCCAAGAGTGTACTGGAAATCCCCGCCGAGGAGTTGGCTCGCCGTACCGACCTCGAGGAGGAGACAATCGACGAGATTGTCAAGATTCTCAAGGCCGAGTTTGAGTAGGCCCGCCCTAACAGCAGAGAGGGCTGCCGCATTTGGAATGGTGAGGGCGGTCCGTCACACAAGCCAACCGCACAAGGGGGGCAGGTGTGAGAACGAACAAACAAAGTGTGTTAAACGAAAACGAGAAGGAGAATAAAGATATATGGAGAGAAAACTGAGACTCGTACAGGTTGCAAGAGAGTTCAAAGTGGGACTTGCCACAATTACCGAATTTCTGGACAAAAAGGGTATCAAGGATGTTAGCCCCAACACGTTGGTTGAGGCCGACACCTATGCCCTGCTCGAAAAGGAGTTTGGCGGTAACCGCTTGGGTGGCGAGCGCGACAACATTCGCGAGCGCATAAACCACAAGCAGGAGAGTGTGTCGCTGGGCGACCGCAAAGAGAACCCCGCCACAGCCGCCGAGGACTTCAAAGACGAGGTGGTCATCAAGAGCAGTGTTGTGGGCACAAGGGCCGAGGTTAGTGGTCCCAAGGTGCTTGGCAAGATTAACCTCGACAGCAAGGGCAATGTGGTTAAGCCCGAGGCCCCCAAAGCCGAGGCCCCCAAAAAGGTAGAAGAGAAAAAACAACAGCAGCAGCCCAGCGAGCAACCCGCCGTAGCTGCCGAGCCCGTAGCCCCCAAAAAGGAAGAGGCACCCAAGGCCGAGCCTAAACAGCCCAAAGCTCCCGTAGCTCCCGTAGAGGAGCCCAAGCCACAGATGGCCGACCAGGAGGCTCAGAACAAGACCTACGACGAGCGTGTGGCCGAGAGTAGCGAGGTATTCCGCGTAGAGTCGTCGTCGCTGTCGGGCCCCAAAGTGTTGGGCAAGATTGATGTGGATAGCTTGCGCAAGGGTGGCGACGGTCATCAGCGCGAGAAACGCAAACGCATTGGCAAAGACAAAGTAGACCTGAGCAAACCCCAGCAGGGCGGTGGCAAACAGGGCGGCAAGCAGGGCGGTCAGCCCATTGCAGGCAAGGGTGGCGCTCCACAGCAGGGCCAGCCCACAAGCAAGAAGGACAAAAAGAACAAGCAGAAGAACGCTCCAAAACCTGTTGTGCGCCCAGAGGTGAGCGACGAGGAGGTTCAGAAGCAGATTAAGGATACTCTGGCCAGGCTGACTCAGCGCGGCGGTAAGAGCAAAGGCTCGGTATACCGCAAGGAGAAACGCCAAGAGGCAAGAGAGCGTATGGAGGCCGAGTTTGAGCAGGAGATGAACGAGAGCAAGGTGCTCAAACTGACCGAGTTTGTGACCGTTAGCGACCTGGCTACGATGATGAACGTAGGCGTTACCGACGTTATCACTACCTGTATGAACTTGGGCCTGATGGTGTCGATTAACCAGAGGCTCGATGCCGAGGCACTGGTCATTGTGGCCGAGGAGTTTGGCTTCAAGGTAGAGTTTGTGAGCGTAGACATTCAGGAGGCTATCGAAGAGGTGGCCGACAGCGAAGAGGACCTCGTTCCACGTCCACCTATCGTTACCGTTATGGGCCACGTAGACCACGGTAAAACCTCGCTGCTCGACAACATCCGCAAGACCAACGTAATTGCAGGTGAGGCAGGTGGTATCACCCAGCACATCGGTGCCTACAGCGTTAAGTACGAGGGCAAGACCATCACCTTCCTCGATACCCCCGGTCACGAGGCATTTACCGCTATGCGTGCCCGTGGTGCTCAGGTTACCGACGTAGCCATCATTATCGTAGCTGCCGACGACAAGGTTATGCCCCAGACCGTTGAGGCTATCAACCACGCCGTAGCAGCAGGTGTGCCTATGGTGTTCGCTATCAACAAGATTGATAAGCCCGCTGCCAATCCCGATGCTATCAAGGAGCAGCTGGCCAATATGAACTACCTCGTAGAGGACTGGGGCGGTAAGTACCAGTCGCAGGAGATTTCGGCCAAGCAGGGCATCAACCTCGACAAGCTGTTGGAGAAGGTGCTCTTGGAGGCTGAGCTGCTCGACTTGAAGGCCAACCCCAACAAGAAGGCCGTGGGCTCGGTTATCGAGTCGTCGCTCGACAAAGGTCGTGGCTATGTGGCTACCGTGTTGATTGAGAACGGTACGCTACGCACTGGCGATGTGATTCTGTCGGGTACCCACACAGGTCGTGTGAAGGCTATGTTCAACGAGCACGGCCAGAAGGTCAAAGAGGCAGGCCCCGCAACCCCCGTACAGGTGCTCGGTTTGAATGGCGCACCCCAGGCTGGTGACAAGATTAACGTGATGGACGACGACCGCAGCGCACGCGAGATTGCTACCAAGCGCGAGCAGTTGCAGCGTATCCAGGGTATCAAGACTCAGAAACACGTTACTCTGGACGAGATTGGCCGTCGTATTGCCATTGGCAACTTCAAGGAGCTCAACATCATCGTTAAGGGCGACGTGGACGGCTCGATTGAGGCTATGACCGACTCGCTGCTGAAACTCTCGACCGAGACCGTACAGGTGAACGTAATTCACAAGGCTGTGGGACAGATTACCGAGGGCGATGTGCTGTTGGCTGCTGCCTCGAATGCCGTTATTGTGGGCTTCCAGGTACGTCCCAGTGCAGGTGCTCGCAAGCTGGCCGAGAATGAGTCAATCGAGATTCGCCTCTACTCGATTATCTACGACGCCATCAACGACATCAAGGATGCAATCGAGGGTATGTTGGAGCCCGAGATGAAGGAGGAGATTATGGGTACCGTAGAGGTGCTCGAGACCTTCAAAATCAGCAAGGTGGGTACCATTGCAGGCGGTATTGTGCGTGAGGGTAAGATTACCCGTACCTCGCCCATCCGCGTTATCCGCGACGGTATTGTTATCTACACCGGTCGCCTGGGCTCGCTCAAACGCTTCAAGGACGATGCCAAGGAGGTAACTCTGAATATGGAGTGCGGTCTGAACATCGAGTCCTACAACGACATCAAGGTTGGTGATATTATTGAGTCGTACGACCAGGTTGAGGTGAAAAAGAAGTAATCTGACGGGCAAATTTTGCACCTAATTTCAAAAGCGGCTTCCTCATTTACGTCAAAGTAAACTGCGGAGCCGCTTTCTTATTTTGCACAAAATTTGCCTCGTCAGATTACTTCTTTTGTGGTTCTACCGACGGGTGAAATGAGCGTTTTTGTGGTTCTACCGATGGTGAACTGCGGGGCATTTTTTATTTCGCAAGCCTTGCATTCATCTCTTTATCTGCGTTTTTTACCACTTCCGCAAGGAAATTCCCCCTCTAAGTTAGAGGGGGTGTCGCGTAGCGACGGGGGCGTGTGTGAATTCTTAATTCTCAATTCTCAATTCTCAATTCTCCATTCTCAATTCAAAAGAGACGTTACTGCAAAGACCCGTGTAGCAGGAAGTACAGGCCCACGAGCAAGATGCACAGAGCCAGCGCTTTGGAACGGATGTTGCGTTCCTTGAACACCAGTGCGCCCATAGAGAACGACACTATCACCGAGCCCCTGCGGATGAGCGATATCACAGCCAGCAAGGCACCCTCCTGCGACAAGGCATAGAAGTAGCAAAAGTCGGCAATAGACAAGAATATCGATATGAGCACTATGCTCCAACGCCACGAAAACCTCTGAACGTGACGTTTGGGGCGCCACATAATCAGTGTGAGCACGACATACAGCAGCGCAATATAGAGGCCACACCAAGCCTGCACCGAGGCGGGTTGGATGCCTTTCATCAGTATCTTGTCGCAGAAGGCACTACCCACGCCCAGCAGCACCGCCAGCATCAGGTAAATCATACCTCGGTTGCCCCTGAACTTGATGCCCTCCTTGTGGCTCGAGCGGTTCATCAGGTAGAACGCCGCAAAGGCTATCACCACGCCAATCCACTGATACAGATTCAGTCGCTCGCCAAATATCACTATCGAGCCCAGCAGTACCAACACGGGCCTCAGGGCATAGATGGGCGACACGATGGTCAGGGGGAGGTACTTTACGGCCAGGTAGCCAAACAGCCAAGTGGCTGCCACAATACACGCTTTGAGGGCTATGAGCAGATGCTGCTCGATGCCTATGGGGGTTACGTCAAAGACACTCCCCTCGAACCACCCCAGACCAAACTCCGACGAGATGATTACGGGCAGAAAGAAGAGTGCCGAGATAGATGTTGCAATGGTTAGTACGGGCAACACAGCATTGCCCTCGACCGAGCGTTTCTTGGCCACGTCATAGAAGCCAAGCAGTACCGACGAAATTACTGCAAACCAAATCCACATATTCTAAATTAGTTTTTTTTGCTCTAATGGTTAAACATAAAGCCAATGTAGCACCTCACGCCACCTGGAAAGTCGAACTGGCTGCGGCCCAGGGCTATCATTCGGTCGGCCTTGAGGGTTAGCGACATACGCTCCGTAAGGCCATACTCGACTCCCACAAAGGGCACTATCACACCCACGCCATAGTTGCGATACGACACATTGGCCTCGGGCAGCAGGTCTACCTCGGGCTCGCTGGTGAGGGTTAAGTTCTCGACCACTCCGCCACCAATCGTGGCGCCAACGTAGGGCTTCAACTCGCCCCACTGCCAACACCAGTCGGCCAGCAGACCACCCCAGCCAATCGACACCGACGAGCCGTAGTCGCCATAGCCCAGCGACGAGGTGTAACCCTCGGTACCGATGCGCAAGTGGTTGCCAAAGCGCACTTTGAGTGCTCCACCAATACCCATAGGCATACCTTTGAGCGCTTGCGCAGGAGCCAGCCCTATGGCTATGTCGCCACGGTTGGCCCATCCCGCGTGGAGCATCATTCCGCCCGAAAATCCGTTGTAGGCAAAGGCCCCCTTGTTGGTCTGGGCTGCGGCTCCCAGAGCCACCACCAATGCCAGGGCGAGTGTGTATATTTTCTTCATAGTAGGTGCAATCTTTCTTGTCAATAACGGGCCAAAGATAGTGAAAGAATTGAGAATTGAAAATTGAAAGTGGAAAATTGAAAATTATTCCTTTGCTGTCCAACCCTCCTATAGCTCTTATAACTCCTATATCTCCTATGTTCCTTAAAGTCCTTAGTGACCTTAATGACCTTAAAGGCCTTAGTGGCTTTAAGGATAGTTCTGGCCCTTTTTTTGCCTGTCCCCCTCCTTAGAGGGGGAATTTTCTATTCTCCACTTTCAACTTTCAACTCTTTTCCGTACATTTGTGGATTAAACCAATTAGAGATATGTCAGAACAAGATAAAATACTTTCCGAAATAACTGCCAAGGAGTACGAATATGGCTTCGTTACCGACATCGAGACCGAAACCCTGCCCAAGGGCCTGAGCGAAGATGTGGTGAGGAAGATTTCGGCCCTCAAAGGCGAGCCCGAGTGGATGCTCGACTACCGCCTGGCAGCCTACCGCAAGTGGCTCACTATGCCACTGCCCGACTGGGCGCACCTCAATATACCCCCTATCGATTTCCAAGACATCATCTACTTCGCTGCACCCAAAAAGCAGCCCGACAAGAAGTCGATGGATGAGGTAGACCCCAAGTTGCGCGAAACATTCGACAAACTGGGTATTCCGCTCGAAGAGCAGATGGCTCTGGCAGGTGTGGCCGTAGATGCCGTTATGGACTCGGTGTCGGTCAAGACCACCTTCCGCCAGACACTGGCCGAGAAGGGCATCATCTTCTGCTCGATGAGCGAGGCCCTCAGAGAGTACCCCGACCTGGTGCGCAAGTATCTGGGCTCGGTGGTACCCTATACCGACAACTTCTACGCCGCTCTGAATGCCGCAGTCTTCAGCGACGGCTCGTTCTGCTACATCCCCAAGGGGGTGCGCTGCCCTATGGAGCTGAGCACCTACTTCCGCATCAACGCTGCGGGCACAGGCCAGTTTGAGCGCACACTCATTGTGGCCGATGAGGGTGCATACGTGAGCTACTTGGAGGGTTGCACCGCCCCTATGCGCGACGAAAATCAGCTACACGCCGCTGTGGTAGAGATTGTGGTCGAGAGGGATGCCGAGGTCAAGTACTCGACAGTGCAGAACTGGTACCCGGGCGACAAGGATGGTAAGGGCGGCATCTACAACTTCGTTACCAAGAGGGGCATCTGCCGTGGCGACAACTCGCGCTTGTCGTGGACTCAGGTCGAGACGGGCTCGGCCATCACTTGGAAGTACCCCAGCTGTGTGCTCAAAGGCAATAACTCGGTGGGCGAGTTCTACTCGGTGGCGCTGACCAACAACTTCCAGCAGGCCGATACGGGTACCAAGATGATACACATCGGGCGCAACACCCGTAGTCGCATTGTGTCGAAGGGTATCTCGGCAGGTCGCAGCCAGAATAGCTATCGTGGCTTGGTGAAGGTGGTCCCCGGGGCCGAGAATGCGCGTAACTACTCGCAGTGCGACTCGCTGCTCATTGGCGATAAGTGCGGAGCCCACACCTTCCCCTACATCGATGCCCAGAACCCCTCGGCAGTGATTGAGCACGAGGCTACGACCAGTAAGATTAGCGACGACCAGCTCTTCTACTGCAACCAGAGGGGCATAGGTACCGAGGAGGCTGTGGGGCTCATAGTGAACGGCTACGCCAAGGAGGTGCTGTCGAAACTGCCTATGGAGTTTGCGGTCGAGGCGCAGAAACTGCTCAGCATCTCGCTCGAAGGCTCGGTAGGGTAGAGATAGAATTGAGAATTGAGAATTGAGAATTGAGAATTGAGATCTCTCTCACTACTCGTTAAATAGTAAGGGCAGTAAGAGATATGAGCCGTAGGCGAGTATCTCAGAAAAGTTTTTGGTGCAGCTTTTTACAAAAAGGTGCATAAAAAAGCGACAAACAAAACACGAAAAAACAAAACACGAAAAAACAAAAACACGAAATATGCTAAAAGTAAAAGATTTGCACGCCTCGGTGGATGGTAAGGAGATCCTGCGAGGCATCAACTTCGAGGTCAAGGCGGGCGAGGTGCACGCCATTATGGGCCCCAACGGGTCGGGCAAGAGCACCTTTGCATCGGTGTTGGCTGGTAACGAGAAGTTTGAGGTTACGGGTGGAAGCGTAGAGTATAAGGGTACCGACCTGCTCGGTATGAGCATCGAGGAGAGGGCTCGCCAGGGCATCTTTCTGGGCTTCCAGTACCCTGTGGAGATTCCGGGTGTCAGTATGGCCAACTTTATGAAACTGGCTGTGGCCGAGCGCCGCAAGGCTCAGGGCTTGGAGCCTCTGAGCGCGGGTGCTATGCTCAAATATATGAAAGAGAAGGCTGCGGTGGTAGAGCTGGATGCCAAGCTGATGAATAGGGCCGTGAACGAGGGCTTCTCGGGTGGCGAGAAGAAGAAGAACGAGATTTTCCAGATGGCAATGTTGCAGCCCGAACTGGCGCTGCTCGATGAGACCGATAGTGGTCTGGATATCGACGCGCTGAGGATTGTAGCTACGGGTGTAAACCGCCTGCGTAGCAGTCAAAACGCTACGGTACTGATTACCCACTACCAGAGGCTGCTCGACTATATCGCTCCCGACTTTGTGCACGTTCTCTATAAGGGGCGTATAATCTACTCGGGAGGTCCCGAGCTGGCCCTGAAGCTCGAAAAGGAGGGCTACGACTGGCTCATTGCCGACTATAAAGAGGAGGAGTAACACACATAGGCACACCAAAGAGAGAGATACTATGGAACAACAACAGAATAGAAGGGTGGTAGTGCTGCGTGGCGAGTGCGACGGGCCCTGTGGGGGCGACTACTCGGTGAGTGCGGGTGAGCAGTTGGAGCTCTACCAGCTCTGCGGTGGGGGCAACCACGACCTTGTGATACGCCTTGCCGAGGGTGCCAGAGCCAAGGTGGTCTTTGCCGCAACCGAGGGTGCCGAGAGCAACTACAACTACCGCATCGAGCTCGACGGGGCGGGTGCCGAACTGGAACTCTATGGCCTGTTTGTATGCTCGGAGGGCAGGCGCTGCAATATACGCACCAATGTGCGCCACAACGTGGCCGACTGCCGTAGTAACCAGGTGGTCAAGGGTATAGCCTCGGCCGATGGCGTGGGCACCTTCGACGGACTGGTCTATGTGGCTCCGGATGCCCAGCGCACCGAGGCCTACCAGCAGAGCCGCAATATGTTGCTGAGCCGCGAGGCGCGAATTCACACCAACCCCCAGTTGGAGATTTACGCCGACGATGTGAGGTGTTCGCACGGAGCTACGGTGGGCAACATCGACGACGATGCCATATACTATATGCGCCAGCGAGGGCTCAATGAGGAGCAGGCTCGCAAGTTGCAGGTGTCGGGATTTCTGCGCGATGTGCTGAGCCATATCGACGACGAGGCCATACGAGAGGAGTTTGAATTGAAAGTTGAAAATTGACGGTCGACGGTCGACGGTTGACGGTCGACGGTCGACAAAATAGAAGAATATGTTCAACCCATACGAAATACGAGGCGAGTTTCCGATACTCGGTGAGAAGGTCTACGGCAAGTCGCTGGTATACCTCGACAATGGCGCTACGGCCCAGAAGCCACGGTGCGTTATCGACACTGTGGCCGACCTCTACCGCCGCGAGAACGCCAACATCCACCGAGGAGTACACTACCTCTCGGAGCGCTGCACTGCACTCTATGAGGAGGCCCGCCAGAGGGTGGCCCGAGCACTGGGTACCCCCGACTGTGGCGAGGTTATTTTCACCGCAGGAGCTACGGCCAGCCTCAATACGGTGGCCTACACCTGGGGCGAGATGAGCGTGGCCGAGGGCGACAATGTGGTGGTGAGCGAGATGGAGCACCACTCGAACATTGTGCCCTGGCAGATGCTCTGCCAACGCAAGGGGGGCGAACTGAGGGTGCTGCCCTTTGATGATGAAAGCAACCTGCTGATGGATAAGCTCGAAGAGCTGCTTGACGAGCGCACCAAGGTTGTGGCCATAACCCAAGCGAGCAATACGCTGGGCACTATGCCTGCGCTGAGGCCAATAATTGATAAGGCCCACGCGGTGGGGGCTGTGGTGGTCGTAGATGGCTGCCAGGGATTTGTCCACGCAGAGGTGAATGTGAGGGAGCTCGACTGCGACTTCTACGCCTTTTCGAGCCACAAACTCTACGGCCCCAATGGGGTGGGAGTGCTCTATGGCAAGAGGGCCCTATTGGAGCAGATGCCCCCATTTTTGGGCGGTGGCGATATGGTCAAGAAGGTGACCTTTGAGCGCACAACCTACGCCGAGCTGCCCTTGAAGTTCGAGGCGGGTACGGCCAACTATATCGACGCCATAGGTTTGGCCGAGGCAATCAAGTTCCTCGGAGGACTCGACAGAGAGGGCGTTATGGCCCACGAGAGGGCCCTGCTGGACTATGCTACGGCCCAACTGAGCCAGATCGAGGGATTGCGCATCTACGGCTCGGCCGAGGATAAGTGTAGCATTGTGTCGTTCAACGTCGAGGGGGTACATAACTTCGACCTGGGGGCGGTGCTCGACCGTAGTGGTGTGGCTATCCGCACGGGAGCCCACTGTGCCGACCCTGTGATGGCTCACTATGGGGTGCAGGGTATGGCCCGCGCCTCGTTTGGACTCTATAACACCGCCGAGGAGGTCGATGCCCTTGTGGCAGCGGTCAAAAAGGCAGTAAGAATGCTGCGATAAAATTCTCAATTCTCAATTCTCAATTCTCAATTCGAAAAGGCTTATGTTTATTGTATTGGAGGGACTTGACGGAGCGGGCAAGTCTACACAGATAAAACTCCTCAGGGAGATGATAGAGAGTAGGGGCGTGGAGTGTGAGTTTTTGCACTTTCCGCGCTTCGATGCACCAGTGTATGGCGAGCTGATAGCCCGCTTTTTGAGGGGCGAGTTCGGCTCGGTCGAGCAGGTAAACCCCTATCTGGTGGCGCTGCTCTATGCGGGCGACAGGGCCGATGCGGCCAAGATGATTCGCGGCTGGCTGGACGAGGGCAAGTGCGTTATAGCCGATAGGTATGTCTACTCGAATGTGGGCTACCAGTGCGCCAAGATTGCCGACGATGGCGAGCGCAAGAAGTTGAGCGACTGGATATTGCAGACCGAGTTTGAGGAGTTTGGCATACCCCGACCTACGCTGTCGCTCTTTTTGGATGTACCCTTTGCCTTTACGGAGGCCAAGCTGACCTCGGTGCGCGAGGGCGACGACCGCAACTACCTCGAGGGGGGCAAGGATATACACGAACAGTCGCTCGACCTGCAACGCAGGGTGCGCGAGGTCTACCTGGCTGCTGCCGAGGGCGACGAGAGGTTTGGCGTTGTGGACTGCTCGAACGACCAGGGCGGTATGGCTTCGCCCGAGGAGATTTTTGCCCGCGTGAGGGCACAAGTAGAGAGGTGTTTAACGTCTAACGACTAACGTTGAACCGACCAAGGCTTTAAGGACTTTAAGGTCATTAAGGCCCTTAAAAAATCAATTTTCAACTCTATGAACACTAACACTGTAAGGGACATAATGAGGCGCTACCACCTGACCGAAATGCTGAGGGTGCTGGTGGGGTGTGTTTTCATCTTTTCTGCCGCCACTAAGGGGGTGGACCCTTATGGTACGGTGCTCAAAATTGGCGAGTACCTTACTGCCTTTGGGGTGCCCATATTGGAGCCCGCAGTTCCTGTCTTTGCGGTGGGCCTTGTGGCTTTGGAGATGGCTCTGGGTGTGGCACTTGTGGCGGCTGCTTGGCCACGCATTACGATTGTGGCCACGTTTGTGGTGTCGCTGCTCTTTGCGCTGCTTACGCTGGTGCTGGCGGTGTGGAACCCCGTGAGCGACTGCGGATGCTTTGGCGACGTGGTGGTGATGACCAACTGGCAGACCTTTGCAAAAAACGTGGCACTGGTGGCACTGATATTGGTTTTGGGCTGGTGTTATGACATCTGGGGCGAGCCGCGTAAGGTTGTGGGGTGGAGGCCCGGCAGGGTTGTGACTCCGCTGGTTACGCTGCTGACCATTGGGCTGTCGATAGATGCTCTGGTGTCGCTGCCGAGGGTGGATTTGAGCCCCTTTGCAGTGGGGGTAGACCTGCGCAGGGCTCTGGCCGAGGAGCAGACCGACCAGACCGAGGTGAGGGTGGTGTGCCGCCATAAGGGCGACGGCCACGAGGAGGAGTTTGCGGCCGATGATAGCCGCTGGTGGAATACCGACGAGTGGGAGTTTGTGCGCACCGTCGAGAATGCTCCACAGGGCGACAGGGTAGAGGTTAGGGCCAAAGATTTTGGCCTCTATGACGAGGCGGGCGATGCTACGGCCGAGGTCGTTGGCAGCGAGGGCACCGTCAGTCTGGTGTGTGTACAGAATTTGTGGAAACTCTCGCCTGAGCAGTGCGAGGCCCTGAGGGGTGCGACCGAGAGGGCTGCCGCAAGGGGCGACAGAGTGGTGGTGGCGGTGGCTACCCCCCTGAAACGTGCTACGGTCAAGCTGGCCAAACTGGGCTTTGAGGTCGAGAGCTTGGAGGTCTATAATATGGATATTACCACAATGCAGATGGTCCTTAGGGCCCCTGCCGGAGTGGTCGAGATAGTTGATGGAGTAGTGGTCGGTAAGAGTTCGGTTTATCGACTTGCGAAATAGATATTTACATAAGGGTAATTTAGAGTTATGAAGAAATCTTTTCTGAAAATAGCGCTCACAGGACTTGTTGTGGCATCGTTGGTAGGCGGTGCGGCAGCCCAGAGCGTAATTCCCAACCAGATGCTCAGGCGTGCAGAGTCGCTCTACCAGATGGGCAAGTATCGCGAGGCGCAAAAGGTGCTCGGCACGATAGCCGATGTGTCGGACAATCAGCTGATTTATAACCCCATAGTGGCTATGGAGGCCCAGCTGCTCGATGCTTTGTGCCAGGCACAACTGGGCGATGGCATTGGTGCGCTGAGCGAGTTTGTGAAGGCCTACCCCGATGCTCCTCAGATTAGCAAGGCCCGCCTTGCACTGGGTGGCGAACTGTTTGAGGCCCAGAGGTGGCCCGAGGCTGTTGAGGTCTTTGGCAAGGTTAGACTGGCCGACTTGGGCGACGAGGATACCGAGGAGTACTGCTTCCGCTATGGCTATGCAGCACACAAGGCGGGCGACGATAGGTTGGCTCGCGAGTGGCTGCGCAGGCTCGACAAGAAAGACAAGAACTACTACCACCACGCCCGCTACCTGTTGGGCTATATCTCGTATAACGAGGGGCTGCTGGTAGACTCGAAGCTCCACTTTGGGGCTGTGGCTCAGCACGACGACTACAAGGCCGTAGTGCCCTACTATCTGCTCAATATCGAGTTCCTTTCGGGCAACGACAAGTATGTGTCGGAGAGGGCACAAGGGGTGCTTGACGGCTTGGCAGGCGAGCGCAGGGCCGAGGTAGAGAGGATTGCCGCACAGAGCAATTTCAGGCTCCAAAGGTGGGCCCAGGCCGAGGAGTATATCACCCTGCTGCGTGGCGAGGGTGTGCAACTGGGCCGCGAGGAGAACTATATTGGCGGCTATGCTCTGTACCGTATGGGCGACTACGATAATGCTGCCGCATACCTGCGTGGTGCTTGTGGCCCCAACGACCAGCTGACACAGAACGCTGCTTACCACTTGGCCGACTGCTATTTGCGCCTGGGCGATAAGAAACAGGCCCGCCAGTCGTTCTCGATGGCTTACAGCAGTGGCACAGATAAGACCATCAGCGAAGATGCCCTCTACAACTACTGCAAACTGCTTGTCGAGCAGGGTGGTGGCACCTTCGACGAGGAGATTCAGGGCCTGAGCCAGTATCTGCACGAATACCCCCGCTCGGCACATAGAGCCGAGATTGAGGGCTACCTGGTTATGGCCTGCTACGATGCCGACGACCTGAAAGGGGCCTACGCAGTGCTCAAAGAGTTCTCTGTGGGGGGCGGTAGCAAGATTAGCGAGGCTATGCAGAAGGTGGCCTACTACTACGCTGCCGAGTGCTACACCGAGGGGCGCATTGCCGAGGCCGAGGAGTATTGCAACCTGTCGCTCGATGTGGCCGACTACGATAGCGATATAGAGGCACTGGCTATGTACCTGCTGGGCGAGGTTGATTATGCTCAGGGCAAGTGGGCCTCGGCTGCCGCAATGTTCGACCAGTATATTCGCTTGGGCCGCCGTCATCAGCCCGAGTATATCTTTGCCTACTACAACTTGGGCTACGCAAGGTTCAACAACGGCCGCCACTCAACGGCCTACGACGACTTTGCCGACTTTGTCGAGTACCGCACCATCAACGACAGCTTCCGCGCCGATGCCTACAACCGACTGGGCGACATCGAGGCGGTGGCCAAAAACTATACCGAAGCATCGAAACTCTATGCCCATAGCGCTGCTATGGAGGGTGTGAACGAGCGATTCTATGGTGCCTACCGTGTGGCTCTGATGGAGGGCTTGGCGGGCAACGTAGAGGGGCGTCTGGATGCCCTGCGCAATATCATAGCCGAGGGCAAGGGCAACTATGTTGTCAGGGCCACCTATGAGTTGGGCCACACGCTGGTTGGCGCAGGTCGCTATGACGAGGCTGTCGAGGCGCTGCTCAACTTCACTACCGCCTACCCCTCATCGCCCGACTATGTGGCAGCCCTGAGCGACTTGGGCCTTGCCTATCGCAATGTGGGCAACGACGATGCTGCTCTGGATGTCTACAAGAGGGTGGTGGCTCGCTCTAAGGGCTCGATTGCTGCCTATAACGCTCTGGGTGAGATACGCAATATCTATGTCGAGCGCAACGATATAAATGGCTATATGGACTATGCCGAGGGAGTGGGTATGGCCGGCGAGGGTGGCGACCGCCAGCGCGACTCGCTCAGCTTTGTGGCTGCCCAGAAGGTCTACATCGCAGGCGACAAGCAGAAGGCTGCCGAGGCGTTTGACAAATACTTGGCCGACAATCCCGAGGGTGCCTACGCCCCCGCAGCCTTGTACTACTCGGCCGACTGCCTCAGCGAGGTGGGCGACCGCCAGAGGGCTATCGAGCAGCTCAACAAACTGACGGCTATGTACTACAACCCCTACACCCAGCGTGGTTACGAAAAACTGGCCCAGCTGTCGGTTGCAGCAGCCGACTATGGCTCGGCAGCCGAGGCGTATAAAAAGATTGTAGAGGTGGCTCAAACCCCTGCCAAGCGCAGAGAGGCTCTTGAACAATACCTCACCGCAGTAGTGTCGAGTGGCGCAAGCGGTCAGACCATTGTCGATGCTGCCAACTGGGTACTGGCTCAGGACGAACTGACCCCCCAATTGGTGCGCAAGGCCAAACTGCAAAAGGCCAAGGCACTCGAAGCTATTGGCAAGCGTAACCCTG
This sequence comes from Rikenellaceae bacterium, assembly GCA_015059945.1. GTDB lineage: Bacteria > Bacteroidota > Bacteroidia > Bacteroidales > Rikenellaceae > Tidjanibacter. The sequence goes on from SUZJ01000005.1 coordinate 55,739, forward strand.
CGGTGGCAATCTACAACGACCTGGGGGCAGATGTGAGCAACGAAGAGGGTGCCGAAAGTGCCTACAAGATTATCGAAACCGCCTTCCAGTATGGCAGCTTCGAGAAGGCCGAAGCACTGGTCTACGAGTTTGCCGACAAGGGCACTCCCCACGCCTACTGGCTGGCCAAGTCGTTCCTGCTGTTGGGCGATGTCTATGTGTCCAGAGGCGACCTGTTCCAGGCCCGAGCTACCTACCAGAGCGTGGTCGATGGCTACTCGGGTGGCGACGACGGCATCGTAGAGCAGGCCAAAGAGCGCATCGAGGGGCTCAATAGTACCCAGAACGAAGCACCGCAGCAATAGTGGGTGTGATTGTGTGAGATACCAACGAAATACCAAGCAAACAAGATGAAGATATACGGCAAAATAGTGGTGGCAATGGTGGCAATGCTTTGGGGCGTGGCCACTCTGCCCGCAGCAGCCCAAGAAGAGGGCTTTACGAAACAGATAGAGATAGAGAGGGACTACTCGGCAACTGTCAGCAGGGCCGACAAAATAGAGATGGAGCCACGACTGCTCGACACTACCATTGTGAGGCCCACGATGACCTACTCGATTAAGTCGGTGGCCCACCAGAGCGACTTCCGCGTGGGGGCTCTCAAACCCATAGAGATGAGTACCGCCCAGTGGAGCAGGCCCACCAATTTCTACCTCAATGCAGGCATCGGAGCACCCTTGCAGACCGATTTGGACCTTGTGTGGACACCCGTTCAGCGCAGAGTAACCACACTGGGCCTATGGCTCGACCACGACGGAGTGATGGCACGACTTACCAACCTGGGCGGTGAGCGACTCTCGGCCCTCGGGCTGCGCAATCGTGCGGGGCTGGCCTATAAGACAACCTTTGCAAGCGGCACCAAGCTGAGTGCCGATGTAGACTATAAAGGCACTATCGCAAACCCCTATGGCGGTATTGGCGCTGTGGAGCGCAACCTGCTTATGGCCCACGACTTTGGCGCAAATATGAGCGTGTCGGGCGGCTTTGGCAAGGGCTCCAAACTTGGCTACGAGGTGGCTGCCCGAGGTGGCTACCTGCTCGGCTCAAACTTGGGCCTTGCCGAGGGTACTTTGGCTCAGGCTAAGGGCGCAACCCACACTATTCACTACGCTGCCGATATGGCTCTGGTGGGACTCAGTAGGGTTGAGCGCTGGCTGCCCACAAGGGTAGGGGCCTACTTCTACGGCACCCACTGGGGAGCACAGAAGATGTGGCAGAGCTCGGTGGTAGTGATGCCCGAGTGGAGCCTGAGGGTGGCAAAGCATCTGCCAATTGAGGTGGCTGCGGGCTACGATGTGGCCATTGCAGGTGGCAAGGGTGGGTTTGTAGACGGACTTGTGGGCAACATCTCTGTGGCGTGGGACAATAGTAGCCGCGCTGTGCCCTACCTGCGTGCCTCGGCCGAGAGGGAGAACAATCTGGTGCGCACAGCTATGTGGATTGCCCCCTATGCCGATCTGGCCGACGTAGACTCGCGCAGGGTTTATAACGCAGGGCTGGGCCTTAGGGGTGCAGCGCGACGTGTGAGCTACAATGTGCATACGGGTGTACGCCACTATGCCGACTATATGTATGTTATGGCGGTTGAGGGGAGCCCCATTTTGGACTTCGGCACGGCCGAGGCCCTTGCGCTCTACTATGCCGAGGCTCAGGCCGAGTACCACCCCCTGCGACAACTGACCATCAGTGGTGCTGTGGAGTACAAATTGCCCTTCGGACAGAGCGTAGAAGCATTGGCCCTCCGTCCACTGGAAGGCCGTCTGGGCGTTGAGTACGCGCTTGGTAGCAAGTGGTTGTTTGGTGTGAAGGCCCACTACGCTATGGCGGCCGACTACCTGTGCTATAAGCCTGCAACGCAGACTACCGAACTGATGACTATGCCCCAGTATGTAGACCTCGGTGCAAGCGTAGAGTGGAGGGTTACTGAGCGCCTGTCGGCTTGGCTGGTGGGCGACAACCTGCTCGGCCAGACCATCTACCACCTGCCCACCTACCGCCAACTTGGCGCAGGCGTAAGGGGCGGAGTGAGAATTGTATTCTAAAAAAGAACGATTAACCTATATAAATACCCCAAACTGTATGAACTGTCCCAAAGTAGTAGACCATATCGTCGAGTGGTTGACCGACTATGTAGCCACAAGTCACACCAAAGGCTTTGTTGTAGGCATCTCGGGTGGCGTTGATTCTGCGCTGGTGTCGACCTTGTGCGCCCGCACAGGGCTGCCCCTGCTCTGTGTCGAACTACCCATCCACCAAGCTGCGGCTCAGGTTAGCAGGGCCAAAGAGCATATCGCCTGGTTGAGGGCCAATTACCCCAACGTAGAGGTCGTTTCGGCCGACCTGACCGCCGCTTACGATGCCTTTATCGGCCCCCTGGGTGGCGAGGATAACCCCAACTATCAGCTCACTACGGCCAATACTCGCGCCCGATTGCGTATGACGGCCCTCTACTGGTATGCAGGCTTGCGCTCGTCGCTGGTTGTGGGTACGGGCAATAAAATAGAGGACTTTGGCATAGGCTTCTTTACCAAGTGGGGCGATGGCGGTGTGGATATCAGCCCCATTGCCGACCTGACTAAGAGTGAGGTGTTTGAGCTGTCGGCCCATCTGGGCATTTGCGGCTCAATCTTGGGGGCTAAGCCCACCGACGGACTATTTGGCGATGACCGCAGTGACGAGGACCAGATTGGTGCCACCTACCCCGAGTTGGAGTGGGCTATGGAGCAGAGCGAGAAGGGTGCTGTGGCCGAGCAGTTTGAGGGCCGCCAGCGCGAGGTATTCGACATCTATACCCGCCGCAACCGCGCCAACCGCCACAAAATCGAGCCCATCCCCACCTGCCCCATCCCTGCCGAGTGGAAATAACGTAGCCCAACGGTGTCTGAGACGGGTGGGAGAAACAAAAATGGTGGTAAAATTGTTGGGAAAAATACCACTTTTTGTGGTAAACACTTGTGGGTGTTAAAAAATACCCATAATTTTGTTGGCAATTTAAGTGGTTATATAAAAACGAGTTACAGTATGAAGCGTATAGTCTTGTTCGTCATTTTGCTGGGGGTGTCGCAGTGGACACTTTGCGGACAGCAGATGAGCGACTCGTACTATGCCGAAAATCCACAATACGACACAGAGGTCGATCTCGATACCGAGGTCGACACTCTGCTTTTTTATACCCCCTTCATCAATCAGCCCCGCTTCGAGCGGCTGGCCCGTTACTCGCTCATCTACGCCGGCTACAAGCCTCGCAGTGGCTCCTCGGTCGAGGACGTCCGCATCGGCAATGTGCCCATAGCATCTCCACTCGGTAGGTATGGCGACTACGTACTCCAAACACTACTCCGACGTGTCCCCTCGGTGCGCACCTACACCTACTCGACCTCGCAGCCCCACGAGTCGCTCTATGGGCGAGGCGAGCGTTTCGATGTGGGCATAAGTTCTCTTTCGCATCAGAGTAGGGCAAGAGGTTATCTGTCGGGCCGAGGTTACCGCCTTGGGGCCGACTACCACACTGTGGGTAAGTGCGAGAACACTTGGGATGAGTGGCACTACTCGCTTGCAGCGGGTGGCCGTGTGGGAAGGGATGCCAATGTGGTGGGTACCTACTCAAACAACGCCTATCTGTGGGCGGCAGTCGAGAAGGTGCTGCCCGAGGATGGCTGGGGTTATGTGGGCCACCTTATGGCGGCAGTTATGTTGCCTTACTCCGAGCGCGCACCACGCAGTTGGAACTCGGCCGAGGTATTTGATTTGGCGGGGGATAATCTCTACAACTCTTATTGGGGCTATCAGTCGGGGCACATCAGGCCGTCGAGAGTCAAGAGCGAGTGTGTACCGTTGCTATATCTGTCGTGGCGACTTGGCGATCGCTACGATCTGGGCGATGATGTGGCTGTAGAACTGTTGGCCCGTGCAGGCAGCCGCACAAATGCTATGCTCGACTGGACCGAGGCCCCCAATCCTCAGCCCGACCACTACACCAAGCTGCCGAGCTACTACGACGACCCAATGGTGGCCGACCAGGTGGCCCAAGCGTGGCGCAGGGGCGAGGATAGGTACCGACAAGTGGATTGGACTATGCTCTATGATATAAACCGCCTGTGGGCCCACGAGGGAGCTCGCTATGCTCTGGTGGGCGAGATGGAGGATGTGCGCAGCGTGGTGCTCAACTTCTCTACCGGCAAAGGGCGCAACCTTTGGTCTACCGACCGACTGCCCGACCCCGAGGAGCCCTCGCGCGGAAGGCTCAACCTCTATGTGGCCTACGATAGCAGCCGCAACCACAACGAGCCCACCGACCTGCTTGGGGCCGAGTCGCTTGCCGATGGTTTTAGGCTCTACAACTATCGTGTGAGCCGCTTGGCGGCGGGTGGCGAGATTGGTGCAACCTTTGGCGATGGCGAGAGTGGTACCATTGGCTTGGGGGCAAAGGTTGAGCTGCAACGGCTCGTGTACGAAAACCTTGCGGAAGATAGCAGACTGAGCTCCGATGGGGCTGTGAATATAGATACCAAGGCCACTTGGCAGCGCTCGTATGGGTGGAACAATACTGTTGGTGCCGTGGCTCATTATTCGTTTGGCTCGCCATTTTGGCAGAGCCTTTTTGTTGCTCCGGAGGGGATGACAACCACAAATGGCTATGCTCGGGGCCACCATACGCTTGGGGCCGAGGCGTGGAGCCGTTGGAGCGTTGGCCGCGTGGGAATGTCGGTGTCGCTCTATGCCGACTACCAGTCGGGCCAGAGCGTAGTGAGTAACTTTTGGAACGATATAGACAAACTCTACTGCTCGTTTGTTACGGGTGGAGTGGATGTGCTCTCGTTGGGTGCCGAGATGTCGGTGGGGGTACCACTGGGTGGAGGCTTCGAGGCCGAGGCTATTGTGGTGCTCGGTACGAGTCGCTACACCTCGCCCGCAGTGGCCGACATAGTCTGCCACGATACGGGCCGAGTGGTGGCCACCGAGCTGGGGTGCCACGTCGAGGGTCTGCGCACCTCGTCATCGCCTGAGGTGGCGGTTGTGGGGCGTGTCGAGGGCGAGTTGTGGAACGGATGGACACTCTCGGTCGAGGGGGCTTTGTGTGCGGGGAGCTATGTGGCTCCGTCGCTCTACTTCTGCTCCGACTACCTGCTGGGGCGTAACCTTTCGCCCGAGGAGCTGAGCTTGCTTATCGAGCAGGAGGATTTGGGGGTGGCCCCAAACCTAAGCCTGCAACTGATGCGCCAGATGGGCGAGCAGTGGTCGTTAAGTGTGGCACTGCGCAACCTAATAGGTGCCAACACGCTCTATGGTGGCTACCGCCCTATGCGCTTGGTGGTGCAGAGCGATAAGGCCAACGACTATATAACACCCCACGCCACGCGCTATCAATACTGCTACCCACCTCACCTGATGATTACCGTAGGTTATGATTTTTAGACGTTTGCATATAGCGACTCTGATTGTTGTAGTGGTGGTGTCGGCCATAGGGTGCGGCTACCGCGAGCCTGCATCGAGGGCCGAGGGGCAACCTCGCCCCAATGCACCCATTGATGCTTTGGCCGAGTATGCTACGGGCCGAGTGGTAGATAACCTGATTGTGGGTGGCGTAGTGAGGGCCAACGACCGAGGTGGTAACTTCTACCAATCCATAGTGGTTGAGGATGCCACGGGAGCCGTAGAGGTGCAGGTGGGGCTCTACGACCTCGATAGCCGCTTTCCCGTAGGGGCCGAGGTGGTGGTTGATGCCGAGGGGCTGGCGGTGGGCTACTACGACGGGGTGCTGCAACTTGGGCGCGAGCCTTACGACTACTCGCTGAGTGTGGTCGAGCCACTGGGAAGCCCTGTGGAGGTGGATAGACGTATGGGTGTGGCTACGTGGAGCGAACAAGAGCCGCCACAGCCCGCAAATGTGGTGGTGGCCGAGCTGACTGATGATATGTGTGGCCGACTTGTGAGGGTTGTGGGCGTGGAGTATCTTGGCGAGCCGACCGATTGGGGCTCGACCGATTGGGGTACCATTGCTTGCAGAGAGTTCCTCTCGGCCGAGGGCGACACACTGGTTGTGGCCACAAGCCGCTATGCCGACTTTGCTACCGAACATATACCCGAGGGCAAACTGAACCTTTGCGGGGTGCTCTATCACCCACACGGGGGACACTATACACTCAAAATGCGCACCGTAGCCGATGTCGAGGAGTAAACAACTTGCAATATGTATAGCCACCCAGTGGCTGCTGGTTCTGGTGGGGTGCGAGATGGATATGCCTGCCGAGAGGGTGGACTATATGTCCATAGCATCGCTCAAATCGTTTTACCGAGGGTATCCCGTTGAACTTACAACAAATAGTAGTATAGGCGGAGTGGTCGTGAGCAGCGACCGCCACGGCGAACACTACCACCGATTGGTGCTCCAAGACCATACGGGTGGCATTGTGGTCTGCATCGACTGTGATTCGCTCTATACCCACTATTCGATTGGCGACTCACTAGTGGTCGGCCTCGTGGGGCTTACGCTTGGGGGCTATGGTGGCCAACCAATGCTCGGAGAGGAGCCTGTGGGGGAGCGACAAGTGAGCAACATTGATTGGGCCCACTGGCAAGCGATTTGCCACTCGGTGGGGGTTGTGCCCAACTTTGTGCCCCAACACTTGCACATTGCCGACCTTGGGCCGAGCGATGTGGCTACCCGCGTGGTGGTACAAAGGGCAAGGTTTGTCGAGGCGGGCCAACAGTGGGCCGACGAAGGAGTGGCCCAAACGCGCCACTTGGTCGATGAGGATAGACCTACCGACACACTGGATGTTCGCGCCAGTGGCCGCTCGCAGATGTGGTGGTACACAATCCCCGAGGGGGTGTGGTCGGTCGAGGGTGTTGTGGGGCTCTTTGGCGGGCGCTACCAACTGGTCGTAGACTCGCCCGATGGGGCTTTTTTGGTGAGTGACCAAAAATAGTTATCTTTGCGCACGAAAACATACAGATATAGGAAGAAATAGGATAGGAACGCTATGTCAAACTTTGTAGACTATGTAAAGATATTTTGCCGCTCGGGTGCGGGTGGCGCAGGTAGCGCCCACTTCCGCCGCGAGAAGTTTGTGGCCTACGGAGGCCCCGATGGAGGCGATGGTGGCAATGGCGGCAGCGTAATTCTGCGCGGCAACAGCCAGTACTGGACCCTCATCCACCTCAAATATGCCCGCCACGTCTTTGCCAAAGATGGCGAGGCAGGTGGTGGCTCGCGTATGTCGGGCAAGACCGCAGCCGACCAGATTATAGAGGTGCCTCTGGGCACTGTGGCCCGCGATGCCGATACGGGCGAGATTGTGGGCGAGGTAACGGCTCACGGCGAGGAGGTGATACTGCTCAAAGGTGGCCGCGGAGGTCTGGGCAACTGGCACTTCAAGACCGCCACAAATCAGGCTCCACGCTATGCTCAACCCGGCGAGGAGGGGTTGGAGGGTGCCTTCATCCTCGAGCTGAAAGTGCTGGCCGATGTGGGCTTGGTGGGTTTCCCCAATGCGGGTAAGTCTACACTGCTGAGCGTGGTTTCGGCCGCTAAGCCCAAGATTGCAAACTACGCCTTTACCACCTTGGAGCCCAACTTGGGTATCGTAGAGGTACGCGATGGCCACTCGTTTGTTATGGCCGACATACCCGGCATTATCGAGGGTGCTCACGAGGGCAAAGGACTGGGTATGAGGTTCCTGCGCCATATCGAACGCAACTCGGTGCTGCTCTTTATGGTACCAGCCGATAGCGACGATATTGCTCGCGAGTATGATATTTTGCTGGGCGAGCTGAGGGAGTATAACCCCGAGCTGCTCGATAAGGATAGGCTGCTGGCCATTACCAAGTGCGATATGGTCGATGAGGAGATTATCGACCACCTACGCACCACGCTGCCCGAGGGCATACCTGCCTACTTTATATCGTCGGTAGCTATGCAGGGCATAACCGAGCTGAAAGACGCCCTCTGGAAGGTGCTGAATAAATAGGGGCCCCATAAACACACGCCCCCGCCCTTCGGGCACCCCCTCTAACTTAGAGGGGGAATAAACAGCAAAGAGAACGGAGCAGATTGATGGTCTGCTCCGTTTATTTTGTTTTATTTAAGGACTTTAAGGGCCTTAAAGGGGGACTACTCGATATACCCAAAGCGTTTGAGCTGGCGGCTGCTGTTGCGCCACCCCTCATCAACCTTGACGTGGAGTTGCAAAAAGACCTTCTTGCCGATGAACTTCTCCAACTCAATACGGGCCGCAGTGCCAACCTTCTTCAACATCTCGCCCTTATGGCCAATAATAATGCCCTTCTGCGAGTCGCGTGCAACATATATGGTGGCCATTATGCGGTCGATTGTGGGCTCTTCGCGGTACTCGTCGATAACAATCTCTACCGAGTAGGGTATCTCCTTCTCATAGTTGAGAAAAATCTTCTCCCTAATAATCTCGCTCGCAAAGAACCTCATAGGTCTATCGGTCAGGGTACCCTCCTCATAGTAGGGCATACCCTCGGGCAGCAGGGTCATAATCGTGTCGAACACACCGCCCACGTTGAAGCCTCCCAGAGCCGACACAGGCACAATCCTCGCCTCGGGCAGTAGCTCGTGCCACAGCTCCACCAGACTCTCCAATTGTCCCTGATTTGAGAGGTCAATCTTGTTGATTACCACAATGGTAGGTATGGCGCTGAGTTTAATCTTCTCAATAATCTCTTCGCTGGCATCATCGCCCTTCTCTACGGTGTCGGTAACGTACAATATCACGTCGGCATCTTTCAGTGCTCCCCTTACAAAGCCCATCATACTCTCTTGGAGCTTGTAGTTGGGGCGCAGGATGCCCGGGGTGTCCGAGTAGACTATTTGGAAGTCGTCGCCACCCACAATACCCATAATCCTATGGCGTGTGGTCTGGGCCTTTGAGGTGATTATCGAAAGCCTTTCGCCCACCAGAGCGTTCATCAGCGTCGATTTGCCCACGTTGGGGTTGCCGATGATATTTACAAATCCCGATTTGAACTTCTTCTCCTGCATATATCTTGTTTTGTCGTTTGTTATCTCTTTTAGTTCTTGCTATTGTCCATCAGTAGGTCTACGCTCACGCCCTTGGTTGCCACCAGCATAAGCACAAACCTGATGACTATAAACCCTATGTAGGCCAGCCACAGGGCGTTGTTGCCCATCACCCCCTCCAAGCCGAAAAAGAGCGCAAAGAAGCCCACCAGCGACCAGAAGGTGGTGTTGCGCATAATGCGTGTTTTGGTTGCGCCAATGAGTATGCCGTCTATCAAGAAGGGGATAAAGCCCAGCAGGGGCACCAGCAGTATCCACACTATATACTCGCCTGCGCAGGCCAAAATCGTGGGGCTCTTGGAGAAGATGCCCAACACCTGACGCCACCCGAAGATGTAGATGACCACAAAGAGCACCGCCACCGCTCCGCACCACAGCAGCAGGAGCTTCATACACTTGGCCAACCCTGTGCGGTTGCGCTCGCCAATGTAGCGCCCCGTGAGCGACTCGGCAGCGTAGCAAAAGCCGTCAAGCATATAGCTAAAGAGCATAAATAGGTTCATCAATAGCTCGTTGGTGGCCAGTATGGTGTCGCCAAAGCGGGCCGAGAAGGCCGTAAAGCAGGTGTAGACCGTGCAGACACATAGGGTGCGCAGGAAGGCGTCGGAGTTGATGCGGAAGAACCTCACCAGAGGGCTCATCTCAAAACTCTTGCGCAGACTTATCTGGGCCACGTAGTCGTGGTAGCGCAGGGCGATGAATACCAGCGTTATAATCAGCGCTGCATATTGGCCCGCTACCGTTCCCCAGGCAATGCCCGCAACGCCCATATCCAAGCCAAAGACAAACCACAGCGAGCAGCCTATGTTTATGAGGTTGTTGATTATCGACACCACCATAGGGGTAGTCGAGTCCTGCATACCTATCAGCCAGCCGTGCAGCGAGAATATGCCTATGGCCGCAGGGGCTGCCCAGATGCGCACAAAGAAGTAGTCGGCCGCCAGAGCCATAACTTCGGGCGAGCCCTCCATAATCATAAAGGCCAGCCGTCCAATGGGCCTATTGAATACCACCAGCAGCAGCGCAATGCCCAGTGCGGCAATCATCGAGCGTCCCAACAGGTTGGCTGTTTCGCTCTTGTCGCCCGCTCCGTAGGCTTGGGCTGTCAGGCCGCTTGTGCCCATACGCAGAAAGGCAAAGTTCCAGTATATAAAGTTGAATATGGCGGTGCCTATGGCCAGGGCGCCTATGGTGGCGTCGCTGCCGCCATCCATACGACCTGCAATGGCAATGTCTATCATACCCAACAGGGGTATGGTCACGTTGCTGATTATGTTGGGTATGGCAAGTCGTAAAATTTCCTTATTCATAGGGTTGCGAAAGTGTTATTGCAAAATGCGTAGCTCTTTGGGCATAAGGCTGTTGGTGCGTGTGCCGATGCGCTTCGTGAAGCCTATTGGTTGCCTCTCGTATGTGAGCAGGTTTATGCCCTCGGCCAGGGCCCCAATGTTGCCTAACTCCTGTCGGCGCAGGTAGTTGAGCGCATCGTCGAGTGTCAGCTCTACCACATTGAACGCCTCGGTGCGCAGAGCAGTCGAGAGCGCCAGTGCGTGGTCGGGCTTAAACTTACGCCCAAACAGCTCGCCAACCCTAACACCCGAGTAAAGAACGCTCATCTGTTCGCATACGGTGCGCATATCGGCCCAGTGGGCTGCGGGGTAGGCGTAGATGCTCTCGCCTATGGCCACCACCTTTGTCTGCTTGGGCTCGCGCAGCACACCCTCAATCGTGCGCAGGCCGCTCTTGTCCACCTCCGCAAAGGGGCTCTTGCGGGCCTTGGGGCTCTTGCCCCTTGTGCTCTCGCCACCCTTGCGAACAATGGCGGCAAACAGTCCCTCGCCCTTTGTGCGGTGGGGGTAGAAGTGGAAGCATTCGGCCTCCTCGGCCACCGTGCGCACCACGCCCCAATGGTCGGGCAGGGGGGCTATCTCAACCCTCTCGGCACCCATCTCGCTGCACAGCCACGCCATATTGTCCTCATTCTCGGTGCGGTTGAAAGTACAAGTCGAGTATATGAAAACTCCGCCCGGGCGCAGTGCCTTCCACGCATCGGCCATAATGCGCCTTTGGCGTGCGGCACAGAGCTTTACATTGTCGGGGCTCCACTCGGTGCGGGCCTCGTCGCTCTTGCGAAACATACCCTCGCCCGAGCAGGGAGCATCTACGGCCACCACGTCGAACCACCCCTCCAACGAGCCCGCAAAGTGAGCAGGGTCGTTGTTGGTAACGATAGTATTTCCCAAGCCCCACTTCATAATATTATCGGCCAGAGTGAGGGCTCTGGGGCGGATGACCTCGTTGGCCACCACCACTCCCTTGTTGCCCACCATAGTAGCGTAGAGGGTAGACTTGCCACCCGGGGCGGCACACATATCGAGCACCCTCACACCCTCGGGCAGCTCGCCACCGTAGGCCTCGCTCAGCAGGTGGCCCACAAACATCGATGCGGCTTCCTGCACATAGTAGCCGCCCGCCTGAAAGTGGGGGTCGGTCGTAAAGCGTGGCCTTTGGGCCAGATACTCGCCCCACTGGCACCACTCTACGGGGGTGCTGTCGGCACCCAGTGAGGTGTAGCCCTTGTGGGGGTTGTGGCGGATAGAGGTGGGTTGCTCTTCACCTGCGAGCGCACCAACAAGTTGGGCGACCTCTGCGTCGCCCAACTCGCCCCTCATCTGCTCGACGAATAGGGTGGGTATGTCAATCTTGGAACTCAAAATTCAAACTTGCCTTGGTTGGCGTAGAGGTTGTTGATGTCGGCCACAATCTGGTCTACAATCTCGGGGTTGCTCACAAAGTCGGTCTCGTCGATGTTGATTACCAACAGCTTGCCCTTATAGCCCTGAATCCACTCGTTATAGCGGTTGTTGAGCCTCTCGAGGTACTCCAAGTCGATATTCTTCTCGTAGTCGCGGCCGCGTTTGAGAATCTGTCTTACCAGCGTGGGAACACTCGCCTTCAGATATACCAGCACATCGGGCGCAGGCACCAAGTCGGTAGCCAGGGTGAAAATCTTCATATAGGTACCGTAATCCCTCGACGACATCAGGCCCATCTGGTGAAGGTTGCCGGCAAAGATGTGGGCATCCTCGTGGATGGTGCGGTCTTGGATGACGTGGCCGGTGCTCTCGCGGAGCATCTGCAACGTCTGGTTGATACGGCTGCCGAGGAAGTACATCTGGAAGTTGAACGACCAGCGACTCATATCCTCATAGAAGTCCGAAATGTAGGGATTGTCGATATCTTCGTAGTAGGCCTTGGCGCCGTAGTGGGCCGAGAGCCTCTCGGTGAGCGACGTCTTGCCGCTGCCGATATTACCTGCAATTGCGATGTACATAATAGCTGTTTGGGTATGTTTTTGTTATTCTCCTTGTTTCGTTCTGCTCTATTTGTTGGTGCGGGCCACAAACTCTTTGAGTCGCTCGACATAGTTGCGCTCGTTGCTCAGGCGTGGAATCTTAATCTGGCCGCCCACACGCCCATCCTCGCGAAGCAGAGCCTCGAATGTACCGGCCGGCACCACCGTAACGATGGGTTTGCGGAGGGCAAAGTTGTTCAGACGCTTGCCGGCATAGTCCGAGTTCTCTGCACTGAGTGACTGGTCCACTGCATCGGCAAAGGCCTCAATGTCGTCGGGAGCCTTGCGGAAGCTGACAACCCACTCGTGAGCACCCTGCTGCGAGCCCTCAAAGGCGCCCATAAATACAGGTGCCATAGTGAACTCCTCAATCTCAGCCCCCGTAGCGGCACAGGCACTCTCGATAGCCTTCTCGGCATCGTCGATGATTACCTCCTCGCCAAAGGCATTTACGTGGAGTTTGGTGCGGCCCGTAAAGCGGAACTTATAAGGGGTTGCCGAGGTGAAGCGAATGGTATCTCCCATCATATACCTCCACAAGCCGTTGCTGCTGGTGATAATAATAGCATAGTTCTTGCCTACCTCTACCCCCTCCAAAGGTACGATATAGTTGGCGTTGTCGAGGTGGTCGGTGGGCCAGAACTCGTAGAAGCAGTTGTAGTCGAGCATCAAGAGCATCTCGTCGGTATAGCACTCTTCGGCTATGCCAAAGAAACCCTCGGTGGCGTTGTAGGTCTCCAAATAGCGCATATTGGGCGAGGGGAACATCTTCTCGAACTGGGCCCTATATGCCTTGAAGCTGGTGCCACCGTGGATAAAGAGCTCCATATTGGGCCACACCTCAAACATATTCTGCTTGCCGGTGTATTTGAGTATGCGTTCGAGCATAATCAGGTTCCACGAAGGCACTCCCGAGAAAGTCCTCACATCGTGTTGCATAGCCTCCTGGCAGATGCGCTCAACCTTTTCGTCGAAGTCGGTCAGCAGGGCAATCTCCTTGCGGGGTACACGGAATTTGTGGGCAATACGAGGGGTGTTGTCCATCATAGCACCGCTCACGTCGCCCACAGGGATGCCAGCCTCGTTTCCCCTGCGATTGCTACCGCCCAGTGTAAGAGTCTTGCCTGCGAATGCGCGACTATTGGGATAGAGGTGGGTATAGATGGCAGCGACATCTTTTGGGCCCCTCATATGGCTATCGTTAATGCCATCTTTTGTGATAGGAATATATTTGCTACGGCCGGCAGTGGTGCCCGAACTCTGGCCGAGTGAGATTATCTTGCCGGGCCATACAACCTTCTTTTGGCCAGCCCTAACCATATCGATATACTTCTCAAAATCGGGATACTCCATTACGGGCACCCTCTTGCGAAACTCCGAGTAGGGCATACCTGCGGTAATGCCGTGTTGGCGACCAAACTCGGTCTTTTCGCCCGCCTTTACCAAACGAGCGTACTGTTTGGTCTGCACCTCTATGGGGTGACTCTTGAAGTACTCGATCTGCCTAATGCGAGGCGCAAAGGCCAGATTCATCAATTTTGTAATCAGTGGCATAATTCTATCATTCAATTATTATTACTCTTCTTACTCTTTGCTTTGTTGGGTTATCTTTTGGGCGTTGGTCGGAGGGGTTAGTTGAAGAACTTGCCCACCTTAGACACCGCACTCGGCAGGGCCAATACCACCACGCGGTCGTAGGCGTGGAGCTGTGTCTGGCCATTTACCAAAAATACATTGTCGGCCCTCGACACACCGCCAATCGTAGCATCGGCAGGGAAGCCAAGATGTTCGACAGTCTGCTTGGTGGCGGGCGAGTTGGGCTTGACAATAAACTCCAACATCTCGGCATCCGAGCCTGTCAGTACCCTGATGGCCTGAACGTCGGTATTCATCGTGAAGCGGAAGATGTTGCTGGCCGTAACCTGCTTTTTGTTGATGATGGTGTCGATACCGATACTCTCGGCAAGGTTTATATAGTTGAGGTTCTCGACCTCGGCAATCACCTTCTTTACGCCCATCTTCTTGGCAATCATTGCCGTAAGTATGTTGGTCTCGCTACGGCCCGTAACGGCAATGAAGGCGTCCATATTGCTTATGCCCTCGTCCATCATAGCCTCGGTGTCGCGGCCATCCTCGTTGATGATGAGCGTGTCGTCGAGCCACTCGGCCAAGCGGTAGGCTTTCTCGGCATTGTACTCAATCAGCTTTACGTTTACCCTCTTTTCGAGCTCCATAGCTATGCGCACACCCACTCGGCTGCCGCCCAAAATCATCACATTCTCTACATCAATGTCCGAGGTACCGTTCATAGCCATCACCTGCTCGATATGCTTGCGGCTGGCTACGATGTGTATCATATCGCCCTCTTTGATTACGTCGCCTGCGTGGGGGATGATGGTCTGCTCTTGGCGGGTGATGGCCACAATGCGGAACGGAACGTCGGGCATCTGCTGGCCCAGCTCGATGATAGACTTGTCGAGCAGGGGCGACGAGCTATCGACCTTGAATACCGACATTGCCAACTTGCCACCCGCAAAGTCTACATACTCGGTGGCCGACGAGTGGCCCAGCAGATTGACCACCTCCAGGGCGGTAATCTTCTCGGGGTAGAAGAGGTAGTCGATACCCATATTGATAAAGACCTCTTTGTTGTTGGGCTCCAAGTATTCGTTGTTGTCGATACGTGCGATGGTTTTGCGTGCGCCCAGCTGCTTGGCAATCATTGCCGAGATGATGTTGGGGGTCTCTTCGTGGTTTACGGCTATGAAGAGGTCGGCCTTGCGCACCGAGGCCTTTTTGAGGGTTGCAAAGGTGGTGCAGTCGCCCTCGACGGTCACCACGTCGGTGGTGTTGGCCACATCCTCGAGCAACTTGGGGTCGCTGTCAATGACGCTTATGTCGTGGTCGCCCTCGCCCAACATACGGGCCAGGTGGCTACCTACTTCGCCTGCTCCTGCAATTACTATTCTCATCGGTCTGTAAAAGTGTTAGGGTGCAAAAATCTTTGCCATTGCGGGTGGGTGGTGCAAAAAATTGGTGCCACACCTCCACAATATCGTACAAAAGTACTACTTTTGTAGCGAAATATTCAAATAAATGACCGAAAAATGAAAACAATACTGGTAGTAATAGTCGCTTCGATAATCATTGTGGCCTTTTTCTTTGTTGCCTTGGGGCTTACGAGGATGATTAAGGGCCACGACATACAGTCCGAAATATCGACCAACCCCAATATGCAGGCTCGCGGTATCAAGTGCGCAATGCAACAGGAGCGCGAGGCGCAGTTGGAGGCTATGGGGCTCGACGGGTGCGACACCAATAGCGACTGCAATGGCGAGTGCTCGGCCTGCGGAGCAGTCAATAAAAAATAGGGCCTAAGTGGGCAGGATATAAAAAGATAGGGACTCAAGTTCTGAGTTCCTATTTTTTTGCTGTCTATTTCTCTATGCCTGCCAACTTGTCGAGTGTGGGCATTAGCACTTTGCTACCCACTTTGGTGCCCGTCTGGTAGGGGTGGCGTAGCTCGGGGGTGGTGTCGTGGTGGTCAATCACTTTGCGCAGGCGTTCAACCTCGCTGCGCAACTTGTCGCCCTGGCAGCCGGCCTTGCGCCACTCGACTACGGCACCGCCATAGGCTGCCACATTTTGGCCCTGCACCAACCAGGGGCGCAGTTCTTCAATCAGCTGCGGATTGTGGGTGTCGGCCAGCAGAGCATCGCAAGCCTTGCCCAGAGCCCTGCACACCTGGGCCAGTGCATCGAGCGCCTGGCCATCGCCCTCGATGGCCAAAGCGGCAATCTGCTCTATCTCGCTCCCCTCTTCGCGGCGGAACTGGTGTACATTCTCGCCCATATCTTTGTTGTAGAGCGCAAAGATGCGCAACGCCTCGCTATTGGTGGGCAACAGAGTAGCCAGGCTGCGCAGCCAGCTGTGGTCGGCATCGTAGGTGTCGGTATTCCAGGTGTAGTCGGCAATCGAGTAGAGCGCAATCTTCGACGCCTGGGCATACTCCATAGGGTTGCTCACAAAGCCCGCAACCTCGCCCGCAACGTCGGCCGCATTGCCATAGACGGGGCCCAGCAACAGGTGGTCGCGAACGTAGTCGTTCACGGGGAAGTTGAACCACACAAAGCCCTTGCGACCTATGCGCTCGTTTATCCACCCCATAGCCTCGCGGTCGATGGTCGAGATTACGCGGTTGCCTGTCCACATAATGCGTATGTTGCTGTCGAGCTCGCTGCCTAAGGTGCGCAGATAGCCCCCTGCATCGTTAGACCAGGCGCGGTTGTACTCGGTGGGGCAGAGCATAAGGGGCTCGACGTCGGGGTGGGTGGCCACAAAATTGTGGTGCAAAAAGTTGAGCAACTCGGCCTGCTTGTCGGCCCTGGCTCCTTCGCCACCTATGTCGTCAAAGAATACCGCAAAGGCCCTCACGCCCAGCTCGTAGACCTGCTCGAACTTGGCCACCAGTGCATCGCGGTCGGCGGTGGTCCACTTGATGTCGCCCCCCGGGTGAATGGCCCAGTAGAAGGTGACGTGGTTGCGCCCTGCGGCCTCGACCAACTCGCCCAGTCGGGCAGCCTGGTCGGCAGGGTAGGGCTCGCGCCAACGGCCTCGGTGCCAGGGGTCGTCTTTGGGGCCGTAGATGTAGGTGTTGAGCTTGTTGCGCCCGTAGAAATCCATCTGGTCGAGCCTTGCGGAGTGCGACCAGGGGGTGCCATAGAACCCCTCGACCACGCCACGCTCGGCAATCTCGGGCCAGTCCTCAATTTGGCAGCACTCAAACATAACGCCCTGGTCGGTGCGCCCCCCTCGGAGCAGTGCAGCGAGGGTTTGCAGACCATAGTAGAGGCCGTCGGTGTCGTGGCCCACAACGGTTATGCCGTCGGTGCTCATAGTCAGCAGATAGCCTTCGGCGCGTGCAGGGGCCTGGGCGGTGGCTACGGCCTTGTCGCCCGTAAGGCCCACCCTCACCTTGAATCCTCGGCGCGAGGTCCACTTAACATCGGGGCACTCAACAACGCTGTGGAACATCTCGGCCGCTGCATCGGAGGCCACAAGCTGCCATTTGAGCTCGTGCGAGAGCAGCAAGGGCTGACCTGCCGAGGTGGTCACGACCTTTTGTGGTCGGGGGTTGAGCCATTCGAGTGGTGTGGTGGGCAGGGTGTGTGCCCCGAGGGTGGCGAGGCTGCCGACAATCAGCAGCGCTGCGAGTAGTAGACGACGGGTGGTCATAGTAGGTTTGTGAGTGTGGTTTTTGGGTGTACGGATTGGGGTTTGTGGTTGTACCCCTACAAAAGTATAACTTTTTTGTCTAACGGCCAAAGGGTTTTTAAGGGGGCCATTAGGGACTTAGAGGAAGATAGGAGTTATAGGAGCGATAGGATTATTCCCCCTCTAAGTTAGAGGGGGTGCCCAAAGGGCGGGGGCGTGTGTCAATTTTCACCTCTTCCTTTGGTTTGACATAGTTGCGGATGCGGAACGACGAGCCGAGGATGCGTTTCTTGATGGTGTGGTTGCACTCGCTCTCGACTATGCCCGTCAGCACGTCGGGCGCATCGTGCCAGCGGTTTGAGCGGAAGCGTCTATTATACCCCCTGAGGTGAGCCGCCAGGGTGGGCCACCTCTCGTGCCAGTCGAGCGGCCAGCGCAGCGTGCGCAGCACCGTCGAGGCGTTTGACAAGATGCGCGACTCTTTGTTGGCGCTCTGGTGAAACCACGCCACGCTCACCTCGGGCGCCAGGCGCTGGATGTTACGCGCAAATCCTCTACCACCGTTGTTGCTCTCAATGATAGCCTCGCGAGTGCCGCACCGCCTGAGCATCTCGGCCACCTGGGGCTCGGTGCGCTCCATAGGCTCCTGCGAGTAGACCACATCTTGGATATATATCAGCCCGTCGAGCCCCACTGAGTAGCTTATGGAGCAGAGGTGGTCATCGCCTGTGTCGGCCGTGTCGGTGTAGTTGGCGTGGCGCACCACATCGTTGGGCAGGTGGGTGTAGGTCTGGAAGTTATCGCCATAGAGCAGTCCCGCAGCATCCGAGGGGCGCCCCTGATACATAGCCTCGAATTGCAGCCCGTCGAGTCTGCGCTTTTCGGCCAGCAGCGAGGCCGAGTGGCGCTCGGGCCAGAGGGCCTCGCCAACGGCTCGTGGGTCGAGCTCGGTGGCGGGGGTGCTTTTCAGTGCTTCGAGGTTGAGCAGCAGCCAGTCGCTCTGGCCCAGCGTGTCGAGCTGCTCCCACGAGTGGAGCTCCACAACTCGCTCGCGCCCCATCAGTCGGCCTATGATGTCCTCTTTGTGCCAACGGGTAAAGACAATCAGCTCCTGAGAGGCATTGTGCTCGCGGGTGCGCACAACCGAGCAGTACCAATCCCAGCAGTTGTCGCGAATGGTGGGCGAGTTAGCCTCCATAGCATCTTTGTAGAGGTCGTCGAGTATGAATACATCCACCGGATTGCCTGTCAGCGACCCCTCGCGCCCTACGGCCACCAGATCGCCCGAGTGGTCGATAATCTCGGTCAGCTCGCCCGTGCGCTGATAGGTACCACTGCGCCCCGCACCCTTGATGCGGGTGTTGGGAAACATCTCGGCATACTCCTTCGAGTCTATCAGGCGCTGCACTCGCTTGTTGAACTTGTGGGCCAACGAGGCGCTATACGAGGCTATGGCTATGTGCAGATCGGGGTTTTGGCCCAGCAACCAAGCGGGCAGTACCACCGACGAGCCGAGCGACTTGCCGTGCTGGGGTGGCAGGGTTATAATCAGGCGGCGCACGCGCCCCTCGGCAAAGGCTTCGAGCAGGGCGTAGTATCGCTGGTGAAAAGGGGTGGCCTCGAACATCGGAAAGAGGCGTTGGGCGAATTCTAACAATTTCATAACTGGGCAGGAATTAGGAGTGGTTTGAGGTCGGAGAACGAAAAGTCGTTGAGCATCTCTTCGCCCTCGGGGTCGTAGGTGTGGAACTCCCACCAGACGGGCACGATGTCGCAAATGGTGCCGAGCAGTTGGGTGGGGCCGTTGGGCTCCTCTTCGGGGCGGTTGCGGTAGATGATGAGGGTGGCAATAAGCTCCGACACAAACCCCTCGTGGTCGGTGCGGATGGTGCCCGAAAAGAAGCTGCGGTGTTCGATGCGGTCGGCCACGTTGGCTGCCACATAGGCGTAGTCGTTGGGTGTAATCTCTTTCATAGTCAAAATAGTGGTTAAATTGTTGGGTAAAACTTGCGAATAAAAATAAATTTCTTAACTTTGCACCACAAAGGTAAGTTCATTTTTTGAATTTACGTATCCAAAAATTGTGTACAAATTTTAGAAACCAACGTATATGGCTGACCACAAGGGACAACGCATCAAACAGGCTCGCAAGGAGCTGGGGCTTACACAAGACGAGTTTGCCAAGGCACTGGGCATTGGCAAGAGCGCACTATCGATGATTGAGACGGGCAAAACCGCCCTGTCGGAGCGAAACAAGAATATTTTGGTTCAGGATTTGAATATCAACCCCGACTGGATTGACCTCGGGCGAGGTGAGATGTTCAATGGGCCCAAGGAGGAGTGCTTGAAGTTTACGCGCCGCACCGATAGCGCCATTCCCCACCAGAGCGTACCTCTGTATGATATGGAGGGTACGGCGGGGTTGGTACCTCTGTTTGTGGACTCGCCTAACATCAAGCCCGTCGACTACATCCACATTCCCAACCTGCCCAAGTGCGATGGGGCAATCTACATTGTGGGCGACAGTATGTACCCCCTGCTCAAAAGTGGCGACATTGTGCTCTACAAGCAGATGAACGACTGGAACAACATCTTTTGGGGCGATATGTACCTGCTGTCGATTGATATTGATGGCGAGGAGTATATCACCGTCAAGTATATCCAAAAGTCCGAGCGCCCCGGGTGCATCAAGCTCGTGAGCCAAAACCCCCACCACGCCGACAAAGACATTGAGATCGAGCGCATAAGGGCTTTGGCCTTTGTGAAGGCAAGTATACGAATGAACTCGATAAAATAGAATTGAAAATTGAAAATTCCCCCTCTAAGTTAGAGGGGGTGCCCGAAGGGCGGGGGCGTGTGTGGGTTGTTTTTATTAAAGCCCTTAAAGCCTTAGGTCGGTTAGACTTTCGACGTTCGACGTTAGACAAAACAATTATGAAACGCATACTCATCACAATAACCACAGTTTTGTTGGCGGTGTTGGTGCCTCTGCGCAGCTTTGCGGTTGGGGGTGGCGACACTACGGCACTAACCCTCTCGGCCACCGCTACCAAGCGCGTGCCGTTGCCAATAGTTACGCCCCACAAGAGTCCCTTTTGGGGCAAGCGCACTGTGCAGGTGGGCGCAGGACTGGTAGGTGCGGGTGTGGTGCTCTCGACGGCCGATTTGCAGACGCGCCAACTCAGGCTCGACTATCTGCCCAACTTCCGCAACCACTACGACGACTATCTGCAATTTGCCCCTGCCGTGGCGGCCTATGCAATGAAACTTTGTGGCGTGGAGAGCCGCAGCTCGTGGGAGCGAATGGTGGTGAGCGACGGTCTGGCTGTGGGTTCGATGCTCTCGGTGGTCTATGTTGTCAAGTATGGGCTTGGTAGATTGAGGCCCGACGGCTCTACACACAACTCGTTTCCCAGTGGCCATACCGCTATGGCCTTTACGAGCGCCACCATACTGCACAAAGAGTATGGCCACCTGAGCCCCTGGGTTAGTATTGCCAGTTATGCCGCAGCCACTGCTACGGGCATTGGCCGCTCGCTCAACAACCGCCACTGGCTGAGCGATATTGTGGTGGGTGCAGGTGTGGGCATACTATCGACCGAGTTTGGCTACTGGCTGGGCGACAAGATTTTCAAAGATAGGGGCCTTGTGAGGCCCACCGACGACGAGTGGAGCCCCGTAAGGATTGGGCGCAACCCCTCGTTTGTGGGTGTGGGCATTGGCCACAACCTGCTGGTCTACGACAAGAGCCGCTTTGAGGCCCTCACCCCCTCGGGCGTGGGATTTAATATCGAGGGCGCTTGGTTTTGGAGCGAAAGGCTTGGCGTGGGAGGCCAGTTCAGCGTGGGGCGCTATGCCGACCTTATCGAAAAAGATATTTTGGAGGGGGCCGAGGTGAGCGAGCCCAAGGCCCTCAATAGCCTGTCGCTCAAAGCGGGCATATACTACAACCACCCCTTGGCCGAGCGTTGGCACCTGGGGGCAAAGGTGTTGGCAGGTGTGGCCAAAAACCACTATCTCAAAAACCACCTTATTGACACAGCTACGGGTACAGAGGTGGCCACCATCACCTACGACCAGACCGAGCACTTTGCAGCCACTACGGGGCTGTCGCTGCGCTATGTTGCGGCCGACAACTTGGGCGTAAGGGTGGCGGTCGATTACAACTGGATGCGCACCGACTATGAGGTGGCACAGGGTGGGGGAGCTCCACAACACTATGGCTCGTACCGACGCCCCCTGACGGTGTCGTTGGCGGTGGATGCCCTGCTGTGGTAACGGGCTGATACAGAGGGTTTCTAAAAAATGTAGAAACCGATTTGGACTTTCCGAGCATATCTTTGAGCCAAAAAAAGGTTATGCTAACGGAGAGAGATTTTGAGCAGATGGCCGCCGACTTGGGTGTCGAGAAGGCCACACTGAAAGCAGTAGTTGAGGTCGAGTGTAGTAGCCGTGGGGGCTTCCTGAGGGATGGCCGCCCGAGGATACTCTTCGAGGGACACATATTTTGGCAAAGGTTGCGCAAGAGGGGCATTGACCCTGCACCGCTGGCCGCTCAGCACCCCGACATTGTCTACCCCAAGTGGGTGCGCACTCATTACAAGGGTGGGGCGGGCGAGTGGGAACGCTTCGATAGAGCCGAGCAGATTTGTGCTGCGGCTGCTATTGAGTCGGCCAGTTGGGGGCTGTTCCAGATTATGGGATTTCACTGGGCCACTTGTGGCTGTGCCTCGGCTGCCGAGTTCAGGGAGCTGATGGAGCGCAGCGAGGCCGACCAGATGAGGCTCGCCCTGCGATTTATGCAACGCACAGGCATTGCCGAGCCGCTGAGGAGAAAAGATTGGGCCGCCTTTGCCCTGCGCTACAACGGCCGAGGCTACCGAGCCAACCGCTACGACACCCGCCTGGCCCAAGCGTATGAGAGGTTTGTTGCAATTGAAGCAAAATAATAGATTGTTGTCGTTGGATTTTTTAATATATTTGTGCTAGATATGGGACTAGATGTTAGAATAGAGGACTGGAAACAAACCGATCTTAATGTGGACAGTTTGTGGCTTATTCCAGAAAGGGCAAAAAGTGGCAAACATAAGAATGTTTATCACGGTAATTTTGTTCCTCAAATTCCCAATCAACTCATTAGAAGATACACAGATACTGGTGATACAATTTTAGAGCTATTTTCTGGTGGCGGAACAACCCTGTTTGAGTGTGAGAATTTGCAAAGAGATTACCTCGGATTTGATATCAATGAGCATATCATTGAATATGTTAATGAGAAGATGCAAGAGTGCACAACCATTAACTATGCAATTAAAAATGTAGATGTAACAAATTCTGCCGATTTTTCAATGCATATTGAGGAGTGGTTGTCACAATACGACAAGAATCAAGTGGATTTTATGATTGCTCATCCACCATATTTGGATATTGTAAAATTTACTAATGACAGTAGGGATTTGTCAAATATTCCAGATGTTGATTTGTTCATAGAGAAATTGACTGGTGCCATTTCAACGGGTTTTCAGTATCTGAAAAAGAATGGTTATTTTGCAATAGTTGCTGGGGATATTTATAAGAAGAGTGAGGTTATCCCTTTAGCATTTATGATTATGAATGCTGTTCGACAAACTCTCAATGTGAAGTTGAAGGGAGTGGTTGTGAAAAACATCGAAGGTAATCGAGGAAAACTGGGCGCACAAGATATTTGGAAATATCGTGCATTGAAAAGTGATTACTTCTTGTTTAAGCACGAGTATATATTTGTATTCAAAAAACTTTAATATATGACAAAGACCGAATTATTTATAAAACTAGCCAACCCAAATACAAATGGCGTGAGTCGATGGGTGTATGCAACAGAATTTGTTGGAGAATATGTAGATTTGCAGTTAGGTAATGGCGGTAGCTGGTGTCGCGCTAGTTCTTCATTGGCCAAAAAATATATTGTAGAGTTTGATAAAACTATAACAAAGGGAAACTCTATTGATGCGGTAAGATTGGCTGGTTTGAGAAAAGGAGAAGCATTTAATCAGAATATTCGCAAGGATATTCGCGATTATTATAAAGATAAGCGCTGTGTAATGCTTGGCGTTTGTGGTTTTTCGGAAAATACAAAAATTGAGATTGATCACAAAGATGGCAGAAAAGAGGATTGGCGAGTTTCTAATCCTGCAACACAAATGTTAGAGGATTTTCAACCTCTTTGCAAAGCCGCTAATGATGTAAAGCGCCAGATTTGTAAAGAGTGCAAGTTGACAGGACGGAGATGGGATGCTAAAAATATTCAAGGTAATCCATATTCATTCTATGAGGGAGACGCTACGTATACAGATCAGTTAGGTTGTAAAGGATGTTACCAATATGATCCTGTTGCATATAGACAAGGTTGTGCCATTATGATTTCGAAGGAGGCATCGGCGCATACTACAGAATATATTATGAATAAGTTGTACCCTCAAGAATAATGACATATTATGACTACACATGTTTTTATAGTAGACGAGCAGAGTTTTAAGGTCCATTTGGAATATATGTTTGTTGGAACGGGTGCTGTAGATAATGATAAGAAAGATAAAGATATTGATTTTAACGGAGTTGCAAACTCTAATTTACATCATCAAAGAGAGAACGGATTGGTGTCTATGATGTCGGACTTTAGTCGTGTGCGTATAGGAGATTATGTGTTGTTTTATGTTCAATCTGCCAAAGGGAAGGATGGTAAATTTTATGGAATATACAAGATAAACAGTACACCATTTCACGAGCCGTCTGGTAAAAATCAATACCTACGCAATTCATTGGGTAAAAATCTGACATTTCGAGCATTGATAAAGCCATATAAAGTGTATGCAGAGGGTATCACAGAGTGGGAGGCCTTGGATGAAATAAAAGGTATAAATGCCCCAAATCAGATGGTATGGAGTTTAATATATCGTAAACTCAAAGGCAATAGGGGTAATACAATGGTTACTATGTATGAGGCTGAACGTCTTTTTAATTTGATTATGATGAAGAATGGTAACCGTTCCATAGCAGGTGTAAGTTACTCCTATAATAAACAACAGCAGATAACGTTAGATGCTCCACAAAAAACATATACAGGAAATACTCAAGAAATATTTAATGTTTTGCATAGGTTAATGGCTAAGAAGCATAATAATCAAGCATTTGAGGCTCATCTACAAATGTTTATCACGCAAAATTTATGCAGTCACCCATCGTTAAAATTGGCACTTAAGGTAAATACAATAGAGTGGCTAGGTAATGAGGTGTCTTGTGGGGTTGGTATGCAACGAATAGATGTGATGTTTTCTCAATACGTAAACGATATCGAACGAGAAATTGTTCCTATAGAGTTGAAGGCTGTGCATGCATCGAAAGACCATATTAAACAAATATCTCGTTATATCAAGTGGATTGAACAGTATTATGTTCCTAATAGACCTAGTACTATTCGTCCAGTGTTAATATGTAAAGCATCAACCTTGAGTGCGGCAACAAGACAGGCATTTTATGATTTTAATGCTAAATATGATGGAAGGTGTTTGCCACTAGAGTATATCGAGTTTTCTGATAATGGCACAGACTTAATATTTACAAACACACCATATTAAACGATGAACTATATAGGTTCTAAATACTCATTGCTTGATTTTATAGACCACACCATAAAAAGCGTTGTCGGTGAAGATGTGTCGCACCTTGTATTTTGCGATCTATTTGCTGGTACTGGAATAGTTGGTCGCCACTTTAAGACACAAGTAAGTCAAGTGATAGCCAATGATTGGGAATATTATAGTTATATTCTCAATCGCAATTATATTGGTAATCATTTGGAAATAGAAGGTAAGGATGAATATATTGAGAAACTCAACCAATTAAGTGGAGTTGATAATGGATTTATATATTCTCATTATTGTCTTGGAGGTGGCAATAACCGCCAGTATTTCTCGGATGAGAATGGTAAGAAGATTGATGCTGCAAGAGTTGCCATAGAAGAATGGAAGAACAATGGAGAAATATCAGAAGATTTGTATTATTTTCTCCTTTGTAGTTTGATTGAGAGTGCAGATAAACACGCTAATACAGCATCGGTATATGGGGCGTTTTTGAAAAGTTTGAAGAAGTCTGCTCAAAAGCCAATGGTAATTGCACCTGCGACTTATCAATTCAATAGTCATAATCATCAAGTGTACCAAGAAGATGCGAATACACTTATAAAGAGTATTAGTGGTGACATTTTGTATATCGATCCTCCTTATAATGCTAGGCAATATGGTGCGAACTATCACTTGTTGAATACAATTGCAGAATACAAAGTGTTTGAGCCAAAAGGTAAGACTGGCTTAAGAGAATACAACAAGTCGGACTATTGTAATAAAACTGCTGTAAAGAAATCTTTTGAGAGCTTGATTGCCGATGCAAAATTTAAGTACATTGTATTATCATACAATAATGAGGGTTTGATGTCTATTGATACTATTCGGCAAATTATGAGTAAATATGGTAGATATCAAGTGTTTCAAAAAAAACACTCTCGGTTTAGGGCAGATAAGGCAGATAATCGAAATCATTTAGCCAATACTACCACAGAATATTTGCATGTGCTCACAAAAAATAGCTGATAAATTTGTGAAATACATCGAGTTACTTGCCCCTGCAAAAGATCTTGCAACAGCCTGTGCCGCCATTGATTGCGGTGCCGATGCCGTATATATGGGTGGCCCACGACTGGGCGCCAGGGCTGCGGCCACCAACTCGCTTGACGATATTCGCCAAGCCGCGCGCTACGCCCACCTCTATGGTGCAAGGCTCTATATGACACTCAACACCATTGTCTACGACCACGAGATTGACGAGGCTCGCACCATTGCCCAGCAAGCCATAGATGCAGGCGTTGATGCACTCATCATCCAAGATCCCGCCTACCTGCGTATGGGGCTCGTGGGGGCCGAGCTACACGCCTCTACTCAGATGTACAACGCTACGCCCGAGGGGGTGGCCTTCTGGGGCAAGGCGGGTGTGAGCCGCATAGTACTCGAACGAGGGCTCACCAAAGAGCAGATGGCTGCCATTTGTGCCGCTACGAATGCCGAGATTGAGGTCTTTATTCACGGAGCTATATGCGTAGGTGGTAGTGGCCGATGCTATATGAGCCGCTCGCTCAGCCACCGCAGCGGCAATCGTGGCGAGTGCAGCCAGCCTTGCCGACAGCCCTACGACCTGATTGACGGCCACGGCAAGGTGGTGCGCCGAGGTGCTCACCTGCTCTCGGTAAAGGATATGGATATGTCGGCCCACATTGGCGAACTGATAGATATGGGCGTTACGTCGATGAAGATTGAGGGAAGGCTCAAAGATGAGGCCTATGTGCGCAACATTACGGCCCACTACCGCAGGCTCATAGACCGAGCCATTGCCGAGCGACAAGGGGTAGCCCGCAGCTCGGTGGGGCGCTCGCAGATTGACTTTACCCCCTCGCCCGCCAAGAGTTTTACCCGTAGCGGTGGCGACTATGTCTATGGCGGCAAACACGGGGGACTGGCCTCGTTCGACACCCCAAAGGCTACGGGCGAGCCGGTAGGCCGCGTAAAGCGCGTGGGCCCCAGGTGGATAGAGCTCGACCGAAAGGTTGAGTTTGCCCCGGGCGATGGCCTCTGCTGGATGGCCGGTGGGGTGCTGTGTGGCACCAACGTAAACTCGGTAGACAACGCCTCGGGGCGCATTGTGCCCAACAAGATGGACCAGCTGACAGTTGGGACACCCATCTTCCGCAACTTCGACAAACGCTTTGCCGACACCCTCAGGAGCTCGCACACACGTCGCACGCTCGATGCTGTGCTGCACCTTGCGGCCTCGACCGAGCAACTAACCCTCACCGCCCACGACACCTCTGGCAATAGCTGCACCGCCTCGGCCGAGGGGCCCTTTGATGTGGCCAACAATCCCGATGCGGCATTGGGGGCTATGCGCACCAATCTGGCAAAGAGTGGCGGCTCGGTATTTACGGTGCAGAGTGTTGAGATTGAGTGCGTTGGTGGCGAGGTGCCCTTTGTGCCTATGGGCACTATTAACTCGCTGCGACGCAGTGTGTTGGAGGAGTTGGCCGAGTTGCGTAAGGGGTTGCAACCGCCCAAGAGGATTGCCACCGAGCAGCCCGATGTGCGCTACCCGATGAGTCGCATTGGTGGCGACCACAACGTAGTGAACCGCCTTGCGCGCGAGTTCTACATCTCGCACGGAGTGGAGCGCATCGACGAGGGCTACGACCTTGCCCCCTCGCTCGATGGGGTGGAGGTTATGCGCACCCCCTACTGCATACGTCGCGAGATGGGCCAGTGCTTGCTCCGCGGCTCCAAGCTGGCCGAGCCCCTAACGCTGCGCCACGGCTCTGACGAGTTCCGCTTGCGCTTCGACTGCAAAGCCTGTATGATGTATGTTGTTAAATAGTCTAACGTCAAACGTCTAACGACGAATTGAATAAAGACCTTAATGACCTTATAACTCCTATTACCTATTTATAAATAAATGTAGAGGTGCAACCCACTGTCGGATTGCACCTCTACATTTCCTCTACAAAGCCCCTCTGCAAGGGCCTGTCGTTATAGATTGTCGATAGCCTCGGCCAGGCGGGCAAAAATCTCATCGATAGTGCCCACACCGTCAATGGCCACAAACTTACCCTGCGCAGCGTAGTACTGCTCTACGGGCTCGGTCTGCTCCTTGTAGATGCGTATGCGGTTGCGGATTACCTCCTCGTTGGCATCGTCGGCACGGCCACTCACCTGACCACGCAGCAGCAAGCGGTCTACAATCTCCTGGTCGGGTACCTGCAACGACAACATAATATCCACCTGCGAGCCTGTCTGGGCCATCATCTGGTCGAACTGCTCGGCCTGGAAGGTGTTGCGGGGGAAGCCGTCGAAGATATTACCTGCACCCTCGGTGTGGTGGGCAAGGTAGTCCCTCACAATGTCGATAACCAGCGCGTCGGGGGCAAACTCGCCCTTGGCAATGTAGGCCTCGACCTGGCGACCTGCGGGGGTTTGGTTCTTAATCTCGTTGCGAATAACCTGACCTGTTGATATGTGGTTGAAGCCATAACGCTCCACCAATTTGTCGGCCTGGGTGCCTTTGCCAGCTCCCGGAGGGCCGAAAAGTACTATGTTTTTCATCTAACTACTCGTGTGTGCGTAAAAATTACGTGCGCAAATATAGGTATAAGTGCGCAATAATCCCACAATTATTAAAAAAAATTACTAACTTTGTACCAAATTGCTCAACAAACAAAATGAAAACACGCACCGAAATCTCCGCTTTGGGCCAATTTGGCCTCGTAGACAGGCTCACAAAACCATTCGCACAGCACCACAACCCCTCGACCGTAGTGGGTGTGGGCGACGATGCCGCTGTGATTGATGCCGGCGACAAGTATCAACTCCTCTCGACCGAGCTGCTACTCGAAGGCATACACTTCGACCTTACGTACTTCCCCCTCAAACACCTTGGCTACAAGGCTGTTGTGGCAGGGTGTAGCGACATCGTGGCAATGAACGCCAAGCCCCGTCAGCTCACCCTCTCGATAGGTGTGTCGGCACGCTTTGCTGTCGAGGACCTCGAAGAGCTCTATGAGGGTGCCCGTACTGCGTGCGAAGAGTGGGGCGTGGATCTTGTGGGTGGCGACACCACCGCATCGGTAAACGGACTAACCCTTAGTGTGACTGCCATTGGCGAGGTGGACAAAGAGCTGCTGGTGCGTCGCAGTGGCGCCAAGCCCAACGACTTGGTATGTCTTACGGGCGACCTGGGCGCTGCCTATATGGGCCTCCACCTGCTCGAGCGCGAGAAGATTGCCTTCCAGGGCCACAACAACCCACAGCCCGACTTCGAGGGACACGAATACATACTGCGCAAGTGGCTCAAACCCGAACTGCGTGGCGACATTGTAGACTCGCTCGCAGCCGAAGGCATCGTGCCTACCTCGATGATTGACATTACCGACGGTCTTGCCTCCGATGCTCTGCAACTCTGCAAGAGCTCGGGCTGCGGCATACGACTCTACCTCGAGCGTATACCCATAGCCCAGGGCACCCGCGCTATGGCCGAGGAACTCAATGCCGACCCCATAGTGGCCGTGCTGAACGGTGGCGACGACTACGAACTGCTCTTTACGGTACCCCTCGAAATGAAGGATAAGGTGCTCCGCTTTGGCGGCATCGACGTCATTGGCCACATAACTGCCCAAGGAGCCGTACTCGTAACCCCCGACGGCGGCGAACTCCCCCTTACCGCCCCCGGCTTCGAGAGTAAAGTGGCAGAAGATGAATAATTTTGCATTTTGAATTTTGTATTTTGAATTTTATTCGTATCTTTGCGCCCGCATTTGGTATGCAATAAACTTTTTTAACAAACAAAAAAACGCTATGAACAATTACGAAACCGTTTTCATTGCTACCCCCGTACTGTCGGAGGTTCAGCTTGAGGAGCTGTTTGGCAAATTCCAAGGTGTTATCACCGAGAACGGCGGTCAGATCGTAAATGCAGAGGCTTGGGGTTTGAAAAAACTCGCTTATGCTATCCAGAAGAAGACCACCGGTTACTATTTCCTTATCGAGTTCACCGGCGAGGGCAGCCTCATCGAGACACTTGAGAAACAGTATCGTCGCGACGAGCGCGTTATCCGTTTCCTCTCGTTCCGTCAGGACAAAGACGCAGTAGAGTATTCGATCAAACGCCGCAACAAACTCGCAGGCAAAGTTAACGCAGAGGCTCCCGCAGTAGAGGCCGAGGCAGAAGTTGAACCCGTAGTAACAGAGGAGGCTTAATTATGGCAGCACCAGTAAAAAACGATAGCGAAATCCGCTACCTCAACCCCGTCGCTGTTGACGTGAAGAAGAAAAAATACTGCCGCTTCAAAAAGAGCGGTATCAAGTACATCGACTACAAAGATGGCGAGTTCTTGAAGAAATTCCTCAACGAGCAGGGTAAGATTCTGCCCCGCCGTTTGACCGGTACTTCGCAGAAATATCAGAAGAAGGTGGCTCAGGCTGTTAAACGCGCACGCCACTTGGCTATTCTTCCATTCGTAACCGATTTGATGAAATAATTAAGAGGAGGAGGACAGAATTATGCAGATTATTCTTATTAAAGACGTTGAGAAATTGGGCTACGCTAACGACATCGTTGACGTTAAACCCGGCTATGCTAACAACTACCTTCTTCCCCAGGGCTACGCTAAGGTAGCTACCGAGTCGGCTAAGAAAGTATTGGCAGAGAACCTCCGCCAGAGGGCTCACAAAGAGGCTAAAATCCTCGCTGACGCTCAGGCACTGGCAGAGAAGATTGAGAACTTGGCTTTCACTCTCACCGCTAAGGCAGAGGAGGAGAAAATCTTTGGTAGCATCACTTCGGCCGACCTGGCTGCTGCTTTGGCAGAGAAGGGTATCGAGGTTGATCGCAAGACCATCACTCTCGATGCAGTGAAGACTCTGGGCGAGTACACTGCTACCGTGAAACTCCACAGGGAGGTTAAGGCAACCGTTAAATTCTCGGTTGTTGCAGAGTAATTAACACTATTAAACACAGAGAGAACAATGAAACAGAATATTCACCCCAAAAATTATCGTATCGTTGCATTCAAGGATATGTCGAACGATAACGTATTCCTCTGCCGCTCGGCTGTGAATACTAAGGAGACCTTGGTGGTTGACGGTGTTGAGTACCCCGTTTACAAGATGGAGATTTCGAACACTTCGCACCCCTTCTACACCGGTAAGATGAAACTTGTTGACACCGCTGGTCGTGTTGATAAATTCATGCAGCGCTACGCTCGCTACAAAAAGTAAGCAAGAGAGCAGCAATGCAATAAAAAAAGACCGAATCCCAAGTGTGGGGTTCGGTCTTTTTTTATTGTCCGCCCAAAGGGTAATAGGAGTTATAAGAGTTATAAGAGTTATAGGGGCTTTAAGGACATTAAGGTCTTTAAGGCCCTTAATAATTTTGATTTTTGAATTCTACAACCCCTTGTGGGCCAGGTGCCACGAGAGCCATTGGTAGGCTTGGTGGGCGGCAGGGCGTAGGCAGCGGGGCAGCAGCAACAGCAGGCGCAGGCGGCACAATCCCCAGCGGTAGTGGCGGGTGTAGCCGTATGTTCGGGCTACGCTGCGACCAAAGGCAGTATCGCCCTTGGCGGTGAGGGTTATGGCCTTGCCTATGGCGCACTTGGCTATGAACTCACGGCGCCAGTACTCTTGCTCAGCATCGCTCTGCACCAGGGGCAGCAGCTCGTCGAGCGAGTGGGCCGTCTGCTCGGGGCGGTAGATAGCGCCCGAACGATTGGTAGCCACCATCGAGTAGCGAGCCCCTCGGTAGGGCGAGTAGCAGATGGGGTAGTGACTGGCAATCTTAATCCACAGCCACTGGTCCTCGCCCATCTTCATTCCCTCGGGAAAGCCTCCCAGGGTGTCAATCACACTGCGCGGAATTACGGCCGTAGAGGGAATGACCACAAAGCGGCTCATACTCTCGCGCCAGAAGTTGCCGACCACACCGCGCTCGGAGGGGCAGGCAGCAGGTACGATACCCGTAGGGCTAACAATCTCAAAGGCAGTGCTATATATGCCACACCCAGGCCACTCGGCCACCAGACGGTCAATCTCGGCCAGGTGGTCGGCCCTCCAGCTGTCGTCGGCATCGAGTAGGGCCAAATGGGTGCCTTGCGCCTCGGCAATGGCTCGGTTGCGAGCTGCGCACACACCACCATTAGGTTGGCGGATAAGGCGTACCAGGGGTGAGCCTATGGCCTCGACAACGGCGGCGCTGCAGTCGGTCGAGCCGTCATCAACCACAACCACCTCGAGCGGTTGCAGAGTCTGCGCCAGGGCCGAGCGAATAGCCTGCTCGACCTCGCCCTCTTTGTTGTAGAGGGGCACTATCACGGAGTAAGTGCGCTGTTGTGGGGTGGTGTTAGTCATTGTATGTGGGGCCGTTGGTGGTGTCGAACGATAGTTGCAGGGGCGAGTGGTTGATCTTCTGCTCGTCGGGTATATCCTTTATCAATACGGGGTAGTGGTGGTGCAGGTAGGCCTCCAAATCTCTGGGACTGGGCAGCATAAGCCTGCCGAAGGGGCGCTCGACGGGGTTTGCGACCGAGTCGTAGGCGGCCAGATCGACCGACGTGCGCACCACATCGACCATCTCGAGGGTGGTGCGGTAATTGTAGCGCGTGAGGGCCTTGTTGAGCCTCTGCCACAGCCACTTGCGGCTGCCCTTGCAGCGGTATATGAGTGCCAACACAGCTCGGCTGGCCAGTGTTTTCTGATAGTATAGCGATCGCTCACGGGGAATTTGCCCTCGGCGCTCCCAGTAGGGCTGACAAGTCCACGCACCTGCCCACCAGCCAACCTCGGCTCGGTGGAGCTTGCGCAGTAGGGAGTTGTTGGGCACGCGGTCCATAGGCAGCAGATCGACATATATGCCGTGACAGATGTCGAACCACTCGATGCCGCTTTCGAGAAATAGGGTAGAGCGCTTGCGCACCTTGGCCCAATAGAAGGGTGTTTCGCCCTCGGTGCGCCACTCTTGCACAAAGTAGTCGTCGCCCAGCAGTGCGGGGGCCTCGGCAATGAAACGCTCGTAGTCGCTGCGCAACATTCCCAGGTCTACGTCGTCGTCCCAGGGGAGTATGTCTTGCCAGAAGTGCACACCAATGGCTGTGCCGCCGAGGGCCACAAATTTTAGCCCCAGCAGTCGGCACACGCGCTGTATCTCTTCGGTTATCTCAAAGAGGGTGGCGTGAAGTTGTGTGAGTATCTCTGGCGTATATTGCACGAATTGAGAATTGAGAATTGAGAATTGAGAATTATCCTTAGAGTCCTTAATGAATATGTCGGTTGACGGTCGACGGTTGACGGTCGACGGTCTATTTCTGAACGAGCAGGTTACAGCCCCTGATGTCGGCACCGCTTATGCGCCCTTCGAGGGCAAAGGTGCCGTCGGGCCACACTCGGCCCATATCCTGCGTTTGGATAAAAGCGCACGAGTAGCGGTTGGCAAGGTCGATGATGTTTACTCCGCCCCTTGCGCCCTCGGCAACTCGGGCCAACGGGTTGTTCACATCTCGGGCGATTACCCTCATCCACGCGGGGGCCTTGAATATCCCCTTGCCCGCCGAGTAGGCCTGACTTGTGAGCTCGGCCATACCATACTCCGAGTGGATTGCACCCACGCCAAAGGCTTTGCACAGCGTGGCGTGCAACTCGCTCTTCGACAGTTCTTTGCGACGGCCCTTCATACCGCCCGTTTCCATAACGATAGTGTCGGGTGGCAGCGTTACCCCCTCCTCGGCCAAGTCGAGCAGGGCATAGCTTACGCCCAACAAAATCTTGGGCCCGGGGGTGTTGTTGAGAGCCTCGATAAGGGCCTTGTGGTCGTCGAGAAAGAATCCTCCGCCATAGCGCCCAACCAGTCGGTCTACCATATAGACCAGACTGCTCCCCTCCCTCTCCAAGTAGCAGGGCAGCAGGGCATAGATGGGCATCCCCTCGTAGAACTGCTCGTAGGCTGTGGTGAAGGCCACCTGGTAGTCGGCCAGCGAGGCCATATAGTGGCGCGAGGGGGTCATACCCGTAGTGGCGCTACTGGTGAAGCACACCTCGGGCTCTGTGGGGCCGCAGTAGACCTTCTGGCTCTTGAATACCTCAATGGGCAGAAAGGGTATCTGCTCGACCTCGCTCACCTCGGCAGGATTGATGCCCATAATTTGGAGGTAGAGCCTATATGGGGCGCAGTGGGCACTCTGATAGCGGAAGAGTTCCAACGCAATGCGTCGGAACTCCTGCTCGCTATTGATACCTACGATTTGGTCTATGATGGGGATTGCCTCTCTCACAATCTTTCTCTCTCTGCGGTTTGTTATTTCTGTGCCAGCAGGAAGCGCTCGCAGTCGATAGCTGCAATAGCGCCACTGCCTGCGGCTACGATACCCTGACGGTAGTGGGGGTCCTTAACGTCGCCTGCGGCAAATACACCCTCAACGCTGGTGCGGCTCGATGCCCCCTCGGTGATGATATAGCCCTCCTCATTGAGCTCCAACTGCCCCTTGAAGAGCTTGGTCTGTGGAGTGTGGCCAATGCCCAAGAAGAAGCCGTCGATGGCAATATCCTCGGTGTGGCCGTCGGCGTGGATGATGCGAACACCGGTTACGCCATTCTCGTCGCCCAAAATCTCCTGAGTGTTGCACAGGTAGTGTACCTCAATATTCTCGGTGGCAGCAACTTTGGCCTGCATAGCCTTCGATGCGCGCATATAGTCTTTGCGGATAATCATATGCACCTTGCGGCAGATAGATGCCAGATAGGTGGCCTCCTCGCAAGCGGTGTCGCCTGCACCCACCACTGCAACATCTTTCTTGCGGTAGAAGAAGCCGTCGCAGGTGGCACAAGCGCTCACGCCCATACCACGGAACTTGGCCTCGCTGGGCAGGCCCAGATACTTGGCCGTAGCACCGGTAGAGATGATGATAGCCTCGGCCTCAATCTCGTCGGCATCGTTGGCAACCACCTTGAAGGGCCTCTGGCTCAGGTCTACCGAGGTGATAACACCTGCACGAATATCTGCACCGAATTTGAGTGCCTGGCGACGGATGTCGTCCATCAGCTGGGGGCCATTTACACCCTCGGGGTAGCCGGGGAAGTTCTCAACCTCGGTGGTGGTGGTCAGCTGACCGCCAGGCTCAAAGCCCTCGTAGAGTACGGGTGCAAGGTTGGCCCTCGATGCGTAGATGGCTGCGGTATAGCCGGCAGGGCCGCTACCGATAATCAAACATTTAATCTTTTCCATAGTTTTCGTTATTTATTGTTTTGTATGTTAGTCGTTTGGGTGGTGTAGGCCACGCGGGCCGCAACTATCTACAAAGGTAGTGTTATTTATTGAAATAACTACACACCGCCTCGCCTTTTGTGGGGCCCAGCAGCGAAATAATCTCCTCGCGCGTGGCTCGCTTTACTCCTTTGACACTGCCGAAGGTGGTCAGCAGGGCCTCGCAACTCTTGGGCCCTATGCCCTTGATGCTGGCCAGCTCGGTGGTCGTAAAGTCGGCCGAGCGTTTGTTGCGGTGGAAGGTTATGCCAAAGCGGTGGGCCTCGTCGCGAATGTGGCGAATGACCTTCAGCGGTTCGCCCGTGCGGTCGAGGTAGTAGGGCTTGGGGTCAAAGGGGAAGTAGACCTCCTCCAACCTCTCGGCCAGTCCCACAATGGGTATACGCTCGGTAAGCCCCAACTCCCTAAGCACCTCGTAGGCCGAAGATAGCTGGCCCTTGCCGCCATCGACCACAATCAGGTCGGGTAGTTCGCCCCCCTCGGCCAGCAGACGGCTGTAGCGACGGCGGATAATCTCTCTCATAGTGGCAAAGTCGTCGGGGCCCACCACGCTCTTTACGTTGAAGTGGCGATACTCCCTCTTTGAGGGCTTGCCGTCGCGGAACACCACGCAGGCGGCCACAGGGTGGGTGCCCTGCAAGTTGGAGTTGTCGAAACACTCGATGTGATAGGGTGGCCTGTCGAGGTGGAGCTCCCTTTGCAGAGCAGCCATCAGTCGCTCGGTATGTCGCTCGGGGTTTTTGATTTCGAGGTTCTTGAGCCTCTCGGCGCGGAACATCTTGGCACCCTTCTCGGCAAACTCCAGCAGGCGCAACTTGTCGCCCCTCTGGGGTACTACGAACTCTACATTATCGCCCCAGTCGCCCTCGGGCACGAATGGCACAATTACTTGGTCGCTCAGTTTGCCACCTGCAACAATGGGCAACATCTGGCGTATGGCTGAGCCCAATATGGTTGCAGGGTCGCTCTCGGCACCCACCGACAGCTGCATAGAGCGGCCGGCAACTACCGTACCCATAGCCACGCGCACAAAGTTGCAGTAGGCATCGGTGTCGTCGGTGATTATGTAGAACACGTCGAGATTGCCCAACGAGGGGTTTACAATCACGCTCTTGGCCTCAAATTTGGCCAGCGCATCAAGACGTGCCTTGTAGCGTGCGGCCTGCTCAAAGCGCAGCTCGGCTGCGGCCTCGTTCATTCGGGCCGTGAGCCACTCGCGGGCGGGGCGTAGGTCGCCTTTGAGGTACTTCTTAACCAGCGAAATGGTTTGGTCGTAGTCGGCACTGCTCTGTCGCCCTTCGCAGGGGCCTGCACAGTTGCCAATGTGGTACTCCAAACAGACGCGGTAGCGACACTTGGCCACCGAGTCGCCATCGAGCGCAAGGCGGCAGGTGCGAAGCTGAAAAATCTCCCTCAGGCTCTCTAACATTGCCCTCTGGGCCACTACCGACGAGTAGGGGCCAAAGTATTGCGAACCGTCGCGCACCACTCGGCGCGTAGACTCCACTCGGGGGAAGGGCTCGTTGCGCACCACAATCCAGGGGTAGGTCTTGTCGTCTTTGAGCAGTATGTTGTAGCGTGGGCGGAGGGTCTTGATGAGCGAGTTTTCGAGCAACAGGGCGTCGTTCTCGGTGGGGGTGTCGATGTGTTTGAGGTCTACAATCTTGCCCACCATAACCTTCACTTTGGCCGAGTGCTTCTTCGAGTCTACAAAGTAGCTGCTCACCCTGCGACGTAGGTTTACGGCCTTGCCCACATAGATAACCTTGCCCGAGGAGTCGAAGAATTGGTATACCCCCGGGGTGGTGGGCAGTAGCGCCACAGCCTCTTTGATATGTTGCGAAATAAGGTTGTTCATACTAAACTGCCACAAAATAACCAATTTTTGTCGAAAATTCAAAAAATAGTCGTACTTTTGTATAATTAGGGAAACACAAAACACACACGCACAACAATAATGACAAAACTTCTCACTACCGACGATTTGATGTTCGGCCACAAAAGTGTGCTCTGGCGACTGCTGGCAAAGGTTGCGCTGTGGCTCTTCGGGGCACGTAAAGCCAACAAGGCCTACGCCAATGTGGTAGACAAGACCGATATGAGTCTGGCTGCCATCACTGCCGAGCTGCAAATCACTCCCAAATTTGACCCCAAGAGTCTGGAAAACATACCTGCTCAGGGGCCTACAATCATCATCTGCAACCACCCCACGGGCATTGTCGATGGCATCATTCTGCTCGACATTGTTACCCGTGTGCGCCAAGATGTCAAGTTCTTGGGCAACTTCCTGCTCGAGAGGGTTGAGCCTATGAAACCCTACCTTATCCCCGTAAACCCATTCGAGGAGCGCAAGGGCGGTAACATCTATGGCCTCAAGGAGGGGCTGCGCCACCTGCACGAGGGGGGCTGTCTGTTGCTCTTCCCTGCCGGTGAGGTGAGCACTTGGCAAAAGGGGTGGCACCACATTGCCGACAAAAAGTGGGATACCGCAGCCATCAAGCTGATGCGCAAGAGCAAAGCAACCATTGTGCCCGCTTGGATTGACGGCCGCAACAGCCTTACCTTCCGCGTGTTGGGCAAGATTCACCCACGTCTGCGCACCGCAATGCTGCTGCACGAGATTTTCAACAAGAGGGGCAAGACATTCCCCACCACCATTGGCGCGCCCATCCCCCCAGTACGTCTGCGCGAGCTCGAAGACCTCGACGACTTTGCCCACTACACCCGCGCTATGGTAGACTACTTGAAGGATTGTCGCGAGAAGCCTGTGCGCTCGCTGGCCGAGATTGAGGCCTCGCAAGGCTCGACCGACGACATTATTGCACCCGTGAGCCTCGACCTGCTCAAACTCGACATAGAGGGGCTCGGTGCCGAGGGAAAACTGTTTGACTATGGCGACACCTACTCGATATACCTGGCTCGCTATGAGCAGATTCCTAATGTTATGAGGGAGATTGGCCGCCTGCGCGAGCTTACCTTCCGCGCCATTGGCGAGGGCTCGCAGAAGGCCTGCGACACCGACGAGTACGACACCTACTACCGCCAACTCTTCATCTGGGACAACGAGGCTCAGACTATTGTGGGTGGCTATCGTATGGGCTTCGGTGGCGAGATTGTGAAAGATCGCGGCATCGACGGCTTCTATACCCACTCGCTCTTTGCCTACGACAAGGAGATGGCCCCAATGCTGTCGCGCACCATCGAGCTGGGCCGCTCGTTTGTGTGCAAGGCCTACCAGCGCAAGCCCGCCTCGCTGCTGATGCTCTGGCGCGGTATTCTGTACGCACTGCTCAAAAACGAGGAGTATGACTACCTGATTGGCCCTGTTACGATTAGCGGCGAGTTCCAGCGTAGCTCGAAAACCCTCATTATGACTCACTTGCAGCAGCACCACTTCGACCACGAACTGGCAGCCCACATACGCCCACGCACAGGTGCCGAGGGTATCGACTTCCCCCTCGATGGCCGCCTGATTGAGAAGATTGAGTCGATTGAGCTGATTGACAAGATTGTGAAGGATATCGAGATGGGCGAGAGGGCCATTCCTATCCTCTTTAAGAAATACTTGCAGCTGGGCAGCTATGTGCTGGGCTTCAATGTAGACCACGACTTCTGCGATGCCCTGGATGCGCTTATGCTGCTCGACCTGAGCCGAGTGCCCGACAGTAAGGTGCAGATGCTCGCTCGCGAGGTCGAGCCCGAACTTGTTGCCAAGCGATTCCCCCACTACAACGCAGGGGAGTAGGCGAGTGGGCGAAAAGAGAGAAAAAAGAGTGCTGCGGCACTCTTTTTTTGTCGCCCGACTGAGGTGGTAGGAGTAATAAGGGCTTTAAGGCCCTTAAAAAATTCTCAATTCTCAATTCTCAATTCTCAATTTCTTTTTATCTTTGTAGGTTAAGTTAGCGTAAACGTGCACGTAATGAAAGCAAAAGAGTTTATAATCAAGGCGTTGCCCTATCTTGGAGCGCTGGTGGTATTTGTTGTTTTGGCGGTGGGCTACTTTGGCCCGCAGACAGAGGGCAAGGTGCTCTCGATGGGCGACATAACCCAGTACGAGGGTATGTGTCGCGAAATTAAGCAGATGCAGCAGACCACAGGCGAAGACCCACAGTGGGCCGGTAACGCTTTCAGCGGTATGCCCGCATATATGATCAACATCAAGTACCCCTCGATGATTATCAAGGTGGCAAGCGAGGCGGTGGCCAACGCCATCGGTCGTCCCATTGTGCTCGTGCTGCTGGCAATGGTGGCCTTCTGGGCAATGATGCTGATGTGGGGCGCGGGACCTCTGGTGGCCATTGTGCCCGCCATAGCCTATGGTTTTTCGACCTACTCGATACTGATTATTGGCGCAGGCCACATAACCAAGATGTTTGCCTTTGCCTATGCCCCCCTGCTTGTGGGCGGAGTTATCTACACTCTGCGCACCAAGCACAAGGTGCTCGGTGCACTCCTTACGGCCCTCTTTGCAGCGTTGCAGATTGGTGCCAACCACCCCCAGATTACCTACTACTTCGGCTTGGTGATTGTGGCCCTGTGGGTGAACGAGTTGGTGGTGGCCATAAAGGAGAAAACCCTGCCCAATCTGGCCAAGAGTACAGCCCTGCTTGCGGTGGCGGCTCTGTTGGCTGTGGGTGCCAACTTCTCGTCGCTCTACTATACGGCCCAGCACCAGCCCGACACTACGCGTGGCGGTAGCGAACTGGTGGCCGAGGGGGCGACCGATGGCGCTGAGGGATTGGATATTGCCTACGCTACGGCGTGGAGCTATGGCCGTACCGAGAGTCTGAATATGCTTGTGCCCAACCTGATGGGTGGTGGCTCGGCAGGTGGCTTTGCGACCGACGGTCCTGTGGCCCAGTCGCTCAAACCCTACGGAGCTCGCTCGCTGGCGGTGCAGCTGCCCGCCTACTGGGGCGACCAGCCCTCTACTGCGGGCCCAACATACTTGGGAGCCTCGGTGCTGCTGTTGGCGGTGCTCGGACTGTTCCTACTCAAGGGTAGGGAGAAGTGGTGGCTTGTGGTGGTGTCGGCCTTTGCAGTGCTGCTCGCCTGGGGTAGCAATCTGATGTGGTTTACCGAACTGATGTTCAAGATATTGCCTGCCTACGACAAGTTTAGGGCCGTTTCGACCGCTCTGGTGATTGTCCAGTGGAGCGTACCTCTGCTGGCGGCACTTGTGGTGTGGCGAATTGCTCAGGGTACCTACGGGCGCAAAGAGTTGCTCGCAGGGGTGGCCAAGAGTGCTGCCGTTGTGGGTGGCGTGGCGCTGGTGCTGTGGGCACTGGGTGGCCAGATGTTCGACTTTGCGGGCCGCTACGATGGTCAGTTGGGACTGCCCGGCGAGGTGGTTGCAGCTATGCAGGCCGAGAGGGGCGATATGTTGGCGGGCGATGCGCTACGCTCGTTGATATTTGTGGCACTGACGGCAGGAGTGGTCGCTCTGGTGGCCTTGGAGAAGGTTAAGATGGGGGTAGCCCTGACAGCCTTGGGCGCACTGGTGGCCGTTGATATGATTGGCGTAGACAGCCGCTACTTGGGCTGGGATGACTTTATGGCCCCCCGCAATGTGCAAATTCAGCCCAGCGAGGCCAACTTGGAGATTATGGCCGACAAAGAGTTGGGTTACAGGGTGGCAAACCTTGCGGTGAGCACCTTCAACGATGCCACAACGAGCTACTTCCACCGCTCGGTGGGTGGCTACCACGGTGCCAAGTTGAGCCGCTACCAAGACCTCATCGAGCACCAACTCCAAAGGGGTAATCCCGAGGTGTACGATATGCTCAATACTAAGTACTTCATTGTGGCCGACGAGCAGAGTGGCGGTGTGCCTACGGCTGTTCTGAACGATGCCGCAAATGGGGCCGCCTGGTTTGTAGAGGATGTGGTCTGGGCCGATAGCGCCGCCGAGGAGATGGCTCTGCTCGACAGCACCCCCACCAAGACTACCGCCATCGTGGAGAGCCGCTTTGAGCCCTACTTGCAGGGCAAAAGGCTCGGCAGCGGTGCGATAGAGTTGGTTAAGTATCAACCCAACAAGTTGGCCTACGAGTACCACTCGACCGAGGGAGGTCTGTGTGTATTCTCGGAGGTCTACTACGACAAGGGGTGGACCGCTTGGCTCGACGGCCGAGAGATTGACTACATCAGAGCCGACTATCTGCTCAGGGCAGCCTACCTGCCCGCCGGTAGTCACGTTGTCGAGTTCCGTTTCAGGGCCCCCGACTTTGCGAGGGTAGAGGCCTTGACGCTGGGCTGCTCGCTGGTGATTGTAGTGGGACTGGTGGCCTGTGGTGTGGTGGCCGTAGTGCGCAGACGTAAAAGTGGACAAAACAATCAGCAATAGACAATAATGGCAAGTAAAAATAGTAGACTCAGACGCAAGGTGCGCGGCTCGTATGCCATCTCTACGGTGAGCATTGCACTGGTGTTGTTCCTGCTCAGCGGAGTGGGCTATCTGATATGGAATCTGTCGCACGCCGCCGATAGTGTGAAGGAGCGAATGACAATGTATGTTATGCTCGCCGACGATGCCACCGACGAGGTGGTTGAGGCTGTGCGCTATGGACTGAGCAGGTGCGAGGGCGTGCGCGAGGCTGTGTATGTGTCGAAAGAGCAGGCCGCAACCGAGTTCAAGGAGTTTGTGGGCACCAACTTCGAGGAGTTCTTGTCATACAACCCCCTGCCCGCATCGTTTGAGGTGCGACTGGCCGCTACCGAGAGCCCAAAGGCATTGGTGGCCCGGCTCGAAGAACAATTTTCCGAGTGGAAAGGCGTTGATGAAGTGGTCTACCAACGTGGAGTGGTAGATAACCTGGATGCCAATCTGGGTAAGTTCCGACTGGTGGTGCTGCTCTTTGGTGGTGCGCTGTTGGTCATCTCGCTGGTGCTGCTGCGCAACACTATCCGTATGAGCGTATTCTCGAGGCGCGAGCTGATAAACACTATGAAACTGGTGGGCGCATCGAGGGGTTTTATCAAGAGGCCCTTCTTGGTCGATAGCCTCTGGCAGGGAGTGGTGGCTGCGCTGTTGGCAATGGCCCTGTTTTGGGCAATGGTGGTGGCTCTGGCCGAGGGATTGCCTTATGTTATGCTTATTTCGGGTGCCGAGGTTATGCTGACCATTTGTGGCGCAATACTGGTGGGTGGAGTGCTCATATCGGTGCTCTTTACCAACTTTGCGCTCAATAAGTTTATAAATATGAACGGTTCTAAAATTTACATATACTAACAAAATGGCAGAGAACAGACAGAAAAATGGCCCCAAAGAGGAGAGGCAGCAGATGGTCTTTGGGTGGGACAACTACAAATGGATGCTCATAGGCGTGGCCCTGCTGGTGGTGGGGTTTGTGCTTATGTGGGGTGGCGGTAGCGACGACCCCAATGTATTCAACTACGAAGAGATTTTCGCTTGGCGACGCATCGGGCTGGCACCAATGGTAGTGTTGGCGGGCTTTGGTGTGGTGGGCTACGGCATTATGCACCGCTTTGGAAATAAGAAGAGTAACGATAAAAAATAACCGATAGGGATAATTATGAACATTTTTGAAGCCTTTATTTTGGGACTGGTGCAGGGCCTTACCGAATACCTGCCCGTAAGTAGTAGTGGCCACTTGCAGATTGCTAAGGAGCTGATGGGGGTAGAACTGACCGACAATATCGCCTTTGATGTGATTTTGCACTGCGCAACGGTGTTGAGTACCGTAGTGGTGCTGTGGGGCTCGGTCAAGAGGGTAGTGAGCGGTTTCTTCTCGTTCAAGAAGGGGCCCGATATGACCTATGCACTGAAAATTATCGTGTCGATGATACCCGTAGGTATCGTGGGCCTGCTGCTCAAAGATACCTTTAACGAGATGCTGGCCAGCAACTATGTTATGCTGGTGGTGGGCGCAATGCTGCTGCTTACGGCTGCGCTGCTCACCTTTGCCCAGTATGCCAAACCCCGACAAAAGGAGACCATCTCGTGGGGCGATGCAATGGTTATTGGCACCGCCCAGGCTGTGGCTACAATGCCCGGCTTGAGCCGCTCGGGTACCACCATTGCTACGGGACTTATCTTGGGCAACAAGAGGGCTGTGGTGGCCGAGTTCTCGTTCCTGATGGTTATTCTGCCCATCTTGGGCCAGTCGCTGCTCGACCTGATGGGGGGCAATTTCGGCGCAAACCTGGGCGTAGGCTTTTGGCCCTTGTGCGTGGGCTTTGTGACCGCCTTTGTGTCGGGTTGCCTGGCCTGCAAATTTATGCTCAACATTGTAAATAGGGGCAAACTCATCTGGTTTGCAGTCTACTGCCTCATCGTGGGCCTTGTGTCAATCGGTTCGTATATTTTTTAGTCTAATGTCAAAACGACCTAAGGCTTGTAGCCTAACAGCATTTTTTTATGGAATATAAGATTATCGAGGGGGCCGACTATCGCGAGGGTGTTGTGCTCGGCATAGACAAGCCCTTGGGGTGGACCTCGTCGGATGTGGTGCGCAAACTCAAGTACCTGCTCCGCAAGTGTGGCTTCCCAAAAATCAAAATCGGACACGCAGGTACGCTCGACCCCCTGGCATCGGGCGTACTCATCGTGTGTATAGGTAAGGCCACCAAGCTGGTGAACGAAATTCAGGCCGGCGAGAAGGAGTATGTGGCCGAGGTGATGCTGGGTGCAACAACTCCCAGTGGCGACCTCGAACACCCCGTAGACCAGACCTACCCGACCGAGCATATCACTCGCCAAATGGTCGATGAGGCTCTGGCGGGATTGTGTGGCGAGCGCTACCAGACTCCGCCTATCTACTCGGCCAAGATGATCGACGGACGCAGGGCCTACGACTACGCTCGCGAGGGCGAAGAGGTAGAGATGCGCAAGGCGC
The DNA here is from genome assembly GCA_015059945.1 of Rikenellaceae bacterium. Taxonomy (GTDB): domain Bacteria; phylum Bacteroidota; class Bacteroidia; order Bacteroidales; family Rikenellaceae; genus Tidjanibacter. The sequence goes on from SUZJ01000005.1 coordinate 100,128, forward strand.
TGGTAAATATCTTCGAGATAGAGGTGCTCGACTTCTCGCTGCCCCTGCTGCGCATCCGCGTTAGGTGCAGCAAGGGTACCTACATCCGCTCGTTGGCCATAGAGATTGGCGAGGCGCTGGGTAGTGGTGGACACTTGGTGGGGCTGCGTCGTACCCGTAGCGGCAACACCCGAGTTGAGGACTGCCAACAGCTCTCCGAGGCTGTGAGGGCGCTGGGTGGCGAGTGGACCGAGCGCACCGGCCGCATTGAGGGGCGAGATAGACGTCAAACTGACCTAAGGCTTTAAGGGCTTTAAGGACCTTAATGAAAATCATAGAACTCCTATAACTCTTATTTCTCCTATTGCTCCTAATAGGATTTATAGGACTAATAGGAGATTTAGGAGATATGGGGAGATAGCAAGGGCAGTATCTCAGAAAAAAACAAAAAAATCACCACAGAGTGAAACAAAATTGTTTCTCAAACGTATACTATTTGTTCGGGTAACAACAAATGCCCACTCGCAGACAGAGAGATAATTACAACAACATACAAAACCCACTTTATGAAGCTTTCACAGTACAGTTACGACCTCAATCCCGAATTGTTGGCCAAGTACCCCGCCGACAATCGCGATGAGTCGCGTATGCTGGTGCTCCACCGCAAAAGCGGCAAAATCGAACACCGCATCTTCAAAGACATCCTCGACTACTTCGACGAGAACGATGTCTTTGTGTTCAACAACACCAAAGTATTCCCCGCAAGGCTCTATGGCAACAAAGAGAAAACCGGTGCAGAGATTGAGATTTTCCTGCTCCGCGAGCTGAACAAAGACCTGCGCCTGTGGGATGTGCTCGTTGATCCCGCACGCAAAATCCGTATAGGCAACAAACTATACTTTGGCGACGACGACGCTCTGGTGGCTGAGGTAATCGACAATACCACCTCGCGTGGCCGCACCCTGCGCTTCCTCTACGACGGCTCGTATGAGGAGTTCCGCGAGGTGCTCAAACAGATGGGCCACATCCCCATTCCCAAGTGGATTAGGGAGCGCGCCGAGGAGATTGACGAGGAGCGTTACCAGACTATCTACGCTACCGAAGAGGGCGCTGTGGCCGCTCCTACGGCAGGTCTGCACTTCTCAAAACACCTGCTCAAACGTATGGAAATCAAGGGCGTAGAGTCGGCCTTTGTGACACTCCACGTGGGCCTTGGCAACTTCCGCTCGGTGGATGTAGAGGATCTCACGAAGCACAAGATGGACTCGGAGCAGATTTTCATCTCCGAAGAGGCTGCCGAGATGGTAAACAAGGCTAAGCGCGAGGGACGCAAGGTGTGCGCCATTGGTACCACCGTTCAGCGCACTATGGAGAGCTCGGTATCGACTACCGGTATGCTCAAACCTTACGAGGGTTGGACCAACAAGTTCATCTTCTCGCCCTACGATTTCAGCGTGGCCAACGCTATGGTCAGCAACTTCCACCTGCCCGAATCTACCCAGTTGATGATGGTGGCAGCATTTGGCGGCTACGACCAGGTGATGAACGCCTATAAGGTGGCAATCGAAGAGGGTTACCGCTTTGGCACATATGGTGATGCGATGTTGATACTCGACGATTAGGTTGCCAACAAGGACAAAAACCGATAGAAAAAAACTGACAGCTAAACAGATTGCTGTCAGTTTTTTTGTGCGACAGTTTGTAATTTAACCAAAAAAAGTTAGTATCTTTGTACGGGTATTCGACCTTTTGAAAAAGTAGAACTAAAAACATTACGAAAGTGGCTGGAGCTAAAATACTTTACGCTTGTCAGGAGATATGGCCCTATCTGCCCGAAAGCCCCATTGCTACCACCTGTCGCACACTTTTGCAGGGTATGCAGGAGAGTGGTTTCGAGATTCGCACGTTTATGCCTCGCTATGGCGTGGTGAACGAGCGCCGAAACCAGTTGCACGAGGTTATCCGCCTGAGCGGTATGAACCTCATTATCAATAATAACGACCACCAGCTGATTATCAAGGTGGCCTCTATTCCTGCGGCTCGTGTGCAGATTTATTTTATCGACAACGACGACTTCTTCTCGCGCAAGGCTGTGCTGAGGGATGCCGATGGTGTGGCCTTTGAAGATAACGACCAGAGGGCTATTTTCTTTGCACGTGGTGTGCTCGAAACGGTCAAGAAACAGCGTTGGCAGCCCGATATTGTACACTGCCAGAGCTGGTTTACGGCAGCACTGCCTTTGTACTTGCGCAACGCCTTTGCCGACGACCCTCTGTTTGCGGGCGCAAAGATTGTTTTCAGCATCTACGACGATAGCTTCGAGGGCGAGTGGAGCCAAGCCTTTGCCGAGACTATGATTGGCGAGGGTGTGCCCGCCGACGAGCTGAAAGTTATTGAGAACCCAACGTACGAAAATATAGTTAAACTCGTTATTGATAATGCCGACGGCATTGTTATTGAGGCCGAACACCTGCCTGCCGCCATCGAGGAGTATATCGTGGCCAAGGGCAAAAAGGTGCTGCGTGGCAAGGCCGACAAGAGCGGCAGCGAGTGGTTGAAAGAATACAAAGATTTCTATGATTCATTGCTTTAAGAAAGTTTTACTCTACTTCGGTGTCGGTGCTTTGGTGTCGGCACTGATGCTTTTTGCCGGTGGTTGTACCGAGGTGAATGATAAACTGGGTGGCGATATTGTGCCCCCTGGCCAGCAGATGGAGGTTGAGTTTGCGAGCTTCGATAGCGGTATGCAGACCTACCTGACTCTGACCGACTCGATTGCCACCAGTGGCTTGGACTATGCCTACTTTGGCAACATTAGCGAGGAGGGCTTGGGCTCGACAAGGGCTTCGGCGCTGGTGCAGTTTGACTATGCAACCCGCTCGGATACTATCTATTACGCCAATCGTGGTTCGGTGGCCGACTCGATGATGCTGGTGTGTATGATGAAGACTCTGGGTGGCGATACGCTCAAAGAGCAGAGCTTTGACGTGTACCGACTCAGAGAGAGGCTGCGTAGGGATACGGTCTACTACAACGGCTTGGAGTACCGCAGGATTATCGACCAGAAGCCTATGTTCAGGTTTACTTATAGCGGCAAACCCCACGGTGGCGACACCTACGACACGTTGCGCTTGGAGGTGGCCGATGAGAAGCTTGCTAAGGAGTTTATGGACGAGTTGTGGGGCGTTGATACGCTGCTCTACGAGACCGATTCGCTCTTCTTTGAGAAGTTCAATGGCCTGTGCATCACCCCTTCGGAGAGCTCGCCCAAGGATGCAGCCATCTACGGCCTTAACTTGCAGTGGGACAACAGCTATGGCCCCAGCAGCTACCTTATTTTCTTTGGCCACGACTATCTGCTCGAAAGCCCCGACGAGGTCGAGGACCAGATTATGAGGGCGTTCCAGATTACCAATAGCACCACCTATGCCGAGCAGGCGGCCGTTACGGCTGTCGAGCACGACTACTCGACTACCACGTTTGAGGGGATGATAAATCTCAATCCTCAGCCCACCGAAAAGTTGCAACACCCAATGACCGAGTGCTATGTGCAGGGCCTGTTTGGTGTTACTACCACCATTGAGTTTGAAGAGGAGTTTTTGACCAAATTGAGGGCTCTGAAACCCGAGGGTAAGGATATCTTTATCAGTCAGGCGATGCTCTATGTGGGTATGGCCGATGAGGACTATACGCTGTTTGATGTGGCACCCAATAGGTTGGGTAGCTACCTTCACTACGCCTCGCTGACTCCCGTGGCCGACTATAACTTCTATATGGAGGAGAGCTATGGCTCGACACTCAGCTATGGCGGCTATCTGAATAGGAGCCACTACAACTACTCGATGGATATCTCTATCTATATCCAGCAGCTGCTGCTCGACCAAGAGGGCGTAGACCCACGCATCACACTGGGTATGGGAGCCTACGATTTCTTGGATATTGCCAATGTTAAGCTCTCGGGCGCGGGAGGCAGAGTACCCGTAAGGTTGGAGTTGGCCTATACCATTTTGGGTAAGTAGACTAATAGTCAGACGGATATGAAAAGTGGTGGCGAGAAAATTGACTCGTCGCCACTTTTTATTTTGCAAATTGGGCAAAGGGCGTTATCTTTGTGCGCCGAAACTTATATATATAGGTATAAGGCAACCCGTAAATGTAACACTGATTTAGAAAGAGAGTTATACAATACAATCCTATGCAGCAGAAAAATCTGGTTATCGTAGAGTCGCCTGCTAAGGCCAAGACTATCGAAAAATTCCTGGGCAAAGATTACAAAGTTTGTTCGTCGTACGGACACATTCGCGATTTGGCCAAAAAAGGCCTCGGCATTGATGTCGAGGGCGGTTTTGTGCCCGACTACGAGGTGGCAGCCGACAAAAACAAACTGGTGGCCGACCTGCGCAAACTCTCAGCCGAGGCCGAGTCGGTTTGGCTCGCATCTGATGAGGACCGCGAGGGAGAGGCTATCGCTTGGCACCTGACTCAGGTGCTCGACCTGCCCGTAGAGAATACCAAACGTATCGTGTTCCACGAGATTACCAAACAGGCCATCCTCGACGCCATTGCTGCACCCCGCACTGTGGATATGAACCTTGTGAACGCTCAGCAGGCTCGCCGAGTGTTGGACAGGCTCGTGGGCTTTGAGCTCTCGCCAGTGCTGTGGAAGAAGGTTAAACCATCGCTCTCGGCAGGTAGGGTGCAGAGCGTGGCCGTAAGGCTCATTGTCGAGAGGGAGCGAGAGATTATCAACTTCAAGGCAGTACCTTTCTATAAGGTTACAGCCCGTTTTGTCGCAGGCGATAGTAGCGTGAAGGCCGAGTTGGACCGCAAGTTCGACACCAAAGAGGCTGCCGTGGCATTCTTGCAGAGCTGTGCAGGTGCCGACTTCAAGGTGCTGAGCATCGAGTCTAAACCCGCCGAGAAGTTCCCCGCACCCCCATTTACCACCTCTACCTTGCAGCAGGAGGCCGGTCGCAAGCTCTCGATGTCGGTGGGCCAGACTATGTCGGTAGCACAGAAGCTCTACGAGAGCGGTCGCATTACTTATATGCGTACCGACTCGGTAAACCTCTCTAAGCAGGCTATGTATGCCGCCAAAGAGGCTATTATTGGGCTCTATGGCGAGGAGTACCACTCGTGGAGGGCCTACAAGACCAAGAGCAAGGGGGCACAAGAGGCTCACGAGGCCATTCGCCCCTCGTACCTCGACCGCCAGACCATCGAGGGTACCACAGCCGAAAAGAGGCTCTACGAACTGATTTGGAAACGCACGGTGGCATCGCAGATGGCCCCCGCAAAGATAGATAAGACCATCGTAACCATAGAGATTGGCGGCCACACCGAGCGCTTTACGGCTGTGGGCGAGCAGGTTAAGTTCGACGGCTTTATGAAGCTCTACTCGGAGTCGACCGACGACGAGGCCGAGACCGAGAACGCCACCCTGCCCGCAATGACTCAGGGACAAGAGTTGCCACTGGTCGATATGGTCGCTACACAGAAGTTCACCCAGCAGCCCTATCGTTATAGCGAGGCTCTGCTGGTCAAGAGGCTCGAAGAGCTGGGTATCGGTCGCCCCTCGACCTACGCCCCCACCATCTCGACCATCATTGCCAGGGGCTACATCATCAAGCAGAACAAAGAGGGTGTCAAACGCCCCTACGTACAGGTTACTCTGGCCAAAGGCAAGCTGACCGAAAAGACACACAGCGAGGTTGTGGGCAAAGAGAAAGGCAAGCTGTCGCCCACCGATATCGGTATGCTCGTGAACGACTATCTCGAAAAGCAGTTCCCCTCAATCCTGGACTACAACTTTACCGCTACGGTAGAGAAGGAGTTTGACCTTATTGCCGAGGGTAAGGAGCAGTGGAATAAGATGATTGAGGAGTTTTATGGCCCATTCCACCAGAGCGTAGATAGTGCTCTGGGGGCACAAATCGAGCACAACAGCTCGGTGCGCCAACTGGGTGTTGATCCTGTGAGCGGCCTGCCCGTGTCGGCCCGCATAGGTCGCTACGGCCCAATGGTGCAGATTGGTGGCGAGAATGGCGACAAGGCCCGCTTTGCAAGCCTCAAGAAAGACCAACTCATAGCTACAATCACTCTGGAAGAGGCTCTCGAACTCTTCGCTCTGCCCCGCAACTTGGGCAAGTATGGCGATGAGGATATTGTTGTGGGCGTAGGCAAGTTTGGCCCCTACATCCGCTATGGAGCCAAGTTTGTGTCGCTCACCAAGGCCGACGACCCCTATACCGTTACGGTAGAGCGCGCCATCGAGCTGATTGAGCAGAAGAAGGCTCAGGACAAGAGCAACAAGGAGCCCATCAAACGCTTCGACGGTGTGGACGACTTGGTGATTATGAGCGGCATCTACGGCCCCTACATCCAGTGTGCCGGCAAGAACTACCGCATCCCCAAGAGCAAAGACCCAATGGCAATGACCATCGACGAGTGCCGTGCACTGGTGGCCAAGTCGAAGAAATAGGGCCGAGAGGTAATTAGGCAAAATGAGAGAGCATCAACCATAGCGGGTTGATGCTCTCTCTTTTTTACAATATGGCTCGGAACTTTTACTCCTCGCCGGTGATGTTTTTCCAGAGTTTTACCGAGGTGTCGATGGTCTTTTCGATGGCCTCGTTGCCGTAGCTGTCTACGTCGGCCAAGTTTTTCTTGCCGTGGTTGATGCACAAGGGGCCATTGAGGCAGCCACCCTCGCAAATCATACCCTCAAAGAAGTTATACTCGCTCTTGCCAACCTTCAGCTTGGCCAGCTCCATACGGCACTGGTCGATACCGCTCATCGAAATGGGCCTCAGGTCGTCGAACTGGTGCTGAGCAGCCAGATTGAGCAGTCCCTGAATGATACCACCAGCCTTGGCAAAGATGCGACCGTAGAACGAAGCGTTGTTCAGAGGGGTGTCCTCCTGCTCGGTGGTCTCGATACCGCGAGCGTCGAGGAAGGCCTGCAACTCCTCGAACGACATAACCGAGTCAATAGCCCCATTGGTCTTTTCGAGTGTGTACTCCATCTTCTTGGCAGCGCAGGGGCCAATGAATACCACCTTGGCATTGGGCTCGCTCTTCTTGATGAGCCTTGCCACCTCAATCATAGGCGAGGGGGTGTGCGATATGTGCTGTGTGAGCGAGGGGAAGTTAATCTCTATGAACCTCACAAACGAGGGGCAGCACGAGGTGGTGAGCAGCTTCTTCTCGTTCCACTCGCGCGACTCTTTGTAGAGCGTTACGTCGGCACCCAGAGCCACCTCTACCACGTCGGCAAAGCCGAGCTTCTTGATGGCGGTAACCACCTGCTCGATGCGGCCATACTTACACTGGCTGATGATTGCAGGGGCCAATACGGCGTAGACCTTGTTGCCGGTCTGCTCGCTCTCGCGCAGCATCTTGATGATGTCGATCAGCAGCGACTTGTCGGTCATTGCACCAAAGGGGCAGGCAATAACGCACTGGCCACACATAATGCACTTCGAGTTGTCAATTTTGGCCTTTTTGTTCTCGTCGATGCTGATAGCCTTAACCTTGCAGCTCTGCTGACAGGGGCGAACCATCTTGATAATCGAACCATAGGGACAGGCCTGTGCGCACTTGCCACACTCGATACACTTGTCGTGGTCGATTACGGCACGCTTGCCTACGATGGTGATTGCATCTTTGGGGCAGACCTCCTTGCAGTTGTGCAGAATACAGCCTCGGCAGGCGGGGGTAACGAGCATTGCGTTGGTGGGGCACTCGTCGCAGGCGATGTCGATAACCTCAATCACATTGGGGTTGCTCTTGTCGCCACCGCAAGCCATCTTGATGCGCTCTTGCAGGATTGCGCGCTCTTTGTAGATGCAGCAACGCAACTCGGCCTTGGGGCCGGGCGAGATTTTCTTGGGGATATCTATATAGGCCGAGTCCATAGTGCCCTCGTATGTGCTGCGTACTACCTCTTTGAGTACCTTGTACTTAAGCAACTGGACACTGGTGTCGAATACTTTGTCTTGTTTCATAAATGGGCAAAATATGTTGGTTTCTCCTCTATTTTGCCGCAAAAGTAGTGATTTGATTCGAGATTCTAAAACAAAACAGCCCCAAAAGTACCTTTCTGCTCGGTCTAACTCCCTTTTTGCTCTATTGTTTTTTCAGCAGGTCGGCTACGGCTTGGTATGCGGGCAGCGATATGTAGTCGTTGAGGGTGTTGCTGGCGTTGGGGTTTGAGGCCAGTCGCACAATTACCATCTCGGCTGCGGGGTTGATGTAGATTGCCTGACCGTGAACACCGCGCGCCATATAGGCCCCGTCGGGATTGTTGCTCCTCCACCACATATTGCGGTACGACCAGCCTGGCAACTTGTGTCCATAGGCCGAGCGGGCAAATGGCTCTTTGTCGCCGCCAAAGCGTATGTCGTCTATGGCTTCGGCAGGGAGTATCTGCTTGCCCTGCCAGCGCCCCTCTTGGAGCATCATCTGGCCAAAACGTGCAAGGTCGCGCAGGGTGGCATCGAACCCTCCGCCCGCAAAGGGCGTACCCATTGCATCGACCTGATAGTAGGCATCTTGCTCCATACCCATACGGCTCCAAATGCGGTTGGTCATCTGCTCGGCCACGTTGGCTCCGCCCGCGCGCTCGACAATCCAGCCGAGCAGGTCGGCATTGACGGTGCGATAGCCAAACTCGACACCGTGAGTGCCACTCTGCTTGACCTCTTTCAGGTAGGCGTGGTAACCATCGGGCGTACCCTCGGGGTGGACCACCATAGGGTTGCCTGCGGCCGAAAAGGCCCAAATCTCGGCATTGGGGTCGGTGTACTCCTCCGAGAACTGTATGGCGGTGGTCATATCCATCACTTGACGCACTGTGGCATCGGCAAAGCCGCTACCTGCAAGCTCGGGAATGTAGTGGGTAACAAGCGCATCGGGGTCCAGCTTACCCTCGGCAACCAGAGCGGCTGCCAGAGTACCCGTCAGGCTCTTCGTTACGCTCATTACAGCGTGGGGTGTCGAGTCGGTCAGGTGGCTGAAATAACGCTCATAGACCACTCGGCCGCGGTGGAGAATAATGATGCCGTCGACGTGGTTGCGCTCCAAACCCTCGGCCCAACTGATGGGCTCGCTTTGGCCTGTGGGCACAAAGGTCAGCGCCTCTATCTGCTTGTCCATACAGCGGTGGCGGAAGGGCTTGGGATAGACCTTGTTGCCTCGGGGTACGTTGGTTGTGGGCAGGAACTCGCGCATATGACACACGCTATAAGGTAGTGTCGAGGGGGTGAAGAAACTGCCGTCGATGGCGTTGCCTCGCTCGGTGGCCGAAGTTGAGGTTGCTGACGTAAGGCTCTCCTGGGCGCTCGATAGGGTGAGCGAAAGGAGCAGCGCAGAAGCAAAGGTTGTGATGACTTTTTTCATAATACTTGGTATTTGTTACACGTTTTATTTTGTACAAATAACGTCAGAAGTGCAAATTTGGTGCCCATAGAGATATAAATGCGAACAATCGAACATTCCAAACGAAAGGATGCTCCATTGCCCTGCCTGCTGCGTTGGGCCATAAACGACTAAATGACAGATAGAATTGACCAATAACTTTTGGGGGTATTTAGGGTAATGGATTGGAAAAAAGTATATATATTTGCAAACTCGAAATTGTGTTTCGAGAGGATGACGCAATAAAAACCTTAAACTTATATCTTTAATTCAGTATGAAATTTGTAAAAATTTTGTTGGTTGCGATAGCCTCGTTGCTGTCGACATCAATGTCGGCCCAGGGTGGCGACGTTCGTACACGCTGGTCGGCCGAGGTGGTTGACCTCGGCGAGGGACTCTACCAGATTGACGTTACCGCCAAGATTCCCTCCGACCTTCACATCTACGCTATGGGCGAGTTGGGCGGCTACAACCCCACCACCTTCAGCTTTACCTCGGAGAACATCACCCTCGAAGGTGAGACTACCCCTTCGCGTGAGCCTCACAAGTACTTCGACGACATCTTTATGATTGATATGGGCGACTACTCGGGCGAGGTTACTTTCAGCCAGAAGGTCTTGAGCCACAAGAAGAATGCCAAAGTAGTGGTAGGCGTCGAGTGGCAGGAGTGTACCGACGAGACCTGCCAGATGGGCGAGGTCGAGATGGAGATAAAACTCGGCAAGAGCAAAGCAGCAGCCGCAACCGTTAGTGAGCCCAAAGCGGAGCAGAGCAAAGGTGGTGGCAACTTCTGGGGCACCATCTTGGAGGCAATCCTCTGGGGCTTTGCAGCACTGCTTACCCCCTGTGTGTTCCCTATGGTTCCTATGACCGTTTCGTTCTTTATGAAGGGCTCGGAGAATAAGGCCAAGGCCAAATTCCGCGCCGTTATGTATGGCGTGTTTATCGTAGCGCTCTACACCCTGCCCATTGCGGCTATCATCCTTATCACAAGGTTGGTGGGTGGCGATGCTGTTACGGCCGACATCTTCAACTGGCTCGGTACTCACTGGCTGCCCAATATCCTCTTCTTTGTGGTATTTATGATCTTTGCTGCATCGTTCTTTGGTGCGTTTGAGATTGTACTGCCCTCGAAGCTGGTAAACAAGAGCGACGAGAATGTAGACAAGAAGAAGGGCTTGGGTGGCGTGTTCTTCTTGGCGCTGACTCTGGTGTTGGTATCGTTCTCGTGTACCGGCCCCATTGTAGGCTCGGTGCTGATTAAGGCTACCCAGGGCGAGGTGCTTACCCCCATTTTTGCAATGTTGGCCTTCTCGTTGGCCTTCTCGATTCCCTTTGTGCTGTGCGCACTCTTCCCCGGCTTGCTGAACAAGATGCCTAAGAGCGGTGGCTGGCTCAACTCGGTTAAGGTTGTGCTGGGTTTTGTTGAGGTAGCTCTGGGCTTCAAGTTCCTCTCGACTGCCGACCAAGTTTACCACTGGGGTCTGCTCGATAGGGAGATTTATCTGGCCATTTGGATTGTATGCTTTACCCTTATGGGCTTCTACCTGCTGGGCAAACTCAAATTCAAACACGACTCGGAGGTTAAGTATATTTCGACCTTCCGCCTGATATTGGCAATTGGTGTATTCACCTTTGTGGTATATATGATTCCCGGTATGTGGGGTGCACCTTTGAAGGGCCTCTCGGGCTACCTGCCCCCAATGCAGACTCAGGACTTTGTGCTGGGTGCCGAGAATAGCAATGGCGGCGCAGTGGTGTCGGCAAATAGCAATACCACCGCCAGTGAACTGCCCGCTACGGTTAAGTATGGCGACTTCTTGGAGCTGCCTCTGGGCCTCGAGGGCTTCTATGACTTGGAGGAGGCTAAGGCTCACGCTGCAAAGGTTGGCAAACCCATCTTCTTGGACTTCACTGGCCACGGCTGCGTAAACTGCCGCGAGATGGAGTCGAGGGTATGGAGCGACCCCGCAGTGAAGGCTAAACTGGAGAGCGAGTTTGTAATCTGCGCCCTCTATGTAGACGACAAGAAACAGGTTGCCAAAGAGGATTGGGTAACCTTGGAGAATGGCAAGGTGCTCAAAACTCTGGGCAAGATTAACTCCAACATTGCTCTGGAGCAGTTTGGTGCCAACGCACAGCCCCACTATGTTATTCTCGATGCAAGTGGCAAACAGTTGGGCGAGGCTCGTGGCTATAACCTCGACGTGGCTGCCTTTATTGACTGGATGAACGCTGGCCTGAACGAGTACAACAAATAGGCTGCGTTAGTAATACACCCCGTATAAGAGCCGAGCCGATTCACCCCAAAAAGGTGGATTGGCTCGGCTTATTTTTGGTCTTTGTGGTGGGGTGGGCGGCAAAAGGATAAAAGGTGGCAAGAAGGGGCCGAAAAAGTGGATGTTTACAAAGAGCTTTGGAGGGCTACTATGTTGAGCCACAATAGTATGACTTAATTTTTTGGGTGCTAAAAAAGTGGAATATTTAGCCCCAAAACCACCCTCAATGTTCTTTGTTTTTTTGCGACTTATGGTCGAAGATGTTACATTTGTCAAAGACAAAAAACCTACGACTATGAAACCTATCCTACGATTATGCTTGTTGGCCGTAGTGTCGCTCACAGCGGCCTGCTCGGCTGCGGGCTTCTATGGCGAGGCCGAGGCCATCTTGCGCAGCATCGACACGCTGGCAATGTCGCCAGCCGAAATCCGCAACTACTACGCCGAGGCTGCTGCCGGCACCTTTGGCTCGACACTCAATCTGGTAGACCCCGTAGAGATTAACAAAATCCAAAGGGCCGCAGTCGAGAACAGCCGCTTGGGTATTCCGCTGATTTTTGCAAGGGATGTTATCCACGGCTTCCACACCATCTTCCCCATCCCTCTGGGACAGGCCGCATCTTTTGACCCCACCATTGTTGAGGAGGGTGCAAGGCACGCCGCACGCGAGGCTGTGGCTTCGGGTGTGAGGTGGACCTTCTCGCCTATGGTAGACATCTCGCGCGACTCGCGCTGGGGTAGGATTGCCGAGAGCTTTGGCGAGGACCCCTATCTGACCTCCGAGCTGGCTGTGGCAATGCTCAATGGCTACCAGAATAACGAGAAACCCCTGGCCGCCTTTTGTACTTACTGCCAACGATAGTGGCGCACGTCGTACCTTCAAGATTATCACCAAAGACGGCGAGGGCAACCAGGTGTCGTCGATTGTTTACTTCCAGAACGCATAAGAGGTAGGGATATATCCCTATGATACACACACAAAGGGCTTGGCAGTCAGTTGCCAAGCCCTTTGTGCGTTTGTGGCTAATTGTGAATTCAGAATTCAGAATTTTGAATTTCCTCTTGGCTCTGCTCGACCGACCACTCGAGGCCGTCGGGGCGGTCAGAGGAGAGTTGCGACAGGCCGCCACCAATCAGCAGCGCCCCAATCAAAAAGGCCCATACCGTATTGAGCACGCGGGGTTGCTCGGCCCCCTCGCCCACAAAGTTGATGTGCAGCAATGGGGCGTTGGTCTGGCTTACGGCCCACAGTATTGCCCCCGTAGCCAACCCCTCGACCGCGCCAATGGGCAGGTGGGCAAAGACCATATTGCCCCAAAATGCCCTCATCTGGAGCGGAGCAACGCCCGAGGCTCCCACCTCGGCCACCGCACCTATGGCTCCCAGTTCGGCCGCCACCATAGCCGCCACCACCGAGGCCAACACAAGGCGCCACCCTCCGCTACGGCCACTCATCAGGGGTTTGAATATCAATGGGTAGGCCACCAAGCACCCTGCGGCAGCCATATTGAGTATGTTACACCCTATGGCCAGGGTGCCTCCGTCGCCCAGCAGCAGCGCCTGCAGGGCAATCACTACCGACAGCGTCAAAAAGCCTGCCCAAGGGCCCAACATTGCCGCCAACAGCACTCCACCTATCAGGTGGCCACTACTGCCCGCAAAGGCTGTGAAATTGAGCATCTGGGCCGCCAGCACAAAGGCCCCCAGGGCCCCCATCATTGGCAGGGTGTTGCGTGTTGCCTGACGGCGTGTCTTGGCTATGGCGACCGCCACAAGCAGGGCGGCCACAGCCCCGCCCACAATCTCTATTGCAGGCGAGAGTAATTGGTTTGTCAAATGCATAGTAATAAACGGTTTATGTGTATGTGTGTATATGAATAAGGTGTTATTTTATAGGTCTGATATGGCTCTTGCGGTGCCAAGTAGAGTGGTTTATGGGGTCGGTGTGGCTCGCCTCGAAGCGGTAGAGCGGCAGCAGGAACAGCCAAGTGGTAAGGCAGAACGGAGCCGTCAGTGTGGGTAGCCCAACGGGGGCAACAAATGTGTCGAAGGCCGCTTGGACAAATACCGTAGCCACAATGCCCAGCAGTGCCCAAAGGCTGCTCGGCAGCGTCGGGCGGTAGAAGGCGCTACCCAGCGCTATGGCCGTAAGCACAGGGCTGAAGGCGTAGAGCCCACTGGCCACAGCGTGGGTGGGGGCTCCGTAGAGCAGTGCCACGCCCGAGCCGAGGGCCGAGCCCACAATGGCCCACAGAGCTGCCATAGGGTTGCTGGCCAACAGCCCCATAACTATCAGTCCGCCCGCCAGCCACGAGTCGAGCAGAAATACCTGGCTTACGCCTCGGAATATCAGCTCCAGAAAGTTTACGGGTATGGCCCTATGTGTGGCCATACCCCAGGCCGACGAGGGTAACGACGAGAGGGGCAGGGCAATGCTGTCGAGCTCCACAAGCTGGCGCGAGGCGGCCAGCAGCAGCCAGGTGCAGAGCACAAAGGGGGCTGTGAGCGAGCTGACCTTGTGGGCCGAGCAGAGGCGGTCGAGGGCTGTGCGTACCCAGGTGGTCATTGCTGCACATAGTACCAGGGCTATCCACCCGAGCACCGTACTGCCCAAGTAGGTCATAGCTGCTGCGCCTACCAGCGTGCCGTTGAAGCCCCACAAGCCCGCCTCGCCCTGGCTCTTTGGCAGTGCCAGTATGTGGCCCGTGAGAGTAGAGATGCAGAGGCCTGCTATAGCTCCCCAAGCTACCTCGATGCGCCCACTCGCAATGGCCCCCACAAAGAGCGCCGCAATGATGAGTGCACCACACAAGGCGTTGCCCTGAAAGACCACTTGGGCAGGCCCTCGCAGCCACCCCTTCACACTCTCGAGGCTGAAGAGATTGCCGATACCCTCGGCATTGATGATGTTGGTGTGTTTCATAGTCTGTGTTTTTTCAAAAGGAATAATATGTTATCGCCAGGGGAAGTCATCATCGAGCGGCACCCCTTTGGTGGCCATTCGGAACTGCGAGCAGAGTCCTCGGACCTCTCGTTTGAGCCCCTCGGCCGAATGTCCCAAAAGTCGTACCACAACCGCCTCGCCACCCCCTATGAGCGATGTGCCCAGAGCCCCATTGGGGGTGTAGTAGGGGTGCAAGTTGTTGTTCAGAGGGACTATAACCTCGCTCGGCCCAACCATCACCACCGTAGCCCAGTGGGTGAAGTCGCCCAGTATGCCCATCGTCGAGGGGTGCACCACCGAGGGGACTATGTCGGCCACCTCGCGAGCCACAACCTGCCCGTCGGGCCGTCGCAGGGTGGTCTGCCTGAATAGCCGCTCGAAGTCAAACCGCTCGCCATAGTAGAGCCTGCCGCAGCAGAGCATATCGGCCCAAAATAGCGCTCCGCCGCGGGCTACGGTCAGCTCGGTAGTTGTAAGGCTGTGCGAGCGAGAGCAGGGTATGGTGGGCTCGGGCAGCCACTCGAGGTAGCCCCCCTCGGCCACTTTTACCCGTTGCTCTATCTCCACTCGGTCGTAGCGCATCGAGGCTATCAGAGTGGCCGCACCGCTGGCAACGTGTGCCTCGGCCCCGGGGCCCACATCTACCTCCCACCGATAGCGGTCGCCATCTACCAGAGGGCCACCCGACGAGAGGGTGTAGACCGATGCCAAGTGGGGCAACTGCTCGTCCCAGTAGAGGGCTTGCTGAACCACCATAGGGTGGCGACGGTCGAGGGTGCGCAGTATGGTGCGCCCCTCGGGGCCGAGCTCAAACCCCAGTCGGAGGTAGCCACGCTTGCCCACGCCACTATTGCTCAGGGCCATTGGTGGCGGATTGGTGGCGGGTGGGAGGTTGGTGTCGGAAAGGTGGCTCATAGGGCAATGCGTACCTTGTCGAACAGGGCCATTTGGCATATCAACTCCAAGAGTTGGTCTATGCCCTCGCCCGTAAAGCAGTTCGTAAAGACATAGGGTTTGCCTGGGCGCATCATCTCCGTATCGCGGCGCATAACCTCCAGGTCGGCCCTCACATAGGGGGCCAAGTCGGTCTTGTTGATGACCAGTATATCGCTGTGCGAGATGCCCGGCCCATCCTTGCGGGGTATTTTGTCGCCCGCAGCCACGTCTATTACGTAGATGAAAAAGTCTACCAGTGCGGGGCTGAATGTGAGTGTCAGGTTGTCGCCCCCCGACTCGATAAAGAGCAGGTCGGTGTCGGGAAAACGCCCCTCCATCTCCTCCACCGCAGCCAAGTTCATCGAGGGGTCCTCTCTGACGGCTGTGTGGGGGCAGGCACCCGTTTCGACACCCGCAATGCGCTCTTCGGCCAGTGTGCCACGCAGTATTCGTCGCACGTGTTGGGCATCCTCGGTCGTTACGATATCGTTGGTTATGATGACCACTTTGAGCCCCATAGCCAACAGTCGTGGTGTGAGGGTTTCGATAAGGGCGGTCTTGCCCGACCCAACGGGGCCTCCTACGCCCACTCTGCAAGTTGCTTTTGCCATAGTGATTTTTTGTTTGTTATTTCCTTAGTTCATAAATAGGCGACTGGTACCCCTCTCGTGGAGCGAGGCAGCCACATCGAGCAGTGGCGCAAAGCCCGACATCTGCTCTATGGTGGCCGAGCCGTAGAGTTCGTAGAGCTGGCCCACCAGCGGAGCCAACGAGCCCAAGATGCGCTGAGTGGCAACGTGCGACACCCCACGCATAAGCCGCAGCGATGCACCCAGCACCATCGAGGCAGTGCCATAGAGGTGCAGGGCAAAGAGCCCCACCTCGCCCACATCTGACAGTGCTGCGGCAATCGCCTGAGCAATTGGCAGGGAGGGGTGCAGGGCCCCACTATCGACCATCTCGCCCCAGCGAGCCACCAGTGGCGAAGGGCTCGTTTGGCGCACCAGGGCGGCCAGTCGGCTACCCATACGCAGGGTGGCGGTGCGGGCCTCGGGAGGCAGTTTTAGCTCCATAAGCCTTGCCTCGATGGTGGGCAGCAGCTCCAAGCGGCTCTTGCCAATGGCGCGGTAGGCTTCCAGAGCGGCAATGGCATCGGCTCGGGCAGCGTTCCAGAGGGTAGCGCGGGTGTACTGCTCCAAATCATCGACCGAGGCGACCATACCCTCGGCCACCGCACCCTCCAACCCTGCCGAAAAGCTAAAACCACCAATCGGAAAGGCCGAGTCGCCCATCTGCAACAGCCCAAATAGTTCGCTACAAGTGAGTGAAAACATAGTTCTTTTTTTGTCTAACGTCTAACGTCGAGCGTCTAACGACCGACAGACCCCTCCGCCCCTTCGGGGCACCTCCCCTAACTTAGGGGAGGAGTTTTTTTACGTTCCCTCTAACTTAGTGGGAGGGAGTTGTTGTGAGGGCAGATGACTCTCCCCCTAAGGTAGGGGGAGTGGCCGTAGGCCGAGGGGGTCTGCCAATTTTCCATTTTCCATTTTCAACTTTCCCTAAACATAGTCCGTCAGGTGGGGCTCGTCGTGCTCGTGGGGGTGGGGAGTGGGGCGCAGGGTATGACCTCGGCCACTCTGGTCGCTACCTCCCGAGGTGCCCCCAAAAAGTGTCCTCACCTCCGAGGGCGACAAGTAGGGAACAACCTCGCCACCAGGGCGAAACGCAAAGGCTATGCCCTCGAAGTTGTAGGTGCGCATAACGCTCAGCATTACCTTCTTATCCACCGCCAGTGGAACATACAGACGCTCGTTCTTGACCACCGCAGGCCAGTGTTGGTTGCCTATGGCGTGGCCCAGCTCGATGGCTGTGGCTATGGCCTCGGTGGGTGGGCGGCGAAAGAGTGTCGAGAGGTCTATAATCATCACCTCAGACAGTTTGAGCCTCACCACCGCAGCCCTGCCGGTGGAGCGGTCATAGGCTATAATGTCTCCATCGTGGAGCCTATGTCCCCGGTCGAAGGCCATAGCGTAGGGCTTGCCACTGGTGCCAATGGCCAGCAGGCGGCTCTTCTGGGCGTTCCACTGGTCGAGCTCGATGTAATCGACCGAGCAGTGGGCCAATCGCTCGGCCCAAGCGGAATCGCTCTGGTTGCCGAGTATCTTTTTGTAAACTTCCATACATTAAGGCTTTAACTAAACCAATAGAGTTGCGCCAAGGGGAGCGATTTCGCGGGGGCGAGGTTTACCCTGCGGCCATCGACCACCACCTCGAAAGTCTCGGGATTGACCTCGATGTTGGGCATCTGGTCGTTGAGCACCATATTGGCTTTGGTGAGGGTGCGTGTACCTCTGACGGCCACCACTTGTCGCTGCAAGCCCAGTCGCTCGGCCACGCCACGCTCGGCAGCTGCCCTCGACACAAAGGTCAGGCAGGTGCGGCCCAAGGCTCCACCCATTGCACCGAACATCGGGCGGTAAATCATAGGCTGAGGGGTTGGCAGCGAGGCATTGGGGTCGCCCATATTGGCCCAGTTTATCATTCCGCCCTTGATGACCATCTTGGGCTTGGCCCCAAACATTGCGGGCTCCCACAGCACCAAGTCGGCCACCTTGCCCACGGCCACCGAGCCAATCTTGTGGTCTACGCCAAAGGTTATGGCGGGGTTGAGGGTAACCTTGGCCAAGTAGCGTAACACGCGGAAGTTGTCGTTGTCCGCTCCGTCTTGGGGCAGTCGGCCAGTGCGGTTTTTCATATAGCAGGCCATCTGGAAGGCTCGCATAAAACTCTCGCCCACACGCCCCATAGCCTGTGAGTCGCTCGATATCATCGACAGCACGCCCAAGTCGTGGAGCAGGTTTTCGGCAGCCTGAGTCTCGGGCCTTACGCGGCTCTCGGCAAAGGCTACATCGGAGGGTATCTTGGGGTTGAGGTTGTGGCACACCATAATCATATCGAACAGCTCGGCCTGTGAGTTGATGCCAAAGGGCAGGGTGGGGTTGGTCGATGAGGGCAGCACATTGCTCTGCGAGGCTACGCGCAGCAGGTCGGGGGCGTGGCCACCACCTGCACCCTCGGTGTGGTAGGTGTGGATGGTGCGACCGTCGAAGGCGGCAATGGTGTCCTCGACAAAGCCCGCCTCGTTGAGCGTGTCGGTGTGAATGGCCACCTGCACGTCGTAGCGGTCGGCAACCTTCAAGGCGGTGCGGATAGCCTGGGGTGTGGAGCCCCAATCTTCGTGAATCTTGAGCCCCATAACGCCCTGTTCGATTTGCTCGGCTATGGGGGCCTTGCCCGAGCAGTTGCCCTTGCCTAAGAATCCAATGTTTACGGGCAGGGCCTCGGCCGACTGGAGCATACGGTCTATGTTCCAGTTGCCACTGGTTATGGTGGTGCCGTTGGTGCCGTCGGTGGGGCCTATGCCGCCACCGATGAGGGTGGTTATGCCACCGCTCAGGGCCGCTTGGGCTTGCTGGGGCGAGATTACGTGAACGTGGCCGTCGATGCCACCTGCTGTGAGTATTAGGTGCTCGCCACTGATGGCATCGGTGGCGGCCCCCGTAATCAGACCGGGTGTTACGCCATCCATAACATTGGGGTTGCCTGCCTTGCCAATGCCCGCAATGAGCCCATCCTTTATGCCCACGTCGGCCTTGACCACGCCCAGTAGGGGGTCCAGAATGGTTACGTTGGTGATGACCAAATCGAGGGCACCTTGTGCCGAGGTGGTCTGGTTGTTGAGCCCCATACCGTCGCGCAGGGTTTTGCCTCCGCCATAGACCACCTCGTCGCCCATAGTGCGCAGGTCACGCTCAATCTCGACGTACAGGGTGGTGTTGCCCAGGCGTATGCGGTCGCCCACAGTGGGGCCAAAGAGGTTGTTGTACTGTTGTCTGCTTAGTGTTGCCATAACGATTGTGTGTATTACTTGGTTGATGATTTGTAGCCTGCCTTGGCTGCGTGGGCCACCGAGCGGGCGTAGGAGGGATTGTAGACGGGCGAGGTCTGGCCACCAGTGTAGCCATTTACCAAGCCACCAAAGCCCACCACGCGCTGCTTGCCCCCAAAGGGTACCAGCTCGACGGTCTTGCTCTGGCCCGCTTCGAAACGTACTGCGGTGGTGGCGGGGATGTTAAGATGCTTGCCGAAGGCCTGCGTGCGGTCGAACTCCAAAAGGCGATTGACCTCGAAGAAATGAAAGTGCGAGCCCACCTGTATAGGTCTGTCGCCCGTGTGCTTGACCTCTATGGTAGTTACGGGCTTGTGGGCGTTGTACTCGACGGGCTCGGTGGCCAACACCACTCCGCCTACGGGGGTGGGCTGAGGGGTGGCGCAAGATGTTTTGGACTCTTTGTTCATAATCGTATGCGTGTGTGTTAAGATGGAGGGATGGTTTAACGTATGGGGTTGTGGATGCTCACAAGGCGCGAGCCGTCGGTAAAGACCGCCTCGACTTGTAGTAGACCAATCATATCGGCCACCCCCTCCATAACATCGGCTGTGGTGAGGGCTTCGGAGGCAATCTTCATAACCTCCTCGACGGTGTGGCCCGAGCGAGCGGCTTCGAGTGCTGTTGAGGTGATGTAGGCCACCGCTTCGGGGTGATTGAGTTTTAGTCCTTTGGCCTTGCGTCGCTCGGCAATCAGGCCGAGTGTCAGCAGTGTGAGCTTGTCTTGTTCGCGTGGTGTAAGATGCATAGTGCTGTTGTTTTTAAGGGTGCGATGTGGTATATTTGTGGGGCAATGAGAGGACAATGCAAATGACTTGCCAAGAATTGAAAGTTGAAAAATGAAAGTTTACACACGCCCCCGCCCCAATGGGCACCCCCTCTAACTTAGAGGGGGAGTTCTTTTAAGGGCCTTAAAAAACTTAGGTCGGTTAGACGTTTGACCAAGCTTTGCTTGCTCTAAAATGCTCACGCTCGGCATAGTCTGCAAAAGCAGCCTTTGCCCTCGCTTACTCGCATTTGCGACGTTTGACAGTCTTTGGCTCGGTTGTTGGGTGTGGTGAGAGAGATACAAGTAAACAGATAATACTATGTTCAGAATGATGTTACTGGCCGGGTGCGGAGGCTTTGTGGGTACCGCCCTGCGCTATCTGGTGGGCCGAGTGATGCCCCACCTTACCCACAGCCAATTCCCTTGGGCCACGCTGACGGTAAACCTCGTTGGATGTTTTGTGATAGGGCTGCTCTTTGGCGCAGCCGAGCGCGGCGGATGGCTCACGCCCCAATGGAGTGCGGTGCTTATTACGGGCTTCTGCGGAGGTTTTACGACCTTTTCGACCTTTGCCGACGATATGTTTCTGCTCACCCAGGGCAGACAGTGGCTCCCCCTGGCGGCCTATGTTGTGATGAGCCTTGCAGTGGGCTTTGTGCTGGTGTGGCTCGGGCGGTCGATTGTGGCACGTTAGCTACCAATCCACTTAGTAATAGCAAAAGGCGAGAGTTTGCGCTCTCGCCTTTGTTGTTGGCATATATGCGAGCAGCCTCTGCCCTCGCTTACTCGCATTTGCGACGTTAGACGTCAAAACTCGAAGATAATCTTGGTCATTGCAATAGTCTGAGCACGCGAGGGGGTATAGACCCTATGCAGGGCAGGCTGGATGGTGCCCCAGCGGGTGGGCATCGAGTAGGTCAGCTCCAGCTCGGTCTCGTAGCCCGCAGTGTAGAGCGAGCGGTCGTAGAGAAAGCCAATATAGTCGCCCTCGCTCAGCAGCCCGCGCCACAGCACACCCACAGCGCCATACCAGTCGCAGTCGCTATCGGGCGACCAGCCACCGTGCAGCAGTACCGTCAGTTGGCTGCCACTGGGGGCAATATATACGGGCTGTTCGACCAGCACCCACAAGGCCGAGCGGCTCACCTTCTTCAAGGGCTCCTGCTCGCTGCGTTGCTCCTCGGGCAGGGGAGTGTGGCCATAAGAGTAGCCCAAGTGGTAGCTACCCACATAAGAGCCACTATCGCCAACGTAGCTCAGCTCGTTTATGGCAATAATACCATCGCGGCTGGGGCGTATGTTAAAGACCTCGCTCCACTTGTCGGAGGCCACGCCATTGTAGAGCGACGATTTGAGTGTGAGCCGTTTGGAAAAGAAGTAGAGCTCCGAGTGGAGGCACATTGCCGAGCGAGGCGAGTCGCTGATGGGAAAGTTGGCCGCAAGGGTGGGGAACAGGCCCCCGACCGACGAGGTGAATATCGAGTTCCAAGGCGAGGTGAAGTAGTCCTTATTGACGTTGCGCACGCCCAGAAATACGTTAGACATACCAAAGTCTTGCGTCAGGCCAAACTCGAAGAGCGACAGGGCCACGCTCTCATCCTCGATGGCCGAGAAGATGTGTAGGTCATCGGCCACGCCGGGCTTGCCCTGCGAGTTGCGCAGGTTATTGACGGCCAGCAGGTCTACGTTGAACGAGCCGCCCCACCAGAGGTCAAACGAGTGGGCGGCATTGAGGATGTTTATCCAGTTGGCGGTGCCGGTGGTGGTGTTCCAGAGCCCCTCGGTGGTGTAGGTTATGGCTGGCGAAGGGCGAGTTTGAGCGGCGGCAGAGTGGGGCGCAGGGCCCACAGCAAGGAGCAGAACTGCCCCTGCTGCCGCAACGAAGAGTTGTGTTGTGCGTTTCATAGTGCAGTAATTCTTTGTTGGTTGGTTTACGCCCTATGCACAACTCAAAATTTGAGCCAAAGACAAGTCTAACGTCTAACGTCGAGCGTCTAACCGACCTAAGGCTTTAAGGTCATTAAGGCCCTTAAAAGAATTCCTCCCCTAAGTTAGGGGAGGTGCCCAAAGGGCGGAGGGGTCTGTTAGAAAGGCCTATTATCGCAAAACACACGCCCCCGTCGCTTCGCGACACCCCCTCTAACTTAGAGGGGGAATGTGCGCGAGGACGCGCACGCAATTTCGACCACCCCTCGGCCCTAATGGGCCACTCCCCTTTCGTAGGGGAGATTTCAAAACATTCCTCCCCTAAGTTAGGGGAGGTGCCCGAAGGGCGGAGGGGTCTGTTAGAAAGGCCTATTATTGCAAAACACACGCCCCCGTCGCTTCGCGACACCCCCTCTAACTTAGAGGGGGAATATAAAATCGGTTAGACGCTCGACGATAGACACAAAAAAAGGCCTGAAGGCCTTTTTGTTATTTTGCTGCGATGCAGTCGATCTCGACCAAAGCACCCTTGGGCAGGGCCGCAACCTCGTAGCAAACACGCGCAGGTTTGTCGCCCGTGAAGTACTCGGCATAGATGGCATTCATAGCACCAAAGTCGCTGATGTGTTGCAGCAGTACGGTGGTCTTGGCTACGTCGTTGAAGCTATAACCGGCCTCTTTCAGTATGGCACCCAAGTTGTCCAACGACTGGCGGGTCTGGGCCTCAATACCCTCGGGCATCTCGCCAGTGGCAGGAATCAGGGGCAGTTGGCCCGACACATACAGCGCACCACCAGCCTCGATGGCCTGCGAATAGGGCCCTACGGCTGCGGGAGCCTCGGGCGAACAGATAATACGTTTCATAATGTTCTCTCTCTTGTGTGTGTATTAAAAAATGTTATAGTATTGTTGTGTAATTGCATATTTGCTATGCAAATGTATATCTTTGTGCCGAGAAATCAAAAATTTTTACAACCATAAAGTTTTATCTGGACTATGAAAAGAGTAATCACCATCATCACTATTATTGCTATGACCGTACTGGGCTACTCGTGCTGCAACTGCCGCAAGGGCGTTCAGCGCAACCATCGCCCCCTGGGCACCACCACTTGGAACCTAACCCAAATAGAGGGACAAAATGTTGCCGAACTGCTCAACGAGCAGAAGGTACCCACCATCATCTTCGACACCGAGGGTGGCGTGGGTGGCTATGCGGGCTGCAACAGCTATGGCGGTCAGTATAAGATTGTTCCCAGCGAGGTTGAGTACCAGAAGGACATCGTGGGCAAGCTCTCATTCGGCGCAATGTTTGCCACCAAGCGCTACTGCCCCAACGACAAGATTGAGCTGCGCTATTTGTCGCTCCTCGACAAAATAGACTCGTTCACCATCGAGGAGAACAAACTCTATCTCTTCACCAATGGCGAGCTGAAATTGGTATACACCGCCGCCGAGTAGGGTGGGCAAAGTTGTTAGGCGTTAGATATTTGAAACAAAAAAAGTTGGGTAAATTTTTGCTGTTTTGATTATAATAGGTATCTTTGCGCGCTTCTTTCCCGTGGGTTAGACCGAGGGGAAGTCTATAAATAAAGTCTAACTTTTTAATTAACAAACAATTAACTTTTAACAATGGAAAACATTAAGAACATTGCCAACGAGAACTTCGATTGGAATGCTTATGAGACCGACGCAGACCTCTACGGTCAGCTTGGTAAAGAGGGCGCAGCCGCCGAGTATGACAAATCGCTTCTGAACATCCAGAACGGTGAGGTGGTTGAGGGTACCGTAATCTCGATCAACAAACGCGAGGTAGTCGTAAACGTAGGCTACAAATCGGACGGTATCATCCCCGTAACCGAGTTCCGCTACAACCCCGAGCTCGCAATCGGCGAGAAAGTTGAGGTTTACGTAGAGAACGCCGAGGACAAAAAAGGTCAGCTCATCCTTTCGCACAAGAAAGCTCGTCAGCTCAAGAGCTGGGACCGCGTTAATCAGGCTTTGGAGAACGACGAGATCATCAAAGGCTTTATCAAATGCCGCACTAAGGGCGGTATGATCGTTGATGTATTCGGCATCGAGGCATTCTTGCCCGGTAGCCAGATCGACGTTAAGCCTATCCGCGATTACGATATTTACGTAGAGAAAACTATGGAGTTCAAGGTTGTTAAAATCAACCAGGAGTTCCGCAATGTTGTTGTTTCGCACAAGGCTCTCATCGAGGCCGAGCTCGAGCAGCAGAAACAGGAGATTATGTCGCGCCTGGAGAAAGGTCAGATTCTCGAGGGTACCGTTAAGAACATCACTTCGTACGGTGTATTCGTTGACCTCGGTGGCGTAGACGGTCTGATTCACATCACCGACCTCAGCTGGGGCCGCGTAAACCACCCCGAGGAGATCGTTGCTCTCGACCAGAAGATCAACGTCGTTATCCTCGACTTCGACGACCAGAAGAAACGTATCGCTCTGGGTCTGAAACAGCTCTCGGCTCACCCCTGGGAGGCTCTGGATGCAGACCTGAAAGTGGGCGACAAAGTTAATGGTAAGGTTGTTATGATGTACGACTACGGTGCATTCGTAGAGGTTGCACCTGGTGTTGAGGGTCTGATCCACGTTTCGGAGATGTCGTGGAACCAGCACCTCCGCTCGGCTCAGGAGTTTATGAAAGTGGGCGACGAGATCGAGGCAGTAGTTCTGACTCTCGACCGCGAGGAGCGCAAGATGTCGCTCGGTATCAAACAGCTCACCAGCGATCCTTGGGAGTCGATCGAGGAGCGTTACCCCATCGGTTCGCGCCACACCGCTAAGGTTCGCAACTTCACCAACTTCGGTATCTTCGTTGAGATTGCAGAGGGTATCGACGGTCTGGTACACATCAGCGACCTGAGCTGGACCAAGAAGATCAAACACCCCGCAGAGCTGACTCAGCTGGGCGCAGATATCGACGTTATCGTTCTGGGTATCGACAAAGAGAACCGTCGTCTGAGCTTGGGCCACAAACAGCTCGAGGAGAACCCCTGGAACGAGTTCGAGGCTAAATACTCGGTTGACTCGGTACACGAGGGTAAGGTAATCGAGGTTAACGAGAAGGGTGCAGTAGTTGCTCTGGCAGAGAATGTTGAGGGCTTCGCTCCTGCAAAACAGATCGTTAAAGAGGACGGCACCACCGCCAAAGTAGGTGATGTTCTGCCCTTCAAGGTTGTTGAGTTCTCGAAAGTAACCAAACACATCAGCTTGTCGCACACCCGCATCTTCGAGGAGGCTAAACGCGCCGAGGAGAACGCTGCTAAGGCTGAGAAACGTGCTGCTGCTGAGGCTACCAAATCGACCATCAAGAAGGTGAACGCTTCGGTTGAGAAGACCACCCTTGGTGATATCGCAGGTCTGGCCGAACTGAAAGCTAAGTTGGAGGCTGAGGAGAAATAGTCCGCCAAGCGAACAAGCATAAACAAGAAGAGGGCTTGCATCAGAACGATGCAAGCCCTCTTTGCTTTTTGTCTGCCGACAAACTACGCCCAAAGATATACACACGCCCCCGTCACCACACGCCTACTTCCGCCAGCAATGCTGTCGCAGGATTGGGTGTGGCCTTCGGCCATACAGACCTCTCCGCCACGTTGGGGCACCTCTCCTAACTCAGGAGAGGAGTTGTTGTGGTGCTAAACTTTGGCGGTGGTTAATGGGATACCCACAACCACTCTCCCCCTAAGAGCCCCACCACCACTCTCCCCCTGAGTTAGGGGGAGTGGCCGCAGGCCGAGGAGGTCTGTAAAGAAGGCTGACCGCTGACTGCTAAAACAACCTCTCTCCCCTTTGGTGTGGCAACTTTTTTGCGAAAAAGTGATTTTTTTTGATTTTTTTTTGCAAAAAGTTTTGGAGGTTTGGATTTTTGCTCTATCTTTGCACCACCAAAACGGAACAATGCTCGGTTCGTCTAGCTGGTCCAGGACGCAAGATTCTCATTCTTGAAATCATGGGTTCGAATCCCATACCGAGTACAACGAAAGTTTTTGACAGCGACCGCCTAAATAGGCGGTCGTTTTTTTTGTTTGGTAATACTGCACGAGCCTGCTCGTAAGCAGTATTGCCAAACAAAAAAAGACCACACCCTTTGGGTGATGTAGTCGAAAATCTTTCGTTGTACAGCTCCCCCACCAGCGGATCACCAACCGCCGTAGGCGGTGCAGTAATCCCATACTTTTACCTTGCGACAAACGTGGTGTGGGCGCTACCATTTTACAGACCTCTCCGTCGCTTCGCGCCACCTCTCCTAACTCAGGAGAGGAGTTGTTGTGGTGCTAAACTTTGGCGGTGGTTAATGGGATACCCACAACCACTCTCCCCCTGAGTTAGGGGGAGTGGCCGTAGGCCGAGGAGGTCTGTCAAGAAGGCTGAATGCTGATAGCTAAAACACACGCCCCCGCCCTTTGGGCACCCCCTCTAACTTAGAGGGGGATTTATCCTATATATCCTATTTGTCTTATAAATCATATAAGAGCAATAGGAGAGATAAGAGTTATAGGATTTTCTTTAATGCCCCTAATGCCCTTAATTATATAAATATATGGTATGGGGTGGGCAAAAAGCAACAAATTTGGATAGGGAATTTTGCATTTAGGATTTTATTTGTATATTTGCAGGCTGTTTAACCAATTAAATTTTTATCGAAAATGCCAAAAATGAAAACTAACGCCGGCGCAAAGAAGCGTTTTGATTTCACCGGCACAGGAAAAATCAAGAGGAAACACGCTTACCACAGCCACATCCTCACCAAAAAATCTACAAAACGTAAACGTAACCTGGATTACTCGGCTATCGTAACTCCCGCCGATGCAGCCAAGTTGCGCAAGCTCCTCGTTAAGTAATTAACCCGTAGAGCACATTGTTAAACCAAAGAGAGAATTAGCCCCGAAGAGGGGGAGAGAATCCCTCCGCTAATCTTTCGATTAAAACTTTAATTTTTTATGCCAAGATCAGTAAATGCTGTTGCATCGAGAGCACGCAGAAAAAGAGTTTTAAAGCTTGCCAAAGGTAACTTTGGTTCAAGGGGAAACGTCTGGACAGTTGCCAAAAATACTGTCGAGAAAGGCTTGCAGTTCGCCTATCGTAACCGCAAAGAGAAGAAGAGGAATTACCGCAGCTTGTGGATCCAGCGTATCAACGCTGCCGCTCGTATGCACGGTTTGACCTATTCGGAATTTATGGGTAAATGCCACGCTAAGGGTATCGAGATGAACCGTAAGGTTCTGGCCGACCTGGCGATGAATCACCCTCAGGCTTTCGAGAAAATTGTTAATACGGTTAAATAGTTTGCACCCGATGGTGTGAACTGACGGAGAGAGTGCCCCAAAAGGGCGCTCTCTCTTATTTTTGCAGACAGACCTAAGTCTGATATAAGGTCATTAAGGACCTTAAGGTCTTTAAGGGCATTAGTGGCTTTAAGGTCATTGCTGTCCACTAATCGCAACTATGGAGAACACTTTTGGGAAAAATTTGTATATTTGTAGGCAGCAAGCAAACACACACTAACACACGCTTTGAAATATGAAGAGAGTAGATGTTGAGGAGGTATTGGCACAAAAGGCTCCCAAATTGGCCCGACGTGTGCCACGCTTTCTGATTAACTATCTGAAAAAAATCGTTCACCAAGACGAGATAAACGAGATTCTGACCAACTTTGGCCCTCTGGACCCCATAGAGTTTATTCGCAAGGCGCTCGACTATATGGGCGTGAGCTACTATGCCGAGGGTTTGGAGAATATCGAGCCCGGGCATCGCTATCTCTTTGCAGGCAACCACCCCTTTGGTGGTATGGACGGACTGATGGTTGCTGAGAGGGTGTCGTCGAAGTTGGGCGATGTTAGGTCGGTGAGCAACGATATCCTGATGGTCATTGAGCCCCTGAGGCCCATTCTACTGCCTGTGAACAAGCACGGCCGTCAGTCGCGCGAGGGTGCCAAGATTTTCGACGAGTGCTTTGCATCCGACGTGCCCATCCAGACCTTCCCTGCGGGCCTCTGCTCGCGCAAGATTAAGGGTGTGGTTACTGACTTGGAGTGGAAGACCAACTTTGTGAAGAAAGCCATTCAGTATGAGCGCGATGTGGTGCCCGTACACACCGAGGGCCACCTCTCTAAGCGCTTCTACCGCATACACCGTTTTCGCCAGATTTTCGGCATCAAGGCCAACATAGAGATGCTCTACTTGGTAGACGAGATGTTCCGCCAGAAGGGCAAAAACTTCAAGGTGTCGTTTGGCAAGCCCATCAGTTATCTTGAGCTGAAAGAGATGGGCAACTATCGCCAGATGACCGAGTATGTGAGGAGCAAGGTCTACGAATTGGCAAATTAGGGCGGCAGAGTGTCGTTTTTTGCGCCTAAAAGCGTATCTTTGCCCTACGGAAACAGTATAAACAAACAGCAGAGGAGGAGAGAGAGTATGAAACCAATCATTCAGCCCATACCTACCGAGGTGCTCAAAAGCGAGTTGAGGCCCGAGTTCTTCTTGCGCGAGACCAATCGTGCGGGCAACGAGATATATGTCATTACGGCTGCCGAGTGCCCCAATGTGATGAGAGAGATTGGCCGACTCAGGGAGTGGGCCTTCCGTAGCGCAGGCGGTGGCACGGGCGAAGAGGTCGATATCGACGAGCTGGACCTGGTGCCAGGTGGTTACAGCCAGTTGGTGGTGTGGGACCCCGCAGCGTGTGAGATTATTGGCGGCTACCGCTTTATTGTCTGCCACGACGAGAACGAGAGCCACCTCTCGACCGAGCACTACTTCCGTTTCAGCGACGAGTTCCGCAAAAACTATCTGCCCTATACCATCGAGTTGGGCCGCTCGTATGTCCACCCAGCATACCAGAATACCAGAGTTAATGCCAAGAGTCTGTATGTGATGGACAATATCTGGGACGGCTTGGGCGCAATTATCGTAAACCACCCCGAGGCCCGCTACTTCTTGGGCAAGGTTACGATGTACACCCACTACAACGTGGAGGCTCGCAATATGCTTATGTACTTCTTGCACAAGTGGTTCCCCGCCAAGGAGGGACTGTTGGAGCCTGTGTACCCCATTGAGATGAACATCGACACCGACAAGATGAAGGAGATATTCGTGGGGGCCGACTACCGCGAGGACAACAAGATTCTGAATCGCGAGCTCAAGGCCAGGGGCGAGTTTGTACCCCCAATGATTAGCTCGTATATGAACGTGTCGCCCTCGATGATGGTCTTTGACACCGTTACCAACCCCGACTTCGGTTGTGTAGAGGAGACGGGCATTATGGTTACCATTGGCGATATGTATCCCGACAAGACCGAGCGCCACACCAAGGGCATCACCAAGGGGGCTCAGGTGTTCCGCAGATTGTTCGACAAGACTATGATTGCTATTGACGACGCCGTGGTCGAGCACACCATACCTGCTATGAAGGTAGCCTTGCGCAGGCGCAAGCCCGAGCGCGTGGCCCGCCAGAAACGCAGCGATGCCAAAAAGAGGGCTGCCAAAGCCAAATCCGAATAGCCCAAGAGGGTAAACCGACATAAAAAAACCGAGTGCAACGTAATAAATTGCACTCGGTTTGCATTATATTTATAAACCGAATTGCTACTTTTGTAGAGAGATATACACACCAACCGACAAGCCAATCCTATGGAGAACAACGAGGTAAACATACTTTGGGTAGATGACGAGGTCGAGCTGCTCAAACCACACATACTCTTTTTGCAGAGCAAGGGCTACGACGTAGATACCTGCAACAACGGCTACGATGCTGTGGATATGGCCCGCTCGAAGCCCTACGACCTGATTATACTCGACGAGATGATGCCAGGTATGACGGGGCTCGAAACGCTGCCCCAGATTAAGGAGGCAAGGCCCTCGACACCAGTCATTATGGTCACCAAGAGCGAGGAGGAGAACATTATGGACAAGGCTATAGGCTCCAAGATTGCCGACTACCTGATTAAGCCCATAAACCCCAATCAGGTGCTGCTGTCGATTAAGAAAAACGTGCACCGCGAGCAACTCGTTACCGAGCAGACTACGGCCGATTACAGAGCCGAGTTTGGGCGCATAAGCCTCTCGCTTGGCGAGGCTCGCAGCTTTGGCGACTGGTGCTCGATTTACCGCAAGCTGGTGAGCTGGGAGATGGAGCTGACCGACTCGACCGACGAGGGCATACGCGATGTGCTCAACCTGCAACAAGATGAGGCCAACAACGAGTTTGGCAAGTTCGTAAGGCGCAACTACCTCGACTGGGTGAACGCTCGCACCGACGACCGCCCCACAATGTCGCACACGCTCTTCAAAAACCGCATCATACCTCTGGTCGAGCAGGCCCGAGGGCGCAAGACTACGCTGCTGCTCATCGACAACTTCCGCTACGACCAGTGGCGCACCATTTGGCCCCTGCTCCACTCGGCCTTTGACCTTGTGAGCGAGGAGCTCTATTGCAGCATCCTGCCCACCGCTACTCAGTATGCCCGCAACGCCCTGTTTGCAGGACTTATGCCTCTGGCAATCGACAAGATGATGCCCGACAAGTGGCTCAACGACAACGAAGAGGGGGGCAAGAACAAGTACGAGGAGGATTTCCTGCGCCGCCAGCTCACCCGTGCGGGTAAGCAGTGGAACGTGACGTTCGACAAGCTTGTGCGCCCCGAGGCCGGCCGCAAGCTGATAGAGAACTTCGACCACGTGCGTCAGGCCGACCTGTCGGTCATTGTCTACAACTTTCTGGACATTCTCTCCCACGCCCGTACTGAGAGCGAGATTGTGCGCGAGCTGACCGAGGAGGAGGCCGCCTTCCGCTCGCTCACGCGCTCGTGGTTTGAGTACTCCGAGCTGTTTGTGATGCTGAAAATGTTGGCCGAGGCGGGCCACAACGTCATCATCACCTCCGACCACGGCACCATCAGGGTTAACAACCCCATAAAGGTTGTGGGCGACCGAGAAACCTCGCCCAACATACGCTACAAGACGGGGCGCAACCTGGCCTACAACGCCAAGGAGGTCTTTGAGATTACCCGCCCACAGGATGCGCAGCTGCCCCAGAGCAACCTCACGAGCAGCTATATCTTTGCGCTGGGCAGGGACTTTATGGCCTATCCCAACAATGCCAACCAGTTCATACGTTACTATCGTGGCACCTTCCAACACGGAGGTATATCAATGGAGGAGATGTTAGTGCCATTCATCCTGCTTACCCCCAAATCCTAAAAAAACGCAAAGAAAGAGCGACTGCTGCGTTACGCTTCAAAAAAATGCCCCTCATTTACGTCTTGTAAACTGCGGGGCATTTTTTTTCGCAAGCCTTGCATTCATCTCTTTCTTTGTGTTTTTTACCGCTCCCGAAGCTACGGCGTCGCTTTTTTGTGCGCCTTGTACTCGCCTAATTATTTGCGTTTTTTTGTGTCTAACGTCGAGCGCCTGACAGACCCCTCCGCCCCGTTGGGGCACCTCCCCTAACTTAGGGGAGGAGTTTTTTTATTAAGGCCCTTAAAGTCTTTAAGGTCATTAAGGAGCCCTATAACTCCTATTGCTCCTATTACCTCTCATTGACCAGCAAAGGAAAAACTTTCCATTTTCCATTTTCAATTTTCCATTTTTTTTGCTATTTTCGCAAAAAAGTAACACCCCCGATGCAACGTTTTGCATCCCTCGTGCGTCATATAATAAAGCAGGGAGGGTAACTAACAAGGGGCTTTTACCCCCCCCCCTGTACACATAATTGTTTAACTTACAAATTGTTACAGGTATGAAAAGAGCACTTTTTATTCTGCTTGCGATCTTCGCATTCGAGAGTCTGGCCAGTGGCCAAAAGACCGTTTACGCTCCACAGCAGCTCATCGACGTAGTCTACAAAGTCGATGGCACCACTCTGCGAGGCACTATTGTAGAGCAAACCCCCAATGTCGACTACACCCTGCTGACACTCGATGGCCACACCATCAAGATTGATGCCCTGCAAATCGAGAAGATTGTCAAAGAGCCCCTCGCTACGGCCACCATCGTTACCGAAAATCACAACTACAACTACAACTACAATCCCTACATAGTCTGCAAGTTCGACGAAGAGGGCAACCCCATATTCCCCCTCGACAGTCGCTCGGCGTTCTTCAGGTCGCTCATCATCCCCGGCTTGGGACAGATGTACAACGGTCAAACCCTCAAAGGTGCGGCTCTGTTGGGCGGCTGTGTGGCAGGTGTCTTGGGCGTAACTTGGGGTACCTCTCTGGCCAATACTGCTATGGGTGAGGATATTATAGGCATCACCTCGTTGGCTGTAGGAGTGGGTTGCTACCTCTATTCGCTCATTGATGCTCCGCTCTATGCAAAGCGTTGGAACAAGCAGCACGGCTTCCGTTTCAATGGCAATGGCTACGTTTCGGTGGCGCCCGTAGTGGTCGTGGGGCGCAATATCGACGGCCTGGGTGTAGGCGTGTCGGTAGGCTTTTAGTGGGCAGTTTTTTGATGGGTAGGCAAGAGATTAACACCTAATTACAAAACATATAACCCTTTCTTATGAAGAGAACTATACTACTCGTTTGTGCCGTAGTGGTGGCAGCTTGGGCAGGGGCTCAGGAGGTGGCTCCGCAGCAGTCGCAGGCCCCAAAGGCCACCCCGTGGACACTTAATCTGTCGGTAAACCTGCCTACTTGGCAACAGCTCGGTATGTACGACGATTGGGGGTTCAAGGATGTGGTGCCCGGAGGAACTACAAGCCACGACCTCGATTACATCGACCTAATGGCCAGTGTAGACCTCACAAGACACGTGGTCGATTGGTTCTCGCTGGGGGTTCGTACCACCATTGGCTACCGCAGTTATGCCTGTTACGACTCGCGTGGGGCCTCGCTGGGTACCGTTAGGCAGTTGCCCATAACCATCGTTCTGGCGGGCAAGGCCACCTACTACAAGGGCCGAGCATTTGAGCTCTATGGCAACTATGGCTTGGGTGCTTGCTTTGGACTGAATGTCACCGACTACTACTGGCGCCCTCGATTTGGAACGTATCTCTACGACCTCTTTGGCGAGTTCTACCCCGTATGTATGAACTTTGGCCACAAGAGAGGCCTATTTGCAGAGTTGGGCTTCGGTAGTAAGGGTTTGGCTAATGTGGGCTTCTTCACCACCTTTTAGCCCGCCCCACCCGCATAACAAGATTAACCACAAAACCAAGTAGATATATATGAAGAAGATTGTTTTGTTGCTCGTGGCTATGGTGGCGAGCGCTGCCCTTTGCGCAGGGCAGGAACAGCAGGAGCAAAAAGCAGCAGGCGAGGGTAGCCTCTACGCCTCGGAGAGGTTGTTGGGCTACGACCAAGCCATTGAGGTCGATGGCCAGTTGCTCAAACCCAAGAGCCCTCTGCTGGCGGCTGCGGCATCGTTTGCACTGCCCGGATGGGGCCAAAGGCTCAATGGCCAAAAGCAAAAGGGCAAGACGATTATGTGTGTGTACTGTGCCAGCGTGGGTGTGTCGATGCTGGCGTTGCAAATTCCCTATGAGATGGACATCTTTGGCATTGCCGACACTATGGCCTTTGTGGGTATGCTGACGAGCTTTGGCACTTGGCTCTACTCGCTAATCGATGCACCCGTTTATGCCAGCAAGTGGAACGATGCCAACGGCTTTGAGCTGGCCGAGGGTACTTGGCTGAGGGTAGACCCACGCGTGGGAATGGCTAATCCCTACGGCACAACCCCTGCGGTAGGCCTCGGAGCAACGATAACTTTTTAGGATTGAAAATTAGTAGCCCCCTCTGACAATAGCAGAGGGGGCTGTGGTATTTAAGGGCCTTAAAAAACTACTCCTCCACTAAGTTAGGGGAGGTGCTGCGGAGCAGCGGAGGGGTCTGTTAGACGTTAGACTACAATTACAAGTCGCTATTCCATTGGCCGCCGGCTTCGGGGTAGACCATTGGGCGGGGCTCCTTGGGCAGAGCCTTCATTGCCAAGTAGCTCTCGTAGAGGCAGATTCCGTTGTGGGCGTTGCGCGCAAGCGAGAACATAACCACCGAGGGGTGGCCCTTCGACGAGTAGTACATCCTCTGGGCGCGCTCGGTGTAGGCACTCTTCCACAACGGAGTATTACTGGGCGACCCCTTGGCTTGGCTGCCCGTGCAGTCGATGTCGGCTTGGTCGCACACCATCAGGCCCAATCGGTCGCACAGCACATAGAACTCCTCGGGCTGGGGATAGCGGGGTGCTACCAGGTTGTAGCCCTCCTCTTTGGCCTGGCGGAGCAGCTCGGAGGTCCTCTCGGCACTCTCGGCCCAATTGCACTCGGTAGCCCTTATCTCTACGGGGCTGCCATTGAGCATCAAGCCACCATCTTTCAGCTCGGCAGTGCGGAAGCCAAACTCTATCTGGGCAAACTCTTTGATGCGTGTCTCGTGCTTGGTATAGACCACTATGCGGTAGAGGTTGGGCTCCTCGGGGCTCCACCTCTTGACCTTGGGTACGCGGGCAAAGAAACTGACCGTATCGCGCGAAAGCATACGGGTGGTGAGTCGCTTGTTGTCCTGAGCAAGCACCTCGCCCTCGGGCGAGTGGAGCTCGTAGTGAATGTGGTACTCCTTGCTGTTGAGCAGGTAGCTCTGCATAACTACGCCAAGGTTGAGCAGTCCGTCGCCTGCGGCATTGAAGGTTGTGGCCGTAACAAAGTCGTAGACCGCAACGCGAGGCGATGCCACCAAGTGGGCACTCAGAAACTTACCCTCTGGGGTGCGCGAAGCCTCAATGGCGCGGGCAGCGTAGTCGCTGTGCAGGGTTATGCTTATGGTGTTGTGGTTCTCCTTCAGAGCCTTGGTAAGGTCAAACTCAACGCGGCCTGCCGTCTGGGCCGAGTAGCCCACCTCGGCATCGTTCACCGCTACGCTCACAGCCCCATCGGCACCCTCGATGCGCAGCACCAACTGGCGGTCGTCGTACTTGTAGTTGCGTTTGAAGCGAGCGGTGTAGCGGGTGCGGCCACCTTCCATCTGCTCGATGTGCCAGTTGCCCAGCTCGATGAGCATCTCGCCCTGGGCATCCGATATCATAGCCTCGCGAGTGGGGTAGTGGACTACTGCTCGGTGGGCAGGCAGTGCTTCGCGCTCGGTCATCTCGGGCTTCGCGAGGGCCACCTCGGCAGCCTCGGGCTCGACATACTCAAACGGATATTCCCACTGGCCAAATGCGCACAGTGTGGTGGCGAAAATCGCAACAAGCGTAGATAATATCACTCGGTGTTTCATCATTTCTCTCTTTTTTTGGCTATATTTGGGCCTAAAATTACAACTCTTTTGCAAAAGTACGAAAAATATCCACAATTAAACTTCCCTCGCGTAACTTTACGCTGTCGTCGCGGAGCCACCGAGGGCGAGGTTGAGGTATTTGTGCCCCTGCGTGGGTGGCTGGTGCTCACCCCCGAGGAGTGGGTGCGTCGTCACGTTGTGGCCCACCTGACGGAGCGTATGGGTGTGCCGCCCACATCCATCAGCGAGGAGCACCCCGTACTGCTCAACGGACAGCACCAGAGGGCCGACATTGTGGTCTATGGGCCCGACTCGAAGCCTTGGTTGCTGGTCGAGTGCAAAGCCCCCGATGTGGCCATTGACGACCAAGTAGTGGCCCAAGCTGTCAGGTACAACAGTGTAGTGGGGGCAGCCCAAATTATGGTTACCAACGGCCTCGAAACAAGGGTGTTCGATGCAGTCGCCCCTCGTTAGAGTAGCAGTGCGCGGCTCGACATAAGGTTGTCGCTTAGGTTGTCTACGGCCTGAGTCAGTTCTTTTACGGCATCGAGTATGCGGTCGCTCTCGGTCAGGGGAGCGCGCTTGCCGTAGCCCTCAAAGGGCCTCACAAACAGGTAGTTCTCGCCTCCATCGGTGAACATAACATTATCGACATAGTAGATGTCGTTATAGTTGTCTATGTCGGCATCGTAGGCCTTTACGAGTGTGCCCAGTGGGGGTATGGCACTGAGCGCCACTTGGCTGCCTGTGTGCCACCCCTCGGTGTAGTGTATTAAGGTGAAGCTATACATTGGGAATTGAGAATTGGGAATTGAGAGTTGAGGCAAATGCGAGTAAGCGAGGGCAGAGGCTGCTTGCAGACTATGCCGAGCGTGAGCATTTTAGAGCAAGCGTCAGCTTGGTCAATTGAGAATTAACACACGCCCCCGTCGCTGCGCGACACCCCCTCTAACTTAGAGGGGGAATGTGCGCGGGGACGCGCACGCAGTTTCGACCACTCCTCGGCCCTGACGGGCCACTCCCCTATCGTAGGGGAGGAGTTCTTTTCTAAGGCCCTTAATTACCTTAAAGTCCTTAATGACTTGGGTTGTTTAGACGTTTGACAAAAAAGGCCCACTCGCGTGGGCCTTTTTTTATTAGTGGCAGTGGCCACCCTCGCAGCCGCTCTCGCAGTCACCCTCGCAACCACAATCGTCGCAACCGCAACCGCACGAGTGGGGATAGTCGTCGTCGGTAGCCTCGTGAACGTCTACAACCTCGCCCTCGAAGTTCAAAGTCTTGCCCGCCATTGGGTGGTTGAAGTCCATCTTCACTGCCTCGTCGGTAACCTCTACTACCACGCCTACGATGGGCTGGCCCATCTGAGTCATCATAGGAATACGGTTGCCAATGGTCAGCAGCCCCTCCTCGATCTTGCCCTCAATCTCGAAGGCAGCCTTGGGCACTGCAATAATCATCTCCTCTTGGTGCACACCATAGCCCTCCTCGGGCGAAAGGGTGAACGAATACTTGTCGCCAGCCTCCAAGCCCAGCAGGTACTCCTCGAACTTGGGCAGCAACATACCAATGCCATATACAAACATCAGTGGGGTCTCTTTGGTTGCCTGGTCGGCCACCTGGCCATCTACGGTAAGGGTGTAGCTGATTGCTACAGCCATCTCATTTCCAATTTTCATAGTGTTGTGTTTTGTGTTTTATATAGGAATTTTCAATTTTTATCTTTACACACGCCCCCGCCCTTCGGGCACCCCCTCTAACTTAGAGGGGGAATGACTTTGAGCTTGCTAATAATCTTGAATTTTCAATTCTATTTCAGTGGGTTGATTAGTTGGAGCATATATTCGTCGAGCCAGTCGGTGGTGGTCAGCACCCACTCCCTTTTGAGGCCCACAACGCTGAAATCTTTGCTCTTAAAGAGGTTGAGGCTACGGGTGTTGTTAGACAGCACGTTGCAGTAGAGCTGGTTGAGCCCCAGTATCTGGAACGAGTAGCGTATCAGGGCCTGCAAAGCACTCGAAGCGTAGCCCTGTCCCTCATCGTCTTTGTCGTATATGAGCACACCCACACCCGCACGGCGGTTATAGGGGTCGATGTCGAATAGGTCGATGGTGCCCACTGCCTTGTGGTTGCTCTTCGACTCGATGACAAGCCTCAACTGGCGAGTCTCGTAGATGTCGTACCTTTGCTCGTCGATAAACCTACGCAAGATGTACTTCGAGAAGGGGGCCATTGTGCCACTCACTTTCCACACGTTGGGGTCGTTCTCCCAGCGGTAGAGTACATCTACATCCTCGGGCTCGAGAGCTCGCAGTTTGATTATGTCGGTTTCCAGTGCGTTCATATATTATTGTCTACCGTCGACCGTCTACCGTCGACCGTCATTTTTTAATTATTCAATTCTAAGTAGGCACTTATAAGCCAATTACTTTGTTGCGGATGAGCATAGCTGCGCCCAGGGCTCCTGCGTCGGCTCCCATCTGGCTCAGGCGGAACGAAGTATCTTTGTAGACCAAGTTCATCGAGTACTTGTTGGTGGCCGACTTGAGGGGCAGCATCAGGTAGTCGCCGGCGTGGGACATATTGCCACCGATAATCACCACCTCGGGGTTGAAGATGTTTATCAAAAAGGCAATACTCTTGCCAATCTTCTCGCCCGCCTCCTCGATGAGCTCGATAGAGAGGTTGTCGTCGTTCTTGGCCGCCGCAATGATGTCGTCGATGTGGATGCTATCGCCCGCAGCCCACTTGTCCCTGAGGATGGTATTTACACCCTCCGAAATCTTTTTCACAATCTTGTTCTCTATGGCAATGCCACTAACCTCGGTCTCCAAACATCCCTTCTTGCCACACGAGCAGATAATTTCGTTGTTGAAGAATGGTGTGTGGCCAAACTCGCCCGCAAAGCCACTCTTGCCATAGTAGAGCTTGCCGTCGGCTATGATGCCAATGGCCACGCCTCGGCCCAGGTGGAGGTAGAGCACGTTCTTCTCGTCCAGAGTGTTGCCCGAGTAGTACTCGGCATAGCAGCGAGCCCTGGTGTCGTTCTCGATGAGCACTCCCAAGCCCGTAGCCCTCTCGATAGCCTCTTTGAGCGACCCCTCGCCACCGGTAAAGTACATATAACTATGGCCCGTCTGGGGATTTACACGGCCCGCAATGCAGGCACCCAAGCCCAGTATCTTGCTGCGCTCGACGCCACAAGTGTCCAGAAACTCGTTTATGTGGGCACAAATGTCGGCCAAACACTTGGCATCGTCGACAAGCGTAAAGGGGGTGTGGGTGCGCGAAACGATGATGTTGTTCTTCAAGTCGGTGAGCACACAGCACAAGTAGTCGCGGCCAATGTCGATGCCCGCGAAATAGATAGCCGTATTGGCCAGGCCGAAGATGTTGGGCCTGCGACCACCTGCGGTCTCGACCTTGCCGTTGTCGACCACAATGTCCTCGCCCACCAGCTCGCCCACCAGTTTGGTCATAGTGGGGACACTGATGTGCAGCGCCT
This sequence comes from Rikenellaceae bacterium, assembly GCA_015059945.1. Classification (GTDB taxonomy): domain Bacteria; phylum Bacteroidota; class Bacteroidia; order Bacteroidales; family Rikenellaceae; genus Tidjanibacter. The sequence goes on from SUZJ01000005.1 coordinate 139,067, forward strand.
TGGTCAGCTCGGCCAGCGTACACTGCCCATTGACGGCCATATAGGCTATGATGCTCTGCTTTATCAGCATATTCTTGTGGCTAATGCCTTTGAGTGCTGCATCGCCATCGTGCTGATAAAAGAAATCTTTTAATAGTGCCATAGGGTTGTTTGGCTAAAATTTTATTTAGCACCACAAATATAATAACAAATTTTAGAAACTCAGCCTAATTCTTAAATTTTTTTCAAAATTTTTTCAAATTTTTTTACAAACAATGGTGTGAGTTGGTAAATTTTTGGTCTAACGGGGCTGATAGGTGGGGTGGGGGTTGTGGTAAGTTTGGGAAGAGTTGGGAATAAAATCGAAAAATAATTCTCAATTCTCAATTCTCAATTTTCAATTCTCATTTATATTGCGTAAATTTGCGACGTTTGTATGCGCGTGCGTAGCGTATGCGCGGGCGTTATGAACATTGGAGCAGAACAAACTATGCTAAAAACAAACACAATAAACATTTACTTTTAACTAAAAAATCACAAGTTATGAAGATTTCGCACATCGAGCACCTCGGTATTGCTGTGAAGAGCCTCGAGGAGGCAATTCCTTACTATGAGGAGATTTTGGGCCTCAAATGCTACAACGTAGAGGAGATTGCAGACCAGAAAGTTAAGACCGCTTTCTTCAAGGTAGGTCAGACCAAGATTGAGCTGTTGGAGCCCACCTGCCCCGAGAGCACCATCGCCGGCTTTATCGAAAAACGTGGCGAGGGTATCCACCACATTGCTTACGCCGTAGAGGACGTAGCCGAGTGCTTGGCCGAGGCCGAGGCTAAAGAGGTACGCCTGATTGACAAGGCTCCCCGCAAAGGCGCCGAGGGTCTGAACATCGCTTTCCTCCACCCCAAATCGACCAAAGGTGTGCTGACCGAGCTCTGCTGCCCCGGTTGCAAATGCGAGGAGGAGTAGACCACACAATCACACAGACACAAGACAAACTAACTAACTTTTTTATAAACTTAACGCAAGGGGCCCAAGAGGGAAAAGCCAAATTGAAAATTGCAAATTGAGAATTGAAAAAATTTTGATTTGGGCCAGTTAGACGTTAGACGTTCCCAGAGGGTACACCCCGCGTTACACAACAAAACACTATGTCGGAGATTCAAGACAAAATTGCGAAGCTGATTGAGCTTCGTGAAGAGGCAAAGATGGGTGGCGGTCAGAAACGTATCGACGCTCAGCACGCAAAAGGTAAGTACACCGCTCGCGAGAGGTTGGCAATGATGCTTGACGAGGGTAGCTTCGAGGAGTTCGATATGTTCGTAACTCACCGTTGCACCGATTTCGGTATGGAGAAGAGCCACCCACTGGGTGATGGCGTAGTTACCGGTTACGGTACCATCGACGGCCGTCTGGTTTATGTCTTTGCACAGGACTTTACCGTATCGGCAGGCTCGCTGTCGCTCACTATGGCCGAGAAGATTTGCAAGATTATGGATATGGCAATGCGCAATGGCGCACCCGTGATTGGTCTGAACGACTCGGGTGGTGCACGTATCCAGGAGGGTGTAAACGCTCTGGCAGGCTACGCAGGCATCTTCCAGCGTAACGTGATGTCGAGTGGTGTTATTCCCCAGATTTCGCTCATTATGGGCCCCTGCGCAGGTGGTGCAGTTTACTCGCCCGCGCTGACCGACTTTGTTATTATGAAGAAAGACACCAGCTATATGTTCCTGACCGGTCCAAAGGTTGTTAAGACCGTTGTGGGCGAGGATGTAACTCAGGAGCAGTTGGGTGGTGCCAGCGTTCACGCAAGCAAGAGTGGTGTTGCTCACTTTGCAGTAGACACCGAGGAGGAGGCTATCGCCATCACTCGCAAGCTCATCTCGTACTTGCCCCAGAACAATATGGAGGATACCCCCGTTGTTGCTTGCTCGGACCCCATCGACCGCTTGGAGGATTCGCTCAACGACATTATTCCCGACAACCCCAACAAGGCCTACGATATGTACGAGGTTATACGTGCTGTGGTTGATAATGGCGAGTTCTTGGAGTCGCAGGAGGCTTATGCACGCAACATCATCACCGGTTTTGCAAGGTTCAACGGCCAGAGCGTAGGTATCATTGCCAACCAGCCCAAGTTTATGGCAGGTGTGCTTGATATCAAGGCTTCGTGCAAGGCAGGTAGGTTTGTACGCTTCTGCGATGCGTTCAACATTCCTATCGTTACCTTCGTAGACGTTCCCGGCTTCTTGCCCGGTACCGGTCAGGAGTATGGTGGCGTTATCGACCACGGTGCAAAACTGCTCTACGCATACTGCGAGGCTACTGTACCTAAGGTTACCGTTACCCTGCGTAAGGCCTACGGTGGTGCCTATATCGTTATGAGCTCGAAACACATCCGCGGTGATATCAACTACGCTTGGCCTTGCGCTGAGATTGCAGTTATGGGTGCCAGCGGTGCTGTTGAGGTGCTCAACGCCAAGGAGATTGCCGCTGCCGAGACTCCCGAGGCTAAGGCTGCCCTTATCGCTGCCAAAGAGCAGGAGTACAAAGACAAGTTCTCGAATCCTTACAGGGCTGCCAGCTACGGCTATATCGACGATGTTATCGAGCCTCGCAACACTCGCTTCCGCGTGATTAGGGCATTGCAGAGTTTGGCAACCAAACGTCTGGCTAACCCTGCTAAGAAACACGGCAACATTCCATTGTAGTTTTTTTTGACCGATTAACTAAAACCAAAATTATACTATGAATATGCTTAATTTGGGTTGGTCGGAGATTTTGTGGGTAACGCTCATTGGCTTCTCGCTGGTGGCACTCACTCTGGCTCTGCTTATCTTCGTCATCAAGCTGTTTGGTGTGGCCTTTGCAGCCAACCACAAGCAGAAGGTGGCCAAGAAGAGCGCTGCCAAAGGCGAGGCTGCACCTGCGGAGGTTGAACTTCCCACAATGGTTTCGGCCGAGACCGTTGCCGCTATTGCAATGGCAATCCGCCTGAGCGTTGGCGAGGACCACGACCGCGAGTCGGAGGTTATCACCATCCAGAAAATCAAACGTGCCTACTCGCCTTGGAACTCTAAGATTCACGGCCTGACACAACTCCCCGATCGTAAATAACAATCACAGCGTAAGAGTAAATAGAACAAAATGAAAAACTATAATCTTAAAATCAACGACAACGAGTATAACGTGCAGCTCGACAAACTCGATCACCTGTCGAAACAGGCTCGCGTAATCGTTAATGGAACCGAGTATATCGTAGAGGTTGAGGGCGTTAAACCCCAGCCCAGCAAGAAACCCCAGGTTGCTGCTGCTACCTACACCGCAACTCCCACTACCGCAGCTCCCGCAGCTCCCGTAGCTGCACCCAAGGCTGCTGCCGCAGGTGGCTCGAAGATTACCTCGCCCCTGCCCGGTACTGTACTGAGCATCAACGTAGCCGTAGGCGACAGCGTTGCCGCAGGTCAGACCGTAGCTGTGTTGGAGGCTATGAAGATGGAGAACAACATTTCGGCCGACAAGGCAGGTGTTGTTAAGGAGATTTGCGTAAACAAGGGCGCCTCGGTTATGGAGGGCGACGCTCTGATTATTCTGGGCTAACGAAAAGGAGGAGGAATAGATTATGACAGTACTTCTTCAATCGTTTGTTGGCCAGAGCATCTCGGACTTCCTGAACTCGACAGGCTTTGCCCAGATGTTCGTAGCTGCCGGTGGCTGGAAGTGCCTTGTAATGTTGGCACTCTCTTGCTTCCTGCTCTACCTGGCTATCAAAAAGCAGTACGAGCCACTGCTCTTGCTGCCTATTGCATTTGGTATGTTGCTCACCAACCTTCCTGGTGCTGAGATGTTCCACTCCGACCTGTTTGCAGGTGGCCACGTTCACTGGCAGGAGTTGGCCGCTAAGGGTGGCTTGTTGGACTACCTCTACCTGGGTGTTAAGTGTGGTATCTACCCCTGCTTGATTTTCATCGGCGTAGGTGCAATGACCGACTTTGGTCCACTGATTGCTAACCCCAAGAGCTTCTTGATGGGTGCAGCTGCTCAGATTGGTATCTTTATGACCTTCATTGGTGCTTATGCTATGGGCTTTACCCCCGAGCAGGCAGGTTCGATTGGTATCATTGGTGGTGCCGATGGTCCTACCTCTATCTACCTGACCTCTAAGTTGGCTCCCGAGCTGCTTGGTCCTATCGCTATCGCTGCCTACTCGTATATGGCGCTGGTACCCGTTATCCAGCCTCCTATTATGAGGGCTCTGACCAGCGAGAAGGAGCGTCAGATTAAGATGACTACCCTGCGTCAGGTGTCAAAGACCGAGAAGATTATCTTCCCCGTAGTTATCACCATCATCATCGCTCTGTTGTTGCCCAGTGCTGCACCTCTGATTGGCTGCTTGATGCTCGGTAACCTGATGAAAGAGTGTGGCGTGGTTGATCGCCTTGCCAAGACCGTTCAGAACGAGCTGATGAACATCGTGGTTATCTTCTTGGGTATTACCGTAGGTGCTACTGCTACTGCCGAGTCGTTCTTGAACTTCAAGACTCTGGGTATCTTGGCACTTGGTATCGTAGCCTTCTCGTGTGGTACCGCAGGTGGTGTGCTGCTGGCCAAGTTGATGAACTTGTTCTTGCCCGAGGGTAAGAAGATTAACCCTCTGATTGGTTCGGCAGGTGTGTCGGCAGTGCCTATGGCTGCCCGCGTATCGCAGAGCGAGGGTCTAAAAGCCAATCCATCGAACTATCTGCTTATGCACGCTATGGGTCCCAACGTATCGGGTGTTATTGGCTCGGCCGTTGCCGCAGGTATCCTGCTCTGCTTCTTGGGCTAGTATACCTTATATATATAAAAATAAGGGCTCCGTTTTGCGGGGCCCTTATTTTTTGTCGACCGTCGACCGTCGACCGTCAACCGACTTTCAATTCTATTTCTCGTAGTCGCTGATTTTGGCGATGCGGCCAACGTGGCGGCCACCCTCAAACTCGGCAGTGAGCCAAGTGTCTACAATGGCTTTGCCCATCTCGAGGCCAATCAGACGTGCACCCATAGCCAATACGTTGGCGTCGTTGTGGTTGCGCGAGAGCTGGGCCGACAGGGGCTCCGAGCAGAGCGCACAGCGAACACCCTTGACCTTGTTGGCGGCGATGCTGATGCCAATACCGCTGCCGCAGATTACCACGCCACGCTCGCACTCGCCACTGGCTACCGCCTCGCCTACGGCAATGCCGTGGTCGGGGTAGTCGGCTCGGTCGGTCGAGTAGCAACCTTTGTCTACGAGCTGGTGTCCTTTGGATTCGAGGTAGGCTTTAATCTCCTCTTTGAAGCTGAATGCTGCGTGGTCGCAGCCGATAGCAATTTTCATAGCGTTTATTTATGGATTGTTAAAGATTAGTTGCTTCGAGTATCTCTACAAACTTGCCAAAGTCGGTGTGCTCGGTCACAAAGCGCTCGAACGAGTCGGCATCGCACCCCTTCTCGGGGGTGTCGCTAACCATTTTGAGCACCATTGCGGGCACTCCCTGCTGGGCTGCCACTTGGCATACGGCTGTGGCCTCCATATCGAACAGAGCGCGTGGGGTGCCAAAGCGAGCCTTAATCTCGCCAATCATAGGGGCATCGACAAAGCTGTCGCCCGTGTAGATGGTGGCATCGTCGGTGCCGCAAAGAGGGTAGGGGTCGGTGAGGAAACTCACGCCATCGAGCCCTGCGGGTACGTGGGCATCGTGATAGCGGGCTTGGCGTGGGGCCACTACGTCGCCAGTCGAGAAGTCGGCCGAGGCTGCTGCATAGCCAATTACGGCCACCAAGTCGAAACGCTCCTCTGCCATTGCCAGAGCTGTCTGGGCTGCGGCATAGACCTTGCCCACATAGCCACGACGTATGGTGTAGCTGTGGAGCAGGGGTAGGGGGTAGTTATTCAAGGCTGCGAGCATATTCTCCTGCTCGGCTGCCATAGGTGTTATGACCAGAATGTTCATTAGTGAATTGAGAATTGAGAGTTGAGAATTGAGAATTTTCTCAATGTCCTATAACTCTTATTATGTCCTATAAATCCTATTATTTCTTGCCGAGCAACTTGCGTACCAGTGCGCCATACTCTTTCAGGGCGGCATTTGAGCCCTCGATGTCGTAGAGCTCGGGGTTGCCACACTGCTCGACGGTAAGGCCCGGAACGTCGCTCTTCTCTTTCAGATTCGACTGCTCTTCGCACACCTGAGCCACAGCCTCCATAACCTTGCGCTGCGAGGTGAAGCCCTTGACAATCAGGTAAAAACCAGTCTTGCAACCCATAGGTGCAAACGACACAACCTTGTTGCCCAACTTTTCGCGCAGATAGTGGGCCATCAGGTGCTCGATGGTGTGGATAGCCTCGGGGGTAAGGTACTGGTGCTCCATAGGTGCTCGGAAGCGCATATCATACGAGCGCAGGGGGTAGATGCCGGCTACGGTGTAGACCGAGCGCAGATAGAAACCACGCTCGAGGGTGGTGTGGTCGACGGCAAAAGATGCTACTTTGGATTTCATAGTGAGTAATTTTGTATGTTCAGTTTTGTTTTTCTTCGCTTGGGATATACAAAGGTATTATTTTTTTATATATTTGCCTAATAGAACGAAAACTCAAACCAATAAAAACTTTCTAAGTATATGGCATCGAAACATACACTCAAGGAGTGGTACTTGGCCACTCGCCCCTGGTCTTTTCCTGCATCGGCAATGCCCGTAGCCTCTACTGTGGCCTACCTTTTCTGGTTGTCGCAGACGGTGGAGGGTGCCCCCGCAGTCGATTGGCTGTGTGGTGCATTGGCCTTGGTGGGCATCATACTGTTCCACGCAGGGGGCAATGTGCTGAGCGACTATAATGACTTCCGCAAGGGTGTCGATACCCCCCAGAATGCTATGATGCTGCCCTTGGTGAACGGCTCGTTCAAGGACTACGAGTTCCGCCGCTATGGCCTTGCGCTGCTGGCGGCAGGGTGTGCTGTGGGCGTGGCGCTGCTGCTGATTACCCAAAATCTTGACCTGCTGTGGGTTGGCCTTGCGGGCGGAGTGCTTACGGTGCTCTACTCGTTTTTGAAGTACCGAGCGCTGGGCGACGTGGTCATTGTGCTCAACTATGCCATACTGCCCATTATGGGTACCTCTATTGTAGCTGTGGGCCACGTCGAGTGGTCGGCTATGGTGCTGGCGGTGCCTCTGGGACTTATTACCGACTCGATTTTGCACATCAATAACGCTCGCGATGCAGTGAGCGACCGAGCTGCGGGTGCGCGTACTTTTGCAATGCTCATTGGCCCCAAGGCATCGTCGCTGATGTATAGGGCCGAGGTGCTGCTGCCTTTTGTGTGGGTGGTAGTTGCGATATGCCTGGGGTGGTTGCCTCCGCTTGCGGTATTTGTGTTTGCTGTGGGCAAGACTGCTCTGGGAATGGCGCAGCAGGCCAAGGGTTTGGTCAGCGAGGGCCCCGAGAAGGTGGCCACGCTCGACCAGCAGAGCGCCAAGTTGCAGGCCCAGTTTAGCCTTACGATGATTATCTCACTCGTGGTCAGCGGCATTGTTGGCTGGGGTGCAAAGGTACTGCTCTAAACGGTGCTCGTTATGGCTGAGAGAAAAGGTGTTACACTGCCCATAATTGTGGCGGCCCTGCTGTGGTTTGTTATGTTCAGCCCCTGGACAGCTCCGCACGTCAATTTTTGGGTTACTATGGCCCTGTCGGGGGTGGTGCTTACGGGACTGGCCACGTGGTGCTCGCCCGAGCTGCGTGAGCAGGTGAGGGGACTGCTCAGCCTGCGTAATGTGGCGCTGGGCGTGGCTATTGCAGTGGCCCTGTGGGGAGTCTTTTGGATAGGCGAGAAGGTGGCGGTGTGGATGTTCCCCTTTGCCGAGGGACAGATAGGCTCTATCTACTCGATGAAACAGGGCACCAACCCCTGGATTATTGGGGCTCTGCTGCTGTTGGTCATCGGCCCTGCCGAGGAGCTGTTTTGGCGCGGCTTTGTGCAACAAAGACTGGGCAAACGCTGGGGCCCCTGGATGGGCTTTGTGGCCACTACGGCGGTGTACGCACTGGTGCACATCTGGTCGCTGAACTTTATGCTTGTGGCCTCGGCGGCGGTTGTTGGCGGGGCGTGGGGCCTGATATATCGCTTTTGGCCAAAGGGACTGGGGGCACTGGTTGTGAGCCACGCTGTGTGGGATGTGGCGGTCTTTTTGCTGTTCCCGATATAGCTTGTGTGGGGTTGCTGTGCAATACTACCCCCAAAATATGTACAATAAAGCCTCAGATTGCGGTCTGGGGCTTTTTTTTGTGCAGAAAGTGCTCATTTTATTTGCTTTATGTGGCTAAAAAATGTTACCTTTGCGGCCGTTGTTGCGCAGGCGCAACGCAGGGGCCGCTCGGCTCGATAAACCGAGGCTCCCCGAGCTCCCGAAAGCCCTAAAAGACTTAGGTCGGTTGGACGTTAGACGCAAATATGACAAAACAACTATAACAAACTTTTAACAAAACAAAACACACAATGAAAAAAACTTACATCCAGCCCAGCCTCATGGTTGAGGAGGTAATTGTCGAGAGTGGCATTGCAACATCGCCCGCATTGAGCACTATTAGTGATGCCGAAGAAGTTTATTACGATGAATTTTAATTAACTATTGCAATGATGAAAAAGATTTTCCGTACATTGGCCATTGTTGCAGTAGCTGCACTTGGCCTTACTGCTTGCGAGAACGATATCAACGAGCAGATCAAAGAGAATGAGGGCGAGAAAGTAACCGTAGAGGTTGTTGCTTCTACCCCCGCTGGCACCCGTAGTGCTTTTGGCGACAAAGTAGATGGCGCTTACACTTCGACTTGGAGCAAAGATCAGGTTGTATATTTTGCTCCCTATCAGCCCACTGAGGGTAATATCGCTATGAGCGAGGCAACTGTTGAGGCAACTGGTGCCGAGGCTACTTTTAGCGTTGATTTTGCCCAAACTCAGGAAGAGGGTGCTATCTACGCATTCTCGCCTAAGGGTGCGCAGAATGGTGCAGGTGGCTTTACCTCTTCGAGTATTTACTATTCGGAGTATATGTATTTGAATGTTCCTGCTGCCCAGACCACAAGCGCAACTTCGTGCGACGAGCAGGTACACGTTCTCTACGCATCGAAAGAGTATACCGGTGGCTTCCCCACTTCGGTAAATATGGAGTTCAACCACGTTTTGGCCTATGGTAAGATGACTATCAAGGGCTTCGAGGGCGAGATTGAATCGGTAGCTATCACCTTCCCCGAGAATGTTGCTGGTGGCTCGGTTCAGTACTACTACTTGACCAACACTTTCACTGGTGCAAGCGCCAATACTATTACCGTTACCAATGATATATTCGGCAATAAAGACATTTGGTTTGGTATCGTTCCTACCGAGAGTGGCGAGGAGAAGATGTCGGGCGATATGACCGTTGTTGTTACCGATAGCGAGGGTAAGACCTATACCAAACCTCTTGCAACTACCGGCAAACTCGCTTTCATCCAGGGCCAGGTGTCGGCTTTCGCTGTTAATATGGCTGGTGTTGAGGCTGATAAGGTAGTTGTATACAATGGTCTTACTGCTGATGAAATCTCGGCTGGTTTGGATAAAGCTGGTTTGGGCGGTTATGGTCAAGTAACTTTCGACAGCTCGTGCGGTGACTGGGTTGGTTATGTGTATGGTGCCAACCAAGATAAAGTGTTGCAAATGAATAGCTCCAAGGAAGCCTTCTATTTGGAGAGCCCCGTATTTGACCAGTATGTAGAGAGTGTTGAGATTACATTTACTGGCGATACTACTGTTGATCGCTCAATCTATGCTGTTGCTGTTGATGCTAATCGTGGGTATTCCATTGATAATGCTTATGGTAGTGTGACTACTGCTGAGAAGAAAGAGCAGACTCTTACTTTGACTTTCAATGCCTCTACTAAGCAGTTCGCATTGTTGGCTCAGGGTGGTGCTGTGTATATCTCGAATATCGCAGTTAACTTGACCGATGTTGCAATTATTCCTACCCTGCCTACTCCCGTAGTTGGTGCTACTGCCAAGGGTAATGCTATCACTTTGACTTGGGGTACTGTTGCTAATGCTGCTAGCTACAATGTTACCTATGGTGACACTACTACCAACACTACCGATACTACAATGACCATTGAGGGGCTCGAGTACAATACCGAGTATACATTTGAGGTTGTAGCTGTTAGTGCAAATGCTGAGCAGTATAAGAATTCGGTAACTGCAACTATTTCTGCCACAACAGAGGTGGATATGGGTAATTTGGCAGAGGGCTATTTCTATAAAGTGACTAGTGCTCCTGTCGATTTCAGTGGTACCTACCTGATTGTTTACGAGGATGGTAGTGTGGCTTTCGATGGTAGCCTTGACGCTATTGATGCAGCAGGCAATAGTGTTGCCGTAACTATCGAGAATAATGCTATCAAAGCAACTGCTGAGCTTGGTGAGAGCATCTTTACCATTGCCAAGGTAGATGGTGGTTACACTATCCAGTCGGCAAGTGGTTACTATCTTGGTCGCACTAATACTGGCAATGGTATGGATGAGAGTAAAACAATTGCTCACAAGAATACCATTGAGATTTCTAATGGTGTAGCTGTAATTAAAACAGTCAGCTATGCTCCATCTTTGCAGTACTACAATTCGGGTGCTAACAGCCGCTTCCGCTATTATGCTACCAGTCAGCAGGCTATTCAGCTCTATAAACTCAATGGTGAAATTCCTGAGCCTCTGCCCGCATTGGCAACTCCTACTGTAACTGCAATTGCAAGTGGTAATACTATCGCAGTAAGTTGGAATGCAATCGATAGCGCAGCATCTTACACTGTAACTTGTGGTACTACCGAGCAAATAGTATCTGTTACAGATTATACTTTCGAAGGACTTGATTATGGCAAAACCTACGATATTACCGTAGTAGCAAATCCCGCAGATAATACTAAGAACAATGCTTCGGCCGCAGGTACGGCTCAGGCAACCACCGAGCCCGATCCTAATGCGCCAGAGCCCGGTGCTACAAAGACCGTTACCTTTACTTTTGGCGATATGGATTTGACTAACTCTACAGCATACCCTTCGTTTGAAAGCGCTCCCATTACTATTAGTGCAACTAAGGGTACTGTTGAGGCTGCATATTATTTTAACGACAAAACTTGGCGAGTTTATAAAGGTGGTACATTAACAGTTGCAACCAGTGTTGGTAAAATTACAAGTATTGAGGCTACTGGTACTTTGTATTTTGATGGTCTGACTGATGGTGCTTGGACTGGTGAGGCAACTTCTGTTGCGCTTCCTTGTACTACAAATAGTAGGATTAAAACTCTTGTAATTACTTACACCGAGTAAAACAATCCCCTTTTTGTTGCGGGGCCGAAATGCCCTTAGCGACAAATATCAAAAAGATAGGCGACTCCGCGTGAGCCGCCTATCTTTTTTTTATCCCCGCCCTCGCCTACACCCCCGCCCACACCCACGCTATCCCCCCCCTCATTGTCGCGGGTATCTTTTTTAATACCTGGGCCTTGATGGGGCGTCTTGCCACGACTGCCGCAAGGCAGACGGTTGGCATCTACCGCTCTTATTCACACACGCCCCCGCCCTTCGGGCACCCCCTCTGCGAGAGGACTCGCAGACAATTTCGACCACCCCTCGGCCCTGACGGGCCACTCCCCTTTCGTAGGGGAGCTTGGGTGGAGCTGGGTGAGGTTGTGCAATTCCTTTTTTACACACGCCCCCGCCCTCTATGGCCCCTCGAAGTAGCCCCAAAAAACGTCCAAAATATGTGCAAAAACGTCGTATTGATGTGCAATAAGTCGCACTTTGGCGACTTTTGGTTTGGTGGCCCCAATTTGGCTTTTTGTGGTGCAAGTGGCTATTATTCAGTTATTTATGTACGGTTTGGATGACCAATGACACAAAAAATATCCAATAATTCCTTTGGAGTATACTTATGTTTTATTATATTTGTAACTGCGAAATAGTCTACTCACACGGGTAGTTAGGTCGCAGTATATCAAGGGCTTTCCCCGGCATAGAGGGGTAATTGATTGTGTGTCAGTGTATTACGTGGCGCACAATGTCCCCATATTATACTCTTTCGTGTAGCAAAGGGTTGCTTTTTTGGGACGGTTTTTAAGACAAGTTGAACAGAGCGATGGTCGATAATACCAACAACGAGCAAGTGCAGGATGCTCCGGCAGGCGCCCAAAGCACCGCTGAGGTGGCTGCGGTGAGCAACCCTATGTTGGCCGTCGAGTGGTATGTGATGCGAGTGACCTATCAGCGAGAACTTGTGGCCCAAAGATTGTTGGGGCAGTTGGGCGTCGAAAGTTTTGTGCCCACACAAAAGGTTCGTCGCAAAGTGGGAGGGCGTTACGTCTGGCGCGAGGAGGCCAAAGTGCACAACTACATCTTCGTGTGCAGCTCGCAGGCCGAATTGCAGCAGATAAAAACTACAAAAATTACCTATCTGCGTTTTATGATGGCCAAGGGCGACGACGGCACCAAGTGGGTGCCTCAGTTTGTGCCGGCCGACCAGATGGAGCACTTTATGGCCATCTGTCGCAGCGAAGGGGTCAAGTACCTCGATCCCGAGGTAGACCTGCGCAAGGGCGACAGGGTGAAGGTAATCAGAGGTGGCCTGGCAGGAGTTGAGGGCACCTTCGTAAAAATCTCGGCCAAGAACGAAAAGCGCGTAGTGGTAAAGATTGAGGGCGTAGCAGCCGTAGCCACCGCAGCCATCCCCGCCGCCGACGTGGAAAAGATACAAGGGGAGAATAACTGAGAACAAAACCACAAACAAGAGATAAAAACATCGAAGCGTATGTTGAAAAGATTACTCGAAAACCGCTATTTGAGCTATTGGGCGGTATTGTTGATTGATATGGTGCTCTGCTGCATCTCGGCAGTTGTGTCGATTGTGGCTGTGCGCTACTTTGGTGGCGTGGGGTCGCTGAGCTGGACATCAGTAATGTGGATGATGTTGGGCGCGATGGTGGTCAATGTACTCTGTTTCTACATCTTCCGCACCTACAAAAACGTCATCCGACACTCGTCGCTCAAGGGCCTTTGGAGCATTGGCTTGGCAATGATGCTCAAAGCGGTCGTGTTCTATGTGCTCATTCACGCCCTGCCTTCGTTCCACTGGGGCGAGAAGGCCATTCTGTTGGGTGTATTGCTCGACCTATTGCTGTCGGTAGTGCTGCTCATTGGCGCAAGGGTGGTGATGCTTGTCGTTTACGACTGGGTTGTGGCACACGCCAACGACACCCGCAAGAGGGTGCTCGTTTATGGCATAGGTGACAAGAGCGTAGCGCTGACTACACGACTCTTCAAGAGCCCCCACTATCGTATTGCAGGTTTCTTGACCTATGGAACAGAGATGAGCGGCTACAAGGTGTCGGAGTTGAGGACCTACTACTTCCGCAATGCCGAGGATTTCGAGAAAGTGTTGGAGCTTAGCTCGGCCGATGCTGTGCTGTTTGCAATCGATGAGGATGCCAAGAGCGAGCGCGAGCGACTGATTAAGTATTGCAGCGAGAGGCCCCAAAAGCCTATCAAGGTACTTGTGGCTCCCCAGGTAGACGAGTTCGACGGCGACAGCATCAACAAGATGAAGATGCGCGACATCCGCATCGAGGACCTGCTGGGCCGCGACGAGATACAGATTAACCGCGAGGAAATTTACAACAGCTTCCACGGCAAGGTGGTTATGGTAACCGGTGGCGCAGGCTCGATTGGTAGCGAAATTTGCCGCCAGATGGCCGACTTGGGTGTCAAGAAGCTCGTAATCTTCGATATGGCCGAGACCCCTCTGCACGAAATAAGGCTCGAGTTGGAGAAGAAATATCCACAGCTCGACTTTGTACCCTTCATTGGCGACGTTCGCTCGGCCAAGAGGTTGCAGGTGGCCTTTGACCGCTATCATCCAGAGATTGTATTCCACGCTGCCGCCTACAAGCACGTGCCTCTGATGGAGGAAAATCCCTGCGAGGCGGTGCTCAGCAACGTGCTCGGCTCGAAAAATGTGGCCGACCAGTGTGTGAAAAACAATGTCGAGAAGGTGGTGATGATTTCGACCGACAAGGCCGTAAACCCAACAAATGTGATGGGTTGCTCGAAGCGTCTGGCCGAGATTTACTGCCAGAGTCTGGGTATGGCCATCGCAAGTGGCAAGGCTCAGGGACGCACCAAGTTTGTCACAACCAGGTTTGGCAATGTGTTGGGCAGCAATGGCAGCGTTATACCCCACTTCCGCAAGCAAATTGAGCAGGGTGGCCCCGTAACCGTAACGCACCCCAAGATTAACAGATTCTTTATGACCATCCCCGAGGCGTGCCGTCTGGTTATGGAGGCCGCAACGATGAGCAATGGTAACGAGATATTTGTATTCGAGATGGGCGAGCCTGTGATGATTGTAGACCTGGCAAGGAAGATGATCAAGCTGGCCGGTTATATGCCCGACAAGGATATCGAGATTAAGTTTACAGGTCTGCGCCCTGGCGAGAAACTCTATGAAGAGGTGCTCAGCAACGAAGAGAACACCATACCCACCGACCACCACAAGATTAAGATTGCAAAGGTTAGGGAGTATGATTTCGAGGTTGTTGCCGCCAAGTACGAAGAGCTTATCGACACCGCCAAAGGTGGTGATGTTGTAGAGTCGGTGCGCCGAATGAAACAGATTGTGCCCGAGTTCAAGAGCAATAACTCTGAGTTTGAGGCCCTCGACCGCGAGATTGAGGCACAAGAGCAAGCCAAAGAGCAAATTGCGTAGTGAGATGCCGAGGAACTGATCGAGCAAAGAGCAAAAGCTAAACCATTCTTTTGTTGGAAAAATAACCACAAATTGTAATAAACAGGAGAGATGAAGATTGCAGTTGCAGGAACGGGATATGTGGGTTTGTCGATAGCAACCCTGCTGGCCCAGCACAACGAGGTTGTGGCTGTGGATGTTATCCCGGAGAAGGTTGAACTTATTAACAACAAAAAGTCGCCCATCCAGGATGACTACATCGAGGATTATTTGGCCAACAAGCCCCTCAATCTGCGAGCTACCCTTGATGGCAAAAGCGCTTACGCACAGGCAGATATGGTCATCATAGCCGCTCCGACCAACTACGATTCGCAGCGCAACTTTTTCGACACCCACCACATCGAGGATGTTATCGACCTCGTCTTGGAGGTAAATCCCGATGCTGTGATGATTATTAAATCGACAATCCCAGTGGGCTACTGTCGTTCGCTGTATGTAAAATACGCCTTTCGTTTCTTGACCGAGGATAACTTAAAGGGCAAAAAGTTCAACCTGCTCTTCTCGCCCGAGTTCTTGCGCGAGAGCAAGGCTCTGTACGACAACCTCTACCCCTCGCGAATTATCGTGGGTATTCCCAAAGTGATTGACCGCGAGCAGTTTGCAGGCGAGAACAAGGCTATCGAGATGATTGCCGACATCCCCGCACTCGAAAAGGCTGCCCACAAGTTTGCTGAGCTGTTGCAGCAGGGCGCAATAAAGGAGGATATCCCCACGCTCTTTATGGGTATGAAGGAGGCCGAGGCAGTGAAATTGTTTGCCAACACCTACTTGGCTCTGCGTGTGAGCTACTTCAACGAGCTCGATACCTATGCCGAGATTAAAGGTCTTGATACACAGGAGATTATTGGTGGTGTATGCCTCGATCCACGTATCGGCAGCCACTACAACAACCCCTCGTTTGGCTATGGTGGCTACTGCTTGCCAAAGGATACCAAGCAGCTGCTGGCCAACTACGATGCTGTGCCCCAGAATATGATGACCGCCATTGTAGAGAGCAACCGCACTCGCAAGGACTTTATTGCCGACCAGGTGTTGGCCAAAGCGGGCTACTACACCGCATCGAGCCAGTGGAATGCCGCCAAAGAGCAAGAGGTGGTTGTGGGTGTGTATAGGCTCACTATGAAGGCCGGCTCGGACAATTTCCGCCAGAGCGCCATTCAGGGCGTTATGAAACGCATCAAGGCTAAGGGTGCCAAGGTTATCATCTACGAGCCCACGTTGGAGAATGGCTCGACCTTCTTTGGTAGTGAGGTTGTGGGCGACTTGACCGAATTCAAGGCTCGCTCGCAGGCTATCATCGCCAACCGCTATGACAGCGCCTTGGATGATGTAATGTACAAAGTTTACACACGAGATATTTTCAAACGCGATTAGCATAATATGAAGGAGTTCCAGTATCACATATTCTCGCCCTACCGCGTGTGTCCTCTGGGTGCTCACGTCGACCACCAGCACGGTCTGGTGAGCGGTTTTGCCTTCGACAAAGGCGTAGATTTCTGGTTTTCGCCCACCGATGACGGCATCGTTAGGCTCAAAAGCCTCACCTTCCCTGGCGAGGCAGAGTTCCCCATAGACGACCTCGTGAGGGTAAAGCAGGGCCACTGGAGCGACTACGCTCGCGGTGCCAAGTATGCTCTCTCTAAGAGGTTTAAGCTGCGCAGGGGCGTGGATGGTGTCATCAAGGGCTCGCTCCCCATTGGCGGTCTGTCGTCGAGCGCTGCGGTGCTCACTGCCTACGTTATGGCACTGGCCAAGGCCAACGACATCGAACTGACCAAAATGGAGGTTATACGCATCGCCTCCGAGGCCGAAAGGGAGTATATCGGTCTGAACAACGGTATTCTCGACCAGTCGTGTATCGTGCTGAGCGAGAAGGACTCGCTACTTTTCCTCGATACCGCAACCGAGGAGTATAGGGTGATTCCCAAGAACCCTGCGATGCCTGATTTCCACCTCGGCATCTTCTTCTCGGGCCTTACCCGTTCGCTGGTGTCGAGCGACTACAACCTGCGCGTGAGCGAGTGTAAGGCGGCGGCTTGGAATATGCTCGCCTACACCGACCAGCCTCTCAAAACCCTCGACAAGACCTTCCTGAGGGATGTGCCACGCGAGGTGTTCGACCAGACCAAAGAGCGTATGCCCGCAAGGTTTGCACGTCGCGCCGAGCACTTCTACTCGGAGTATAAGCGTGTGCGTAAGGGAGTTACGGCCTGGGAGTCGGGCAACTTGGAACTCTTTGGCAAACTCTCCTTCGAGTCGTGCGATAGTTCCATCCATAACTACGAGTGCGGCTCGCCCGAGTTGATTGCCATCTACGAGATTATGCGCGAACTGGATGGAGTCTATGGCGGCCGTTTTTCGGGCGCAGGCTTCAAGGGTGCTTGCATTGCCCTCGTGGACCCCGCAAAGGAGGACTCCATACGCGAAAAACTGACAGCCGAGTACCTGCGTCGATTCCCCGAATACGAGGGCACCTTCGAGGTACACTTCTGCCAGACCGACGACGGCGCACGATTCGTGTAAGTGATTAGAATTTAAGCAAATGAAGAATATCGTAATAGCCGCTGGATATGCAACAAGGTTGGGCGAACTGACCAAGAACTTCCCCAAGCCACTGCTGAAGATTGGCAACAATACAATTTTGGGTAGGATGCTTGACGACATCGACACCATACCCGAGATTGACGAGCACATAATCATCACCAACCATAAGTTTGCACCCATCTTTGAGGAGTGGGCAGCGGGGCTCAACTACACCAAACCCGTGACTATTGTCGATGACGGCACCGAGACCAACGACACCCGTCTGGGAGCGGTGTGCGACCTGCTGTTTGCGATGGAGAAACTTGCGATTGATGACGATATGCTGGTCGTGGCAGCCGACAACCTGCTGTTTTTCAGCTTTCAGGAGTTTGTGGACTTTGCGAAGGCGAAGGGCACGAGCTGCATTATGTGCCACCACCAGCCCTCGGTTGAGAAGTTGCAGAGGACTGGCGTGATTGAGGTGGATGCCGACTGGAGGGTGCTGGGTATGGAAGAGAAACCCGCAGTGCCCAAGAGCGAGTGGGCGGTGCCACCTTTTTATATTTATTTGAAGAAAGACCTCGATTTTGTGCGCGGCTCGGTGGAGAAAGGCTGCGGCAAGGACGCGCCCGGTAACTTGGCGCACTATATGGTCGAGCAGACAGAAATGCACGCTTGGCAGATGACCGCCGGCCGCTTCGACATCGGCAGCCTGGACACCTACCACGAGGCCTGCGAAAAATTTGGTAAATAGTGAACATTAATTCATAATGATATGGGTAAGCTAAAAAAAGTAGTTTATTATTTGTTTAATGAACCTAAAATGTTACTCCAAAAATCTTTGATAAAGACATCAAGGTTATATCCTGATAAACTTTATTTGAAGATGTTATTTTATTTGAAATTCGGATACAAATTAAACCTAAAGAATCCACAAACATTTAGTGAAAAACTCAATTGGCTTAAATTATACGATAGGAAGTCTCAATACTCCTCTATGGCCGACAAGTATCTAGTTAAGAAATATGTGGCTGATATTATCGGTGAAGAGTATGTGGTGCCATGCTATGGTGCTTGGGAACGATATGAGGATATTAATTTTGAGAATCTTCCTGAGCAGTTCGTGTTAAAAACAAATCACGATAGTAGTGGTGCGACAATATGTAGAAACAAACAACAAATCAATCATAATAAGTTAAGCAGATACTTTGGGCGGTTGTTGAAAAACAATTACTATTATCCTCTGCGAGAGTGGCCGTACAAGAATATTAAGCCTGTAATATTGGCAGAGGAACTCTTGGTAGATAATACGTCTGATAGGTTGAGGGATTACAAATTTTGGTGCTTTAATGGTGTGCCAACATTTATGTATTGTACCGTAAAAGGAGGTGATGTTTTTGAAAATTTTTATGATATGGAGTTTGTTCCTGTCGATATTGACCATGGATATCCTCGTCACCAACCTGAATTTGACAAACCTATACAGTTTGATAAAATGAAAGAATTGGCATCTATTTTATCAAAAGATATTCCATTTGTGCGTGTTGATTTCTTTGAGGTTGATGGGAAAATTTATTTCGGAGAGTATACCTTCTATGATTGGGGTGGGATGAAACCTTTCCCAGACGTAGAAACTGATCGTAAATTAGGTTCATTAATTAATTTACCTATCAAATAAAATGAAGGTGTTAGTTACGGGAGCCGCAGGTTTTATTGGCTCCAACTTGGTAGAACGACTGCTCACCACCGAGAGCCCCATCGAGATTGTGGGCCTCGACAGCGTGAACGACTACTACGATGTTTCAATTAAGGAGTATAGGCTTGCAAAACTCGATAAACTCGCTGCTGAGCACCCCGAGAGCAAATGGGAGTTTGTGAAGGGCAACTTGGCCGACAAGGCGCTCATTGATAGGCTCTTTGCCGAGAACGACTTTGAGGTGGTGGTGAACTTGGCAGCCCAAGCAGGTGTGCGCTACTCAATCACCAACCCCGATGCCTACATCGAGAGCAACCTGATTGGTTTCTACAACATCTTGGAGGCTTGCAGGCACAGCTACGACGGTGGCAAGAGGGGCGTTCAGCACCTCGTTTATGCTTCGAGTAGCTCGGTCTATGGCAGCAACAAGAAGGTGCCCTATTCAACTGACGATAAGGTTGATAACCCAGTGAGCCTCTATGCCGCCACCAAGAAGAGCAACGAGTTGCTGGCCCACTCATACAGCAAGCTCTATAACATCCCCTCGACGGGCCTGAGGTTCTTTACGGTTTACGGCCCTGCTGGTAGGCCCGATATGGCCTATTTCGGCTTTACGAATATGTTGCGCAAGGGCGAAACAATCAAGATTTTCAACTACGGCAACTGCAAGCGCGACTTCACCTATGTCGATGACATCGTGGAGGGCGTACAGCGTGTGATGCACAAAGCACCCGAGCGTAGGGTGGGCGAGGATGGACTGCCCGAGCCCCCTTATGCAGTATATAACATAGGTAACAGCAACCCCGAGAACCTCTTGGACTTTGTGGACATCCTGCAACAGGAGCTGGTGAGGGCTGGTGTGCTGCCCGAGGACTACGACTTCGAGTCGCATAAGGAGCTTGTGGCTATGCAGCCCGGCGACGTGCCAGTAACCTTTGCCGACACCTCGGCACTGGAGCGCGACTTCGGCTTCAAACCTCACACCCCTCTGCGTGATGGCCTCCGCAAGTTTGCCGAGTGGTACAAAGAGTTTTATGGATAGACTAATAGACAATAAAACAATATAATATGTCCATTTTCAAAGACAAAGTCCTGTTGATTACAGGCGGTACGGGCAGTTTTGGTAACGCCGTGCTTCGTCGCTTCCTCACTAGCGACATTAAAGAAATTCGCATCTTCTCGCGTGACGAGAAAAAACAAGACGATATGCGTCACCACTTACAAGCGCAGTATCCCGACGTGGCCGCAAAGGTGAAATTCTACATCGGCAATGTGCGCGAAAAATCTTCGGTAGACGTTGCTATGCGTGGCGTGGACTACGTTTTCGCAGCCGCAGCTCTCAAGCAGGTGCCTTCCTGCGAGTTCTTCCCTATGGAGGCCACTATGACCAACGTCATCGGTACCAACAATGTACTCCTCTCGGCCATTGAGCACGGTGTAAAGAACGTAGTTGTACTCTCCACAGACAAGGCTGCCTACCCAATCAATGCTATGGGTATCAGCAAGGCACTGATGGAGAAGGTTGCCATAGCCAAAGGTCGCGAGCTCGGCCAGAACGCCGCAACCACAATTTGCTGCACCCGCTATGGTAATGTGATGGCTTCGCGTGGTTCTGTTATTCCCTTGTGGGTTGAGCAGATGGAGCAGGGCAAGCCCATCACCATCACCGATCCCAATATGACTCGCTTTATGATGACGCTGGATGATGCTGTGGACTTGGTTATTTACGCATTCACCCACGGCGAGAATGGCGACCTCTTCGTACAGAAGGCTCCCGCAGCCACTCTCGATGTACTTGCCGAGGCCCTCAAACAGACCTATGCCAAGGTTAATCCTGCTTATGGCGAGACCGAGGTTAGGGTTATTGGTACTCGTCACGGTGAGAAATTGTACGAGACTTTGGTTACTCGCGAGGAGATGGCAAAGGCTATTGATATGGGTGGCTACTATCGTATCCCCTGCGATACTCGCGACTTGAACTACGACAAATTCTTCACCAACGGCAACGAGGAGGTATCTACCATTGAGGACTACCACTCGCACAACACCCGCCGCTTGGATGTTGAGGGTATGAAGGAGTTGTTGCTCAAACTTCGTTTCATTCGCGAGGACCTCGGTTTGCAGCCCCGTAGCAAGGCAAGGGAAATTCGCTCGGAGTAAAACATTCTAACCATGAAGATTTTAGTAACCGGTGCCAAAGGTTTTGTGGGTAAAAACCTCGTGGTGCAACTCAATAATATAAGGTTGGGCAAGGCAAAGTTTTATGGCGATGTGGTTGTGGATGAGGTCTTTGAATATGATATAGACTCCACAGTCGAGCAGCTTGACAGCTACTGCCGTGAGGCGGACTTTGTGTTCAACCTTGCAGGCGTAAACCGCCCCCAGAACAACGACGAGTTTATGGCGGGCAATTTTGGCTTTGCCTCCACTCTGCTCGATACGCTCAAAAAGTATGGCAATGCAGCACCTGTGATGCTGTCGAGCTCCATTCAGGCTACTCTTATTGGTCGCTATGGTCAGTCGGACTACGGCAAGAGCAAACTTGCTGGCGAGGAGCTCTTCTTTGAGTATGGCGCCGAGACGGGTGCAAAGGTGCTTGTGTATCGCTTCCCCAATTTGTTTGGCAAGTGGTGCAGACCCAACTATAATTCGGCCGTCGCCACCTTCTGCAACAACATTGCCAACGACCTGCCAATTCAGGTTAATGATAGGAGTACCCAGCTGGAATTGCTCTATATCGATGACCTTGTGGATGAGATGATTGCTGCCCTGAAAGGCGAGGAGCACCACTGCGAGTTCGACGGAGTTGAAACAGTGCTGACCGAGAGTGGTCGCTATTGTGCTGTGCCAGTGACTCATAAGGTCACTCTGGGCGAGATTGTAGACCTGTTGGAGCAGTTCAAAGCCCAGCCCACCTCGCTCGTTATGCCAGAGATTCCCGCAGGCTCGTTTGCCAAGAAACTCTACTCGACCTACCTGTCTTATTTGCCCAAAGAGAAGGTGGCGTTCCCATTGAAGATGAATGTTGATGATAGAGGTAGCTTTACCGAGCTGGTTAAGTCGGTAGGTGTGGGCCAAGTGAGTATCAATATCAGCAAACCCGGTATTACCAAAGGTCAGCACTGGCATAATACCAAATGGGAGCAGTTTATTGTTGTGGCTGGCGAGGGCCTTATTCAGCAGCGCAATGTGCTGACTGATGAGGTGTTGGAGTGGCGTGTGAGCGGACGGAAGATTGAGGCCGTGCAGATGTTGCCCGGCTATACCCACAACATCATCAACCTCTCAGAAACAGAGGATTTGGTAACGGTAATGTGGTGCAACGAGTGCTTTGACCCCCAAAGACCCGATACTTTTTTTGAACCAGTAGTTAAATAAAATATATGGAAATAAAACTCGACTATTCGGACGTGAAATTTGCTGACAATGGCAAACTTAAACTTCTCATAATCGTAGGCACAAGGCCTGAGATTATCCGCCTTGCAGCCGTCATCAACAAGTGTCGCAAGTACTTCGATTGCATCCTGGCACACACTGGTCAGAACTACGACTACAACCTCAATGGTGTGTTTTTCAAAGATCTGAAACTGAAAGATCCCGAGGTGTATATGGATGCTGTGGGCGACGACTTGGGCTCTACAATGGGCAATATTATCAATGCCTCATATAAGTTGATGGTGCAGATTAAACCCGATGCAGTGCTGGTGCTGGGTGATACCAACTCGTGCTTGTCGGTAATCGGAGCCAAAAGGTTGCATATTCCTATCTTCCACATGGAGGCCGGCAACCGTTGCTTTGATGAGTGCCTGCCCGAGGAGACCAACCGTAGGATTGTGGACATCATCTCGGATGTTAACCTCTGCTACTCGGAGCACGCACGCCGTTACCTGAACGCATCGAGCGTGGCAAAGGAGCGCACCTATGTTACAGGTTCGCCTATGGCAGAGGTGCTCCACGAAAACTTGGCAGACATTGAGGCCAGCGACATCCACCAGCGACTCGGTTTGGAGAAGGGCCGCTACATCCTGCTGTCGGCTCATAGGGAGGAGAACATTGATACGGAGAAGAACTTTACTTCGCTCTTTACTGCTATCAATAAGATGGCCGAGAAGTACGATATGCCCATCCTCTATTCGTGCCACCCGAGGAGTCGTAATAGGTTGACTGCAAGCGGTTTCCAACTTGACCCCCGCGTGATTCAGCACGAGCCTCTGGGCTTCCACGACTACAACTGCTTGCAGATGAACGCCTTTGCGGTTGTTAGTGATAGCGGTACTTTGCCCGAGGAGAGCTCGTTCTTCACGAGTGTGGGCCACTCCTTCCCAGCAGTATGTATTCGCACCTCTACCGAGAGGCCGGAGGCATTGGATAAGGGCTGCTTCATTTTGGCTGGTATCGACGAGAAATCGCTGTTGCAGGCAGTGGATACAGCGGTGGAGATGGTCCGCAACGAGGACAATGGTATCCCTGTACCCAACTATGTAGACGAAAACGTCTCGACGAAGGTTGTAAAACTCATCCAGTCCTACACCGGCGTTGTCAACAAAATGGTTTGGAGGAAGTAAAATCTAATCATATAACATCATCTCATTTCCACAAGGTAACTTTAACTAAATTCATAAGTAGTCGTACAATATGATGGATGATATGAGCAATGTATACCTAACTGTGTATATACTATTTTGGCTCATCGTATTTATAATATATCAGAAAAGAAGGCGTTATTTTGGAACTGCAAGTGTCATTATTCTCTCATATCTAATATATGCGATATGTTCGTATATTATGTATAATGATGAGTATCTTGGCATTGGCAGAGAACGACTACATTTATTTCCATTTGTATACCTAGGAGCAATGTTACTTGTTGCTATTGCTCCAGCAATGAAATTTAAAGAAGAAACCATCTCTATTCGACCTCCAAATTTATTAATTTTGGATGTATTCTCTTATATATTTATCTTTTGTTCAATTATTAGGATTCCAGACATTATTGACAATATTCAACAAGGTATTGTGTTGTTATTGATGGATCCTTCGGGAGGAGAAAGTTTATACTATGCAACTCACGATAAGATAATTGCAAATGTAGGAGGGGGTATTTCGAATATATTTGCAATAATATATAATCTATTCATTGATGTTGCAATACTATTTTATTTTTACTATCTAACATTGTCAAAGAGGAAACGAGTTATTATTGTCGGTTATACTATCTTAATAATATGTTCATTGCTAGATCCTTTATCTCAAGGACTTAGAACGGGTGTACTTATGAAGACTTTTAATATAATTATTGCTTTCTTCTTAATGAAACCACTATTAGGATCAAAAGTGAAACAGATTGTAAAAGTAGTAGGTACTGTTGTATTTTCATTTGTTATTATACTATTCATATCACTTACAATAAGTAGATTTGGAGATAGAAATATCGGTACTCAAGGATCTATGTTATCATATATTGGTCAGGCTAATATTAACTTTAATACATCAATATTAGATGCAGGTGGAACTAGAGAGGCTAATCGTACATGTAATCTTTTTAAACAAATGTTAGGGTATAGTGACATTCCTCGTAATGTTGTGGAAACAAGGGTCAGATATTCTAATTTAAAAATTGATGATAGTGTCTTTTCAACTTTTGTTGGTGACTTTGTTCTTGATTTCGGACCGGTCGTAGCTCCTATTATTTTTATTTTATTCTCTCTATTTATCAGAAATAAAACTAAGGCAACGAAAAGTGGGGTGATTCAATTTCATCAAGTCATCTTAATATACTTTTCAATGATTATCTGTATGCAAGGAGGAATGTACTTATTTGACTATTCATACGGTAATAACTTAGTTATTTTAGCATTTGTATTCATATACTTTGTATTTAAATTTGACCGCATATATTCAATAAAATGAATGTTAAAACAAACATATTATTTAGTGGAATTCTAACCTTAACCACTTACATTTTCCCTCTAATAACATTCCCCTATATTTCTCGTGTATTGGGGGTTGAAGGTGTTGGAATTTGTAATTTCGTTGATAGCATTATTCATTATTTTACTATGTTCTCAATGATGGGTATCTCCACAATTGGTATACGCGAAATATCAAAAAATAAGAATAAGCCTATTGAACGTTCCAAGGTATTTTTTAACCTATTAACTCTTAATTTGCTTACGACAATTCTTGCTTGCATAATTCTCATCGCATGTATGTTATTCGTGCCAAAATTACACGCATACCAAAATATGCTATGGATTGGAGTTGCTAAAATCATTTGTAATACACTATTAATTGAGTGGCTATATAAGGGTGTTGAAGATTTTAGGTACATAACAATACGTTCTCTAATAATAAGGATTTTATATGTGGTATCCGTTTTTTTATTTATAAAGAACCCGGCAGATTATCCTATTTATTTTGCTCTCACAACAGGCATGGTTGTTGCCAATGCATTTATAAATATGTTCCATTGTCGGAAACTTGTTTCTTTCAATTGGAAGTATATTAAAATACAAAGCTCACACTTAAAATCGTTTATTACACTTGGTGCTTATCAGTTTTTAACATCAATGTATATTTCGTTCAATGTCACATTTTTGGGATTTGTCTCTAATGATATTGAAGTTGGCTATTATACCACAGCAACAAAATTATTTACCATAATATTGTCATTATTTACCGCATTCACTAGTGTTATGCTTCCCCGAATGAGTTCTATTATATCTGAAGGAAATATCTCGGTATTCAAGTCTTATTTGTCAAAGTCTCAAGAAGCATTATTTGTATTTGTTTTACCATTGATTGTCATATGTGAAGTATTTGCTCCTACAATTATTAATATTATTGCAGGAGGCAATTATGAAGGTGCCATCACGCCAATGAGAATAATATCTCCCCTATTGTTGATTATAGGAATAGAACAAATTCTTATTGTACAAATATTAACCCCTTTGAAACAAGACAAGGCTATCTTAATAAATTCTATCATAGGCGCTACCTTGTCTGTGATTTTCAATATTGCGTTAGTGCCACAATACAAAAGTATCGGATCTTCAATTGTATGGGTAATATGTGAGGTCGCAGTAATGATTTCAGCTATTGTATTTGTTAGGAGAAAGGTTGCTTTTGATTTTAGATGGAAAGCTTTTGTTGGAAGAATAATTACTTGTATTGTACTATTCTTTTTTGCTATTTATATCAAGATAACAATAACAAGTGATTTTGTTGCATTACTTTTGGGTAGTATTATTGTGGTATTTCTATATTGTTGTGTAGAATATGTGTTATTCAAGAATAGTGTTTTGGTTAATATTTTAAATACAATAAAAACAAAATGCATAGAACTATTTCAATCGCGATGACAACCTATAATGGGGGGCGATTTTTGCGAGAACAATTAGATAGTATATATGGTCAAACTCGTGTTCCTGATGAAGTAATTGTATGTGATGATGGATCTACGGATAACACATTATCAATATTGGAAGAATACAAAGCAACAAAGGGTTTAAAGTATTTTGTGAATAATCCCAAGTTAGGAGTTAATAATAACTTCTATAAAGCGATATCTTTGTGCTCTGGTGATTATATTGCATTGTGTGATCAGGATGATTTTTGGCTTCCACATAAAGTAAAAGTTACATTTGATAAAATATGTGAAATAGATGGTGACTATCCTGTTCTCGTTTCTTCGAGGTGTATTGATGTTGATGAAAATTTGAACAATACAAAAAAAATAACAAAAATTAAAGATTCAGAACATTATGTAGAAACATATATCAATAACAGAACATCGCAAGGATGTTCTTTTATGTTTAACACTATCTTGAAAGATATCATATTGAATACACACAATAAAGTTGGTGATAGTGTTATGTTTGATGCCTATATCGCAAGAGTTGCAGCTATGAGGGGGATTAAGTATAATTTAGGCGAAAGATTAATGCTATATAGACACCACCAAAATAATGTTGTTGCTCGAATTAATGCCAAAAAGTTATCTTTCAAAGAACACATCTTAGTACAAGGAAGATTTAGAGGATTTCTAAGTGATGAACAAATTGCAAATACCGATATTATTTATAAAATACACAAAAACTATGTTCAAAATGAAAGTATAAAAGCATTTCTTTCTAAAGTGTCTTTAATAAATGAGACAAAAAGTAAGGCACATTGCTATAAAATTATTATAGGAATGCCTGAATTTTCTATTGTCAAAAGGATAAAGATTGTTTTAGCATCGTTTGCAATAGATATTTTTAAATTTTTTATAAAATAAGATGCATATTGTAGTTATTTCTCACTCGTATCCAACCACCAAAACAATTGATTTTGTGTTCGTAGATCAGCTATGTCGGGCTTTTGCTGATGAAGGGCATGATATTACAATTATTGCTCCACAATCAATTACCAAATGTGTAGTAAGAAGGATACCTATTGTTAGATTTAAGTCCACCATCATTACAGAAGGAGGAAACACTATTTCTTTGTATCGTCCATTTTGGGTATCTTTAGGTATGCGTATGGGCAAGTTGCGATTATTTCGCAATTCATTCAACAAGGCTGTTAATAGAGTGTTGTGTAAGATAACGAAACCAATAGATGTTATCTATGGACATTTTTGGGCGCAAGCAATTGCTGCAATGGATTTTGCCCATAAGCGCAATATCCCAGTGTTCGCAGTCGCTGGTGAAGGTGAACTAAAAACACATTGTAAAATGACACCAGAAGCGATCAAAAATGTACGACAAAGGATACAAGGTTGCATATGTGTGGCAACAAAAAGCAAAAGGGAAAGTATTGAGGCTGGATTTGTAACAGAAGATAAATGTCGCGTGTTTCCCAATGCGATTAATCCAAACTTGTTTTATCCGCGCAATCGAGAAAAAATGCGTGATAAATATGGATTTGCTAAGGATGATTTTATCATTGCATTTGTGGGTCAATGGAACTCTCGTAAAGGTGTAAATCGTTTATGTGCAGCATTAAGGCAAATAAATAATTCTCGGATGAAAGCTATGTTTATGGGCAAAGGTGGGGAGAAACCAATATATCAACACACAATATTTTCAGGCACGGTTAATCATGACATATTGCCCGAGATGTTATCTTGTGCTGATGTATTTGTTTTACCCACTATTAATGAGGGGTGCAGTAATGCAATTGTTGAGGCTATGGCTTGTGGATTGCCAATCATTTCTTCAAATATGGAGTTCAATTGGGATGTGTTAAATGAGAGCAACTCTGTTATGATCAATCCATTAGATATTGACCAGATTGCTAATGCTATAGAATTATTATATAATGATAAAAACTTGCGTTTAACTCTATCTAATGGGGCTTTACAAACAGCTTCTGAATTAACGATATCCAATCGAGCCAAAAATATTCTTGATTATATTAAATTAAATATCCAAAATAAAAAACAGTAATCCATATATATTATGAAAGGGAAAAATGCAAGGGTTATTGCGATGTATTTGCCGCAGTATCACCCGATACCACTAAACGATGAATGGTGGGGAAAAGGATTTACAGAATGGACCAATGTCGCATCTGCAAAACCCTTGTTTAGAGGTCATTATCAACCTCGCATCCCAGCAGATTTGGGCTTCTATGATTTGAGGCTTCCTGAAACTCGTGAGGCGCAAGCAGAAATGGCCAAAGCAGCAGGTGTTGAGGGTTTTATGTATTGGCACTATTGGTTTGGGAAAGGGCAGCAATTATTAGAAAGACCATTCAATGAGGTATTGGCGACAGGGTCTCCAAATTTCCCTTTCTGTTTAGGTTGGGCAAATCATTCTTGGAGCAAAAAAACTTGGACCGCAAAAAACAATGGAAACACCCATGGGTATGTGGTTCAGCAAACATATAATCCAAATGAGTACGCAGACCATTTTTATGATGTATTACCTGCATTTTTAGACCCTAGATATATTAAGGTGGATGGTAAGCCATTTTTCTTGATTTACGACACTTTAAGTATTCCCAATATAAAAGAATTTATTGATTGTTGGCAGAAATTAGCACGTCAAAATGGGTTAGATGGGATTCATTTTGTAGGTAATGTAATGGGACATGTCGCAGAACAAAAAAAAGATGATATTATTGCCTGTGGTGTTGATGCCGTTGTATTAAGTAATCTATTTTATGGACAGGTTCATAGTAGGGGGAAAATATCTACTTATTGGCAAAAGTTCAAAACTCGCATTTTAAAACTTGGCCCCGAAAGGTATGATTATGGTAGATTTATAAAATCAGTACATAATGAATATGAATCTCGTGAGAATATTTACCCTGTTGTTTATCCCCAACTGGATAGAACCCCTCGCGCAGGAAAAAATGCTGTTATCCTAACAGGTTCAACTCCCACTCTTTTTGAGTCTTATATGAGAGACACTATTGAGATTGTTAAACATAAGAAATCTGAACACAAGATTATCATAATCAATGCATGGAACGAGTGGGGAGAGGGGAATTATATGGAACCAGACCTTAGATATGGGTCTGGATATTTAGAGTCTCTTAAAAAAGTAGTATTTTCTAATTCAAGAGAGTAGATTAGCGCTATGAACATTCTTTTCTTAACGATGTCATCTGGTCTTCGTAATATAGAAACCAGTGGTATTTATACGGATTTAGTGCGTAAGTTTCGTGATGAAGGTCATCGTGTATATGTGATTTTCCCTTACGAAAGACGTAATAACCACAAGACAGAATTGTCCGTTTCAAATGGAGTGCATTTACTCGGAGTGAAAACACTCAATTTGACAAAGACTAATGTTATAGAAAAGGGAATTGGACAGGTGTTAATGGAGTGGCAATTCAAATCTGCGTTGAAGAAGTATTGGAAGGATGTTCAGTTTGATATAATACTCTATTCAACACCACCAATCACTTTTACAAAAGTAATCAAATCTGCTAAACGCAGTAATCCTAACGCAATGACATATCTGCTATTGAAGGATATTTTTCCTCAAAATGCGGTGGATATTGGTATGCTCTCCAAAAATGGAGTGAAGGGATTGCTATATCGACATTTCTGTCGAAAAGAGAGAGCGTTATACAGAGTATCTGACCATATCGGATGTATGAGTCCTGCCAATGTTAAGTATGTGATTGAGCATAATCCTGAGGTAGATCCTGCAATAGTTGAAGTTGCCCCCAACTCATATGATGTGCCTCCTGTGCGTGAATTCTCAGAAAAAGCCTCCAATGCCATAAGAGCAAAATATGGTTTGCCTATGAATAAACCCATTTTCGTTTATGGTGGCAATATGGGGCGTCCACAAGGAATTCCATTCTTGATAGCATGCCTTAACGCTGTTAAGGGCAGAGAAGATTGTCATTTTGTGGTCGTCGGGAATGGTACTGAGTATCCTAAAATTGAGAAGTGGATGACGGAGGTGTCTCCAAAGGCGGTTTCATTATTTAAGACTTTGCCCAAAGAGGACTACGATAATTTGGCTCGTTCGTGTGACATAGGTCTTATCTTTCTTGATTATAGGTTTACCATTCCTAATTATCCTAGTAGATTGTTGCCATATTTGATGGAAAAGAAACCAATTTTGGCAGTAACTGACCCCAATTGTGATATGGGCACTATTGCTGAGGAAAATGGATACGGATTTTGGTGTCCAAGTAACTCTGTTAGCCAATTTGTCGAGTGTGTTGATAAGATTTTGTCGGCAGATATAAAACAAATGGGAGAGAATGGTTATAAGTTCTACCTGAATAACTACACTACCGAGCACACCTATCAGGCTGTTGTAAAGCATAAACAAGATTTGAAATAAATTGCTATGTACAAACACTTTTTTAAGAGATTTTTTGACTTTTGGATTGCACTCGTTGCGTTAATTGTGCTGAGTCCATTATTTACTGTTGTAACCATTTGGCTACACTTTGCAAATAAGGGTGCTGGTGCGTTCTTTTTGCAGGAGCGTCCGGGTAAGAATGCCAAGATTTTCAAGGTTATCAAGTTTAAGTCGATGACTGATGAGCGTGATGAGAATGGCAAATTGTTACCCAACGAACAGCGAATAACAAAAGTGGGCAAAATAATAAGGTCTACATCAATAGATGAGTTGCCACAATTAGTTAATGTTCTGAAAGGAGATATGGCTCTTGTGGGGCCGCGTCCACTTCCTGTTAGATATTTACAATTGTATAGTCCCGAACAGGCGCGCCGACATGATGTGCGCCCTGGAATTACAGGTTGGGCTCAGATTAATGGTCGAAACAATATTACATGGACACGTAAATTTGAACTTGATGTTCATTATGTTGATCATGTATCCTTGGGGTTTGATGTTAAAATTCTATTCCTTACCATTTACAAGGTATTTAAACGTGCAGATATAAATACTGGTAATAATAAGATTGGTGCTACTGGATTTGATGGAACAAATTAATATGAAAAAAATTATAGTCTTAGCAGGAGGCAATGATCAAATTGCTTTAATTAAAGCTCTACGAGAGAGATACGAGGGTGTAGAGATTGTTTTGATAGATTTCGCGGAAAATCCTGTCGCGAAGTCATTTGCGGACAAACATTTGGTTATTAGCACTATGGATCAAGATGCCGTTTTGCGCGCCACAAAGGAAGAAAATGCGGATATGATTATCATTACTTGTGGCGACCAACCATTGCCTATTATGGCGTATGTGGCAGAGCAACTCAATTTGCCGTGTTATTTGACATATGAACAGGCGTTGAGTCTTACTAATAAGCAGTTTATGAAAGATATAATGATTAATAATGGTATTCCGACAGCAAAGTATTTCGTTGTTAATCGTCAACTCAACGAGGATATGGTTTCTTCGCTGTCGTTTCCACTCATTATTAAGCCTGCAGATTGCAATGGCTCAAAAGGTGTTCGTAAAGTCGTAGATATAGATGATTTGCGTATGTACACTCAGCAGGCCATTGAGTTAAGTCGTAGTAGAACGGCTATTATCGAGGAGTTTAAAGAGGGTATAGAGATTAGTGTTGATGCTTTTGTCAACAATGGTAAGGCTTCGGTTCTTATGACAAGCCAACTGAATAAACATCAGGTCAATGATTCAACAATGGTGATTTATCAAAGTGTAATCCCGGCCCAATTGGGTAAGACTGTTCTTGACAAAATAGATGAGATAGCAAATAAAATTGCACGAGCCTATAAATTGTCTTTCTCCCCTCTTCTTATACAGATGATTGTCAATGGTGAGGAAGTCTCTGTGATAGAGTTTTCTGCTCGCATCGGAGGAGGTGCTAAATATCAGACAATTAAGGAATATACTGGATTCAATATTCTAAATGCTAATATTGATGCTATGGTGGGTAAGACTTCGGATATTTCGTTCAAACCAAGTAAAGCTGTAGTGTCAAGATGTCACCTGTATACAATAGGGGGTGTTTTTGATCGAATTTGGGGTTTAGAGCAACTTATCAAAGAAGGTATTATTGATAGTTATACTCAAACTGTTTCAAGTGGTTGCAAAGTATTGGCTCCACAAGGTAGTAGCAATCGTATAGGCTCCGTACTGATTAAAGCATCATCGTATGATGAATTGACAAGTAAAATCCAAACAGCCATAAACACTATCAAGGTTCTTGATAGTGATGGTACTGATATTTTATACCGAAGAATGTATGAATAACAATTTTTTTGTGGCATCATCGCTTGCCAACGATCCACATACCGAAGGAATGCATAATGCCGCTAAGATCGCAAAGTTGGCAGGCATTGATTCCATAGTACTGAAACCATCTGAAAACTGCGATGCTTTCTTTGAGGCAATCAAGGAACACCAGCCTAAATACATTGGCATAAGTTATCGTTTAACCCCTAAAATCGGTTACGAACAACTTGTAAAGGTTCTGGGAAGATTCGTAGAAACGGGATTGTTGAAACCAGAAGATGATGTGAAAATATCATTTGCTGGACTCCCTGAAACAATTGCTATGGTCAGGGAAAATTTATCTTCCTTACCATTCAAGGTAGAGCTGTGTGAACCATATCCTGAAGTTATGGACCGTTTGGCAGAAACCCTTGAATTCTTTGAGGCACCGAATTCAGATGAGATTATTAATAATCTGCGTGATGAAATTGCACCCAAAGGTATTGAGTTGCTGGATCAATTGGCAGATGAGGTTGTACGCTTGGATGACTATAAGAATGAGGAGCCTTTACGAATACCATCTGTCAAGGCGATGCAGGATTTTACAACGCGTATAAAAGAGTCAGATATTCCATTGCTGCGAAGCCACTTTGGCATTCCATCAAATAGTATAGAGCCTACAATTGAAGGTATTAGGATGTTGTCAGAGGCTCGTGTACTAGATGAGATTTCTTTGGGTTCTTCTGATTTGTCCCAGAGGTATTATGGGCATCCAGAATTGTTTGAAGGACGTAAAAACGATGGTGGAGTGCCTTACAAGACAAAAGAAGATTTGCGACTTCTTTATTTGGCATCTCAATGTGGCAACTTCCCTGCGATGAAACCATATTGTCACGTCGTAGATATTGTACCCTTTATTCATGACTGTTTGGATGTGGGTATGCTCAGGGGTGCCCACCAAGCAATTCCTTTGTTTTGGTTCAATGAATTAGATGGTCGAGGTCCCTATACGGTACGTGAGTCTATATACGAGCATTTCGATGCAGTTCGAGAACTTGCCTCTTTGGGCATTCCCGTTGAGATGAATGATCCTAACCAGTGGAGTTCCCGTTTGGCTCACGATACTCTGATTGTTGCAAGTTATTCACTCATAAGTGCTGTAATGACAATGTGTGGTGTGAATAATATGGTTTTGCAAATGCAGTTCAATAAGCCCAAGGAGACAGGAGATTATGCTGACTTGGCAAAAATGTCTGCTGGTTTACAGATGGCAAGTCGTATTTCGATGGGTAGAAGCAATCCCGCCAATATTATCGTTGAGGCTCGTACGGGTATTGAATCACTGAGTCCTGATATGAAAAAAGCCAAATGGCAATTAGGACGTTCAACATTGTTGCAGATGATGATGAACCCCAACATATTGCACGTTGTGAGCTATTGTGAGGCAAATCATGCGGCAACACCTGAGGATATTATTGATAGTTCTAAACTTGTTCGTAGGGCTGTTCGCATCTTCAAACAGCATCAACACGATATTATGAATGAGATGAATAATCCTATCGTACTTGAACGTCGTGATTATTTGATAAAGGAGTGTACATATCTTCTTAATGAAATCGCGAAGTTAAACTCCAACTATCCAGGTCTTGTGCCCATAGAGCAGTTGGCACCATATCTTGGCGATGCAAATGTGCTATCCACAGCCATAGAAAGCAAAATTGTTAGTTCTCCCGGTGTGATTAACCACAAGTATAAGGGCGATTTTATCACATCGCCTACCAAGTATGGTATGGTTAATCTCGTGGATGACTATATTTCAAAGAATATCATTTCTGAAAAAGAGAGATTGTATAATCTTAAATAATTTAATGCTATGAGAATTTTTAAACGAATTATTCAAGAACACAAAGCCATTTGTGAGGCCCTACCGCTATTACCCCCCCCTATTAATCGTAGAAAAATTATAAGTTATTTTGATATGTGGTGGTGTGTTGCCAAGTATGGCGCACTTGCAGATGACTATATATCGCTGAAATTCTTTGAGAAGAGTGCCAAAGAGAGGGCCGAATATGTAACTGCTGGCAACAAACGCCTTTTCTATCAAGGGTTCTACACCAATGAAGCAAGAGAGGTGCTGGCAAATAAAAATTTGTTTAGTAAAAAATATTCTAAGTTTGTAACCCGTGATTGGATATATTCGGAAGATGCTACCATCGAGCAGGTGAAAGAGTTTATCGAAGCCCACAAAGAAGTCGTTGTAAAACCCACAAACTCTACTTGGGGTATTGGTGTTGGAGTTGTTGATGTAAACTCAATGAACTCTATTTTGGAAGATATTAAGAAAGGCAATCATTATATGATAGAAGAGAAGATTGTAAATCATCCAGATGTTGCCAAGCTCAACCCTTCTTCGTTACAAACTCTTCGTGTAGAAACATGCTTAGATTCAAAGGGTGAATTCCATTTGCTGAATGTTCTTCTTATGATTGGCACCAAGAAATTAATTGTGAGTAATTGTCATAGTGGCGGTGTCATGTGCCATATTGATATGAATACTGGTGTGGTTGATAAGGATGGTTACAACCCCAAAGGTTATTGGTTGAGTCATCACCCCGAGACGGGCATCAAATTTATTGGATATAAAGTTCCTACTATCGAGAACTTGGAAGCATACATAAAAGAGGTTGTAAAGGTTATGCCCGAGGCTCGCTATGTGGGTTGGGATGTGGCAATTACTCCCAATGGCTTTGAGCTTATTGAGGGTAACTTCTGCCCCGGTCAATGCACTCAAATTTGCGACGGAATTCCTAAATACAAGATGTTGAAGTCTTATCTATAATAGGGCGTGTATGGAATATAGGACATTATCCAATGGTGTTAAGATTCCAATGATTGGAATGGGAACATTCCCTCTAGTTGGGGAGCAACTTGTCGATGTGCTAAAATTGGCGAATGATGCTGGTTATGAATTGTACGACACTGCTCATATGTACAATAACGAAGGGGATATTGGAGTTGCCATTAGAAATGGCTTTTTAGATAGGGGGAAAGCATTGATAACGTCCAAGATATGTAGCAATCAATACTTGGGTAGACGAAGATACTTACATCTTGACAAGCAATCAGTAGCAAAAGCATATAAAAACTCTTGCAAACTACTTGGTGTTGATTCGCTTGATATTTTCCTACTTCACTCACCATTTAATAGAAGTTCCAAAGCATATAAAGAACTCATATCTTTATATGAAGCTGGGCGAGTCAAAGCCATAGGAGTATCAAACTTTGACACAAAACAATTGGATGCGTTATATAAGGAGACAGGTGTATTCCCTATGATAAACCAAATAGAAGTCCACCCTTATAATACAATGGAGGATATTATCCGTTATTGCAAAGATAGGAGTATTTCAGTTGAAGCATACTCGCCATTTGGTAGAGGTAATATCATTCCAGATATTATGAACAATGCCCGACTTATTGAGATTGCTCAATCATACAACAAAAGCGTCGGACAGGTGGTTCTGCGCTGGCTTGTTCAGCAAGATATTGTTACCATTGCGAGGTCAAGTAACCCCAGTAGAATTAAAGAAAATTTGGAGATTTTTGATTTCGTATTGACAGATGATCAAATGACATATATCTCATCGATGAATCAGAACAAAGGATTCGGCAAACATTTTCAACACTAACAATGAAAATAGCAATATTAGGTGATGTATCATTCAATGATATATACAATCAATTATATGATTCTGGGGCTAGACCTTTTGACGATATCGGAAATTTACTTAAAAGTAATGATTATATCATTGGTAACTTGGAATCTATGTGTGAAGGAAGTGGGGAAAACTTCAACAAATACACAAGAGTTAAAACCAAGGCCACAACACTTGATTTCTTAAACCACATAGGAATAAATGTAGTAGAGTTAGCTCACAATCATATATACGACACTCTGCTTGATGGATTCGTAAATACAATTGCATTCCTCGACAAAAACAACATCAAACACATTGGAGCGTCAACACATCCAGACAAAGCATCAGAACCTCTAATAATTACAGACAACAATTCCTCTGTTTGTATACTTAATTATGTTCATCCAGACACAAATCCTGGTATTCCCGAAGATGCAGGAGTTTATGCAAATGTTTTTGACTACTCAAAGGTTAAACAAGAGATTCAACAATACAAGCAGATACATAAGACTATTATCGTTCTATTGCATTGGGGAGGACGCACAGAGGGTGGAAAGTTTCCCGACTTTTATCAGCCAACATTAGCACATAGGCTAATTGACGATGGCGCAGATATCATAATAGGAACACATAGTCACGCGATACAACCCTACGAAATATATAAAGGTAAATACATATTCTATGGTTTAGGTAATTTTTGTTTCTCAAGAATTGAGTACAAAACACCCAATAAAAATGCAAAGATGTTTTGGATGTGTAAATCATTAATTCCTATTATCTCTATCAACGATAACCAACTATCTATTGATATTTATAAGACAGGTATTAAAAAAGATGGTACCATTACATTCTCAAAACATCGCAAAGGTAAAGCCTCTAAATTGTTTAATATTGTATTCACAAAGCATCAAGTATGGAAGTTATACTGGCTATTTTTTAAGTATGTCCGTCCTATAGGTGTCTTTATTTTTACCGATACAATGACATTCGGTCAGAAAGTATTAAAAATAGGAAAGAAATTTGGTCTAAATAAGAAGCATTAAAGTATGACTATTGGGATTTACGGATTGAGTTCGCAAAGTGGTATAGCATTCTTTGCGGACTATGCAAACAAAGGGCATAAAGTTATTGGATATGCCCGAGGTTCCGAGCACGGAAAAGCAGTTGTGGATGCGATCCAAACAGCAGGTGGCGTCAACTTGGAAAGGCCACAAAACTCAAACCACGAAGAGTCTAAATTTGTGCCTTTGGGAGAAAATGTTGTCACCAATAACATCGAAAAACTCGTAAATGAGTCCGATATTATAATCATTGCCCTTCCTTCAATATACCAAGAAGGAGCAGTGTTGGATATGGTTTCGGTTCCTGCAATGAGGAACAAACGTATTCCTATTGTTCTCTCGCCTTCACGAACTATTGCATCGCCATATTTGTGGCAACACCTCGGCGACCACTATCCAATAGTATGTTTTTCCACTTGTCCCTACTCGTGCAAACGCCCAACATTGAATACATCCATCATAAAACGTCGTAAGCGTACTTGGGTGATTTCTTTGGAGGGTACGTTTACTCAGGAACAAGTTCGTATGGTGAAAACATTGTTCCCCCAAGCAGCCGTGACCCACACTCCTGCACTTACTTCACTCAACAACATTGGTTCGGTATTCCATTGTGCCACCTATCTTTTAAATCTCTCCGCAATTGAAAATGCCGAAAAAGAGAATCGTGTTTTTTCTTTCTATATGGAGGGTATTGCACAACGTCCCGAAGTTGGTGAGGTGTTGGAGCAAATAGATCAGGTTAGGCTACAGATTGCAGATAAATTGGGGATGAGTGTTTTTGGCCTAAGAAGCAACCCTCGTGAGGATATTTGGAGAAAATTGACTAATGGTTTGAGGGCTCTTGAATCTGAACACGAGGATGATATTGATATTCTTAGAACTATTCGTAAGAAGTTTACAGAGTACCTTAATAATTCTGTATTGTCGGCTCAGCATTGGCTAGATATAACTTATGGTGTTGTTAGGGAGGAGGGTGAAACTCTATCATCTGCGATAGGTCGTACGCCAACATACCAAAGTAACTCTGTACCTCAACGTCGATATGTAGAGGAGGATATTCCTACCGGCCTTGTACCCATAGAGGCATTGGCTAAAATGTTGGATATTGATTGTACTTGCATCACAGAGATAATAGATATGTACAACTCCATCTATAATGATGATATACGCAATAGAGGTAGAAACCTTAATGGATTCGACAAGGAGGATGTATTTAATTATCTTAAAAATGGAGTTTATTAAAAAAGTATTTGTTTAAAGATATTTGCATATGAAGCAACGAATTTATCTTTGCTTGGCTCATATGAGCGGCAATGAGCAGAAATTTATACAGGAGGCATTTGATACCAATTGGGTAGTGCCTCTTGGTCCTAATGTTAATGGCTTTGAGCAGGACCTCAAAGAATATGTGGGTGAAAACAAAGAAATTGTTGCACTCTCGGCCGGTACCGCAGCTGTCCATTTGGCTCTGTTAGCTTGCGGTGTGGGCCCCGGTGATGAGGTACTGGTACAGAGTTTTACCTTCTGCGCATCGTCGCACCCCATCACCTACCTTGGAGCTACACCCGTGTTTGTCGATTCGGAGAATGATACTTGGAATATGGATCCCGTACTGCTCGAAGAGGCTATCAAAGACCGTATCGCCAAGACAGGCAAAAAACCAAAGGCCATTGTACCTGTTTACCTCTATGGTATGCCTGCCAAGATCGACGAGATTATGGCTGTTGCCGCCAAGTACGATATTCCTGTCATTGAGGATGCAGCTGAGGGATTGGGCTCGAGGTTTGATGGTCAGGTGTGCGGCACCTTTGGCGAGTATGGCGTGCTGTCATTCAATGGTAATAAAATGATTACCACTAGTGGTGGCGGTGCACTTATTTGTGCCGATGCCGATGCCAAGAAGGAGATCATGTTCTATGCAACTCAGGCTCGCGAGAACTATCCGTATTATCAGCACGAGCGTATTGGCTACAACTATCGTATGTCAAACATCTGTGCAGGTATTGGTCGTGGCCAGATGACTGTTTTGGATGAGCATATCAACCACCACAAACATACTTACGAACTTTATAAGGAGTTGTTGGCCGATGTTGAGGGTATTACTTTGCACGACAACCCATCGGAGCGCTACGATAGTAACTTCTGGCTTAACACTATTACCCTCTCGCCCGAGTTGAGGGTAAAAGGTGAGGATATGGCTTATGAGGCTGCTGTTAGTGGTGCTGTTGGCGGAGCTGCGGGGGTTACCCACGCAGCCGAGTCGTTGCACACCGATTGCGAGCCTAACCGCAATATTGAGGCTATGCGTATGGCTCTGGACGCAGCGGGTATCGAGTCGCGTCCATTGTGGAAGCCTATGCACAAACAGCCTGTGTATAAAGATGCACCTGCCTATGTTAATGGCGTGAGTGAGGCCTTGTTCAAAGTAGGCTTGTGCTTGCCCAGTGGTCCTTGTGTAACCGACGACGATATTCGCTACATTGTAGAACAGATTAAGGCAGCTATTGTAAGGTAAAATGCTTCTTGATAAAAAACTGCTCGATGAGGTAAGTGCCCGTGCTAAGGCGAGCGAGCGCCTGAGGATGAACTATAACCTTCACGAGGCTATGGACTCCAAGGCCCAAAGGCTTTTCAACGCTTTGGAGCCCGGTACAGTCCTGCCTGTTCATCGTCATCGCAATACTGCCGAAACGTATATTTTGCTACGTGGCCGTATTGATGTGATGTTTTATGATGATAAGGGAGTGGAGATTGAACGCTTTGCTTTGAATCCCCAAGAGGGTAATTATGGTGTTCACATCCCTTGTGGACAATGGCATACGCTGGAAGTATTGGAGAGGGATACTGTTATTTTTGAGGTCAAAGATGGACCTTATGCTCCTCTTGGCCCCGAGGATATGATGACAATCAATGAATAATGTTTGCAATTTGTTGTTTGCCACACTTAGGAGTGCTCTAAATGGCGAAACTATTGATGTTGAGTTGGTAAAGAACTTGTCAACCGCCGAGTGGGGCGAGTTGATACGTTTGGCACAGCAACACAACGTGATACCTTTGGTGTGCGACGGATTGGCGGGATTGCGCAAGGAGTTGCCTGCAAATATGTTTGCAAAGATTGCAGGACTTACTCTCGTGGCCGAAGATAAGTATGGCGTTCGTGTTGAGGTAATAAAGGAGTTGGCAAATCTTTTTGCCTTACACAACATCCCTTTGATGGTGCTCAAAGGCTATGGAGTGAGTTTATACTACCCCCAGCCCAATCACCGGACATTCAGTGATGTGGATACCTACAATTTTGGCAAGTTGGAGGAGGCGGACAAGGTGCTCAGCGAACAACTTGGCGTTGAAATCGATGTAGATGTTCACCACCACACGACTTGTGTGTATAAGGGAGTTTTGGTTGAAAATCACTACGATTTTGTGAACACCTCGGCCCATAATTCAAATGCCCGTTTCGAGAAAATACTGAAATCTGAGGCCGAAGCAGGGGGCAAAGTTCACAAGATTGGCGAAGAGGAGATTATGCTTCCTTCACCAATGTTCAATGCGCTGTTTTTGATGCGCCATATGGCCTTGCACTATGCGGCCGAAAGGGTTAGTGTGCGCCACCTGTGCGATTGGAAACAGTTTGTCGAGGCAGAGAGTAACAATATAGATTGGCAACGCGTTCAAGCAATATATAAACAGTTCAATATGAATCGTTTTGCGGATGCTGTTAGCGCAATTTGCATTGACCATTTGGGGTTGGATGCAACACTTGTTCCTAATATCGAACGCAACGCAAAGTTGGAGAAACGTATTTTGAATGATATTCTCTACGCCGAGTTTGACGAGGAGAAACCCGCCAGTGGATTATTCAAAATAGTTTGGTGGAAGACTCGTCGCTATTTTGCCAATAGTTGGAAACACAAACTGATATATAATGAGTCGGTGCTGTGGACATTTATCCAGTCTTCGTACTCGCACTTGCTTAAACCGAAAACAATTAAACACTAGATTAATAAGAATATGAAAGGCATCGTATTGGCTGGTGGTAGTGGTACGCGTTTGTATCCTATTACCAAGGGTATTAGCAAGCAGTTAATGCCTATTTATGACAAACCAATGGTTTATTATCCCATATCGGTATTGATGTTGGCCGGTATTAGGGATATTTTGATTATCTCTACACCACATGATTTGCCGGGATTTAAGCGTCTGCTTGGCGACGGTAGCGACTACGGCGTTCACTTCGAGTATGCCGAGCAGCCATCGCCTGATGGTTTGGCTCAGGCTTTTACCATCGGTGCCGACTTTATCGGTGATGATAGTGCTTGCCTTGTGTTGGGCGACAACATCTTCCACGGTTCTGGCTTTACCGGTATGCTCAAAGAGGCCGTTCGTACCGCCGAGGAGGAGAAAAAAGCTACCGTATTTGGCTATTGGGTAAGCGACCCCGAGCGTTATGGCGTGGCCGAGTTTGACAAAGAGGGCAATTGCCTCTCTATCGAGGAGAAACCCGCTGAGCCAAAGAGTAACTATGCCGTTGTAGGTCTTTACTTCTATCCCAACAAGGTTGTTGAGGTTGCAAGGAGTATCAAACCTTCGGCTCGTGGTGAGTATGAGATTACCACCGTAAACCAGCAGTTCTTGGCCGATGGCGAGTTGAAAGTTCAGACTTTGGGCAGAGGCTTTGCTTGGCTTGATACAGGTACTCACGACTCTTTGTCGGAGGCTTCAACCTATATCGAGGTGTTGGAGAAACGCCAGGGCTTGAAGGTTGCTTGTTTGGAGGGTATTGCATACCGTCAGGGCTGGATAACCGAGGAGCGTATGAGAGAGCTTGCTCAGCCTATGCTCAAAAACCAGTATGGTCAGTACCTGCTGAAAGTTATTGATGAACTGAAAGAGACCGGTAACCCAAATCTTGACTAAAATAGAAAGCAATAATGGAAGTAATCAAAACAGCTATTGATGGTGTCGTAATCATCGAGCCCAAGGTGTTCAAAGACGCCAGGGGCTATTTCTTTGAGAGTTTCTCTCAGAGGGAGTTCGAGGAGAAGGTGCGCCCCATAAATTTCGTGCAGGACAATGAGAGTATGTCGAGCTACGGTGTTATGCGTGGTCTGCACTTCCAAACGCCCCCTTATACCCAGAGCAAGTTGGTGCGCTGCGTAAAGGGTAGGGTGCTGGATGTAGCGGTAGATATTCGCAAAGGCTCACCTACTTATGGTCAGCACGTTGCCGTAGAGTTGTCGGAGGATAATCACCGCCAGTTCTTTGTGCCAAGGGGCTTTGCTCATGGCTTTGCGGTGTTGAGCGAGACTGCCGTATTTCAGTACAAATGCGATAATTTCTACGCTCCCCAAGCCGATGGTGGTATCAGTATCAAGGACGAGTCACTCGGCATTGATTGGCAGATACCTATGGAGCAGGCTATTCTTTCGGAGAAGGATATCAAACACTTGTGCTTGAAAGACTTTGATTCGCCATTTGACTATAACGAAAATCTTTATCCCGAGTTTGAGTAACTTATGAAAACAATACTTGTAACAGGTGCCAATGGACAGCTCGGCAACGAAATGCGAATTGTTGCTAAGGGTAGCAGCGACAACTATATCTTCACCGATGTAAATCAGGTTGAGGGTGTTGAGACCACATATCTCGATATCACCGACCTCGATGCCGTATGCCGAATGGTAGAGGAACGAGGTGTCGATGCCATTGTAAACTGCGCTGCATATACCAATGTCGATGCGGCCGAAAGCAATGAGGTTCTGGCCGAGAAGTTGAATGCCGAGGCTCCCGAGAATTTGGCAAAGGCTATGAAGGCAGTGGGTGGACTTCTGATACAGATATCTACCGACTACGTGTTTGGCAAAGAGCCCTATAATGTTCCCTGTAAGGAGGACCAACAGGGTACCCCTACGGGCATTTACGGCCAGACCAAACTGCACGGCGAGCAGCGCATTGTGGCTACGGGTTGTTACTACGTTATCATCCGTACTGCGTGGCTCTATTCGGAGTTTGGCAAGAACTTCTGCAAGACAATGATGAACCTCACAGCCACCAAGCCACAGCTCAAAGTGGTGTTTGATCAGGTGGGTACCCCCACTTATGCCCTCGACTTGGCAAAGGCTATTGCAGTGGTGATTGAAAAGTTCGATGGCTCGCAGACAGGTATTTACCACTACTCGAATGAGGGTGTCTGCTCGTGGTTCGACTTTACGAAGATGATTGCCGAGTATAACGGCACTACCGAGTGTGATGTTCAACCCTGCCACAGCGACGAGTTCCCAAGCCCCGTTAAGCGCCCTGCTTATTCGGTACTCGATAAAACCAAAATCAAAGATATGTTTGGCGTGAAGGTGCCCTATTGGACCGAGTCGCTCAAACAGTGTATCAATAACCTTAAAAATCAGTAATAACCATTATGGCTAAACGTAATATAGTAATCACCGGTGGTGCGGGATTTATTGGCTCGCACGTTGTAAGGCTGTTTGTGAACAAATATCCTGAGTACAACATCATCAACCTCGACCTGCTGACCTATGCAGGCAATTTGGCTAACCTCAAAGACGTCGAGTCGAAGCCCAACTACAAGTTCGTGAGGATGGACATCTGCGACTTCGAGGCCTTCTACAAGCTGATGCAGGATGAGCAGATCGATGGCATCATCCACCTCGCAGCCGAGAGCCACGTTGACCGCTCCATCAAAGACCCCTTCACCTTCGCCAAGACCAATGTGATGGGCACTCTGAGTCTGCTGCAAGCTGCCAAACTCTACTGGGAGAGCCTTCCCGAGGGCTATGAGGGCAAGCGCTTCTACCACATCTCTACTGATGAGGTCTATGGCGCCTTGAAGATGAACCACCCCGAGGGTATCGAGCCCCCCTTTAAGACCGTAGCTTCGTCGGAGGGGCACAAAGCCTATGGCGACGAGTTCTTCTACGAGACCACCAAGTACAACCCCCACAGCCCCTATTCGGCAGCTAAGGCGTCGAGTGACCACTTCGTTAGGGCCTACCACGA
The DNA here is from genome assembly GCA_015059945.1 of Rikenellaceae bacterium. GTDB lineage: Bacteria > Bacteroidota > Bacteroidia > Bacteroidales > Rikenellaceae > Tidjanibacter. Next base: position 183,472 of record SUZJ01000005.1, read on the forward strand.
CACCTATGGTATGCCTACGATTGTTACCAACTGCTCGAACAACTACGGTCCCTACCAGTTCCCCGAGAAGCTGATTCCTCTGTTTATCAACAACATCCGCAAGGGCAAACCCCTGCCTGTGTATGGCAAGGGCGAGAATGTGCGCGATTGGCTCTATGTCGAGGATCACGCCCGCGCAATTGACCTTATCTTCCACGAGGGTAAGGTGGCTGAAACATACAACATTGGCGGCTTCAACGAGTGGAAAAACATCGACCTCATCAAGGTTATGATTAAGACCGTCGACCGCATCCTCGGCAACCCCGAGGGCCACTCGCTTGGCTTGATAACTTATGTTACCGACCGACTGGGCCACGATGCGAGGTATGCTATCGACTCGACCAAACTCCAAAAAGAACTCGGGTGGGAGCCATCGCTGCAGTTCGAGGAGGGTATCGAAAAGACCGTGCGCTGGTACCTCGACAACCAAGAGTGGATGGACAACATCACCTCGGGCGAGTACGAGAAGTACTACGAGGAGATGTACAGGGGCAGGTAGACGACGATTGCTTGCTGATAGTATTAAAAAGCCACCCCTATTGAGGGTGGCTTTTTTTTGTGTCCGAGTAGGATGGGGATTACGTCGCTTTGCTCCGTGATCGCCCCACTGCTTGCCGCAGGGGCCCAAGCAAAGAACTGCACTCCGCAAAAAGTTGATAAATCAACTCGTTTTGTTTTCATAGCCTTGTGTCTGCAAATAAACTTGCACCACAGGCTACAAAAACAAAAGGTGTCGAATTCTCGACACCTTCTTGTTTCGTTTGTTCTTTGCGGAGAAAGGGGGATTCGAACCCCCGGTACAGTAATCCCGTACGACAGTTTAGCAAACTGTTGGTTTAAGCCACTCACCCATCTCTCCGTGCTTGACTTAAAAAGCACCGCAAATATACACACTTTTGCCAACACTGCAAACTTTTTTGCACTTTTTTTCGCTCTACATATTTTTTAGCACCCCTTTTGCATCTACAATCCAATCGGCAAATGTGCATTTTTCCACTCGCTGTGTCACTTTTTGCCTACTTTTTAAGTTTTTTTCAATAAAATGATGTGTAGATTTGAAAAAATGTAGTATCTTTGTTTTTGGTAAGGAAAAAATGTGTACCTTTACCAAGTCGTACAACGACTTAATTGTGACATAATATTTGTTTAATTTAATAGCTATTAAAAATTATGAAAAAACTTTTCGCTTTGGTTCTCTCGCTCTTCGCGGTAGCAACCATTTCTAACGCTCAGGTTTGTACCCTCAAATCGAATGCTTTGACCCTGGGTACTGGTAGTGTTCAGCTCGCAGCTGAGTTCTCGGTAGCTCCCCAGTGGACCGTTGAGTTGGCTGGTATGGCAACCCTCTTCTCGCCTTGGAAAAATGTAGGTAACGGTCTCTACCTCAACGGTTGGAGCGCTGTTGCTGAGGGCCGCTACTACCTCTGCAAAGCTTTCAATGGTCACCACTTTGGTGCTTTCGGTCAGATTGCTCGCTACGGTAAAGGTGGTGGTCTGCCTATCATCGTTGAGAGCGTTCACGACAACGTGAAAGTTGCTGCTCTGGGTGTAAGCTACGGTTACTACTTCAAACTGAATACCTACTGGGGTATCGACACCAACATTGGTATCGGCGGTGGTCTTGGTGATACCGAGAGCATGGGTTGGAAGTTCATTCCTACCGGTCGCGCAGAGGTTTCGGTTTGCTACAAGTTCTAAGCAACGGCCGCCCACAAGAGGGGGCTATATAATAAATAGGTGTCTGTCCTGGCGGACGGGCACCTATTTTTTGTGCTGGTGGGGGTGAGCCGTTAAGGAGCATTAGGGGCTTTGAGGTCATTAAGGTTGTTAAAGGCTTTAATGATTATAAGAGTTATATATAGCTCCTATAGCTCCTAATACCATTACTAAAAAAAAGACTCCGTTCGGAAGTGAACGGAGTCTTTCGGTCTATTGGAGTGACCACACCCGAGGGGCTATTAGGCTTCCTCGGTGGGTTTGAGTTCGATGCCCAGCTCGACAAGCTGTGCGGGGTCGATAGTGGTGGGCGAGTCGACCATCACATCGCGGCCCTGGTTGTTCTTGGGGAAGGCAATGTAGTCGCGGATAGAGTCCGAGCCACCAAACAGCGAGCAGAACCTATCGAAGCCAAAGGCGATACCTGCGTGGGGAGGTGCACCAAACTTAAAGGCGTTCATCAAGAAGCCAAACTGAGCCTCGGCCTGCTCGGGGATGAAGCCCAATAGGCGGAACATCTGCTGCTGCAGCTGGCTGTCGAAGATACGCACCGAGCCGCCACCTACCTCTACGCCGTTGCAGACAAAGTCGTAGGCATTGGCCCTCACGCGACCTGGGTCGCTCTCCATATACTGCACATCCTCGGGCTTGGGCGAGGTGAAGGGGTGGTGCATAGCGTAGAAACGCTGTGTCTCCTCATCCCACTCGAGCAGGGGGAAGTCGACAACCCACAGGGGGGCAAACTTCTTGGGATCGCGCAGGCCCAGACGGTCGCCCATCTCCAAGCGCAACACGTTCAGTGCTGAGAGGGTGTGCTTGCGGTCGCCTGCCAGGATGAGGATCAGGTCGCCGGCTTTGGCACCACACTTGTCGGCCAGAGCCTTTAGCTCGTCGGGGGTGTAGAACTTGTCGATGCTCGACTTGATGCCGCCCTCCTCGATGCGAATCCACACGAGGCCTTTGGCACCCACCTGGGGACGTTTGACAAAGTCGGTCAGCTGGTCAATCTGCTTGCGGGTGTAGGCTGCGCAACCCTCGGCTACGATAGCGCCAACGTACTCGGCCGAGTCAAATACCACGAAATCTTTGCCCTTAACGTCGGCAGTGATGTCGTTGAACTGCATACCGAAACGGATGTCGGGCTTGTCGGAGCCATATTTCTCCATAGCCTCGTGCCACGACATACGGGGGAAGTCGTAGGCAAACTCAACGCCCAGCACCTTCTTGAACAAGGTTTTGGCAAAGCGCTCAAAGATGTTCAGCACATCCTCCTGCTCGACGAATGACATCTCGCAGTCGATCTGTGTAAACTCGGGCTGACGGTCGGCCCTGAGGTCCTCGTCGCGGAAGCAGCGTACAATCTGGAAGTAGCGGTCGTAGCCGGCCACCATCAGCAACTGCTTGAAGGTCTGGGGCGACTGGGGCAGAGCGTAGAACTTGCCCGGGTTGAGCCTCGAGGGTACCAAAAAGTCGCGTGCGCCCTCGGGGGTAGAGTTAATCATATAGGGAGTCTCAATCTCCATAAAGTGCTCGCCATCAAGGAAATTGCGAGTAACCTGAGCCATACGGTGGCGCAGCATAAGTGCGTTTTTCAGGGGGTTACGACGCAGGTCGAGATAGCGGTAGCGCATACGCAGGTCGTCGCCACCATCGCTATTGTCCTCGATGGTGAATGGGGGAGTCTCGGCAGCGTTGAGCACTCGCAGATTGGTCACGGCAATCTCAATATCGCCGGTTGCCATTTTGGGGTTTTTGCTCGAACGCTCGACCACCTTGCCGGTAGCCTGAATTACGTACTCACGACCGAGCGAGTCGGCAATGGGTTTAATCTCGGCAGGCGAGTTGTCGTCTACCACCAACTGTGTGATACCATAGCGGTCGCGAATGTCGATAAAGGTCATTGCGCCCAGGTTGCGGCTCTTCTGTACCCATCCTGCGAGGGTTACCTCCTGCGAGAGGTTGTCGATGCGAAGCTCGCCACAAGTGTGTGTTCTGTACATACTGGTTGTAAGGTTTGTTTTATTATTTGCTATATTTTTTGTAACTTTGTCTTATAAGAATGTTCTAAAAAACTTTCAAAGATATAAAAAAAGATGGACGCAGAGTACAATATCGAACATTTTTTTATGCAGTCGGCCCTTGCCGAGGCCCGTGCGGCTGCCGATGAGGGCGAAATACCCATCGGAGCGGTGGTTGTGTGCGGTGGTCGCATTGTGGGCAAGGGGCACAATAGGGTGGAGGCTCTGGGCGATGCTACGGCCCACGCCGAGATGCAGGCCCTTACGGCCGCGATGAACGCCCTGGGCTCTAAGTACCTGCCCGAGTGTACCATATATGTTACGGTCGAGCCTTGCGCTATGTGTGCTGGGGCACTTGCGTGGAGCCAGATTGGCGAGGTGGTCTATGGCACAGCCGACCCAAAGAGGGGCTACTCGACCTACTCGACGGCTATTTTGCACCCCAAAACAAAGGTGCGTAGCGGCCTGCTCGAAGAGGAGTGCCGAGAGGTGATGGAACAATTTTTCAAAAAACTACGACGTTAAATTTGTAATTTCGGAGGTTTTACACTAATTTTGTCGGTTAGAGCCCCCTGTGGTTTGAAAACAATACTTATTAACTATAAAAACTGATTGAAAAAGATGAAGATTAAATCGCTCCTTATCGCTGTTGCAGCTCTGGTAGTTAGCGTTAATGCTTTTGCTCAGGATGCCGCAAATGATGTTAAGAAGAAGTACAACGAGGCTGTAGCTTTGGTTAAGGCTAAAAACTATGCCGAGGCTCTGCCCCTGCTCGAACAGGCTGCAGATGAGGCACTTACTGCCGATGTAATCGAGGTGTTTGAGGGCGCACAGAAACTTATCCCCACCTGCTACTTCCGCGTAGGTTTGAGCTTGGTTAATACCGATACCGAGGCTGCTTTGGCAAATCTGAACAAAGCAGACGAGTTGGGCCTGCTGTATAACGATGCCAAGACTTCGCGTCAGGCAAAGGCTGCCATCTCGAAGGTTTATAAAGTGATGGGTGCCAATGCATTCAACAACAAACAATATGCCGAGGCTGCCGAGGTGTTTGCCAAAGGTTACGCAGTTAACCCCCAGGATACCGACCTGGCACTCAACCTGGCTATGAGCTACTGCGAGTCGCAGAACTGGGAGAATGGTGTGAAGGTTTATACCGACATCATCGCCCTGGAGAGCCGTCACAGCAAATTCGTTGAGCCCGCTGCCAAAGCTAAAGAGGCGCTGAGCAACTACCTGCTCGTTAAGGCACAGGGCGAGAACGAGGCTGGCGACAAAGAGGCTGCTTATGCTACTCTGGAGACCCTCGTTAATGCCGACCAGACCAATGGTGCAAACCAGATGTTCCGCTTGCAGATGGCAGGTCAGAACCAGGATTGGGACAAGATTATCGAGTGGGCCGAGTTGGCTGCTGCATTCCAGGCTACCCCTGAGGAGGTGAGCGATGTTTACTACCTGCTGGGTGCTGCTTACGATAGCAAAAACCTTAATGCCGAGGCAATTGCTGCTTACAAACAGGTTGTTGCTGGCGACAAGGTTGAGGCTGCTACCGCTCGTGTTAAAGAGCTCGACGAGTTCCTCAAAGCCGAGGCTGCTGCAAAGAAATAGTCAGACAACTTGACTGATACGTAAAAGCCCGACACCTTCGCAAGGTGTCGGGCTTTTTTGTGGTCTAACGTCGCAAATCATTAAGGACTTTAAGGGCCTTAGTGACCTTAAAGAAAATCATATAACTCTTATAACTCTTATATCTCTTATACCTCCTATTGCTCTTATAGGACTAATAGGAGATATATGACAGTCCCCTCTGCTACTCCAATTCGAGGCCCATAAGGCGGGCGAGGATGCGGGGAACGTCGGTGTTGTCGATGATGCCACAGAAGGCTTCGGCCCCCTTGCCGTAGGCGTAGAGGGGTGTCATAATGCCCGAGTGGCCACCGGTCGAGAAAGCGTAGCTGACTGGGTTTTTGTGGGTGTTGAAGTCGCCATTGGGGTTGATGATTGAGAGGCCTCCGGTCTCGTGGTCGGCGGCTACGATGACAAGTGTATCTTTGTGAGTATCAGCCCAGTTGAAGGCAATCTCTACGGCCTTGTCGAAGTCTACGGTTTCGGCCACTACACCCTCAAGGTTGTTGCCGTGTCCCTGGCCGTCGATTTGTGAGCCTTCGATCATAACGAAGAATCCCTTGCGGTTTTGCGAGAGCAGGTCGAGGGCCTTGGTAGTAGCGTTGGGCAGGAAGTTGCCGCGCTCGTTGTTGAGTGCCGAGGGCAGGGCATCGTGGGCTGCCAGAACGGCCAACTTGCCCGAGTTGATGTGGGCCACCTCATCGAGATTGTGGGCCACGACGTAGCCGCGCGAGCGGAGCGAGTCGCTGAGGTTTAGGCTGTCGCGACGGTGCTCAAAACGCTTGGCTCCACCACTGATAATCACGTCTATATCTTTGTCGAGCAGCTGTATGGCAATCTCGTCTTGGCGGTGACGGCTGGCTATGTGGGCATAGAAGGCACCCGGGGTGGCGTGGGTAACCGAGTAGGTTGCCACCAAGCCGGTGGACTTGCCTGCGGCCTCGGCCACTTCGAGGATTGAGGGGTGGGCCACGGTGTCGGCATCTATGCCCAGGCCATTGTTGTAGGTCTTGTAGCCCGTGGCGAGGGCGGTACCTGCGGCTGCCGAGTCGGTCACCAAGTTGTCGGCCGAGTGGGTTGTGGTCAGGGCCACCGAGTGTGCTCGCTCAATAGCCAGAGGGCCCTCTTCGAGCATTGTGGCTGTGGTTTGGGCCAAGCCCATACCGTCGCCAATGAGGAAGATGACGTTCTCTACCTCGGGGCGACGACTATCGACAACCTTTATTATTCGCAGGGTGATGTGGGCCACAACCAGACCGAGGGCTACGGCACCGATGATGAATCCTATTTGTTGTTTTTTCATAGCGAGAAGTGTGTTTTTTGGCTTAAACGTATTGTACAAAGATACATTTTTTTGCCCAAGTTTGTTCTGTGAGTAGGATTTTTTTGTTCACTTTGGCCTGCAAGGGTAATAAAGTGGCAAAAGGAGCGAAAAAAGGTGTATAAATTTTCTGCAAAAGTGTTATTTTTGTGCGATAAAACGGAGGGTACGCTCTTTTTAAGAGCGAGATGTGCTCCGAATCTCTTTCGCCCGAATTTTAATAACAAGTAAAAAGATACCGAAACAGATGAAACGAATTGCTCTATTTGTGTTGGCGTGCACAGTGCTGCTCGCCTCGTGCAACCAAAAGACTACACAGAGTGCCCCTATCGAGAAGGCCTACAAGGTGCTCGAGGTTAGCGCCTCGGACCGAGTGCTCAAAACGGGCTACTCGGCCACCATCAACGGTTGTCAGACCGTAGAAATTCGCCCTCAGGTGAGCGGTATGATTACCGACATCCTCATCAATGAGGGCGATATTGTAAGTAAAGGTCAGGTGCTCTTTGTGATTGACCAGACCGCCTACAAGGCTGCCTACGAGATTGCGGTGGCAAACGTAAAGAGTGCCGAGGCGGGACTCTCCACGGCTCAGCTGATTTTGGATAGTAACAAGGCTCTGTTCGAGGAGGGCGTAGTGTCGGAGTTCGACCTGATGACCTCGCGCAACGACCTTGCCGAGGCCGAGGCAAGCCTGGCGCTGGCTAAGGCCAACGAAACCAATGCTGCCAACAACTTGTCGTACACCGAGGTACGCTCGCCTGTGAATGGTGTGGCAAGTATGATTCCCTACCGCGTGGGTGCGCTGGTGAGCAGCAACATTGCTACCCCTCTGGTTACGGTGTCCGACGATAGCGAGGTCTATGCCTACTTCTCAATGGCCGAGAACACGATGCTCGACCTCATCCAGCAGTATGGTACCCTGCGCGAGGCTATCCGCGAGATGCCCGAGGTGGAGCTGATTATGAGTAACGGCCAGACCTACAACAAGAAGGGCCGCATCGACGCAATCAGTGGTACCATCAGCGCCTCGACCGGTGCTGTGAGCCTTCGTGCCTCGTTCCCCAATAGGGGCCGACTGCTGCGCGATGGCGGTAGTGGCCAGGTGGTTATCCCCTCGGTGGTTAAGAATGCCATTGTTATCCCCCAGGCGGCCACATACGAGTTGCAGGAGAAGGTATTTGTATATAAGGTAGTCGATGGCAAGGCTGTGTCTACACAGGTGAACGTGCTATCGCAGAACAACGGTGTCGAGTATATTGTGCTCGACGGCCTGAGGGTGGGCGACGTGATTGTGGCCGAGGGTGCTGGTCTGGTGCGCGAGGGCGCAACCATCAAGACTGCCGAGCAGATTGCTGCCGAGGCCGAGGAGGCTGCTCGCAAGGCTGCCGAGGAGGCTGCTGCACTGGCCAAAGACGGCCAAACCTTTGAGGAGAACTAATGGGCTGTAAGGTATAACGACAAGAACATTAAACTTATGAATATAAAGACATTTATCGACCGCCCCATCTTTGCCGGTGTTATATCGGTGGTGATTGTGCTGCTGGGTGCAATATGCTTGGTGGGGCTGCCTGTTGAGCAATTTCCCCAGATTGCGCCACCTACGGTGAGCGTGTCGGCCAACTACTCGGGTGCCAATGCCGAGACCGTTCAGCGAAGCGTGGTTATACCCCTGGAGGAGGCTATCAACGGTGTGGAGAATATGATGTATATGACCTCGTCGGCTACCAACAATGGTGGTGCGAGCATACAGATTTACTTCCGCCAAGGCACTAATCCAGATATGGCAATGGTTAATGTGCAGAACCGTATTGCCTCGGCCCAGGGCCTGCTGCCCGCCGAGGTTACGCGCAGTGGTGTGAGTGTGCGCAAACGCCAGACCAGCCGTATCAAAACACTGGCGGTCTATAGCCCCGATGACTCGTTTGATGAGCGATTTATATCGAACTACCTGAAAATCAACATCGAGCCCCGTCTGTCGCGTATTGCGGGTGTGGGTGAGGTTGATGTCAGGGGTGCCGACTACTCGCTGCGTATCTGGCTCGACCCGACCAAGATGGCCAAGTATGCGCTGATGCCCTCGGACATCTCGGCTGTGCTGGCCGAGCAGAACTTGGAGGCCCCTACGGGTACTCTGGGTGCCGACTCTAAGAACACCTTCCGCTATACGCTCAAATATCGCGGCCGCTATGAAAAGGAGGAGGACTATGCCAATATGGTCATCCGCGCCGAGGCCGATGGTACGGTGCTGAGGCTCAAAGATGTGGCGCGAGTTGAGTTGGGCTCGAATAGCTACGACTACATTGGTAAGGTGAACGGCCACGCAGGTACTACGCTGATGATTTCGCAGACCTCGGGCTCAAATGCCAACGAGATTATCGAGGCTATCGACAAGGAGGTAGAGGAGATTCGCAAGACGCTGCCCAAGGGTATCGAGATTGTGGACCTGATGAGTACCAAAGACTTCTTGGACGCATCGATTGCGAGCGTTATCGAAACCCTCATACTGGCTATCATATTGGTAGTGTTGGTGGTTTATATCTTCTTGCAGAGCTTCCGCTCGACCTTCATCCCCGCACTGGCTATTATAGTGTCGCTGATTGGTACCTTCGCATTCTTGCAGGTGGCGGGATTTAGTCTGAATATGATTACTCTGTTTGCACTGGTGCTGGTGATTGGTACGGTGGTCGATAACGCCATTGTGGTGGTAGAGGCTGTGCAGGCTAAGCTCGATGAGGGCTACCGCTCGCCCTATCTGGCTACGGTAGATGCAATGAAGGGCATCAGTAGCGCACTGGTGGCTACGACCATTGTCTTTATGGCGGTATTTATCCCCGTTACCTTTATGGGCGGTACGACGGGTACGTTCTACACCCAGTTTGGTCTTACGATGGCTGTGGCTGTGGGTATCTCGCTGCTAAACTCTTTGACTCTGTCGCCTGCTCTGTGCGCCCTGCTGATGAAACCCCACATTGTGGGCAAGGATGGCAAGTTGCCATTCTCGGCACGATTCCACATCGCCTTCGATGCAGGCTTCAAGGGGCTTGTAAACCGCTATAAGAAGGGAGCGTTCTTTATGCTCAAACACCGCTGGCTGGCTTGGATACTGGTGGTGGCAGCTACGGGTGGCCTGTTCTATATGATGGCTACGACCAAGACCGGTCTGGTGCCCAAAGAGGATATGGGCTCGATTAACGTCGATGTGCAGACACCTCCGGGTACCAACCTTGGCGAAACGGTGGCTGTGATGGAGGAGATTGCCAGCCGCCTGGACCAGATTCCACAAATCGAGGCCTACTCGTACACAACCGGTTATGGTATGATGAGTGGCGTGGGCTCGTCGTGCGGTATGATGTCCATCAGGCTTATCCCCTGGGAGGAGCGTACCGGCGAGGGCGACGACATAGACTCGGTTATTGACCAGATTTACGAAAAGACGTCGGACATCACCTCGGCCAAGATTTTGGCCTTTACGCGAGGTATGATTCCGGGCTATGGCGCAAGCGGTGGCTTTGAGCTCTATATCCAGGACCAGAAGGGTGGCTCGATTGAGGACCTCAAAACCATTACCGACAACCTTATTGCGGGGCTCAACGAGAGGCCCGAGATTGGCCGAGCCTCGACCGCTTTCGATACCAAATATCCCCAGTATCTGCTCGAAGTAGATGCTGCAAGGTGTAAGCGTAATGGCGTGTCGCCCAGCAATGTGCTGAGCGTGGTGGCAGGCTATGTGGGTGGCTCGTATGCCTCTAATATGAACCGCTTCTCGAAACTCTACCGAGTGATGTTCCAGGCCTCGCCCGAGTATCGACTCGACACCGATGCCTTCAACAATATGTTTGTGCGCAACTCTAAGGGCGAGATGTCGCCCGTGGGCCAGTACGTCAAACTGACACGTATCTATGGCGCCCAGTCGCTCAGCAGGTTCAACCTCTTCTCGGCAATCTCGGTAAATGGTCAGGCGGCCAACGGCTACTCGTCGGGCGAGGCTATCCAAGCTGTGCGCGAGGTGGCTGCCGAAACACTGCCCGCAGGCTATGGCTACGAGTTTGGCGGTATGTCGCGCGAGGAGGCAGCAGGTGGCTCGTCTACGGCCATCATCTTCGTAATATGCGTGGTGTTTATCTACCTGATTCTGTGCGCCTTGTACGAGAGCCTCTTCATTCCCATTGTGGTTATTCTGTCGGTGCCCTTTGGTCTGGCAGGTAGCTTCTTGTTTGCCAATATGTTTGGCTTGGAGAATAACATCTACCTGCAAATCGGTCTGCTTATGCTGATTGGTCTGCTGGCCAAGACCGCCATTCTGCTCACCGAATACGCCTCGGCACGTAGGGCAGAGGGTATGTCGATTGTTATGGCTGCCCTGTCGGCTGCAAAGGCCAGGTTGAGGGCAATTCTGATGACCTCGCTAACGATGATATTCGGTATGCTGCCTATGATGTTCGCTACGGGCGTGGGCGCAAATGGTAATATATCTATTGGTGTGGGTACTGTGGGCGGTATGCTTATAGGTACTCTGGCACTGCTCTTTGTTGTGCCTGCACTCTTTGTGGTGTTCCAGTCTATCGAAGAGAGGGTTATGCCCAAGAGGGTGAAACCTGCCGAGGCCGAGGATGCAGTGGCGCAGATTGAGGAGTAACCCTTTATTTAGTGTGAAGAAGAAAAACGAAACAGATACGCGATGAAAAAGACGATTTGCATAGTGTTGGTTGCGCTGGTTGTGGGTAGCTGTACCTTCCGCGAGGACTTTTTGCACCCCAACGTGACCAACCTCGAACGACTCTACCAGGCCGACACGACCTATAAACACTTGGCCAGCTACTCGTGGCGCGAACTATTTACCGACACACTGCTGCAAAGCTATATCGAGCGCGGCTTGGAGTTCAACATCGACATCCGCACAGCCAAGTATAACATCGAGGCGGCCGAGGCTGCACTCGAAGCTGCCCAGCAGGCCTTCCTGCCCTCGGTGAGCGCATCGTTGCAGACGGCCCTGAGCGGTGGCGACGGCAATGGAGCACAGTTTACTTACAGCGTTATTCCCACCGCCTCGTGGGAGGTTGATGCCTTTGCCGTCAAGAGCAACGCCCGCAAGGGTGCCAAGGTGGCCCTCATTAGGGCCGAGCTGGCGGCACAAGCGGCTCAGAGTAAACTGATTGCTACGATTGCCAACAACTATTACACCCTGCTGATGCTTGACGAACAGCTCAAAACCAGCCAACACACTCTGACTACTTGGGAGGAGAATATCCGAACCCTTACCGCCCTGAAACGCGCAGGTAAGGCTACCGAGGCGGCAGTGTTGCAGGCCAAGGCGAGCCGTTTTAGCGTAGAGGGTTCGGTGCTCACACTCCAAAAGCAGATTGTTGCCCAAGAGCAGGCACTGGCTAACTTGCTGGGTGTGTTGCCATTTGAGATTAAGCGTGGTACGCTCAAAGACCAGGTATTCCCCGAGGAGTTCTCGGTGGGTGTGCCGGGCGAACTGCTCACTATGCGTCCCGACGTGGTGCAGGCCGAGGCCAATATGGCTACCAAGTACTACGCTGTACAAGAGGCTCGCGCAGCCTTCTATCCCTCGATTACCCTGGGTGGCTCGACAGGGTGGAGTGGTGCTGCGGGCGAGGCCATTAGTGACCCGGGCGACTTTGTGCTGAAACTTGTGGGCGGCATTGTTCAGCCCATCTTTGCCAGGGGTGCCAACAAGGCCCGCCTGAAAGCTGCGCGCGCAGCCGAGCAGACCGCACTGGTGCAGTACCGTCAGACCATACTTACCGCAGGTGCCGAGGTTAATAACGCACTGATGACTTGGCAGACGGCCAAAGAGCGCCTTGCCATTGACCTCAAACGAGTTGTTACGCTCAAAGCGGCAGTGTGGAATACCCAGCTGCTGATGAAACACGGCTCGGCCAACTATATCGAGGTGCTCACTGCTCAGCAGAACCTGCTGGGTGCAGAGTTGGATGAGAGTGCCGACCGCTATGCCGAGATTCAGGGCATCGTACAGCTGTATTACGCCCTCGGCGGCGGCTCAAAGTAAAAAACGCAAATAAAGAGCGACTGCTGCGTTAAGCTTCAAAAAATTGCCCCTCATTTACGTTATGTAAATAAACTCTTGATTTGCCAACCTTAAATATCTATTTAATTATCAATTTATTACTTACTAATATTATGATTGTATTATAAATTTATAACATACAATTTGCATACAAAATCGGAGATTTCG
>SUZJ01000009.1 GCA_015059945.1 Rikenellaceae bacterium
TCGAAAGATATTTGTATTCAACTCTTTACTTTCAAAAGATTTGTCTACCTTTGTGCTCGTAGTTAGTTGGCTTAATTACGACCTTCATGTAGTCTCCTATGTAGAATTTCGTAATTTTCGTAAAAAACTAACACTGAAAATCAGTGAGTTAAAAATAAAGCCTGTCTAACAACAAGTCGGGCCTTCTTTTTTTGTGAAAATCAAACTATTTGAGCCTTGCTTTGATAGCGGCCGAAGCCTCCTCATAGCCGGGTTTGTCGAGCAGGGCAAACATATTCTTCTTGTATGCCTCTACACCGGGCTGGTTGAAGGGATTTACGCCCAAGATGTAACCACTAATGCCGCAAGCCTTCTCGAAGAAGTAGAGCAGGGCACCAATGTAGTACTCGTTGATGGTGGGAATCTCGATGCGGATGTTGGGCACGCCACCGTCTACGTGAGCCAAGGTAACGCCCAGCTCGGCCATCTTGTTTACATTGTCCAAGCGTTTGCCGGCCAGGAAGTTCAGACCGTCGAGGTTGTCGCTATCGGCCTCGATGGTAACCTTGCCCTCGGGCTCGGCTACACTGATAACGGTCTCGAATAGGGTGCGCTCGCCCTCCTGAATGTACTGGCCCATCGAGTGAAGGTCGGCAGTGAGGGTTACGCTTGCGGGGAAGATGCCCTTGTTCTCCTTGCCCTCGCTCTCGCCATAGAGCTGTTTCCACCACTCGGCAATGTACTGCAAGCGGGGCTCGTAGCTGGCCAAAATCTCAATCTTGTAGCCCTTGCGGTAGAGAGCGTTGCGCACTGCGGCGTATTGTGCAGCAATGTTCTGCTCGAAGGGTACGCCCTCGGCAGTAGCCTCTTCCATATCCTTTGCACCACGCACCAGCTCGGCAATGTTGATACCTGCGGCAGCCAGTGGTAACAGACCTACGGGGGTTAGTACCGAGAAACGGCCACCAACATTGTCGGGAATAACGTAGGTGTCGTAACCCTCGGCAGTCGAGAGGGTTTTCAGAGCACCGCGAGCAGCGTCGGTAACGCTGGCAATGCGCTGGCGAGCCTCCTCTTTGCCATAGCGAGCCTCGATCTCGGCCTTGATAAGACGGAAGGCTACGGCGGGCTCGGTGGTGGTACCGCTCTTGCTGATTACGATAGCGGCGATGCTGTAATCCTTAACAGCCTCCAACAGCTCGGCGGTGTAGGTCTCGCTGAGGTTGTTGCCTGCAAAGACGATATAGGGGTTCTGGCGGTTCTTGTTGAGGAAGTGGAACGAGCTGCTCATAGCGTCGAGCACTGCTTTTGCGCCCAAGTAGCTGCCACCGATACCGATAACGATAATTACTTCGGCCTTTGCTGCCAAGCCCTTAGCAGTCGCGTTGATAGCCTCAATCTGCTCGGCGGTGATGCTCGAGGGGAGGTTTACCCAACCCAGAAAATCGTTGCCTGCGCCCTCGCCACTGTGCAGAAGCGAGTTGGCACTCTGAGCCGCACCTTTGAGCGACTCGACCTCGGCTGCGCTCACGCCTACCGAGATGTGTTTGGTTTCTAATTTAATCATAGAAAAATTATCCTTAAAAAATGTTTATTGTTCCTTTTGGGTGTGCAAATTTAATATATTTTTTTTACTTTTGCCGTTTAGGAGAGCAATCACTTTGTAAAAACAAAAAATGATATAAAAATGGGACTTTTTTCTTTGACACAGGAGCTGGCTGTTGACTTGGGTACGGCCAATACTCTTATCATCCACAATGGCAAGGTTGTGGTAGACGAGCCCTCGATTATTGCTGTGGACATCCACACCGACAAGGTTGTGGCTATTGGCAAGGAGGCTCAGCGTATGCACGGGCGTACTCACCAGGATATCAAGACTATCCGTCCTCTGAAAGATGGCGTTATTGCCGACTTTAACGCTGCCGAGCAGATGTTGCGCGGTATGATTAAGAAGGTTAAGACCAATGGCCACCTTTTCAGCCCTTCGCTCAAAATGGTTATCTGTATCCCTTCGGGCTCGACCAACGTAGAGATTCGTACCGTCAGGGAGAGTGCCGAGCACGCTGGCGGTAGGGACGTATATATGATTTTCGAGCCTATGGCTGCTGCGCTGGGTGCAGGTCTTGACGTAGAGGCACCCGAGGGCCATATGATTATCGACATTGGCGGTGGTACTACCGAGATTGCCTGTATCTCGTTGGGCGGTATTGTATGTAGCGAGAGTATCGACGTTGCGGGCGACGTATTTACCGAGGATATCCAGAAGTACATCCTCCAGCAGTACAACGTGAAGATTGGCGAGCGCACGGCCGAGGAGATTAAGATGTCGGTGGGTGCTGCTTTGCGCGAGATAGACAATCCCCCTGCTGACTATATCTTCACCGGTCCCAACAGGCTTACAGCGCTGCCTTCGACCATCAACATTTCGTATAGCGAGGTTGCCTATGCATTGGAGAAATCGCTATTGAAGGTCGATGCAGCTGTGATGAAGGTGTTGGAGATGGTGCCCCCCGAACTCTACTCGGATATTATGAAGAACGGTATCTACCTGGCAGGTGGTGGTGCTCTGATTAAGGGCCTCGACAAACGTCTGCAAGAGAAGACCAACATCCCCTTCATCATTGCCGAGGATCCATTGAGGGCTATCGTTAGGGGTACGAGCATTGCGTTGAAGAATATCAACAACTTCTCGTTCTTGATGAAATAAATACTATTCGGGGGCTGCTCAAACGGCCCCCTATTTACAAAAAAAAGGGCTACAATAGCTTTTGTTAGTGGCCCGGACAATATAATCCTACTCCACGACACAGGCCGATGTATAAACTTGTGCTTTTGCTCAAACGTGTGGCTGCTCCGCTGCTCTTCGTAATTATCGAGGTGGTGGCGCTGAGCTACTATACCTCCTCGTCGAGCTTTACGAGGGCTCGCCTGCTGTCAGTGTCGAACAACATTACGGGGGCGATGAACGAGTCGCTGCGTAGTGTGAGCGACTACTTTGGACTCCGCAGCGAGAATGAGGTGCTGGCCCAGAGGGTTGTAGAGTTGGAGAGCCAGTTGGCCCGCTATACTGCTTCGGAAGAGGTCGTAGAGCTCTCGGCCGACGAGATTTCGCCCTACTTGTTTACTACGGCACGAGTGGTGCGCAACTCGGTCTTTGGTCAGGCCAACTTCTTCACCATCGACAAGGGCTTGCGCGACGATATCGAGGCCAATATGGCGGTGCTTACCCCCGAGGGCTATGTTGCGGGTTATGTTATTGACTGCTCGGAGCGCTACTCGGTATGTATGTCTATGGCCAATACGGCTTTCACTATGGGTGGCAAGGCCAGAGGTAGCGAGTATATGGGCTCGGTGGCGTGGGACGGTGGCGACTACCGCAAGGTGAGGCTTACGGATGTGCCTTACTACGCAGGATTTAAGGCGGGCGATACTATCGTATCGACGGTGTCGTATAGGTTTCCGCCCGATAGGGTGATAGGCGTGGTCGAGAAGTTCGAGGCTACCGACGACAAGATGAATAGTGATGTGGTGGTGCGCTTGGCGGCCGACTTGTCGAGACTCGATAGGGTAGTGGTTGTCAAGTACCTCGATGGCGAGGAGTTGCACCAGCTCGAAGAACTCTACGAGAAACACAAGTAGGGAATTGAGAAGTCTTTAATGACCTTAGAGCCCTTAATGACTTAGGTCGGTTAGACGCTCGACGTTAGACGTTAGACAAAAACGAAAAAGATGCAGAGAGTTGCAGAATATATACTCTTTTTTGTGGCGGTGGTGCTGTTGCAGGCGCTGCTGTTCGACAATCTGTTGATTGGCTCGCTGGTGGTGCCACTCTACTATGTGGTGTTTGTGCTGCTGCTGCCCGTCGAGTGTGGCCGTGTGCCCCTGCTGCTGTTGGGCACCCTGCTGGGCGTGGTTATGGATGTACTGATGGGCTCGCCCGGACTGAACACTATGGCTACCGTAGCGGTGGCCTACCTGCGCCCCGTGGTTATGAACCTCACGATGGGCAAGGATGTTCAGCACGAGAGCGTACCCTATGGCGGAGCCATCGATGATAAGGCTTTTCTGCTCTATGCGGGTGGACTGATTATGTGCCACGAGGCCATATTTTTTGGCTTCGAGTCGCTGGGCAGCCACTTCTTCTTCACGGTGGCCAAGATTGTGGTCAGCTCGCTCTTTACACTTGGCTTGGTGTGGCTTACGGCCCGACTGTTCCGATTGTGGGCCAGGTAGCTATATTTTATCTTAGACCGAGCCGAGAGAGTGAAAAATCGTTTTAACATATTGCGTCTGTTTGTGGTGGTGCTCTTTGTGGTGCTGGGACTTAGGCTGTTCCACATCCAGATTATCGACCGCAGCTACCGACGTGCTGCCGAGAATAATGTGTTGCGCTACGAGGTGCTCAACCCTCCGAGGGGCGAGATTTACGACCGCAATGGCGAGTTCTTGGCCCAGAGTGTGGCTTCGTATGACCTGATGCTGGTGCCCCGCAACCTGCCCAAGGAGGGATTCGATACGGTGGCTCTGGCAAGGATAGCGGGCGTGTCGGTCGAGCAGCTCAAAAAGTCTATTCAGCAGGCCAAAAACTACTCCAACAGCCGCGCATCGGTGGTGGTGAAACAGATGACCACCGAGGCTAAACTGCTCTTTGATGAGGCAGGTTTTGAGGGTTTTTATACTATGTTCCGCACCCAGAGGTCTTATCCTCGCCACATTGCGGGCAACCTGCTGGGCTATATCGGCCAGGTGAACGACAATATTATCCAGAAAAATCCCTACTACTCGCGTGGTGACTACATAGGCTTCTCGGGCATCGAGAGCGCCTATGAGGATATACTGCGTGGCGAGAAGGGCGAGCGCATAAGCGTGGTGGATGTGCGAGGAGCTATCAAGGGCCCCTACCAAGAGGGTATGTACGACAGCCCTGCGGTGGCGGGTACCCCCATCACTACCACCATCGATGCCCCATTGCAGCAGTTTGCCGAGGAGCTGATGGAGGGCAAGGTGGGCAGTATCATTGCCATTGAACCCTCGACGGGCGAGATTTTGGTTATGGTCAGCAGCCCCACCTACAACCCCGACGAACTGATGGGGCGCGATAGGGGCAACAACTATATGAAGATGCTCGAAAACCCCCGCCGACCACTCTTCAACCGAGCCGTTATGTCGAGCTACCCCCCAGGCTCGACCTTCAAACTCGTAAACGGACTCATTGGCCTGCAAGAGGGGGTACTCAAAGCATCCTACCGCTACCCCTGCCACAATGGTTACAGCGTGGGTACGGGTGCTAAGGGTGTGAAGGTCAAGTGCCACGACCACATCTCGCCCCTCAATCTGCAACAGGCGGTGGCCAACTCGTGCAACGCCTACTTCTGCTACGTCTTTCGCGATATTATGGATAACCCCAAGTATGGTGGTGCTATGAAGGGTGGCTACGACAACTGGGCCAACTATGTGCGCAGCTTTGGCTTTGGCGGCAAACTGGGCTCGGACTTTGCGGCCGAGATGGGCGGTTTTGTGCCCGACAAGGAGTTTTATGACAACTACTACCCACGTTGGAACTCACTGACGGTTATTTCTATGGCTATTGGTCAGGGCGAGTTGGGCTGTTCGCCCCTGCAAATGGCCAATCTGGCGGCCATCATCGCCAATAGGGGCTACTACTACATACCCCACGTAGTGAAACACATCGAGGGGCGCGACTCGCTCGAACAGCGATTCTATGAGCGCCACTACGCAATGATTGACGAGAAGCATTATGAGCCCGTTATCGACGGTATGTGGGGCACCGTTCACCGCGAGATTGGTACGGCAGGCGTGGCCTACGTCAAGGGGCTCGACATCTGTGGCAAGACAGGTACGGCCCAAAACCCCCACGGCAAAGACCACTCGACCTTCTTGGCCTTTGCGCCCAAGGATAACCCCCAGATTGCCATATCGGTGTATGTCGAGAATGGTGGCTTTGGCTCGTCGGTGGCAGCACCTATCGCCAGTCTGCTGATTGAGCAGTATATCAACGGAAAGACCGAGCGCGAGTGGCTGGTCGACTACATAAAACAGATGAAAATTGCATACCCCAACTATGAGAAACGCCAGAAATAACAGCGACCGCCTGGGCTGGGCCAAGATAGACTGGAAGACTATTCTGGTCTATGTTGCGCTGGTCTTTATCGGTTGGCTCAACATCTATGCTGCGGTCTACAACGAGGCCTCGGCAGGGGGCTTTGCGCTGGGTAGCAGGTATGGTATGCAGCTCATCTGGATTGGCATTTCGGCGGTGGTGGCGCTGGTCATACTGCTTATTGATGATATCTACTACCACCTGGCGGCCTACCCGTCGTATGTGTTTATGCTGTTGGTGCTGCTGGCTACGCTGGTGGTGGGCAAGGAGGTCAATGGCGCCAAGTCGTGGTTGTCATTTGGCCCTGTGGCAATTCAGCCGGCCGAGTTTATGAAGGTGGCTACGGCCTTGGCTTTGGCCCGCTATATGAGCGAGTATAACTTCTCGCTCCAAAGGCCCAAACACCTTGTGGGCGTGGGACTACTGCTGCTTGTGCCCATAGGGGTTATATTGGCCCAGAATGATATGGGCTCGGCACTGGTCTACTGCTCGTTCCTGATTGTGCTCTACCGCGAGGGGCTCAACAACTGGGTCTACTATGCACTGTTCTTGGTGGTGGGGCTGTTTGTGGGCTCGTTTGTGATGTCGCCCGTGCCACTGCTTGTGCTGCTTGTGCTGTTCTTTGTGGTGAGCCAGCTGTTCTCTAACCGCAATCCCCGCGAGAGTGCTGTGTGGACAGCTTGGGTGGGCTTTTTGAGCCTGCTCATTTATGGCGTTACCGAACTGGCAGGGTGGGATGTGGGCTACTACACCTCGCTGCTTGTGTCGGCACTGATTATGCTGGTGCCCGCACTGGTCTATGCCTATCGAGCCAAGATTTCGACCATCTACCTCTATGGCGGAATGTTTGTCTGCTCGTTGCTCTTCTTGGGGGCTGTGGACTATGTCTTTAACGAGGTGCTACAACTCCACCAACAAAAACGAATTCTCGACCTGTTTGGCCTCGAAAGCGACCTGCGAGGGTGGGGCTATAACGTCAACCAGTCTAAGATTGCCATCGGCTCGGGCGGTATGTGGGGCAAGGGCTTCTTGGAGGGGACTCAGACCAAGTACGATTTCATACCCGAGCAGAGTACCGACTTTATATTCTGCACCGTGGGCGAGGAGTGGGGCTTTGTGGGCTCGGTGGTGGTGTTGGCGCTGTTTGCGACGCTCATTGTTAGGCTTATGAAGATGGGCGAGCGTCAGCAGGAGCCTTTCCGCAGGGTTTATTGCTATGGCGTGGCAGGAGTCTTTCTGTTCCACGTAATAATCAATATAGGTATGACCATTGGCCTTATGCCCGTTATTGGCATACCGCTGCCAATGTTCTCCTATGGAGGCTCATCGCTGCTGGCCTTCACGATACTGTTCTTCATAGCCGTAAGGCTCGACTCGCAGAATAGCTCTATCGGCACAACGTACAAGAAATATTAACCCATATAAGAAATAAGTTATGATACTATCTAATCTTCACAACCGCAAAGAGTTGGAGTCGTTGCACCCCCTCTTTCCCGAACTGTTTGACTACATTGCCAGCCACGACATCTTGTCGGCCCCACTGGGTATTATAGAGATTAAGGGCAAGGAGCTCTTTCTGAACAACTGCTCGCCCGAGCCCGCAACTTGCGAGAGCGCCCCTCTGGAAGTTCACCGCAAGTATATCGACGTGCAGGTGCTTTTGGAGGGTAGCGAGACTATGGGCTGGAAACCTTTGGAGGAGATTAGCGAGTGGCGTGGCGAGTATAGCGACGAGAAGGATGTGCGCTTCTCTGACGAGCGTGCTCAGACCTTTTTTACCCTCAAACCCGGCCAGCTGGCAATCTTCTACCCCGAGGATGGCCACGCCCCCGGCATTTCGGATGCCCCCATCCGCAAGTTCATCGCAAAGGTGAAAATCTGATAGAGATAATTTTGAATTAGAAAAAGGGGCTTAGATAAGCCCCTTTTTCTATTTGTGCGTCATAATATCCAAAATCATTCGGTCGGTTTCGCCCATTGCGCGGGCTCCGATGGTGGTGAGGTTGTGGATAGACTTGTCTACATCGTCGTCAATCACGCCCTCCAAGCCCGTAACGCCGTGGTGCTCCATTGCCATAACGGCCGACATAATGGCCGTCGAAACGCCGCTCGACACCTTCAATGCACAGCTCGGCTTGGCTCCGTCGCAGACCATACCCGTCAGTGTGGCAACCATATTCTTCACCGCCATAGCCACCTCGTCGTAGCCACCGCCCATCAGGTAGGTGATGCCGCAGCTCGAGCCCGTCGAGGCAACCACGCATCCGCACAAGGCCGACAGACGCCCCAAGCTCTGCTTGATATAGATTACCGTCAGATGGCTCAACGTCAGGGCACGCACCAGTTGCTCGTGGTTGTGGCCCTTCTCCTCGGCATAGATAACCACCGGCAGGGTGGCCGAAATGCCCTGGTTGCCGCTACCCGAGTTGCTCATTACGGGCATCTGCGCTCCGCCCATACGGGCATCGCAAGCGGCCGAGGTGTAAGAGAGTATGTGGGCAAAGGTGCTGTCGCCCATCATCGCCAGATTGGTCTTGCTGCGCAGGGTGCGCCCCAAGCAGTGGCCCCACTCGCCACGCAACGACTCCTCGGCTACGGCCTTGTTGAGGTCGCGAGCCTGGAGTATGTACTCCAATTCCTCCACAGGGCTGGTGGTGGCATAGTCCCACACCATTCGCAGGTTCAGCTCTATGTCTTTGCACTCGGCACCGCCCTCTACGGGGGTACGGCTGTCGGCCAACACGCCCTGGTCCTTAGACATATATACAAAGTTTGTGTGGGCACCCGAAATGATGGCCGTAGCTGTGTGGCCCTGGGCCGAAGCCTTCACCTCTATATAGAGAATGTCGCAACCGCCCTCTTTGAGCCCTACGCCAATGCGCCCCTGGTCAATCCACTCGCGACCGCGAGCCACCGCCTCGGGGGTGGTATCTTTGAGCACTTCGAGCTGGTACTCGCTCTTGCCCACAATGGCACCCAGAGCTATGGCAATGGGCAGACCAATCATACCCGTACCGGGGATGCCTACACCCATTGCGTTTTTGAGCACATTGGGACTCAGCAGGGCCTCGATGCGCTCGGGCTCGGTGCCCAGCAGCTCTACGGCTTTGGCGGTACAGAGCGATACGGCCACAGGCTCGGTGCAACCCATTGCGGGCACCACCTCGCGACGTATAAGTGCGGCAATCTGTTTGCGACAATCTTCTTGTAACATATTTTGTGTTGTTTTAGGTTTTTCCTTTGCGACTTTTTGTAAAAAGTCGCCCAAAAACTTTAAGGTCTTTAAGGCCCTTAAAGTACTTCCCCCTCTAAGTTAGAGGGGGTGCCCGTCAGGGCGGGGGCGTGTGTTAATTTTCAACTTTCAACTCCTCTGCATCAACATACTTGTAGAGTCTGTCGCCGCGGTGTACGGGCTGGGGCAGTTTAATCGAGCATCTGGTGCCCTGCACTGCACACTCGGCAGGCTTCTCGCCAACCCATATCTGCTCGGGCTTGAACTCCACAGCTCCCGTAGTCTCGCCCGAAATGAGCACCTTGCGGCCCAACTCCAATGGCGAAGCCTCTACCTGCACCTCGGCAACCTTAATCTTCTTAAACACGTTGGTAACCTTGCCAACGTAGACCTTCCTGACCGTAGACGACGAGCCGTAGTTCTTGCTCAGCTCGACCACTGGCAGGTTGAGGTAGTAGCCACCCCAAAAGCCGCGGTTGAATACGGTCAGCAGCTCCTCTTTCCACTTGGCCACCTTCTCGGGTGTGAATGAGCCGTGCTCGATAGCGTTCAGTGCCCTATCATAACACTCCACAACCCTCTTGACATACTCGGCAGGGCGAGCTCGGCCCTCAATCTTCAACACCCTCACACCCGACTCAATCAACCTATCGAGGAAGTCGATGGTGCACAAGTCCTTGGGAGAGAGCAGGTAGGGCCCATCGGTGTGCAACTCCTCGCCGGTGTCGCGATCTACAAGCGTGTAGGCGTGGCGGCAAATCTGGCGGCAGGCACCTCGGTTGGCCGAGCAACCCGTAGCGTGGAGCGAGAGGTAACACTTGCCCGACACACTCATACACAGTGCGCCGTGGCAGAACATCTCTATCTTTACCTGCTGACCATTGGGGCCGCAGATGTTGTCTTGCTGAATACGTCGGTACACCCCCGCAACCTGTTCGAGCGATAGCTCACGCGCCAGCACCACCGTATCGGCCCACTGCGAGTAGAACTCTACGGTCTGGCTGTTCGAGATGCTTATCTGGGTAGAGATGTGCACCTCCAGTCCCAACTTGCGGGCATAGAGTATGGCTGCTTGGTCGCTTACGATTACGGCATCGACCTTCTCGGCAGCAGCCCTCTCGAGCAGTCGGTGCAGAGTGTCTATCTCATCTTCGTAGACCACCGTATTGACCGTTAGGTATGCCTTTTTGCCGTGCTCGTGGGCTATGGCCACAATCTGCGCCAAGTCGTCGAGCGTAAAGTTGGCGGCCGAGGCCGAGCGCATATTCAGCTGGCCCACGCCAAAGTATACCGAGTCGGCACCCGCAGCAATGGCCGCGCGCAACGACTCATAGCTGCCACAAGGGGCCATAATCTCTATATCACTACGCTTAATATGTGCCATTTCCCTAATTCTTTCGGTTAAGCAGTCCCTGTGCAAGCTGTCGGAGTGGCTCGGTGCGCTCGGCATCTACATCGAGGCTGTCGAGGGCCTCCATAGCCTTGCCAAAGTGGAGTGCAATCTCGCGCTCGGCATCCTCCCTTACGCCCAAGGCGTTGTAAATCTCCAACACACCGGCAATCTTCTGCTCGGGAGCCATTGTGCTATCTTTCAGCAGCGCCATAAGCCTATTTTTCATCTCTCCCTCGGCCTTGGCCAGAGCGGTGAGCATCAGGAAGCTCTTTTTGGCCTCCAAGATGTCGCCACCAATGGGTTTGCCCAACTGGGCCTCGGTACCATAGGCGTCGAGCAGGTCGTCTTGCAACTGGAAGGCCAAGCCCAACTCGGTCGCAAAGACCATCAGTCGCTGACGGCTGTGGGGGTCGGCTCCGCCCTGAATGGCGCCAATGATGGTGGCACCGGCCAACAGAGCGGCAGTCTTTTTGTTAATCATCTCGATATACTCCTCCATCTTCACATCGTTGCGGCTTTCGAACTTCATATCCAACTCTTGGCCCTCGCATACGGTCAGGGCGGTGTAGTTGAAGCAGCCCAGCACTGCGGGCAGGTACTCAACGGGAGTCTGCTGCAACAACTTGTACGAGTATATCATCATAGCGTCGCCCGAGAGGATAGCCGAGTTGGCACCCCACTTGCCATAGACCGAGGGCTTGCCTCGCCTAACGGGGGCGTTGTCCATAATATCGTCGTGCAGCAGGGTGAAGGTGTGGAATACCTCCAATGCAGCCGCTGCAGGCAGGGCCGCAGGGGCGTTGTCCGAAAATACGTTGCAGGCAGCCACGGTGAGCATAGGCCTAAGGCGTTTGCCACCCGCCGAGAGCGAGTAGGCTATGGGTTCGTAGAGGCTGTGAGGGTGTCCGTCGACATCGAGTCGTGCCATATAGTCGGCCACGATTTTTTGTAGTTCGGAGAGTGAGTACATACTATTGTGGTTTTGCTTGTTTGTCCCAAATTTGTGCAAATATACATTTTTACTTTGTGATTTGCAGAAAAAGAGGTATTTTTGAAACGCTTTTGGCAAACTTTTTTAGACCGAAAATTACGACAATAACCAAAAATAACTTAAAAACAGAGATTCAGAGATGAAAAAGCAACTTACCATTGGTGTCGATGTAGGTGGCACCAACACCGTTCTTGGTCTGATTGACCGCGAGGGTAACTGCCTTGCCCGTACCGAGTTCCACACCCAGCGCTCGACCTCCGAGGAGGGCCCCGTATTCTTCGACGAGTATATGGACCTGCTCTATGGCGCTATCGAGCAACTGATGGCTCAGGCCCCTGCCGATGGTGTTGTGGCAGGTATCGGTATCGGTGCCCCCAATGCCAACTACTATAAGGGCGCAATTATCAACGCAGCCAACCTGACCTGGAAAGACCGTAGCAAACCCTCCAAAACTGCTCTGGGCGACTTTGAGAAACAGGCTCGTTGCGAGGTTGTACGTCTGCTCAAAAAACGCTTCCCCGCAGTGAAGGCTGTGGCTATGACCAACGACGCCAACGCTGCCGCTCTGGGCGAGCTGCACTATGGCGGTGGTAAAAACCTCAAAAAGAAAGACCTCGTAGAGATTACCCTCGGTACCGGCTTGGGTAGTGGCTTTGTAAGCAATGGCGACATTATCTATGGTCACAACAGCTTTGCCGGCGAGCTTGGCCACATTGTGGTTGAGCCCAACGGTCGTAGCTGTGGTTGCGGCAAGTGTGGTTGCTTGGAGTCGTACTGCTCGGCTACCGGTATCCGTCGTACCGCCCTGCGCCTTATCGACGACACCGCTACTCCCAGCTCGCTCCGCAAGATCGAGCGCGAGAAGCTGACCGCCAAAGATGTAAGCATCGCTGCTGCTGCGGGCGATAAGTTGGCTTTGGAGGTTTGGGATATCACCGGCCACTACCTGGCTATTGGCGTTTCGACCGCAGTGGCTATCACCACTCCCGAGGCTGTGTTCCTCTTTGGTGGCCCCACCAAGGCTGGCGACCTGCTGATGAACCCCCTGAAGAAGTATCTCGATAAGTATATGCTCCCCGGTATGAAAGACACCAAGGTGCTCTTCTCGAAACTGGGCGACGACGCTGCAATCTTGGGTGCCTCGGCTCTGGCCCTGACTGCCCTGGCTGCACAGAAATAGACCTGACGGGTTACATACAAAAAGCCCGATGCAATTTGTTGCATCGGGCTTTTTGTATGGTCTAACGTCTAACGACTAACGACAAACGTCTAACGACCTAAGTCAGACACACGCCCCCGCCCCGTTGGGGCACCCCCTCTAACTTAGAGGGGGAAATCCTTTAAGGACTTTAAGGGCCTTAATGACCTTAAAGAAATTAGTTCTGTTGTGGGGTGTGTTTGTACTTGAAGATGATTGCAAACAGCACAGCCACTACCAGAGCGTAGGCGGCAAAGATATACCAAGCGGTGCTCCAACCTGCGGTCTGCTCGGCTACGGGTTTTGAGTAAACGCAAGCGTTCACCACTGCCTGGGCCGAGAGGGTACCGATAGTGGCGCCAAAGCCGTTGGTCATCATCATAAACACGCCCTGTGCGCTCGAGCGGATTTCGGGTTTGGTCTCTTGGTCTACATAGAGCGAGCCGCTGATGTTGAAGAAGTCAAATGCCACGCCATAGACAATCATCGAGAGGATGAACATCCACACACCGCCACCTGGGTTACCTGCACCAAAGAGGCCAAAGCGGAATACCCAAGCAAACATAGCGATAAGCATAACCTTCTTGATACCCAGCTTGCGCAAGCAGATGGGGATGAGCAGGATGCAGAGGGTTTCGCTCACCTGCGAGAGCGAGATGAGTGCGTTTGCGTGGTTTGCGCCAAAGGTGTTGGCAAACTCGGGGATAGCCTTGAAGCTGGTGATGAATGGGTTTGCAAAGCCGTTGGTAATCTGCAACGACACACCCAGCAACATCGAGAAGATGAAGAATATGGCCATCTTCTTCTCCTTGAAGAGGGTGAAAGCCCTCAGGCCCAGAGTATCGACAAGCGACTTTTTCTCCACCTGTTTATTGACCTTACAGGGGGGCAGGGTGAGTGCATAGAGGCACAATACCAAACCTACGATACCCGAGAAGGCGAGCTGTTTGGGACTTGCCTGGAAGCCCAGCGCATCGGTCAGCAGCATTGCGCAGATGAAGCCCACAGTACCAAATACGCGGATAGGGGGGAAGTCCTTGACGGTATCCATACCTGCGCCTGTGAGTGCCGAGTAGGCCACCGAGTTAGACAGAGCCAGAGTAGGCATATAGAAGCCTACGCTGAGGGCATAGAGTGTAAAGAGTGTGCTAAACTGTGGAGCCTCGGTGCCCAGACCATACATACCTGCGGCCAACATAAGTGCACCTGCAATACCGTGGCAGAGGCTCAGCACCTTCTGTGCGGGAATCCAGCGGTCGGCTACGATACCCACCAGAGTAGGCATAAAAATCGATACAACACCCTGCATTGCGTAGAACCAGCCAATGTTCTCGGCCATACCTACGCTCACCAGGTAACTTCCCATACTGGTGAGGTAGGCACCCCACACAGCAAATTGCAGGAAGTTCATAATGATAAGACGGATTTTTAGTTTCATAGATTTGTTGTTAGTTTTATAAAGTTTACGTTAAATTTTCACCATTAGGTAGCCACAAATATACAAAAAAGTGTACATTTGTACCCAACCCACCTACATTTTATCATACTATGAAGCGACTTTTTTCGATTATAGCGTTGTTATTTCTGACCTTGGCTACGGCATTGGCCACCGACTACACCCCATCGACCGTGCCAAACGTACAGCTGGGCGACTACCGACGTTTTGTTACCAACCCCGACGGCATACTCTCTGACCAGGCGGTCTACACGCTGGACACAATGCTGTTGCGCCTAAAAGAGCAACACATTGCCCAAGTGGCGGTGGTGGCCGTAGGATCCATAGGGTTCGAGGAGCCCCGAATGTTTGCCAACGAGCTCTTCCGCCTGTGGCGATTGGGCGAGGCCGAGCAGAACAATGGCGTGTTGGTGTTGCTGGCTCTGGGCCAAGGGGCCATCGAGATTGAGACGGGCTATGGCGTAGAGGGCGACCTGCCCGATGCCATCTGCAAGCGCATCATCGAAAATATAATGATACCCGCTTTCCGTGAGCGCAACTTCGACGAGGGTATGGTGCGTGGAGTTGGGGCTATGGCCCAAGTGCTATCTACCCGCCAAGTGCCTGACGAGTTGGCTGCGGCCGACGATGATAACGACGATCTGATAGGGTTGGCCATATTTATTGGTGCAGCATTGGTATTCTTGGGCTTGGTGATGCTGCTGCTCGTGCTCAACAATCGTTGCCCCAAGTGCAAGCGCAACCACGCCCTGCTGCGTAGTGGCGAGCGTGTGGAGGTCGAGAAAAATGCCTTCCAACGTGTCTACAAGGTGGCCTACAAGTGCAAATACTGTGGTCATATTGTGTGGCGCAATGAGGTCGAGAGCAATGGCCAGAGCGGTGGCTTTGGTGGTGGCCCCATTATTGGCGGTGGCCGAGGCTTTGGCGGCGGAGGCGGTCGCAGCTTCGGTGGCGGCTGGGGCGGAGGTTTCAGCGGCGGTGGCGGCGCAGGAGGGCGATTTTGATTGTCTGACGTCTGATGACAAGAAGATTTGACATATAAACAGTACAATATAATAACCCGAAAGACGTTTGACGCTTGATGTTATACGTTTGACTAAAACAAAAACAAGGTATGAAAAACAAAGGATTATGGATTACACTGGCTGTGGTTGCAGTCGTTGTGGTATGGGGCATCTCGAAGTATAACGGCTTTGTGGGCCGTAGCGAGAAGATCGAGAACGCTTGGAGTCAGGTCGAGAACCAGTATCAGCGTCGCTCGGACCTTATCCCCAACTTGGTAAACACCGTCAAGGGCTACGCAGCCCACGAGCAGACTACGCTCGACCAGGTGGTTGAGGCAAGGGCCAAGGCTACCCAGATGACTTTGGCTGCCGACAATCTCACCCCCGAGAAACTCGCCGCCTATAACAAGGCACAGGGCGAGGTGGGCTCGGCACTGGGCCGACTGCTGGCCATCAGCGAGTCGTACCCCGAATTGAAGGCCAACCAGAACTTCTTGGAGTTGCAGGCCCAGTTGGAGGGTTGCGAAAACCGCATTGCCGTAGCTCGCAAAGACTTCAACGATGCTGTTCGTAGCTACAATGTGGGCATCAAACGCTTCCCCGCAAACGTGGTGGCAAGTATGTTTGGCTTCGAGGCCAAAGCCTACTTCGAGGCTGCCGAGGGTAGCGAAGTAGCTCCCAAGGTGGAGTTCTAACGGAAACTAATTAAGGGACTTAATGATTAAATAGAAAGCCCGATGCAAACGTATTTGCATCGGGCTTTTGTTATGTGAGAGTGTGGCTCTATTCTGCGGCGGCTGCTGCGACCTCCTCCTCGGCGCGAAGGCGGTTGAAGCAGTGGCGGCAGATAGGCTCATAGGTGTCCTTCTCGCCCAACACCACCAGGTTGTCGTTCTGAGTTAGGCGGTGCGAGTGCTGGGCAATGTTGCCACAGCGAACACAAATGGCGTGTACCTTATCTACGTGCTCGGCGCGGGCCATCAGTGCAGGCATAGGGCCAAAGGGTTTGCCGAGGTAGTCCATATCGAGGCCGGCCACAATGACGCGAATACCCCTGTTTGCCAAATCCATACATACCTCTACGATGCCCTCATCGAAGAACTGCGCCTCGTCGATACCCACCACGTCAACCTCGGTGGCGAGCAGCGAGATTTGTGCCGAGCTATCCACAGGGGTAGAGGGGATGCTGTTGGAGTTGTGCGACACCACCTCGTCGACCGAGTAGCGCACATCTATCTGGGGTTTGAAAATCTCAACTCGCTGATTTGCAAATACTGCGCGGCGCATACGGCGAATCAACTCTTCGGTCTTGCCCGAGAACATCGAGCCACAGATTACTTCTATCCAGCCTGGTTTGTTGGCACTTTCGAGATACATATTATATAATGGTATGATTTGGGTTTTGTTGTTTGGTTTTCTTGTGCAAAAGTAAGCCATCCGCTCGGAGTTTCCAAGCGGATGGCCGAAAATAGTTATTAACAATTCGTCAACCGTCAACCGTCGACCGTCGACCGTCAATTTTCAATTTTCAATTTTCAATTCGACTCCCTACTCTGCGCAGAACTCGAAGATGATGTGGCGCTCGTAGCGCTCGCCCTTGCGGAGCAGCTGCGAGGGGAAGTTGGGCTTGTTGGGGGCATCGGGGTAGCCTTGGCACTCGATAGCCACGCCATCGTAGTCGTTATACGAGCGACCACAGCGACCTACGGGGCATCCTTCGAGCCAGTTGCCGGTATAGACCTGAGCTGCGGGCTGGTCGGTGTAGACCTTCAAGGTACGGCCACTAACCTCGCTGTGCAACTCGGCTGCCTGCTGTACTTTGCCCTTCTCCCAGCCGTCGATAGGCCAGCAGTTGTCGTAACCCTTACCGAAGATAAGTGCCTCGAACTCCTGCTTGATGTCGCGACCGATAACTTTGGCGGTGCGGAAGTCCATAGGGGTACCCTCTACGGGAGCCAGCTCGCCGGTGGGAACGAGCGACTGGTCGGTGGGCAGGTAGTACGATGCGTTTAGCTTTAAGGTGTGGTCCAACACGCTGCCGCTGCCCTCGCCTGCAAGGTTGAAGTAGGCGTGGTTGGTGAGGTTCAACACTGTGGCGCTGTCGGTCTGAGCCAACAGGGTGAGCTCCAAGCGGTTGTCGTCGTCCCAGTCGTAAACGGCCTCGACATACAGAGCACCCGGGTAGCCCTCGTGACCATCGGCACTGTCGAGCGAGAAGATTACGCGATTCTCCTCTACTCGGCCCTCCCACAACTGGTTGGCAAAACCTGTGGGGCCACCGTGCAGGGCGTTGGGGCCGTTGTTAATGGCCAAGCGGTACTCTTTGCCGTCAATCTCGAAACGACCTTTGGCGATACGGTTGGCGTAGCGGCCGGGCACTTTGCCACAGCAGGGGCCGTCGCTGATGTAGTCCAGGGGGTTCTGGTAGCCCAGAGCCACGTTGTCGAGCTTGCCGTTGCGGTCGGGCACCCTTACGGCTGCTATGCCTGCGCCAATGTTGCACAACTCTACCTCGCAACCTTTTGCGTTGCGCATTGTGTAGATAACTACGGCCTCACCCTCGGGGGTAAAACCTGCTACTTTCTGTTCGATATCCATTGCTTTTAAGTGTTTTAGTTATTAGTGTTTTTTGTGTTTTAGTTCCGGTTTTCTTTAAGGCCATTAATGCTATTTCCCCCTCTAAGTTAGAGGGGGTGTCGCGTAGCGACGGGGGCGTGTGTGAAATTCAAAATTGACAGACCCCTCCGCCCTTCGGGCACCTCCCTTGCGTGAGGACACGCAGACAATTTCGACCACCCCTCGGCCCTTACGGGCCACTCCCCTTTCGTAGGGGAGATTGTGGTGGGGCTTGGTGAAGTCGTGCAGTTCCTTTTACAGACCCCTCCGCCCTTCGGGCACCTCCCCTAACTTAGGGGAGGAGTTGTCGTGGTGCTGGGGAGAGTTTGGCAGCAAAGAACAATAATTTTCAATTTTCAACTTTCAATTGACCAAGCTTCGCTTGCTCTAAAATGCTCTCGCTCGGCATAGTGTACAAGTGCCCTCTGCTCTCGCTTACTCGTATTTGCCTCAATTCTCAAAACTATCCCATAGTGCATCGAGGTCGCGGCGCTCCTTTTTGGTGGGGCGGCCGGTGCCTCGGTCGCGCATCACGAAGATTGTTTCGCGTGGGGCGTTGAGCTTGTCGAGCTCCTCTTGTGGGGTTATGTCCAGACAGTACTGGGGTACATCTTTGGCGGGCAGTCGGCGCTCAACGAGTGCCACCACCTTGTACGAGTAACGCATTATGGGTACCTTCTTTACGGTCAGCAGGTCGCCCTCTTTGAGTTCTTTGGAGGGCTTGGCCTCTGCGCCATTTACGGTAACCTTGCCTGTGCGGCACGCCTCGGCTGCATCGCTGCGTGTTTTGTACACTCTCACGGCCCACAGCCACTTGTCTATTCTCACTCCCATAGTTTAATTCTGTTAATTGGCCCTAAAAATACGCAGAATTTATCAAATGTCGAACAAGATTAGCCAAAATATCTTCTTATCGCCCGCTGGCCGAGGTTATGATGTTGGTGTTGTTGCCTATGGGATTACCCGTAAAGCCGCCACCTCCTCCATCGCTCGGATTCACTATCGTTGGCTCAACCTCTATTCGCCCTTTGGGGCACTGACGCCAAAAATGTGTACAAACTTTCATTTTATGACCTTCTTCGGTCAATGTAAAACGAATATTCTCTTTTAACTCAATCTCAATATCTCTAAAAACTTGGATGGGTATTTCTATGTATTTTTGGGTTATAAAGAATGTGAAATATACAGATTGAATTGTTCCGTCTGTTGAGGATATGTCTAAAAGAATACTTAACTTCTTCCCATTCAATAACTCGGCTTGGCTACGCGTAAATGCTTCGTCAACAATGTATTCCATAAGTTGTTGGGTGGATTGTGATAATATATATGGTGGCTCTTTGTCTTCGGTGAAACCACTTCTATGTGGAGTTCCATCTTTATAACACCAACGCTCTACTGTGGTGTCGTTTTCGATATTGTAAAGATTGATTTGTACGTGTTTTAGGGTATCGCACACATAGGTATAGCCATCCATACGCAATGTGTCGCTGGTGTAATCATCAGGAGTATAACGTGAATAATCTCGCTGAGCATAAGCACTATAAATAGTACACAAAAGAGTGATTGTTATTAGGTATTGTTTCATGGTAGTATGGTGTTTATGGTTTTTTGATAATTGTCTAAATTATATGTCTTATTTAAGTGATTAAAATACCAGTGATCTATGGCATTTATAAAATTGGTATCGTATAAAGACATATAATAAGGTTTATACTCACTATTTGCGTTCTTTGCTTCTTCAAGATAAATACTTAAAAATGATAAATCCACTAAAAGAGCATTGTCTATATCTAGATTATTATCGAAAATGTATGTGGCCACATAGCATTCTACTTCATAGTTGGCCTTTGCACCTACAAAGGAGTCAAAACCGACCATTGATGCTTGCAATGCATGGAATAATTCGTGGAATAATTTGTGACTAATATATTTGTTTAATGTTATTGTAGGTTGACCTAACTCAAGGATTTGTATTACTGAATTTTTATATTTCGAGTCAAATTTGAATATTGTTTTCACATTTTTATCAGTCAAAGCCTTTAATAGATTTTCCCCTATTTCACTATTCATTATTTCCTCTATCATACTACAAATCTCGGTTGTGTCAGAGCAGGATGAATAATTTGAAAATATCAATTTGGAGTAACTCCGAGAGTTGTGAGTCTTTATCTGTGGATTGGTTATTTGTTGACCAATTACAGTAATTGGTTTAGGATTTGCCAAAATAACGGGGCCTGAAATTAAGCCTGCGATATCCCAAGGTGATACATTGTTAAAACCATAATCATAAGTTTGTTGGCCACTACCATTGATGGTGATTTCTTCTATCCAATATGGCCCCAATGCGATGGAGTTACTGCGAGTTTCTTCGCTATAAGGTCGCACAAATAGTTCAAGTCCATTCATTACGGCCAAGAAGTCGGTGGTGTTCTCTTCGGGTGATTGGTCGGGATTGTAGAGGAATGATTGGCCCGTGAGTTCGCCATTGTCGTAGCTATATGCCGCAACGTGGTGGCCCGAGAGCATTGTATAGAGCACAACGCCCGAGAAATCGCCCCAAGCGGAGCAATCCATCTCGCCATATTCGTTCACATAGTTGTCGACATAGTCGGCCGCAGGAATATAGGTGGCAACATACTGGCTCAGAGTGTCAATCTCGTAGTCGATGACCGACACAAAGCGACTGTAAAGTTGTAGACCTCGGCCGAGTCGGTCTTACCCACCACTATCAGTTCTACATTCATAGGCTTTGTTTTTTCTTTTTTTTATCGCCCTCCGGCCGAGGTTATGATGTCGGTGTTGTTGCCTATGGGATTTCCTGTAAATCCACCGCCACCGCTGCCATCATCAGTCGCCTCGGGTATCGTAGGTGTTACCTCTATCCGCCCTTTGGGACACTGAATCCAAAAGTAGAAACAATAGTTCAAGTTTTTGCCAAAATCTGTAACTTCAAAGCAAAAGCTACTTTTAATAGCCAATTCTATCTCTCGATATATGCTGACTGGAAGTGCAGTCGCATATTCCGATTCGAGAAACATAAAATAAACATCAGTTACATGGCCTGTTATGGGCGAAATGTGAAGTGAAATGAAAATCTCTTCATCATCAAACTTCTCAATCTGCTCTGCCGAGAAGCTGTTGTCCACTATGTTGCTAAGAGTTTGGCGCTGTATGGTGGTAACATTTAGACTCTTCTGTCCTTTGGTGGGTATTTCGGCCGGTAATGGTTCTCCGCTGGCATAAGTCATCTCGGCACTCCATGCTCTGTTATTTGCATTATAAAGATATGTTGCAATATCGCCAATTTTATCAATATAGTAGGTGTATCCATCCATCTCGATAGAATCCCTTACAAATGGAAACTCAGACAAAATGTTTGCAGTTTGTGAGTATGCGTTGTGTAGACCACAAGCAAATATAAATATCAAAAGTTTTTTCATATCATTAGCAGTTGCCACTCAATGTGGTAATATTAATAGTGTTTTTTTGTGTTGAATAATAAGAGTTAAATCTATAATCAATGCATGGAATTCCTTTCTTTTGCTTTTGTTTACTATCCTCTACGTAAATTTTACACAACACTTCGAACAAATCGCCAAATTGTTCATTTATTACATAGCCCTTGGATGTCAACTTTTTATATGCCAAGGTAACCCCATACCCTACATAACCTTGTTGATATTCGACCTTGTCATCTACTATTTCACCATATAACCTATGACTAAACATATATTGGGCTATTTGAGCTTCTACTTCATAGTTCGCATTCGCACTTTCGAACAATGTTGCTATCTCTTGTGGCGACAAGTCTGGATGTTGTGATTTGATCGTCTTGTATTGGTAAACATGAAATAATTCGTGTAATAGTACATCTATGTCATATATGTTTAGCACTATACTGTCCGATTTGTAGCTATATATGCTATCGTCCGAATCTTGATCATATGTAATTTGCAGCTCGTTTTCGCCAAGAAGGTCAGTTAATTGTTTGATGAGTTCTCCACCCATACAATCTTTAATTATTGTAACGACCGAACTCTCCAACATACCGGAGTAAGTGTTACTTATAGACACTTTTTTCATAAAATTCTTGGCGAGGTGAGTTGGGCTTTCTTGTGTGTTGGTGGTCGTTTGTCCGCCACCTCCTCCACTAGTACTGGGAAGAACAATAGGTTCTACTATCTCGATAGGACCTGTGGATGGCGTTGTATAGTCATCATCAAGCAAAGAACTGTTGTCATCGTCTAATAGCAAATACTGGTGAGAAATAATGGTGTTGTCTTCTCTAACTTCGACATAAATGAATTGGATGTGTGAGGGCAGTGATGACCTTGTTTCCTCTTCGGCCGGCAGTACAAAGAGTTCCATTCCGTTCATTACCGAGAGAAAGTCGATGGTGTTCTCTTCGGGTGATTGGTCGGGATTGTAGAGGAACGATTGGCCCGTGAGTTCGCCATCGTTGTAGCGATATGCTGCAACGTGGTGGCCCGAGAGCATTGTATAGAGCACAACGCCCGAAAAATCGCCCCAAGCCGAGCAATCAATCTCGCCATACTCGTTCACATAGCTGTCGACATAGTCGGCCGCAGGAATATAGGTGGCAACATACTGGCTCAGGGTATCAAGCCCGTAGTCGATGACCGACACAAAGCGACTATAAAGTTGTAGACCTCGGAGGGTGTCGGCCTGCCTTTCCAAAACAAGGTAGTAGCGATAATCCTTTTGCATTTCAAAGTCGGTGTAACTCTTTTGCTCGTTGGCAATTGTTACACTGCTATCCCAGTCGGGGATGAGGTTGCCGACAAGATAGGGTGCTTCGGGTGTGGATTCTTGGTCGGCTGCACGGGTGAGTAAGCCTCGTGCGTGGGTGTTGAAATAGTCAATTGCAGTGGTTACTGCATCGGCATTTGTTGCTTCGTGGTTGTTGGGTATAGCCATTTCGAGCGTATTGACACAACTGCCCATCATTGCAACAAATCCCGCAAAAATAACAAGTTTTAGAGCGTGTTTCATAGGCGGGATATTATAAAGGTTAGTATTTCACCGACAAGATACAAAATGCAGATGACTTTTGCAATCTACTTGCGTATTTTTTGGCCGTTATAACCTCAAAATACAAATTATTTCTTAACTTTGCTAACAACAACCGCCTAAAAGAATGACTACAACCAAAACAAAAACAAAAAAAGAGATTGCAACCCTATGGCGTTATGGATTGGGCAGTACCATATCCTACCTCATCAATGTTGCGATTATTATTGTGATGACCGACCTGCTGGGCGTTCACTACCTGCTGTCGAGCATTGCAGGCTACGCCTCGATTGTCATCACATCCTACATTTTTAGCGTCACTTGGATATTCACCGAGCGCAAGGTGGCCTCGCGCAAAAAGGAGTTTGTGGCCTTTACGCTCATTACGGTCTTTGCGATGGGTATGAACTTGGTGTCGATGTGGTTCTTTACCGATGTGCTCGCGTGGCACTATGTGGTGTCTAATGTGGTGACCAACTTTCTGGCTACCATTTGGGGTTATGTGCCCAAAAAGATTTTCCTCTTCAGCGAGAAGAAGAACAAGCAGCAGGGCGAGGAGCTCGAAATTGAGGACGTTATGCCCTCGTTTGACGAGGTAGACGAACTGCCCACCCCCTTTATTTACGAAGATGAGATTGATAAATAATAACCCCTAAATTAGAATGTTATGAAGAGTATACGAATTGTTTTGGCAGGAGTATTGATGTTGCTCACTACCGCCTGCGCCAATCAGCCCAAAGAGGCTGCCGAAGATACCAACCAGGTGATAGAGACCATAATGGCTCGCCGCAGCATACGCAAGTACCAGCCACAGCCTGTCGACCGCCAGACTATGGACCAGATTGCCAAGTGTGGCATAAACGCCCCCAATGGCCAGAATCGCCAGTCGTGGGAGGTGCGCATTGTTGATGACCCCGCACTGTTGGCCCAGATGAGCGAGGCTATGGCCGCTGCTCACCCCAAGATGGATGCCGAGATGGTAAAAGGTATGTTCCGCGGTGCCCCCACTATGGCTTTCATTGCTCGCGACGTGCACTACGACTTCTCATCTATCGACTGCGGTCTGCTGGCCGAGAATATGATGCTGTCGGCCTGGTCGCTGGGCGTGGGCTCAATCTGCTTGGGTGGCCCTGTGCGCTTTTTGACCGACAACGAGCTCTGCAAACCCTTTGTAGAGATGCTCGGTTTTAGCGACCACTACGAGTTGTGCCTCTGCGTGGGTTTTGGCTATGCCGATGAGGCTCCCGAGGCCAAACCTCGCAATGCCGAGAAGGTTAAATATGTAGAGAATAAATAATTAGCTGTTATAATACACACGTAAAGGATGCGTAAATTCTTTTCCCTGAACCTTTCGGCCCGTACTCTGTTGCGCCCCGTAGCGGCCATACTGCTCGCAACGGTGCTCTTCTGCCAGGGTATGCTGGCTGCCGCCAATATTATAGCTACCGATAGCGCAATGACTGTGGTGGATGGCCATTTGGCCCTCTATCTGCTTGTGTGCGGAGCCTTGTGCTTTGCCTATGGGTTTGTGGTGCTGTGGGCTATGCTGCCCATTATGGAACAGACCATCAGGGCTCTGAGCTACGACGATGCCCCCTTTGAGGTGGAGTACAATAGGGGCGAATACCTGCGCAAAGTGGCAGGTGGAGTGGCTCTGTCGGTCGTTACTTTTGGCATCTATGCGCCTTGGCTGCTGGCTAAGCTGTTGCGCTACTTTGCCGAGGGAGTGAGCCACAAGTTCTATCTGCTCTCGTTCCGTGGCAAGGGTATGCGACTGCTGGCAATAGTGGTGCTCACAAGCATTGTCCCCTCGCTGGTCATTGGCCTGGTGGCAGGTTTGGTTGCGGGGTCGATGGCCCAGTTGGATATGATGTCGTTTGCACCTCTGGTGGGACTGCTGTCGCTGTTGGGCGGATTGTTCTTTGCGGCTATGTCGTTGGGACTTATGTACCAGTGGTACGTCAATTTGACCTATGGCGACAAGGTTGTGGTGTGCCGTCAGCCCCTGTGGGGTGGCTCGCTCTACATTATGGGCCAATTGCTGCTGACGGTGCTGACCGTGGGGCTCTATGGCCCTATGGCTGTGCTGCGCACTATGCGCTACGTTGCCCACCACACCACCATCGAGGCCGAGGGACAAAAGCCCCTCACTATGGGCTTCCGCCTGCGCCCTTGGAGCGATTGGGGCTACTTGTGGTTGCAGACCTTGCTGCTGGTTGTTACCTTTGGGCTCTACCTGCCTTGGTACTACGCAAAGGTTATGAACCGCTTTACCTCGCGCCTATACGTTGGTCAGTAAACAGTAGTGTGCCGAATGACTTTCAAAGTAACCATACTGGGTGCAGCGAGTGCCAAGCCTTCGGCTGTGATGCACCAAAGCTCGCAACTGGTAGAACATTGTGGCCAGTACTTTCTGATAGATGCGGGCGAAGGGGTGCAGAGTAGGCTTGTGAGGGTGGGGGTGAACCCCATTAGACTGACGGCCGTATTTATCTCGCACCTACACGGCGACCACATCTTTGGACTCTTCCCAATGATTTCGACAATGGGGCTTATGGGGCGCACAAGGCCCCTGCACGTCTACGCTCCCGCTCCGTTTGGCGAGCTGCTGGCCCACCACTTGCAGTACTTCGATACCGAGCTGTCCTACGAGGTGGTGTGGCACGAGGTAGACACCCGCCAACACCAACTGCTGTTCGAGAATAACGCCTTGGAGGTGTGGAGCATACCCCTGCGCCACCGAGTGCCCTGTGCGGGCTTCCACTTCAAGGAGAAGGCCCCCGGGCTGAATATACACAAAGAGGCCATCGAGCGCTACGGATTGGGCATAGCCCAGATTACTTCGGCCAAGCGTGGCGAGGATGTAACACTTGCCGACGGTAGGGTGGTGAGCAACGAAGAGCTGACCTACCGCCCCTACGCTCCGCGCTCGTATGCCTACCTGAGCGACACCTGCTACTCGGCCAAGGCGGTGAGCCTGGTGCGAGGGGTAGACCTGCTCTACCACGAGGCTACATATGCTGCGGCCCTAAAACGCGAAGCCAAGGAGCGTGGCCACGCCTCGACCGTAGATGCTGCCAAGGCTGCCCGCGAGAGTGGGGCCAAGCGACTGCTTATAGGCCACTTCTCGTCACGCTACAAGGGCTTCGACGAACTAATCGAAGAGTGTCGAGCCGAGTTTGCCGAGAGCTATCTGGCCGAAGAGTACAAAACATTTGAAATACCACTTAAAAAAGAGGAGTAACTACCACTCTGTTATATTATGAAACGAATTACACTCACTATACTTCTTTTGCTTTGCTCGCTTGGCGCAGGTGTTCAGGCGCAGAGCTACTCCAAGATGAATAAACACGACCGCGCACGCTACGACCAGATGAACTCGGAGGAGGTGTGGAGCGTGGGTTTGGGCATTATACCCATAGTTCCCCTATCGCACCCTGTGAGCCCTGCTTTTGGAGGTGGGCGCATCAGTCAGGTGGGCGCCTTGGGATTTAGCATCGAGGGCGGATACTTTGTGGTAGACAATATGCGCCTTTCGGCCGAGCTGAGCTATGGCAGCGCCACCTCTACCCCTATACTGTTGTGGAATGGAGTAGATGCAGTGGCCGACCTGGCTGCGCTGAACTTCACTCTGGGCGGACACTGGCACTTTGGCCGTTGGGATGTGGGCGGAGGTGTTACATTTGGTCGCAGCACCCTGCGCTACCAGGCCCCCAATGTTGCCGAGGGAGGTCTGCCTGTCGAGGGGCTGGGACTGGTGGAGTTTACTGACCGCCGCCCCACCATAGGACTCTCCTACGAGGGCAACTATATGCTTTCGCCCTTTATGAAGGTTGGAGCCTTTGTGCGCCCTGCGATTACTACCCGAGGGCCCCGAGCTGCGGTTGTTAACTACGGCATCAAGGCCACTATCTACCTGCCCTTTGTCGATGCAGTAGTGTGCAAGTAGGTCAGTCGACAGCCGATGTGAGTCATTAAGGGCTTTTAACTCTCAACTCTTTTCACAAGGTGCGTTACGTAGACCGTCAGGAGCGGAAAGAGTATCATTCCCAGTCCGGGCAGTATGACTGTCAGCACCTTGCCGATGCCAGTTACGGCAAATATGTTGGCCCCCACGGTGGTGATGTTCAGCCCAGCCCACCAGAGAGCCTCGCCAAAGCCGTCGAGCCTTGGGTTTAGCCCCTCCTCGTAGCTGAAAAAGAGCAGGGCCGACAGGTAGGTGCACAGGATTATAATGGTAATATAGCTCCACATAAGTCCGCCCAGTCGGGTGGGGGTGGCAAGCTGTATGAGGGTGTAGATGCCCAACATTCCGCGCACAAGGGGCAGCGCTTTGAGAAAGATATACATCCCTTTGTCGAGCTCTATGCCGCCCCAGTGGAGTATGTTCAGGTACGGAATAGACACAGCCAGTACCACTATGTGGCGCCAAAAGTAACGCTTGGGGTTGTGCGAGGCCAGTGTGCGCACCATATAGTCGAGCATAAAGACCAGGCAGACGATAAACTGGATGTGTACCATAGCCTCCGAGAGCAGATAACTGCGGCGGTGTACGATATCGAGCGAGAGCGACAGTAGTATGACTGCCGAGGCTGCTATGGCTACCCAGTCGAGCGCTCGGGCCAGTCGGGTGAGCGGGCGGTTGTGGAGGGTGTGAGTCTGTTTTTTCATACCTAAAAGTGTTTTTTTAGGGGGAGAGCAAAAAAAATACCCCACTTTGTTTTGGTAGAGAAAAAATTTATTTTACCTTTGCACCGCTTTTAGGGCGCGGCGAGATAGCTCAGCTGGTTAGAGCGCATGATTCATAATCATGAGGTCCCCGGTTCAATCCCGGGTCTCGCTACTAAACGAACAGAGGATTTGGTGATAGGCTAAATCCTCTGCTTTTTTATTGCCCTTATCGGCTTTTTTCACTACCTTTGCGGCCGGTTAGAAGACACCCAAGAGGGTGCCGCAAGTTAGGTTAATTAGGTATTATGAAGACAATCAAGGAGATATTTGCCATAGGCAAAGGCCCTTCGAGCAGTCACACTATGGGCCCTCGTAAGGCTTCGCTTCACTTTTTGGCCTCGCACAAGCAGGCCGCAGCTTTCCGCGTAACACTCTACGGCTCGCTCGCCGCCACAGGCAAGGGGCACTTGACCGACGTGGCAATCGAAGAGGTTTTGGCCCCCGTTGCGCCACTCGAAATAGTTTGGCGCCCCCAGGAGTTTCTGACATTCCACCCCAATGCTATGCGCTTTGAGGCCCTCGATGCAGAGGGTAATACCACCGACAGCCAGCTGATTTACAGCATCGGAGGTGGCTCTATTGTGTGCGAAGGTGAGGAGGCCGACCAGCACAACGATATCTACGATATGAGCACTATGACCGAGATTATGGAGTGGTGCAACCGTCACGGCCGTACCTACTGGGAGTATGTCTTTGCCCACGAGGATGCCGACATAAAGGATTATCTGCGCAACGTGTGGCACAATATGCGTGGCTCGGTCGAGAACGGACTCTCTAACGAGGGCGTTCTGCCTGGGCCTCTGAACTTGCCACGCAAGGCAGCAAGCTACTTCATACGCTCGCAGAACTATATGGACAACCTGCGTACCCGAGGGCTGGTCTTTGCCTATGCTCTGGCGGTAAGCGAAGAGAACGCTTCGGGTGGCACCATTGTTACGGCCCCAACGTGTGGCTCGAGTGGTGTGGTGCCCTCGGTGCTCTACCACTTGCAGAAGAGCTACGATTTTAGCGACGTGCAGATTGTGCGCGCGTTGGCCACTGCGGGCTTGGTGGGTGCTATTGTTAAGCACAACGCTTCGGTGTCGGGTGCCGAGGTGGGTTGCCAGGGCGAGGTGGGCGTAGCGTGTGCTATGGCTGCGGCTGCGGCAAGCCAACTGATGGGTGGCTCGCCTGCTCAGATTGAGTACGCTGCCGAGATGGCCTTGGAGCACCACTTGGGTATGACTTGCGACCCTGTGTGCGGTCTGGTGCAGATACCTTGCATCGAGCGAAATGCCTATGCTGCGGCTCGCGCACTGGATGCTCAGATATACTCGTTCTACACCGACGGTAGCCACCGCGTGTCGTTCGACAATGTGGTGAAGGTGATGAAAAAGACGGGACACGACCTGCCCTCGCTCTATAAGGAGACCTCCGAGGGTGGCTTGGCCAAGCACTTTGACTTTTAGGCGGTGCTTGTCGGTTGATAATTTTCAATTTTCAATTTTCAATTTTCAACTCTATTTCGTATTTTTGTGGGTTATGAAACGATTAGTTGCATATCTCACTATTGTAGCGCTTGCTCTGGGGCTTTGGGGCTGTCCTGAGGGACAGACCCAAATTACTTGTGGCGAGGTGGTCTATACCCCTCACTCGGCTGCGGGGTTTGAGATTGTGGCTACCGAGGGAGCCTCGACCGTACTGCGCATACTCACCCCTTGGCCCGCTGCCAAAGGGGTTTTCAAGGAGGTCTTTATCTCGCGCGAGGGCGAGAGTGCCCCCAGTGGGTTTGGCGGTCAGGTCGTCAAGGCGTCGCCCCAGAGGGTCGTATGCCTGTCGTCGAGCCACTTGGCCTATATCGATGCTGTGGGCCAGATTGATGCCGTGGTGGGAGTGAGTGGCGGCACCTATGTGAGCAATCACCATATTGCCGAGGGACTGGCCCAGGGGAGTGTGAGGGAGATTGGATATGATGCCAACATAAACTACGAGCTGCTGGCAGCCCTGCGCCCCGACGTGGTCTTTATCTATGGTACTACGGGCGAGAATGGGGCTATGAGCCAAAAGCTCGAAGAGTTGAGGATACCCTATATTTATATATCGGACCACACCGAGAATACCCCACTGGGCAAGAGCGAGTGGGTGGTGGCCTTTGGCGAGGTGTTTGACTGCCGCCAGGGGGCCGAGGATGTCTTTGAGGGCATAGGCGAAAAGTACGAGAGCTTGCGACTGAGTGCTCTGGCCGCAAGCAGTAAGCCACGAGTTATGCTCAACTCGCCCTATAAGGATGTGTGGTTTGTCCCTTCGAGGGAGAGCTATGTGGTCAGGCTGATTGAGGATGCCGGTGGCGAGTACGTTTGTGGCGGTGCCGAGGGCGACCTGTCGAGGCCCATCAGTGGCGAGAGTGCCTACGTCTACCTCTCCGAGGCCGATGTGTGGCTCAACCCCAATGCTGCACGTACTATGGCGGCCCTGACTGCCGAAAATCCCAAGTTTGCCCAGACCGAGGTGGTGCGTGAGGGTAGGGTGTACAACTGTACGGCAAGGAGTACTGCCAGCGGCGGAAGCGACTTCTGGGAGAGTGGTGCACTGAGGGCCGATGTGGTGCTGGCAGATATGCTGGCCATACTGCACCCCGAGTTGGTGGCCGAAGATTATGAGCTCTACTACTTCGAACAACTGAAATAAGACTATAACAACAACCTATCAATAGAGTGAAGAACGGAACGAAACATAGCCTGCTGTTTGTGCTACTGGCCTTGCTGGTGGTGGCACTGATGGTTGTAGACCTTGTGGTCGGCAGCGTAGAGATACCTCTGGCCGAGGTGTGGGCGGCTCTGTGGGGCGATGTGGAGGTTGCCGAGAGTGCCTATGCCACCATTGTTCTAAACTTCCGACTGCCAAAGATGGTTATGGCGGTGCTGGCGGGTGCAGCCCTCTCGACGGTAGGCTTGCAGATGCAGACTCTGTTTCGCAACCCCCTGGCGGGCCCATACGTGTTGGGCGTGAGCTCGGGAGCAAGTCTGGGTGTGGCGTTGCTGCTGTTGGGATTGCCTCTGCTGGGGGTGTCTACAAGCAACCCCGTGGTGCAGAGCATTGGGGTGGCAGGAGCAGCGTGGATAGGCTCGGCACTGGTAATGATGATAGTGATGGCTGTAACGGCTCGTATCAAGAATATAATGACGGTACTCATACTGGGAATGATGTTTGGCAGCGCTGCTACGGCTCTGGTGGAGGTTATGCAGTACCTGTCGCCCGAGGGGGCTTTGAAATCGTTTGTGGTATGGACTATGGGCTCGCTGGGCGGTGTTACGCTCGACCAACTGTGGATTGTGGTACCCGTAGTGGTGGTGGGATTGGTACTTTCGGTGCTGCTCATCAAGCCGCTTAACATACTACTGCTGGGCGAGAATTACGCCCGCACTATGGGCTTGAATATAAAGGTGGTACGAATGGGCGTTACGCTCACCACCGTAATCCTTGCGGGTACTATTACGGCCTACTGTGGCCCCATAGGATTTGTGGGCTTGGCGGTGCCCCATATTGCGCGTATGCTCTTCCGCGAGGCCGACCATAGGGTGCTGGTGCCCGGCTCGATGCTGGTAGGTGCGGCAATGATGCTACTGTGCGACATAGTTACGGTGCTGCCCGGTGGCGACATAACCCTGCCTATCAACACCATCTCGGCCCTGGTGGGCATACCTATAATAGTAGTGGTCATTGCCCGTAACCGCAAGA
Organism: Rikenellaceae bacterium; assembly: GCA_015059945.1. Lineage (GTDB taxonomy): Bacteria > Bacteroidota > Bacteroidia > Bacteroidales > Rikenellaceae > Tidjanibacter. Next base: position 31,470 of record SUZJ01000009.1, read on the forward strand.
TGCTTTCGTAAATGTAACAACCTATGGCAGAGTTCAAACACATATACACCATCGAGCTGCACGAGGTAACCCTCGGCTATGGCGAGCGCAAACTGGTCGAAGGGGCTTCGGTGGGCTTTGGCTGGGGCGAGCTTACCGCGCTGATTGGCCGCAACGGTACGGGCAAGAGTACTCTGCTGCGCACCATAGCCTCGCTGGCCAAACCTCAGGCGGGACACATAACCATCAACGGCATAGATACAGCCGATATGACTATGAAACAGATTGCCAGCCAGATAGCCTTTGTATCGACCGACGATGTGAGGGTGCAAAATCTGCACGTCTGGGACGTTGTGTCGCTTGGCCGAGCACCCTATACCAACTGGGTGGGCCGACTGACCGAGGCCGATAAGGCAAAGGTGAGCGAGTCGCTGAGGCTGGTGGGTATGGAGGCCTTTGCCGAGGCGTCGATGGAGAGCCTGAGCGATGGCGAAAGACAGAGGGTGATGATTGCCAGAGCGTTGGCTCAAGATACCCCCATCATTCTGCTCGACGAGCCTACGGCCTTTCTGGACCTGCCCAACAAGTACGAGATATGCTTGCTGTTGCGCCGCTTGGCCCACTCCGAGGGCAAGTGCATACTCTTCTCGACTCACGACCTGGCCATAGCCATAGAGATTTGCGACACGATAGCAATGATTGAGGGTGGTAAATTCCACTGCGGAACGGCCCAAATGCTCACCGCCAGTGGCGAGTTGCAACGACTTTTTGACCATACGCAGATAGAGTTAGACAGCGATGGGCGCAACGTCAGACTAAAAAAATAGATTTTTTTGCGATAAAGTTTGCAGATTACCATTTTTTAGTTACCTTTGCACCGCTAAAAAGCTACCCATTTAAGTAGTCGGGGCCCATTCGTCTATCGGTTAGGACGCAAGATTTTCATTCTTGAAAGAGCAGTTCGACTCTGCTATGGGCTACAAAAATTAAAAAAAATTATAAAAAATAAATAACTATGGCAAATCACAAGTCGTCTAAAAAGCGTATTCGCCAGACAGAGACACGTCGTCTGGAGAATAAGTACTATCACAGGACTACCCGCAATGCTGTAAAAGCTCTGCGCGGTACCACCGACAAGGCTGCCGCTGAGGCTCTGCTTCCCAAGGTAGCTGCAATGTTGGACAAACTGGCAAAGAAAAACGTAATCCACAAAAACAAAGCTGCTAACCTCAAGAGCGGCTTGCAGGTACACGTTAACGCTTTGTAGTTAAAGAAACAAAAGGGTTCTATCCTGCAAGGTAAGAACCCTGAATGGTGACTGTAGCTCAGTTGGCAGAGCATTGGATTGTGGTTCCAAGGGTCGTGGGTTCGAACCCCATCAGTCACCCCAAAGAAAAAGAGAGAAGTTCCAATCAAGGACTTCTCTCTTTTTTTGTTCTGGTCTACAAGAGCTATAAGAGTTATAAGAGTTATAAGAGATAAGGAGTTATAGGGGCTTTAAGGTCCCTAATATCCTTAATAACTCGCTCACTCTACGGGTTCAGTATCTTCTTTACCAGCTCGCTGATGGCACGGCCATCGGCCAGACCTGCCAAGCGCTTGGTGGCGGTGCCCATAACCTTGCCCATACCTGCGGGCGAGTCAACACCCAGCTCGGCAATGATGCCACGCAGCTGCGCCTCCAACTCCTCGGGCGAAAGCTGCTTGGGCAGATACTCCTCGATGGCGGCTGCCTGAGCCAACTCGGCCTCGGCAAGCTCGGGGCGACCAGCCGAAGTGTACATCTCGGCCGATTCGCGACGCTGTTTAACCTGTTTCTGCATAATCTTTACGATGTCGGCATCGGTCAGTTCGATACCTGCACCTGCGGTCTTGGCAATCAGTATTGCCGACTTGACTGCCCTCAGCGCATCGAGCCTCACCTGGTCGCGGGCCTTCATAGCTACGGCAATGTCGTTTTGGATTTGTTGTTCGAGTGCCATAATGTGTCTGCTATATTTGTTGTTTAGTGTCAGTCTTTTGCTCTTTTTTATTACAGACCCCCTCGGCCTTCGGCCACTCCCCCTAACTCAGGGGGAGTGTAGTGGTGGAACGTATATCAACCACTACTAATTGTACCCCCCCCACGACTACTCCTCTCCTGAGTTAGGAGAGGTGCCACGAAGTGGCGGAGAGGTCTGTTAGTCGCCAAGCACCAGCGTACCGAACTGGTCGGGGCGGTGGAAATCGGGCCCCGGGGCCTCGATGGGGCTCCACGAGAGGTAGTGTGGGGTGCGCAAGCGGTCGCCACACTTGTATAGGTTGGCCCTCAGTGTAGAGGGGGTGCCCTCGGCACCAAGCAGCGCAAAGGGTAGCTCCAATTCGAGCCACCAATCGCCTCCCTCGGCAATCTCCATTGGGCTGTTACCCAATGAGGTACGACGTACAATGGCAGCCATCTGCTCGGCCGTAAGAGGGGTTTTGGCGGGCCTTGTGAGGCGGTGTGCTGCAAGCATTGTGCTTATGCAGTTGAGTTCGATGTTGAAGTAGGGGTGTCCCTCGCCCAGGCTCACAAACAGCTCCACGCAGCTATCTTCGCACACCGAGGTGTTGGGCTCGGTCTTGGTGGCGCAGATGTGCTCTTCGCTCACCTCGAAGCGCACAAACAGCCGCTCGCCATTGTGGGCCATACGAAACCTAACCTGTGGGGCATAGGGCCACTCGGTGGGCCAGTTTACCGACGCAATGGTGTCGGTAGCCATCTGCTCGGGCTGGTCGAAACGGCTCACACGAGGAACTATTAGTGTGCGTGGGGTCATAGCTTTTGTGCTTTGGATAGATTAGTCCCAGGGGTATGCGGCAAGGAAAATCTCTTTGCCTGCCAACTGCTCTTTTACGGCCACCAGGTCGGCCAGGTTTACGTCGCCCACAATGTAGCTCCACTCGGGCGAGGTGTAGCGCTCTCTGATTTTGGTAAAGCGGATGAGCGTGGCATCCTCCTCGGTGCGATAGCGGTAGTAGATGCGGTAGACCACATCGTTGGTGTGGTGAACGGGCGAGGCCGAGTTCATACGTTTGTACTCGTAGCGGTAGTCGTACTTGCAGGCGGTGATGTCGCTCAACACTGCGGCACCCGTTGGGTGTCCACCTGCGCCCCTGCCGAACATAAACTGTTTGTAGTAGTAGCGGCCCTTGATTACCACGCCATTGAACTCATCTTCGACACTATAAATATACTTGTCGCGCGATATGAGCTGTGGCACTACCCATAGGTAAACGCCTCCATCGTCGCTCTTCTCGACGTGGCCCACCAGCTTTATACGGCGCTGCTTCTCGGCCGCAAAGCGTATGTCGGCCTCGTTCATTGATGATATGCCGTAGCGGAAAATCTTCTCGGGCTCGACGTAGATGCCAAAGGCGTGGATGGTAAGAATTACCAGCTTGAACAACGAGTCCCAACCGTCGAAGTCCAACGAGGGGTCGCTCTCGGCAAAGCCCAACTCCTGAGCCAGTCGCAGGGCCGCATCGTATGTCATATTCTCGTTGAAAATCTTCGACAGCACAAAGTTAGACGAGCCGTTCAGAATACCCTTCACCGATACCAGCAGGTCGTTGTCGTAGTACTCCTCGAGGTTGCGGATTACGGGAATACTGCCGCAAGCCGAAGCGTCGTAGAGAAATGGAGTAGAGGTCTGTCGGCCCAGTTCAATAAGCTCGGGCAGGTGGTAGGCGAGCATCTTTTTGTTGCCGCTAACTACGGGCAGATGAGCTTCGAGCGAGCGTCGCACGATGGTATAGGCGGCCTCGGCATCGTCGATTAGCTCTACAATCATATTTATCTCGGGGTCGCCAAAGATGTCGTCGGCCTGGTCGGTAAAGTCGGCCACCACGCCTCGGTCTTTGTTGAGATTGCGTACACATATACGCTTGATAACTATGTCTTTGCCCTCCACTGCGCCCAGCACATCGTAGAGTCCGCGGCCAACGCTGCCAAAGCCAAAAAGGCCTATTTTTATCTCTTTCTTCATATTTTTAATTTAGTTTTTTCTTTTTCTTTTGCGCCTTTTTATAAAAAGTCGCCTAAAAACTTTTAGGCGATACTCGCTACGCTCATATCGCTATACTGAGTCTGCTTAGAACCACCAATACATTCGGTGTGCCCGGCGGCACCAATTTTCAATTGACCAAGCTAACGCTTGCTCTAAAATGCTCACGCTCGGCATAGCTTGCAAGCAATCTCTGCTCTCGCTTACTCGCATTTGCCTCAATTCTCCATAAACTCCTTGATGATGCTATCGAGCTGCTCGTACTCAACCAAGAAGCCGTCGTGGCCAAAGGGCGAGTCGATGAGCCTATAACTCACATCTCGTATGTTGTCGACCATAATCTGGTGGTCGGCAGGAGGGAAGAGTATGTCGCTCGTGATGGCAACCACCAGCGTCTTGGCCTCCATCCTTTGCAGGGCCCACTCGGCACTCTCGCGACCGCGAGCAATGTCGTGCGAGTCTACCGCCTCGGTCAGTCGCCAGTAGCAACGGGCATCAAACCTGCGACGCAACTTCTCGCCCTGGTGCTGCTGGTAGGTGGTGGCACGATAGCCGCTCAACTTCTGGCGGTCGGGGTCGGTCTGTGTGGCGTTGTAGGCCTCGGCACCTCGGTAGCTCAGCAGGGCAATACTGCGTGCAGCGGCCATACCTGCCGCGCCTGCATCGGGGGCATCGGTACGGAACGTCTGGTCGGCTGCGATAGCCATACGCTGCGACTCGTTGAAGGCAATGGCCCACGCCGACGAGCGTGTGCAGGTGGCTATGAGCGCAATCCTGCGGGCAAATTGGGGCTCCATAATGGCCCATTCCATAACCTGAAAACCGCCTATCGAGCTACCAATCAGCAGCTCGACGTGGTCGATGCCCAGCTCTTTGGCCAACATCTGGTGATAGCGCACCATATCGCGCACCGTAATCATCGGGAAGCTGTGGCCATAGGGCTCTCCAGTCTCGGGGTTGGTCGTAAGAGGCGAGGTGGTGCCGTAGGGCGAGCCCAAAAAGTTGGCGCAGACCACAAACCACTTCGAGGGGTCCAAAAAGCGCCCCTCCTCGACCGTGTGGGGCCACCAGTCGGCCACGCGGCTGTCGGCCGTAAGTGCGTGGCACACCCAGATGACGTTGTCCTTCGCGGGCGACAAGGTGCCGTAGGTGGTGTACTCAATCTCACCACCAGGCAATACGCCTCCGCCCTCGGGCTTGAATATTTCGTGTGTGTGGATTTTCATTCTGCAAAGTCTTTCTACTCGCCAAAGGCTACTGCAAAGGCCTGCTCAAAGTCGGCAATTATATCTTCAACATCCTCCAAGCCTGCCGAAATGCGCAGCAGGGTGGGGGTTACACCGGCCGACAACTGCTCCTGCTCGGAGAGCTGCTTGTGGGTGGTAGATGCGGGGTGGGTAACCACGCTTATCGAGTCGCCAATCATAGTCATATGGGCCACCAGTTGCAGCGACTCTACAAACTTGATGGTGGTGTCGAGGTCGCCTTTGAGCACTACCGACAGCACACCCGACGAGCCAAAGCGGAAGTACTTCTGGGCGTTTGCATACGAGGGGTGCTCGGGGAAGCCTACCCACTGCACGTTGTCTACTTTGGGGTGATTGCGGAAATAGTCGGCCAGCTTGGCGGTAGACTCCACCTCGTGGCGAGTGCGCAGCGAGAGAGTCTGAAGGCCCAGCTGCATCAGGTACGAGTCGAAGGCCGATGGTGAGCAGCCCAAGTCGCGCAGAGCATCAACCCTGCACTTGACAATAAAGGCCATAGGGCCAAAGGCATCGGCCATAACCAGGCCGTGGTAGCCCTCCGAGGGGCCACTCAACTCTGGGAACTTGCCGTTCTTCCAGTTGTAGGTGCCTGCATCTACAATCACTCCGCCCATAGCCGTACCGTGACCGTTAATCCACTTGGTGGCGCTCTCTACCACAATGTCGGCTCCGTGGTCGATGGGACGGCATAGGTAGCCACAAGCACCAAAGGTGTTGTCTACGATAAAGGGGATGTCGTAGCGGTGGGCCAGCTCGGCCAGTGCATCCAGGTCGGGCACCGAGCAAGCGGGGTTGCTCATCGACTCGACATAGATAGCCTTGGTATTCTGGTCGATAAGGCTCTCGAAGGCCTCTACGCTGTCGTTGGCAGCGCGACGGCAGTCGATACCCATCTTGCGGAAGGTAATCTTAAACTGGTTGAAGGTACCACCATAGAGCAACGGGGCTGCAACTATGTTGTCGCCCGCCTTGCAGAGCGAGGTGATAACCACCAGCTGGGCCGACATACCCGACGATACAGCCAGCGCACCTACGCCACCCTCGAGTGCGGCCACCTTCTCTTCATAGGCGTTGGAGGTGGGGTTTTGCAGACGGGTGTAGATATTGCCAAACTGCTTGAGGTTAAACAGGTCGGCGGCGTAGTCGCAAGTGGGAAATTCGTAGGCAGCCGTTGGGTAGATAGCCGCACCACGCGAGCAGGTGTCGTCGCGGTGACGACCTGCGTGTATTTGCAGTGTCTGGAAGTGTAGTTTCTTGTTATCCATATTGCTATATATCTCTGTTTTTTTTGTGTATTTCTGAATCTTTAATGGGTTAGCTGAAAATGAGTATCAGCAGCTGTGCCGCCAGCACTCGCAAGAACATCGAAAGAGGGTAGACCGTAGCGTAGGCCACCGAGGGGGCATCGGTCGAGGTCTGCTCTGACGAGAATGCCAGCGCCGGTGGGTTGGTCGACGAGCCCGCCAGAACACCTATCAGGGTGTAGTAGTTGAGCTTGTAGACCTTGCGGCCAACTATGCCTGCAATGAGCAGAGGTATGACCGTTATGAGTGCACCGTAGAGTATCCACATATAGCCTCCGCCCACAATGGTCGGTACAAACCCCTCGCCTGCACCCAAGCCTACTCCGGCCAGGAAGAGCGATATGCCCACCTCGCGCAACATCAGGTTGGCGCTAATGGTGGTGTAGGTGACCAACTTGTAGTGAGGGCCATAGCGGCCCATCAGTATTGCCACAATCAGAGGGCCTCCTGCCAAGCCCAACTTTACGGGCTGGGGGATGCCTGGAATGTGGAACGTGATGCTACCGAGCACAACACCCAGCGCAATGCCCAAGAATATGGGTATCAGGTTGGGGTGGCGCAGTCGTTTGAGCGAGTTGCCAAACCTCTTCTCGGCTTCGGCTACCGACAACTCGGGGCCCACAACCGTAACGCGGTCGCCAAGTTGCAACTCGAGGTTGCCAGCAGCCACAAGGTCAATGCCTGCGCGGTTCACTCGGGTGATGGTAACGCCACAGGTGTTGCGCACCTGGAGTGTCGATAGACGCACACCGTTGAGCTCGGGCTTGGTGATGAGTATTCGGCGCGAAATCATATCTTTCGACATCTCTTGCCAATTCATATCTACCGTGTGGCCCATAAGTGCTACTACTGCCTCGCTATCCTCGGGCGAGGCGACTACCAGCAGGCGGTCGCCACACATTAGTCGTGTGGTGGCCGTAACCAACTCGGGCTCGCCACCGGCCTGGCAGATTCGCGAAACCACAAACTCGCGCGAGAGCAGGCGGTGAATGTCGGCAATGGTCTTGCCCTCGATAGCCTCGTTGGCTACCTCTATCGAGGTGCGTATGGTGGCACTCTGCTTCGATGCGTCGATGCCCAGGCTTGCCTCGGCCTCCTCCTGCTTGGTGTTGATACGCAGCAGGTGGCGCAGCAGCATAATGGTTAGTATGGCGCCAATAACACCCAGGGGGTAGGCTACGGCATAGCCGGTGGCCAGGTCGCCTGCGTCGGCCCCTGCGGTGATGTCGCTGAAGGCCTGCTGGGCAGCACCCAAGCCAGGTGTGTTGGTCACAGCACCCGACATTACGCCCACTATAGTAGTAATAGGTAGCCCAGTTATGTAGTAGAGTGCTATGGTTGTGGCCACGCCGAGCAGAATGACTATTATGGCCAGTTTGTTCAGTTTGATGCCTCCTGCCCTAAACGACGAGAAGAAACCCGGGCCCACCTGCAAGCCTATCGAGTAGACAAACAGAATCAGACCAAACTCTTTCATAAAGTGGAGCAGGTGTTCGTTTATATTGAGGCCAAAGTGGCCAAAGGCGATGCCCACAAAGAGGATACCCGTCACGCCCAGCGACACGCCTGCAACCTTCAGCTTGCCCAGCATCGTCCCGAGCGCAACCACCAACGCCAAGATGAGTACCGAGTGGGCGTCGCCACCGCCCCAAAGCGAGTCGGCTCCCCACAACAAATCTCTCAATAGTTCCATAACTCTCCTAATCCTAATTATACAATCGTTTTTTTGTTCGTTTTTGTCGCCAACCTTGTGCCTTTGTCTGCTAAGAGTGGTGGCAAGGCAGAGAGTATTTACTCTCTATTATGCTTTTGCACCCCACTTGCCCTAAAACAAAAGCCCAATGGTCACAAGTGTTTAGGTGTTTTGTTAGGTTAGGTAGCCCTCTTGTGGAGGGGTGTGTTGTGTGTCGAGGTGGTCTGTTGCCACCAGTTTGTGCGGTTAGATAATGGTGGAAGCACTCTCTATTGCCCCTATACGTTTCCGCAGACAAAGATACACACTCCTTGCGGAAAAAAAGAAGATTTGCCCCAGTTTTTGCTTTTTTGTGCTATTTATGATACAATATTGCTATTATCTACGATAATAAAGGACTATTTTTGTGGTGCGAAATTATATTAACAAAACCTATACAACACTATGAAAAAGTACCTCTTTATGATTCTCTCGCTGGCGGCTATGCTTACAGCGTGCAAAGAACCAGCCAACACTCCCAACGAGCCTGTCGAGCCCGAAGAACCCGAAATTATCGAGGGCGAGTTGGAGATAACCCGCTTCCGCTTCTTGCAGATGGACAACGGCAAGTACGAGAATGGTGACTTTGTAGTGCCCAACAGTTTCTATCTCGAGATTGGTGAGAACGAGATTACCTACAAGCTGACCGATTATATCGACATCTCGGCACTGGTGGCCAACTTCGAGGCTGTGGGCCACGTCTATGTTGGCGACGTTAAGCAGGAGAGCGGTGTTACGGTCAATGACTTCTCGTACCCCGTAGTCTACCGACTCGAGGACGGCAAAGGTGGCACTCGCGAGTACACCGTCAAAATCGAAACCCCAACGGGGCTGCCCATCGTATTCTTCAATACCGACAGCGGCCGCAATGTGCAAAGCAAAGAGGTCTGGGAGGGTGCAACCATCAAAATCGTAGGTGCCCCCAAAGGCAAAAATATGCCCGAAACAAGGGTATCGACCAAAGGCCGTGGCAACTCGACCTGGAACTTCAAGACCAAGCAGCCCTATGCTCTGAAATTCGAGTCCAAGACCGAGGTTATGGGTATGCCCAAGCACAAGAGGTGGATACTGATGGCCAACTATCGCGACCGCACTATGTTCCGCAATGCCGTAGGCTTTGAGATATCTAACCGCACAGGTCTGGCGTGGGCTCCACGAGTTGAGTTTGTAGAGCTGGTTATGAACGGTCGCCACAGGGGTAACTATATGGTCTGCGAGCAGATACGTATCGACAAAAACCGCATCAACATCACCGAGCTCGGCTACAAAGACACCTCGGCCGATATGATTACGGGTGGCTACGTTCTGGAGGTAGACCAGTGGAACGACGAGGTTAATATGTTCAGCTCGAAAGTTATGGAGAACAAGTGGGGCAACCACTCGTGTACCATTATGCTCAAATTCCCCGATGAGGACGATGCCGCACCCGAGCACGTTGCCTATATCAAGAACTACATTGGCGAAATCGAGGATTTGATGTTGGCCGGCAAATTCCAAGAGATTTATGACAAATATATCGACATCGACTCGTTCATCGACTTCTACTTTGTCAACGAGCTCACCTGCAACAAAGAGCTCTGGCGCGGCCCATACAGTACCTATATGCACAAAGAGCGCGATGGCAAACTCGTTGCAGGCCCCGTGTGGGACTTCGACTTTACCACCTTCAATATGAACGTATATGGTCAGGCCGACGACTACACCAAACGCTTCTACAACAAAAAGGCGGCTTGGTACAAATACTTCTTCCAGGACCCCATCTTCCGCAAACGTATGGTCGAGCGCTGGAACGAGCTCAAAGATGGCCTTGCGACCATCCCCGAGTATATCGACCAGATGGAAGAGTTGCTCACCCCTTCGGGCTTGGTTAATGCAAGTATGTACAGTCCCGGCACTGACCCCGACCTGGGCGGTCTGTTCAACTACGACGAGGAGTTGCCCTACAACGAGGCTGTGGCCCTGATGCGCCTCTTCTACGAAGAGAAGTTTAAGTGGATGGACGACCAGTTTAACAACAACCCCGACTGGGGCAAATAGTCGAGTGGTGTTATGACCAATAGAACTATAATCGTTGCAATGGCGGTGGCTACCCTGGCGGTGGCCACCGCTTGCACTTCGGCCGAGCGGCAACCCAACCAATTGAGCCGTAGCGAGGTGCGTGAGGGCTTTGAGCTGCTCTTCAATGGCCACAATCTCGATGGGTGGCAGGGGGCTACCGAGGGCTACTATGTCGAGGATGGGGCTATATGCTCGCGCGAGGGATTCAACAACCTCTACACCGCCCGCCAGTATGCCGACTTTGTGCTGCGCTTCGAGTTTAGCTTCGCGGTCGAGGGGGTAAATAGCGGCATAGGCATACGCACCCCTATGGGTGTGGATGCAGCCTACTGGGGTATGTGCGAGGTGCAGATTCTCGACCACGATGCCCCAATCTATGCAGGCCTGAGGGACTATCAGGTGCACGGCTCGGTCTATGGCATTGCCCCAGCCGAAAGGATTGTGCATAAACCTCTGGGCCAGTGGAGCGAGCAGGAGATTAGGGTTGAGGGCGACCGCGTAACCGTAAAGGTCGATGGCCGAGTGATTGTCGATGCCGACGTGCGCCAAGCGTGTGGCGGCCAGAATGTTGGCTCTACGGGCGACTTCCGCAACCCCGCCACTTACGACGGCTACGACCACCCGGGCCTGTTCAATACCGAGGGCTACGTGGGGCTGCTTGGCCACGGCGAGGGTGCCCGCTTCCGTAGTATTAGGATTAAGGAGTTGAAGTAAACCGATTAAGGAGCCGAGAAAACTCCGAATAGGTCGGGATGGAAAACAAAAAAGGTCGCATTGCTGCGACCTTTTTTAGTGACTCCGACAGGACTCAAACCTGTAACCTTCTGATCCGTAGTCAGATGCTCTATTCAATTAAGCTACGGAGCCGTTTCGGTGATCCGCCTGGGGCTCGAACCCAGGACCCCAGCATTAAAAGTGCTGTGCTCTACCAGCTGAGCTAGCGAATCATCGTGCTTTCATTCCAAAAGCGGTGCAAAGATAAGGCAAATTTCTGTTTCTGCAAATTCTTTCGCAACTTTTTTTATTTTGAGTGCGTTTTTGTGGCTTTACCATTATTAGATATAGCCCACATTTAGCACCACAACAACTCCTCTCCTGACGTCAGGAGAGGGGGTGTAGGAGTTATATAATTTTATTTAAGGCCCTTAATGACCTTAAAGTCCCTAATGATTTCCCCATCTAAGTTAGAGGGGGTGCCCGCAGGGCGGGGGCGTGTGTGAGTGTGTGTGAGGCTACTGCTCCTTGCGAGCAGGGGCAACAATCTGCTCAAAGCAGGCCCGCCTCGTAGAGGTTGATGATTTGCTCGATGAGTTTATCCTCGCCCTTGGTGGGGTCGTAGCGCTGTTTCAGGTCGGCCTTGAAAATCTTGGCAATCATATTCCAAAACTTGGCCGAAAAGCGCCCCCTGAACTCTTCGAGCAGCTCGTATGAGGTGCGCTGTGTCTCGCGGTCAATCAGTCGCAGCAGTATCTTGCCCTGCGTGAAGGTCATCTTTTCGAGTACGGGGGTGTAGCGCTCCACTATCTCATCTTCGTAGGCCTTGGTGATTTTGTTGCGCAGACGCTTGTCGGTAACGGTGGCCAGAGTGTCGTTCAGCTCGCGGAAGTAGTTGCGGGCATCTACGGCGTAGGGGTAGACCGCTTTGACGTTGCGTATCAGGCGTTTGTGGCGGCGGATGTCGCCAATCGAGCGGTAGACGATTATGTCGGAGAGCTGTACGGTGTAGGTGGTGTCGCCGCTTATGGGGTCTACGGTCGAGCCCGCCATATAGCCGCCTCCGTATTGCGAGTAGGGCACATAGCCGCGTGTGCGGTAGCGTGATTGGGCCGAGGCCTGACCACCGATGCCGCAGAGCAGAGCGAGAAGTATTAGCGCAAATCGTCGCATAGTCTTGTTGTTGTATCCCACAAAACAATAGTTTGGTACAAATATAACGATTTTTTGTAAGAATTTATTTTCTGCCCACCCATAGAGCCCTCCAAAAGAAAAATAGGGCGGGGGAGCGAATAATTAAAAAATTTAAGAAAATATTTATATCTTTGCGTGTGATATTGGGCGTGCGCTACGGCAAGCGCACCTCCGCTAAATCCGAACTTACACAACAAACATCTAAATATCAAAAAGTTATGAAACAAGCTATTGCTATTCTGACTGGTGGCGGTCCAGCTCCAGGTATGAACACCGTAGTTGGCTCGGTAGCCAAAACTTTCCTTAACAAAGGTTTCCGCGTAATCGGTCTGCACGAGGGTTACAGCGGTTTGTTCAAGACCAATGCCCGCACCGAGGATATCGACTATCGTCTGGCCGACGACATCTTTAACCGTGGTGGCTCGTACTTGCAGATGAGCCGTTTCAAACCCACCGATGCTGACTTTGAGAACAACTTTAACCTCAAATTCTTCCAGGACAACAACATCAAGTTGCTCGTAACCGTTGGTGGCGACGATACCGCTTCGACCGCCAACCGTATCGCCAAGTTCTTGGAGGCTAAACAGTATCCCATTGCCAACATCCACGTTCCCAAAACCATCGACAACGACCTTCCTCTGCCCGCAGGTGCTCCTACCTTCGGTTATGAGTCGGCTATGGACAAGGGCGCAGTGATTGGCCGCGCAGTTTACTCGGATGCTCGCACCAGTGGCAACTGGTTCATTCTGGCAGCTATGGGCCGTTCGGCAGGTCACTTGGCTTGCGGTATTGGCGCAGCTTGCCACTATCCTATGATTGTTATTCCCGAGATGTTCAACAAGACCGAGATTACTATCGACAAGATCGTAAACTTGGCTATCTCGGCTATCATCAAACGCAAAATTATGGGTATGGACTACGGTGCAGCTATCGTATCGGAGGGCGTATTCCACAGCCTTAGCGATGAGGAGATTAAGAACGCAGGCGTAAACTTCTCGTACGACGAGCACGGCCACCCCGAGTTGGGCAAAGTGTCGAAGGCTCACGTATTTAACGAGATTTTGGAGAAGAAGCTCAAAGCTCTGGGCCTGAAAGTTAAGTCGCGCCCCGTAGAGATTGGTTACGAGGTACGTTGCCAGACCCCCGTTGCAAGCGACCTGCTCTATTGCACTACCTTGGGTATGGGTGTTTACAAACTGTATAGCGAGGGCAAGACCGGCTGTATGGTTTACGTTGCACAGGACGGCCAGATCAGCCAGCTCTACCTGAAAGACTTGCAGGATCCTACCACCGGTAAGATTCCTCCACGTCTGGTTAATCCCGATGGCGACCAGTTCCAGGGTATCGTGAACAACATCCTCTGCTACATCACCCCTGCCGACTACGAGGCAGCAAAGGCTTATGTAGCTAACCCCGAGGAGTACGACTTCAAGAAGATTCTCAACTGGTAGTCTTTCTTAGACTTACCTATTGTAAAAACCGAGCTCGGTGCCCACAGCGGGTGCCGAGCTTTTTTGTGTACCATATTATATGCAATAACAAAAGCGAACCTCCCTAGCGGAGAGATTCGCTTTTACTATTGTAGGGTGTAATCAGATTACTACTCCTCGGTCTCCTCGGCCATAGTGGTGTAGACGTTGGTAACGTCGTCGTCCTCTTCGAGTTTCTCGATGAGTTTGTTGAGGGCCTCGCGCTGCTCGGCGGTAACCTCTTTGGTGTCGGTGGGGATGCGAACAAACTCACCGCTCACAATCTCCATATTGTGCTCGTCGAGGTAGGCCTGAATGCCACCAAATGCCTCATACTTGGCGTAGATGTTGATTACATTGTCGTCATCGACAAACATCTCGGTCAGGTCGAGGTCGATCAGGTCGAGCTCCAACTCCTCGAGGTCGATGCTGTCGTTGTTGGCGGTCTTGAATACGCAGAGGTGGTCGAACATAAAGGTTACGCTGCCGCTGGTACCGAGGGTGCCGCCGCACTTGTTGAAGTAGCTGCGCACGTTGGCAACGGTACGGGTGGTGTTGTCGGTAGCGGTCTCAACCAAGATGGCGATACCGTGGGGGCCGTAGCCCTCGTAAACCATCTCTTTGTAGTCCGAGGTATCTTTGCTGATAGCGCGTTTGATAGCCCTCTCTACGTTCTCTTTGGGCATATTCTCGGCCTTTGCGTTCTGCAGCAGCACGCGCAGACGGGTATTGCCCGAGGGGTCGGGACCACCTGCTTTTACTGCGATTTCAATCTCTTTGCCGATTTTGGTAAATGTACGAGCCATATTGCCCCAGCGTTTCAGCTTACGCGCTTTGCGATACTCAAATGCCCTTCCCATAGTGTTGTGTTGTTGTCTGTTTTGCTATAAATGTTATTTCCAAGTGGCGCAAAAGTAATAAAATCCCACAAACCAAACAAATAATTTCGTATCTTTGTAATTGGTATGATGCAAGACGAGGTAAATAGGGCCGTTGAGGTGTTGAGGGCAGGGGGGGTAATTCTCTACCCGACCGACACTGTGTGGGGTATTGGGTGCGATGCCACCAATGCCGAGGCCGTAGCAAAGATTTATGCCCTCAAGGGGAGTGTGAACAAAAAAGGGATGATAGTGCTGCTCGACAAGCCTATCAATGTGGCACGCTATGTGCGCTCGGTGCCCGAGATTGCTTGGGACCTTATCGAGTTGAGCGACAAGCCTTTGACACTCATTCTCGACGGTGCGGTGGGGGTGGCCCCCAATCTGATACCCGAAGAGGGCAGTCTGGCCATTCGCGTTGCCGACCACGACTTTTGCCGTCGTGTGGTGGGACGCTTGGGCAGGCCTCTGGTGAGCACCTCGGCCAACTTCTCGGGCGAGCCCACCCCTGTGGGGTTTGCAGACATTGCCGAGGGTATCAAGGCGGGTGTAGACTATATTGCCCCGCTGGAGGTCGAGGGTAACCCTACGCGCAAAGCCTCGTCGATAATGATACTCCACGAGAACGGCGAGTTTAAGATTTTAAGATAGAATTCTCAATTCTCAATTCTCAACTCGATGAAGATACAAACCTCTATACAACAGCGCTTTGCCGATGCCGACACGCTCGGCCACGTCAACAACATTCACCTGCAAGAGTACTTTGACCTGGGCAAGATGGAGCTCTACCACCGCATACTCGGCGAGCGCATCGACTGGCGGGGTATAAACCTCGTGCTGGTGTCGATAAAGACCGATATGATGCGCCAGACACGTCTGGGCGACGACCTCTGCGTAGAGAGCTGGGTAGAGAATATTGGCAACAAGAGTATGTCGGTGGGCCAAAGGCTCATAAACAAGGCCGACGGAGTGGCCAATGCCGAGTGCCATACGGTGGTGGTATGCTTCGACTTTGCAACCCAAAGCGCAGTGCCCTTCCCCGACGAGTGGCGCACCCTGCTGACCGCTTGGCTCGAAGAGAATTAAAAACACGAATTTGCACGATATATGAAGAATCCCGAACTGCTTAGCCCCCAGTGGCAAGATTACGAACTGATAGACTGCGGAGGGTTTGAGAAACTCGAGCGCTTTGGTCGCTATGTTACCCGTAGGCCCGAGCCCCAAGCAATCTGGCAGAAGAGCCTGCCCGAGGTCGAGTGGCAGCGTATGGCTACCGCTTCGTTTATGCGTGAGGGAAGCTCGAGCGACGAGCGCGGCCGTTGGAGCCTGAAACCCCACCAGCCCGACCAATGGGTTGTGCGCCAGATGGTTGGTAGTAAGAGCATAGCCTTCCGACTGGGCCTCACGTCGTTCAAACACGTGGGCCTATTCCCTGAGCAGAGCGAAAACTGGCAGTTCATCTGGAGCTGTGTGCGTGAGGCTATCGAGAGCGGGCGCTCGGCTCGCCCCAAGGTGCTCAACCTCTTTGCCTACACCGGTGGCGCATCGCTTGCTGCGGCTGCCGCAGGGGCCGAGGTTACCCACGTCGACAGCGTCAAGCAGTGCATCAGCTGGGCACGCGAAAATATGGATGCCAGTGGCTTGGAGGGCATCCGCTGGGTGGTCGAGGACGCCTTGAAGTTTGCCCGTCGCGAGGTTAAGCGCGGCCACCGCTACGACGGCATAATCTTGGACCCACCTGCCTATGGGCGTGGCCCCGAGGGCGAAAAATGGGTGCTCGAACAGAACATATCCGAGATGCTGGGCCTTTGTGCCGAGCTGTTGGCACCCGAGGGATTTTTGGTTCTGAACCTCTACTCGATGGGCCTGTCGGCAATGCTGGCCAAGAGCGCTGTAAATCAGTTGCTCCCCTCGCCCTCGTTTGAGCAGTTTGGCGAACTATACTTCACCGACCGAGCAGGCAAAAACCTTCCACTCGGAGTCTACTACCGTTGTCGTAAATAGTTGCCACTATGACCATTACCCCGTCGCTTAAAGCCTATACCGAACAGCACGTATTGCCCCGCTACGAGAGCTACGATGCTGCCCATCGCTGCGACCACGTAGTGGGGGTGATTGAGCGCAGCCTTGCTCTGGCGACACACTATGACGTCGAGCCAGATATGGTTTACACCATTGCTGCTTGGCACGACTTGGGGCTCTGCTATGGGCGCGAAACCCACCACCTCACCTCGGCCCAAATGCTGCGCGAGGAGGGTGCTCTGGCCGAGTGGTTTACTGTCGAGCAGATTGCCACTATGGCCGAGGCTATCGAAGACCACCGAGCATCGTCGGACCACACGCCACGCTCCATATATGGGCTGATTGTGGCCGAGGCCGACCGACAGATAATCCCCCAAGTGGTTATGCGTCGCACCATCCAGTATGGCTTGGCCCACTATCCCGAGTTGTCGCACGAGGAGCAGTGGCACCGCTTTGTGGCCCACCTGCACGAGAAGTACGACCATGGGGGGTACCTTAAACTATACATTCTCCACTCCGACAATGCCGCCCGACTGGCCGAGCTGCGAGCCCTCATTGCCCGCCCCGACGAGTTGCGCCACCAGTTCGAGGTGCTCTTTGCCGAGCTTACCGCTCAATAGAGAGTGGTGCAATAGGAAAAAAAGAAAGGCAACATCTCCCAAGGGATGTTGCCTTAATCTTTTTGTTTAGAGTTCTTCTGCTTACTCGCTAACGGGAGTTACGCTAACGAACGATTTGCCGTTTGCTTTCTTGCGGAAAGTAACGGTACCGTCTACGAGTGCAAAGAGAGTGTGGTCTTTGCCCATACCCACGTTCTCACCGGGGTTGTGAACAGTACCCCTCTGACGGACGAGAATGTTGCCAGCTTTTGCAAATTCACCGCCGAACAATTTAACGCCGAGTCGTTTGCTCTCCGACTCACGGCCGTTCTTTGAACTACCTACACCTTTCTTGTGTGCCATTGTCTGTGAATTTTTTTAGTTATGCAACAATAATTTCCTCGATAAGTACCTGAGTGAGATACTGGCGGTGGCCATTCAACACTTGGTAACCTTTACGACGTTTTTTCTTGAAGACAAGAACTTTGTCGTCCCTAAGGTGGCGAAGAACTTTAACTTTTACGGAGGCACCTTCTACAACAGGTGTGCCTACCAAAACCTGACCGTCGTTGTCTACCAGCAGGACTTTGTCGAAGCTCACCGAGGCATCTACATCCTCGTGGAGACGGTTTACGTAGAGCTTCCTACCTTTCTCAGCCTTAAACTGTTGGCCTGCGATTTCTACTATTACGTACATAGTTTATAAATTGATTTTGGCTAAAATTAGCCCGCAAATGTACAAACATTTTTTGGAATACAAAACAGTTTGCAAATTTTTTCTGCCCAGTTTCTCTTTGGCGTGTATTTTGGAGTGTGTGGCAGCCGGCGTTTTGTCCGCCACAAAAAGGTTTTTGCAAGATGAAAAGGAGTAAAATTTCGAGCCCCTCGCCCCGCCAAATCACGCGCAACACCCCCATATCACCTGCACCACGAATACTGATAGCTTGTGGTGATGGCAGACTCGGCCTCTCGCTGGCTGTTGTGTTGGCCGACCTGTGTCGCAATATAGAGGTCGTACACACTGCCGAGCAGCTTGAAGAGAGGGTGCATCAGAGCGAGTTCGACCTGGTGGTTACCCGCTTTGTAAGCCTACTGGTGGGTAGTCGCTCGTTGCCCCACAGATTGCACCACAAGGGGTTGAGCGTGAGGTTTTTTGCCCTCTTGCCACCGCTCGACGATGTGCTTGGTGAGCAGCTGTGTGTAAGGCTCTTGGAGGGTGGGGTGGCTCAGGTGCTCTCACTCCCGCTGTCGGCCGCACGATTGCACCGCAAGGTGGGGGAGTTATTGAATGGTAATCAGAAGTGCTCGGTTTGACCTCTGATTACGAATTGTCGAAAATAATTGGCCTAAAATTTCGTTTACTCAAAAAAAGTCCGTACCTTTCAATAGATTTTTAAGCTATGCAATTATATATACAATGATACGACTGAAAACCACCATACTATCGCTCTTGGCAACCCTTGCGCTTGCGACTACTGCATTGGCCGCGGGAAGTGGCGCAACTGTTACCCCACGCAACAACAAATCGACCAATGCCACCGCTACCGACATAAAGGTGCAGAGTGGCGAAAAGTGGTGGGGGCTGGTTGTGGACCCCGATAACATCACCCTGCCCTTCGAGATGCCCTTTACGATAAATACCTCTACGCTGGCCCCTACGCTCTACAAGGCCAATGTGATGCTCTCCAATCGTGGTCGCTACATTTGGAGCGAGGCCCCAATGGTGGTCAGCTTCGACGGCAAAAAGTTTACCGTTGCGGCCGAGGGTAAGGATGCCGTACCCCCCAAAGTGCAAAAGTCGGGGCGCACACTGCGCGAGGCCTACCTGATGTGTTGCCACAAGAACTTTCCGCCCAAAGAGGTGACAGTGCCTGAACTGCTCTTTGGCTCGCCAATCTACGAGCTTGGTGGCACCGATGCTCTGCTCTATGGTCAGCAGGATGTGCTGGCATTTGCCGATATGCTCATAGGGCGTGGTGCTCCGAGCGGCACCATACTGCTGCCAATGGGGTGGAACAGCCCCTCGGGTACCCCCGCATTTGACCTCGAAGCCTATCCCAATCCCAAAGATATGGTGGCGCAGCTACACGCCAAGGGTATGAAGGTGATGCTCACCGTAACGCCCTACGTTATGGCCGCAGGCCGAGGCTATCAGCAACTCCGCAAGGATGGCGGGCTGATTTGTGAGCCCTCGGGCGAGCCTACGGTTTTCCAGACGGGGCTTGGCTATACCGCCTGTCGCGAGATTACGCCCCAGAGCGCCAAAGATATAAATGCCGCCCTGCACACGCTCCAAACCGAGGTGGGCGTAGATGGATTCTACCTCGACTGCCTGGATGCGCTGCCTCTGATGGGCAATCAGCCCGACCAGTTGGAGAGCTTTCTGACCGCTTGGCACAGCGTGGCCGAGGGGCTTGGGGCGGTGGTTATCTCTACCCCCTCGGCTCACCCATTGGGCGAGGTGGCGAGCACTGTTACTACCGAGCGACTGGCCTCGTGGCAGAACCTTGGGCGCAGTCTGGAAACAGCCGTAGAGGCATCGGTGCTGGGCTTTACCCGTACCTGCATAGCCGCAGGGCTCGAATTTCCCACTTGCGATAAGGGTAACCCCGGGTGGAACGAGCACCTTGTGCTACGCACTGCTCAGCTGGCCGCAATGTTGCCCGTAGCGATTATTCCATACGCTCTGTGGAGCATCGACGACAGAGAGGCTGTCGATGCGCTGTTGAAGTGGCGAGCCGAAATGGGCCCCTACTACCTCGAACTGGCCCGCCAATCGACAACATCCGCCGAGCCTATTGTACGACACCTCGAATATCAATTCCCCCGCACGGGCTTTACCAATAGTCGCGACCAATTTATGATTGGCGACCGCTACTTGGTGGCCCCCGTTATCGACGACAGCTCGAAGCGTATGGTGCGACTGCCCAAAGGACGCTGGCAAGACCAGGGTGGCCGCATTATCAAGGGCCCACGAGTGATTGATGCCGACGTGAGCGGCAGCAAGATGGCCATCTTCAAGGCGGTCAAATAGACAGAATTACTAAACCATACAATACAACCTTAAAAACTACCGATACTATGATTACCAAGGCACAAAGAGAGTTTATGCTGCCCGCAGCTGTGACCGCAGCTATAGCCGCAGGCGAGGCAATTATGGATGTCTACGAAAGCTCGGACAACGACTACGACCTCAAGAAAGACCGCTCGCCCATAACACGAGCCGACCGCAATGCCCACGAGGTAATCAAACGCCACCTACTCGCAACTCGCATACCCATTCTGAGCGAGGAGGGGCGCGAAATGGTCTACCAAGAGCGTATGGCGTGGGACTTGTTCTGGATGGTAGACCCGCTTGACGGAACGGTCGAATTCCTCAAGGGCAATGGCGAGTTCACAGTGAATATTGCACTTATGGTGGCCGGTAAGCCCGCTTTTGGCGTGGTCTATGTGCCTGGTCGCCAGTTGCTGTACTTCAACGATCCCGAGCGCGGAGCCTTCCGCAAGGTGGGTGTTTTTGCTACCGCTACACCTCACTGCACCTACGATTGGTTGTTCGAGGGGGCCGAGAAACTGCCTCTTGTGAGTGAGCGTGCCGAGGGCCCGCTGAGGGTGGCCATCAGTCGCTCGCACAACAACGCCGAGACCTTTGCACACATCGACACCCTGCGCCCCAAGCACCCCGAGATTGAGGTCATCGAGCAGGGCAGCAGCTATAAGTTCTGTATGATTGCCGAGGGTGGGGTAGACTACTACGTGCGCACCACCAATACCTACGAGTGGGATACCGCAGCGGGCGAGGCTATACTAGCAGCGGCTGGCGGTGTTACGCTCGCTTTCCCTGAGGGCACGTCGCTCGATTATAATAAGGAGTCGCTGGCAAATCCATACTTCACCTGCCAAAGCCCCCTGATTAAGGTCTTGTAGGGCTGATGAAGGGTTGATTTGAGGGGGGCTATTTCTTGAAGGCGAAGTAGACCGCTGCCAAGATTAGGCCAAACGATACCAAGTAGTTCCAGCGGAAAGTCTCGGTCTTGAACAAGAACAAGGCGAGCAACGTAAAGACTACCAGCGAGATGCACTCCTGGATAATCTTTAACTGGAAGAGCGAGAAGGGGCCCCATTGCCCACAAAGCCTATGCGGTTGGCAGGGATGGTGAGGCAGTACTCAAAGAAGGCTATGCCCCAGCTGAGCAGGATGATGATAAACAGCGGAAAGGGGTCTTTACCGCCATTCATCTCTTTTAGTTTGAGGTTGCCATACCAAGCGAAGGTCATAAAGACATTCGACAGCAGCAACATTATTATTGTGGTTATTCCTTTCATCTTGCGTTAATTTCTTCTGTTAGATATCGTGCGACAGGGGTGCCGGCACTACGTCCGAAAAGTCGTAGTCGCCCCACCTCTGGGCGGTGTAGTCGAGCAGGTCGCAAATCTCCTGTGGGTCGTAGCTCGTAACTAGTTTGATGCGTGTTTGCTTAAAGTCGGGCAGCCCCTTGAAGTAGTTAGACAGGTGGCGGCGCATCTCGATGATGCCCACATAGTCGCCTTTGGCGGCCAGCGAGAGGCCCAAGTGGTGCTTGGCAATCTCTACGCGCTCGGCAACCGAGGGTTGGGGCAGCAGCTCGCCAGTCTGGATGAAGTGTTTGCACTCGCGGAATATCCAGGGGCGGCCGTAGGTGGCGCGGCCAATCATCACAGCATCAACCCCATAGCGGTCGAAGCACTCGGCAGCCCTCTGGGGGGTGGTAACGTCGCCATTGCCAATGATGGGGATGTGTATGGCGGGGTTGTTCTTGACCTTGCCTATAAGGGTCCAGTCGGCCTCGCCGCGATACATCTGCGAGCGGGTGCGGCCGTGAATTGTGAGGGCCTGAATGCCAACGTCTTGCAGTCGCAAGGCTATCTCTTCGATATTCTTGTTCTCGTCGTCCCAGCCAAGGCGTGTTTTTACGGTTACGGGCAGTTTGACGGCCTCGACAATCTGGCGAGTCATCTCTACCATCAGGGGCACATCTTTCATCATACCGCTACCTGCGCCTCGGCCTGCAATTTTCTTCATCGGGCAGCCAAAGTTGATGTCAATCACATCGGGCCCTGCCTTCTCGGCCAGACGTGCTGCCTCGACCATAGGCTCAATCAGGTGACCGTAGATTTGGATTGCTACGGGGCGTTCGTGGTCGCTGACGTTAAGTTTGCGGAAGGTCTTTTCGGCTCCGTGGAATAGGCCGTCGGAGCTGACAAACTCGGTAGTCACCATATCGGCACCAAACTCTTTGCACAACTGGCGGAACGAAGGGTCGGTGACATCCTCCATTGGGGCCAAAAAGAGCGGTTTTTCGCCAAAATCTATGTTTGCTATCTTCACTTTTACAAAATTTGCCCCAAAAATAGTTATATTTGCGCTCTAAACAAAAAGTTTGGCCGAATGATAAGGCGTTTTTTTATGCTTGTGGCTGCCGTAGTGGTGGCTTTAAGCGCTGTTGCACAGCAACCTGACTACTCCGTGAAGCTCTATCCCCAGGGGGTGGAACAGAGTAATGGATTGGAGGGTAGGCTCGAGAGGCTTGCCGGTGGTCGTGTGGCATCGGTGAGCGACCCCTGGATGGAGGTCTACCTGGCTCCGAACCCCAATGGCAAGATGGTGGTCATCTGCCCTGGTGGTGGCTATGTGCGCCTGGCGGCCGAGCACGAGGGTAGTATGTTTGCCCAGTGGCTTGCGGGCCAGGGCATCTCGGCAGCGGTGCTCTACTATCGTATGCCCAATGGACACACCGAGTTGCCACGCCAAGATGTACTGCGAGCCATAGAAATTGTACGCACAAGGGCCGCAGAGTGGCACGTCAGCCCCGACAAGGTGGGTGTGATGGGTTTCTCGGCAGGCGGACACCTGGCGGCAACGGCTCTGACCAAGTACACTGCCGAGCAGAATAGGCCCGACTTTGGGGTGCTGTTCTACCCCGTAATTTCGATGGATGAGGCTATTACCCATCGCGGCTCGCGCGAGAGCCTGTTGGGGGTGGAGCCTTCGGCCGAGCAGGTAGAGCAGTGGAGCTTGGAGCGCGAGGTCGATGCCGACACTCCGCCCTGCTTTGTGGCACTATCGGCTGATGACAAGAGCGTGCCTGTGGCCAACTCGTTGCGCTTTGTAGAGGCGCTCGGAGCCAGTCGCAAGGCCCACGACGAGTTGCATCTGTACCCTACGGGTGGGCACGGTTGGGGCTTCAATGGCGAGAAGTTTGAGCCCTACCGCCACAACCTTATGGAGAGCCTGGCAAGGTGGCTCGGCGAACAGTAAGAGAAACAAGAGAAACAAAAAATAGAGAGAGAAAGAAAAATTATGACAATCGAACAGACACTTCTTGGCGCAGTAGTCAGCTGCGTAGAACGCCTCTACGGCCCTCTCGAGGGGGTAGAGCTGCAACTCCAAAAGACCCGCAAAGAGTTTGTGGGCGACTACACTCTGGTGGTATTCCCTCTGCTGCGTCGCAGCCGCAAATCGCCCGATGCTACGGCAAGCGAGATTGGCGAGGCACTGGTGGCCGAGTGCCCCTTTGTTAAGGCTACCAACACCATCAAGGGCTTTCTGAACATCGAGCTCAAGGCCGACTTCTGGTTGGAGCAGTTTGGCGCAATGGTGGCAGCCGACAACTATGGCTTTGCACCCGCCAATGGCAAGACCGTTATGGTCGAGTACTCGTCGCCCAACACCAACAAGCCCCTCCACTTGGGACACATCCGCAACAACCTGCTCGGTTACTCGGTATCGCAGATTTTGGAGGCTTGTGGCTATAAGGTTATCAAGGCCAACCTGGTCAATGACCGCGGTATTCACATCTGCAAGAGTATGCTCGCTTGGCAGCTCTATGGCGGTGGTGAAACCCCCGAGAGCAGCGGTATGAAGGGCGACCACTTGGTGGGCAAGTACTACGTCGAGTTCGACAAACACTACAAGGCCGAGGTGAAGGCTCTGGTCGAGGGTGGTATGGATGAGGAGGAGGCCAAAAAGGAGGCCCCCATTATGAAACAGGCCCGCACAATGTTGCAGCAGTGGGAGGCTCACGATCCCGAGGTGTATGCTCTGTGGGAGAAGATGAACGGCTGGGTTTACGAGGGCTTTGATGCCACCTACAAGGCTATGGGTGTAGGCTTCGACAAGGTCTACTACGAGTCGCAGACTTATCTGCTGGGTAAAGATATTGTGGCCGAGGGTTTGGACAAGGGTGTATTCTACCGCCGCCCCGATGGTAGCGTGTGGATTGACCTTACGGGCGACGGATTGGATGAGAAACTGCTGCTGCGTGGCGATGGCACCAGCGTATATATGACTCAGGACTTGGGTACGGCAATGAGCCGCCACAACGAGAATAACCTCGACGGCATAATCTACGTTGTGGGTAACGAGCAGAACTACCACTTCCAAGTGCTCAAATTGGTGCTCAAAAAGTTGGGCCACGAGTGGAGCGACAATATCTTCCACCTCTCATATGGTATGGTCGAGCTGCCCGAGGGCAAGATGAAGTCGCGCGAGGGTACGGTGGTCGATGCCGACGACCTGATTGATGATATGGTTGCTACGGCAAGGGAGATGAGTGCCGAGTTGGGCAAGCTCGATGGCCTCAGCGCAGAGGAGCAAGACGAGATTTGCCGTATGGTGGGCCTCGGTGCGCTCAAATACTTTATCTTGAAGGTAGACCCCAAGAAGACAATGCTCTTCAACCCACGCGAGAGTATCGACTTCAATGGCAATACAGGCCCCTTCATTCAGTACACCTATGCCCGTATCCGCTCGGTGTTGCGTAAGGCTGCCGAGGCTGGTGTGACCGAGGGTGTAGCCGAGGGCTTGCAGCTCATTGGCGAGGAGATAGAGTTGGTTAAGTATCTGGCCGACTTCCCCGCAACGGTGCTCCAAGCAGGTGCTACCTACTCGCCCAGCGTGATTGGTGCTTACGTCTATGACTTGGCCAAGATGTACAACAGCTACTACCACGACCACTCGATTCTGCGCGAGGAGAATGAGCAGGTGCGTGCGTTCAGGGTGGTGCTCAGCCGCCTTGTGAGCGAGGTCATCGGCCGAGGTATGGCGCTGATGGGTATTGCTGTGCCCGAGAGGATGTAAAGAGCTACAATTTAACGAATAATCAAGGGCCAGTCGCAGGATTTTGTGACTGGCCTTTTTTGTTGTAGCTATTGTAGTTTTAATATAAATAGGTATATTTGTAGTATCGAGAACTCTTTTTTTTAACTGCTACGACCTATGACAAACACAACCGACTACCGCGCCGACTTGGAGAGGATTCGCCGAGTGCTGGCTACCGAAGAGAACAATATGAGTGAAGGGGCAAGGGTGGCCCTGTGCGAAGATGGTATGTACAGCTGTGTGCTGGTGGCCGAGGATAACTGCCAGATGGGTGGGGCCCAGTGGGAGAATAGCGAACTGGCTCGCGAGTGCAGCCGCTACGCAAAGGTGCTCGCTGACCACAACCACGAGCTGGAAATGGTGCAGACTGCCTTGGGCCGTATATTTGGCACCCTCGAACTGCGCCCACGACTGGGGCTCGAACTACTTGAACAGAGGGCCGAGGTGTTGAGGACTCTGGGTGGACACGCCGAGGAACTCGAAGAGGTTGAGGCTAAGGCCAAAGTGTTTAGCCACAACATTGCCGCAGCCGACAAAGGCAGGCTCAAAGATGTAGAGCAGATGGGCTTCCTCAAACGCGACCCTGTGGAGTGGACAGCCCGTTGGGAGGAGGTCATCGACAGCGTAGAGCAGCAGGTGGCCGAGCAACTTGCAGGCGAGCCTATGGGTATGGGCTACTGCTTTGGCTACTGGAGCGCCAAGGCCGCAGTGTTGGCCGACCAGTACGGCATCCAGTGGCGCAGCCCCTCGGCTATGAATCCAAGAGTGATGTTTGACTAACCCACACATACAATATACAGCAAGTTATGAAACGAACTATTGCTACACTGATTATAATCCTCTCTGCCACGCTGTCGTTTGCACAGACTAAGGGCAAGGCTAAACTCATATACCTCGACAGGGATATACCCGCGGTGGCATCGCACCGCAGTCTGTCGACGCTGAAAGACCGCACCGACATTATGCTGGGCGGAGTCTACTACGACAACGCCTTTGATGTGGACTACTACTCAACCCTCGTGTCGTATGAGTATGGCTACCGCGAGTTTGACCTCGGGGGCAAGTACAAAACACTCACCTTCATCTATGGTATCCCCCGTTACGAAGGAGCCAACCACAAGAGTATTATGGTCGTAGAGGCCGACGGACGGAGGATTGTAGACAAGATTATCTCCTCCAACGACGGAAACCAACGTATGAGTTTGGATGTTGAGGGCGTTCACAAACTGCGCTTTACGATGGCCCAGACGGGTGTGGGCTACGGCATTGCCGAGCCTATCTTGTGGCGAGCCGACCAAACTCCTTACGAAACCGATAGGCTTGCACTCGTGGATGGCAGCAAGCCCATAAAGTTGTGCTACGACCTGATGCCTTGGCGCTCGAAACACACCTGCTACACCTCCAACCCCAAGTTCTACAACAAAGTGGGCCTCGCCTATATTCAGGGCGAGAAGGGCGAGATTATGCTCAGCGGCAATAGTTACGAGAATGGTATCTTGATGGGTGCGGGTATGGCCCTGATTGGCAACAACGAGCAGACCTCGCAATTTAACCTCGGAGGACACTTCGACCAGATGAGTTTCGTTGTGGGTGCCCTGGATACCGACGACGGCACCCTGAGCCGAGGATGGCTCACCATCGAAGCCAACGGCAAGATTGTCTACGAAAAGGAGATTAAAGAGGGCGAATTGGCCCAGAGCGTTACGGTAAGTCTGGGTGGTGCAACCTCGCTTACGCTGCGCTCCGAGCAGGCCGAAGGGTCGCTCGATATCGGTATGGTAGATGTGGTGCTCTACCCCAAGGGGTATCAGAGAGAGAGCTCCGTGCCCCAAGATGGCACAAGTGCTCTGCAAGCCAACGGAACAGAGGTGGTGGAGAGCGTGGCCGAGGCTCCTGCCTATCTGAAAGAGTTGCCCGACCAGTGCAAGCTGGTGTCGAAGATACCCCCATTTGCTGTGGGTGGCGGTATGTCGCGCGAGAGCGGTGTATTTACCGACATCTCGCAGTATGTGACCTTCTCGATGGGTGGCATCAAGTACAGCGAGGGTGTGGTGCTGCAATCCTCTACACACTTCTTCGACAATAATACGGGTGCCCACGTTCTGTTCAACCTGGGTGGCGAGTTTGACTATGTGAGCTTCACTACGGGCTGGGTAGGCAAGTGTGGTGTGCTCAAAAACGATTGGCTCAGGGTGTTTGCCGACGACGAACTGGTGTTGCAGGTCGAGCTTATCGCTACCGACCCCAACAAGCAGTACCTCCTGCCGCTGAACAAGTGTAGGGTGCTCAAATTCGAGAAGGTGGGTATGTCCTCAATGGAGCACCCCGCCTTTGGTCTGGCCGATATGGTGGTCTACCGCGGAGAGCCCAAGCTCGATCACGGCCTCTTTAACCACCCCACGCCCGAGTGCCCCGACCAGATTGACCTGATAGACCTCAATCCACCCTACATACACTACGTTAGCAGCATCGAAGGCCAGTGCTGGATGGACGGCAGCAGCAGGCGCGACTACTTCTCGATGCCCGGTGGCGAGCGCATCTACAAGGGCTTCCTGCTCAAAACAAGCGTTCATTTCGATATCGAAATGGGCCCAACGTCTAGCCCTCAGGCTGGTATTATGGCCCCAATGTTCGGCTCGTCAATAATGATTGGCGCGGTGGGAAATGCTACCATAGCCGCAGTGTCGCCCTTTGGTGCTCTCTTGGCTCTGGCAGCAGGCGGTACGGCCCACGAGTCGTCGTGTGCAGCCTTTAACACTTGGGGACAGTACGATATGCTCACCTTTACGGTGGCTTGCCGTATGCCCCACAACACTATCGACACCATCGACTTCAAGGAGAATGACCCAATGGAAACGCTCAAAATAGGTGCCGATGGCGAGGTGGTTGCCGAATTCCAAATTCACGACAAGATGCAACCCACCACCTACACCGTGCCCATAAACAAGTGCCACCAGCTGATGTTCTGGCTCGAATGTGGCGGCTGGAACTCGGGGCAGTTTATCTTCTACGACGTGAAGTTGAGCAAGGGCGGAGCAGTCTACTCGGCCATACCCAACATCGACGACCGCGAGGTAAGGCCAGCAATTTTGGGCGACCCCGCACCCTACGATGTAAACGCTGCCAACGGTCTGCCACACCTTATCGAGTGGGACTATCCTACCTACGGAGGTTCGAGCAGCATCAACGACTACCGCGACCTATACAAGCAGAGTATGCAGCAGTTCGACGAGATAATCGAGAACATTCTGGCCGAGAACTACACCACCGTATGCCGCAAGGTTACCTCCGACGACGGGCAGGAGTGGCGCTCGTTCCGCTTGCAGTCGCCCCGAGGTGACAAATATAGCTACTTGGCTCTGGTGGAGCGCAACAATCAGCTGATAAAGATTATCAACAACACCAAGTTTACCTTTGCAGCCCTGAAAGTGTCGGGCGCAGCAGCGGTTACGGGATTGCTCGAACTGCACCCCAACAACATACGCGAACACCGCAAACTGCTCAAAGATATGAGCGGATGGCTCAAAGAGTACGAGCAGATGTTCAAGGAGTTTGTGGCGGCCAAAGAGAAAGAGAACGCCACTATTGGCAAGCTCATAAACGCTGCCCAGACAGTAGACGGAGTGGAGTCGAACGAGATTGAGATTTTTGTTAAATAAAATTAGCTGTCAGTATAGTATGGCAATTAAGATTACGACTGGGCTCACCGACTGCGATTTGGTGGGCAAGAGCCACTGGTGGGGATTTGCCGACCTGCCCGATGGGGTGGAGTACCCCTGTCTCAAAGGGGGCGAGGTGGATGACGAGGGTACCGAAGAAACCTTGACCTTCATCTGTCAGTTGAGGCTCGAAGATGTGGCACCTCTCGACACCGAGGGCGCACTGCCACGCGAGGGTATGCTGTGGTTTTTTGCCGACTTGGACTACTTTTTGGGCGATTTGGAGGCCCCCTGCGATGGTACGGGCGAGTGGCCCGAGGGTAGTTACAAGGTTATATACTCGCCACACTGCGACAATCTCAACACCCACAAGGTCTGCTGGGCCGATGGCGAGAGTGCCTGTATGCCTGCCGAGCAGATGGAGTTTGAGCAGACCGAGCCCTACGATGGGGGCCACAAACTATTGGGCTACCCGCTGATGGACGAGTGGGGCGATACGGCCGACGGCGAGTTGAGGTTGTTGTTGCAGGTCGATAGCGAGGACCGCTGGGGTTTGCGCTTTTTCGATATGGGTACCCTCTGCTTCTTGATTGGGGCCGAGGATCTGGCTGCAAGGCGCTTCGACCGCGCAAAGGTGATGATGTATAGTAGTTAGAATTGAGAATTGAGAATTGACAGACCCCCTCGGCCTACGGCCACTCCCCCTAACTCAGGGGGAGAGTGGTAGTGGAGTGGGGGATGACCACAACCAATCTAAAACCCACCAACAACTCCTCCCCTAAGTTAGGGGAGGTGCCCGAAGGGCGGAGAGGTCTGTAGCGACTTCGGTCGGTAGACGTTTGACTAAAAAATAAAACAAATGGCAGATAAAAAACGTAGTTCGTTTGGTAGCCGATTTGGCACCATTGCTGTTCTGGCAGGCTCGGCTGTGGGCCTCGGAAACATCTGGAAGTTCCCCTATATGGCGGGCGAAAATGGCGGTGCGGCATTCATACTCATCTATTTGATTGTGTCGCTACTGATTGCAGTGCCCGTACTGCTGGCCGAATATGCACTTGGCAGGCGTGGCCAAAGCAATATCTTCGGAGCCTTCCGCAACCTTGCACCCAAGCAAAAGGGGTGGCACGCAGTGGGACTTACGGGCGTGGTTACGGCCTTTTTGATTCTCTCGTTCTATGCCGTCATTGCTGGCTGGTCGCTCTACTTCCTTTGGGAGTCGGTGACGGGTAGCTATATGGGTATGAGCGCACAACAGATTGGAGCCAAGTTCGACACCTTTGTCGAGGGTGGCTGGGGCCCCGCAATTTGGGCGTTGATATTCTTGGTGATGACTGGTGGAGTGCTGCTGCTGGGTGTGAACAAGGGCATCGAAAGGTGCAGCAAGATGATGATGCCTATGTTGGTGGTAATGTTGGTGGCATTGGCTGTGGGCGCTTGCTTTATGGACGGATGGCGCGAGGGTATGAGGTTTCTGCTGCGGCCCGACTGGTCTAAGGTTACCACCTCTACTGTCATTGCCGCCCTCGGTCAGGCCTTCTTCTCGCTGAGCCTCGGTATGGGCGCTATGGCTACCTACGGCTCGTACATCGATAAGAAAGAGAACCTCTACGGAGTGGCCTCGACTGTGGCTGTGGCCGATACGGCTGTGGCCCTGCTGGCAGGGCTGGCAATCTTCCCCGTAGTATTTACCTACGGCATTAGCCCCACCGCGGGCCCCGAGTTGGTGTTTATCACCCTGCCCTCGTTGTTTGCACAGATGCCTGGTGGCGCTGTTGTGGCAGCGGTGTTCTTCCTGCTGTTGTTCTTTGCGGCCATCACCTCGGCCTTCTCGATGATGGAGGTTGTGGTGGCCTATCTGAGCGAAGAGTTCGGTATGAGTCGCACCAAGGCTATGTGGCTGTCGCTTGGCGGACTGCTGGTATTGGCAATGTTGTGTGTGGCCTCGCAGTTGCCCGACTCGGTGCTGACTATTGGTGGCAAAAACCTGCTTGACTTCCTCGACACCTTCACCTCAAATGTGCTGCTGCCCCTGAGTGGACTGTCGATAGTGATATTTATGGCGTGGGTACTGGGGCGCAAGGCTCTGGCCGACGAACTCACTACGGGTGGTCGCTATGCCCGTAGGCTTGTGGGCCCAACGATATTCCTGCTGCGCTATGTGGTGCCCCTGATGATGGTGGTGCTCATCCTAAACCTGCTGGGAGTGTTATAGGGATAATTCAAAATGCAAAATTGAGAATAAAAAACTCCTCCCATACTTCGGTATGGGAGGAGTTTTTATTTCATTAAGGATATTAAGGACTTTAAGGCCCTTAAAGACTTAGGCGTTAGACTCGATAATCTCGCTGGCGACTTCCATATCGGCGGGCTTGACGTGCACAACCTCGCCGTCTTGGACTACTACCAAGTCGCCATCCTCCTTAAATGCCTTCTCGACCAAGCGTTTCTGTGCCAGTCGCACTCCACTATCTATCTTCTCTTGAAGTTGCTCTATCTCAATCTCGCCCATAGTTCATTATCGTATTAAAGGATTCCGAGTCGTTTACCTCCTTAATCTCGCCCTTGGCACCCCAAGCAATACGTTTAACCTCGCCCGTACCGCTATTGTCGTAGATTGTCCACAAGTCGCAGATGGGCATATAGAGTGCCTTGAGGTTGTTGATACCCGCCTCGTAACGTCGGCGGATAACATCCTCGGGTATGTTGTGGCCACCCTCTTGTACCCTCTTTGCCACACGTTCTATGGCCAGCTCGGGCGTGGGAAGCCAGAAGTAAAGGAGTGTAACGAAATATTTTTTTGCGTGTGCTTGCTCAATAAACTTGGTGTACGAGCGCGAAGCCAGCGTGGTCTCAAAGGCAAAGTCCTCGTCTTGACACAATAGGTCATCCATACGTTGCAACATCAGTCGGCCTGCGTCAATGGCCATACGCTCGGGGTTGAAAGGCGAGAGGCCCTTGGCGATTTCGTCGGCATTGACAAACTCGCGACAATCGAGCATCTCGGGCAGAATGGTATACGAGGCGGTGGTTTTACCCGCTCCGTTGCACCCTGCTATAATATATACCTTTCGCTTTTGTTTCATTCCGTTTTTCCCGTTAGGGGCGTGTACTACACGTCGAATGTAAACGCAAATATATAAACTTTTTCTAAAATGTCAAATTTATCGACGCAACAATTTGGCCAAAGCAAAAAAGGCCGATAGCAGCAACGCTATCGGCCTTTGGGGTTAATTCTCGATTTCCACTCCTTGATTCTCGATTTCTACGCCTGGCCACTCCTCGGTGGTGGGGGTGAGTGTGCCGTCGGGGGTGAGTAGGTGGGTTACGTCGGGCAGACTAATCTCTACGGGGTAGGGGGCATCGACCACCAGTGTATCGCCCACAATGGTAAAGTGTTCGGCCGAGGGGGCCTCGTAGGAATGGATAAGTTTGCCCTGACGGCTGCGGCGTACACTCACCTCGCTCTCGGGGTGGGTGCTTACCTGCTTTACGATGTGTATGGTGGTGGTATCGAGGGCGGCAGCCAGTGGGCGTATGGCGTCCTCGGCTTGCAGTGTCTTGAATGAGCAGATGGCAAGGGTAATGGTCATTACGACTACCGATGTTACAACCCCTGCGGTGAGTATCTTGTTGCTTGTTTTCATAGTTTTGCGTTGTTATGTTTCTTGTAGGTTTCAAATAGTCGGGTCATCTCTTCGGCCGTGATGCCCAAGGTGGTCATACGCTCGAAGAGTGGGGGCAGCTGGCTCTCCAAAAACTCCTTGCGGCACAGCTCGCGGGCCCTCTGCACAGCCCCCTCGGCCACAAAGTAGCCAATACCCCTCTGTGAGGTTATCAGTCCGTCGCGTTGCAACAGGTCGTAGCTGCGCATAACGGTATTGGGGTTTACCTGCAACTCTACGGCCAGCTCTCTTACCGAAGGTATGCGCACCCCCTCGGCCCACTGGCCCAAGATTATGCGGTCGGCAACGATGTCGCAGATGTGTTGCCAGATTGGTTTGTTGCTGTTGAAATCCATAGCGGGCGAGTGAGGGTGTTTACTTCATCTGGTGCTCTTTGAACTTGTAGTAGCCTGCCACGAGTATCACTACGGGCAGGAATATGTCGCTGGCTCGCTGCACCCACTGGCCCATAGTGGTAGAGGTTGTGTAGATAACCGATGCGTTGCCCTCTTGTACCAGGTTGGTTATCGACAGGGTGGTCATCATTGGCAGTGATGGTTGAGTGTTGAGCCACATCGAGCTGCCGGGGCTGGTGAGTAGCAGGGGTAGAGCCCCGATTACCAAGTAGGCCACCATCACAATAGCAAAGCCTCGGGCAGGATTGTCCTTGGATATGGTGCAGCCAAACAGCATTGTAGTGCCAAATAGCAGTGCCACGCCCAAGAAGTGTGCCCAACCTACAAACCAAGTGCCCACAATCACGGGGTCGTAATTGGGTGGGGGGATTATGCCATAGACGATTGAGGCCACAAGCTCAACCAGTGCGTAACTCACAACCGTTATGATAGTAGTGTTGAGCACCGCAAACAGGTACTTCTCGCCGTGGGTGGCGGGCAGTGTGAACGAGGTCAGCTGACGTTTGGTGATGTAGTAGCCCGACATACTCAACTTGGCAACCAAGAGGGGTACAATCACCTCGGGCAGGAGCATAACAAACTCAAAAGCCCCAAACTCGTCTTTGTTAATCAGCGCCACCAGCGATACGCCCACAAGGGCAACAACCATTGTCGCCAGTAAGAACAGATAGGTGCGACCATTCTCGATATAGTGCTTGCGAGCCAACATTCCCAGGCGTCGCAGCGAAAAACTATTGCTCACGCTATTCATAATCTCTAAAAGTCATTTCGGGTGGTTAGTAACTCTTTTACCTCGGCTCGTGCGGCCTGTGCAGCGCCAAAGAGCAGTTCGATGTCTATGTCGCTCTCGTAGCCGGTGGTGTTGGGCACCACGACCGAGTAGCCTGCCACGCCCTGCTCGGCATAGAGGGCCCCTTTGTTGGTGGGGCGGCTCTCGAAGCAGAGCTTTTGGCTGATGTCGTAGGTTGAGGCATCAATCACCAGCCCCTTGTGGTCAATCATAACAATATGGTCGATAAGGTTTTCGACATCCTTCACTTGGTGGGTGCTCACAATGGCGGTGCGCTCGGGGGTGGCCCAAGCGGCCAGCAGGCGGCGGAATACACCCTTCGAGGGTATATCCAGTCCGTTGGTGGGCTCGTCGAGCAGTAGGTAGTCGGTGTTGCAGGCCATTGCAAACGACAGCAGGGCCTTTTTGCGCTGGCCCATTGACATCGCCTCGAGCCTCTTGGTGGTGTCTACCTCAAAGGCTTCGAGGGCCGCAACCATCTGGGCGTGGTCGAAGTGGGGGTAGAAAGGGGCGTTGGCTCGGGCGTAGTCGGTGATGCTGATGTTGGGCAGCACGAACTCCTCGGGCACAACGGCAATCTTGGTCAGCGTGGCCACGTTGCGGTCAAAAGCCCTTGTGCCGTCTATCTGCACACTGCCATTCTGGGGCTCCAGCAGTCCGCAGATTAGTTTCAGTAGGGTGCTCTTGCCGGTGCTGTTGGCTCCCAGTAGGCCCACAATGTGCCCCTCGGCAAGGTTGAGCGAGAAGTTGCGGAACAACCACCCGCCCCTTGGGTAGGCAAATAAGATGTTGTCGATTGTTACCATTGCTCTATGTGTTTTAGTTGTTAGTTTTCAATTTTAATTTTTTTCGGCCGTAGAGGAGCCCTATCTGCCTTCATAGCTTCCACCGTTTTGGTGTATTAGTGCATTAGTACACTGCAAAGGTAGAGATAATTTCGTTACCTCCAAATCTTTTTGCAAGTTTTTTTTGGGGGGGGGAGTAATAGGAGTAATAGAAAATCCTCCCCTAAGTTAGGGGAGGTGCTGC
Source organism: Rikenellaceae bacterium (assembly GCA_015059945.1). GTDB lineage: Bacteria > Bacteroidota > Bacteroidia > Bacteroidales > Rikenellaceae > Tidjanibacter. The sequence goes on from SUZJ01000009.1 coordinate 66,405, forward strand.
TTAGCAGCGGAGGGGTCTGTAAAAATCTAAGGGCCTTAAAGTCCTTAACGACCTTAAAGCCCTTAAATAATTTTCAACTTTCAATTTTCAATTGACCAAGCTGACGCTTGCTCTAAAATGCTCACGCTCGGCATAGCTTGCAAGCAATCTCTGCTCTCGCTTACTCGCATTTGCCTCAATTCTCAATTCTCACTTCTTCCTTTGGGCCAGGAAGTCGCACATAAGGCAGAGCGAGGTGCGGTAGGGCGAGTCGGGATAGTCGGCCAGCAGGGCCTTGGCCTCGGTCAGAAAGTCGTTCATCACCTGCTCGGCACGCTCGGCTCCATTGTGTGAGGCGACAATCTGGCGCAGCGAGGCAATATCCTCGTCGTCAGCTCGGCGTACCATAGCCTTTATCTGCTCAACCTCTTGTGGGGTGCACTCCTTCATCACTTCCAGCAGTGGCAGCGTAATCTTGTGCTCCCTCAGGTCGGCACAGGTGGGCTTGCCCGTCTGGTCGGTGGTGGCATAGTCGAGTATGTCGTCTTTTATCTGGAAGGCCATACCCATAGCTCGGCCAATGTGGTAGGCCTTGTCCACCTCGGCTGCGGGGGCCTTGGCTGCCAGAGCGCCCACACCGCAACTGATGCCCAGTAGCGAGGCGGTCTTTTTGTCGATGATGTCGTAGTAACGCTCGTGGGTCATAGCCAGAGTTTTGGTCTGCTCGTCTTGGATTACCTCGCCCTCGCAGAGCCACTTGATGGAGTGCGAAACGTAGGTGAGGATGTCGAACTCCAGGCTCTCCATACCCATCTCGAAGATACGCGAGAGGATAAAGTCGCCCGTCAAGATGGCGTTGCGCCCGCCCCACTTGCTGTTTACGCTGGTTTGTCCGTGACGCACGGTGGCGTTGTCGATGATGTCGTCGTGCACGAGCGAGGCTGTGTGGATGAGCTCGATGAGCGATGCAGCCAGGTGTACGCGACTGCTGAAAGGCTTGCCGCCACCGAACACACCCGCAAAGAGCATAACCAGCGTGGGCCTTACACCCTTGCCTCGGTTGTCGAAGATGTATTGCAGTATGTCGTTGAAGTAAGGGCTCTCGGAGTGGAGTGCCTGCTTGAGGAACTCTTCGTACTTGTCGAGTTCGCCTGCCAGGGGTGCTTTTATGTCGGCAAGCGAGATGTGCTGTGCGTTGTTGTGGGCCATTGTGCTTTGTGCTGGTGTTTGGGTGGGCTTGTGCGCCCAACGTGGTACAAATGTAACGATAATTTCCGAGATTTTGATGCGCCATAGGGCGTTGCTCGGCCAAATTTTTCGCCCCCAATGCTATACCTATATATATTATATAGGAGTTATAGGAGTTCTTATATCTCCTATTAGTCTTATTGCTCTTATATCTCTTATATCTCCCTAAGGCCCCTGAAAGCCATTACCCCCCCCACACCTATTCTCCCCTAAGTTAGGGAAGGTGCTGCGGAGCCGCGGAGGGGACTGTTAGGCCTGTTCGACGCTCTACTCTCGGGTTGGCCCCCAAAAGCAATGTTAAGCAAATGTTAAGAAATTTTGCACATAAAAGGGCTAAATTGCTGATATATTGAGGTGTGTGATTTAGGGCCAAAAAAGTGCCCAAAAAATTTTTGAAAAAAGATTTGGAGGTTTCAAAAAAGTAGCTACCTTTGCATCCGCAATCGAGAAAACAAGATTGCAACAAGTTCTGAAAGATTCTGGCGGTCGAAAATTTTTCCAAATTTTTTTGCGAAAAATTTGGAGATTAAAAAAAAGTCCTTACCTTTGCAGTCCGTTTGAACATGAACGGCGCGACGGCAAGGTCGCACAGAAGATATGTTCTTTGAAGTAATGAAGCAGCTAAATACGTTCAAAAATATTCAAGGTTTTTGAATTCAATGCCTTTGAGAAACAAGCCAAGATATTAACAAAACTTTTTTTACAATGGAGAGTTTGATCCTGGCTCAGGATGAACGCTAGCGGCAGGCCTAACACATGCAAGTCGAGGGGCATCACGAGGTAGCAATACTTTGGTGGCGACCGGCGCACGGGTGCGTAACG
>SUZJ01000010.1 GCA_015059945.1 Rikenellaceae bacterium
ACTTTGTGAAGTGGTATCTCTTTCTGCAAAGTAATCAGGGAAAGGCAAGCAAAAAATAGGGCGAGAAATACTCCGTTTCTCGCCCATAATTTAGAATCTAAAAAGCGCCACTTTGGGCATCATTACCTATAATTTTACTGACACTACACAAAGTTATGCAAAATTTACAGAAACTCCGAATTTTGGTGGAAAACTATTTTGCCGTCCGTCAAACGCTGTGTAGAAAAAATCGTTACCTTTGGGGTAAAATAGGAACCGTTATGACTCCACAACAATTTACCCGGAAATTTCGTGAGGCATTTGGCGAGGCTGCGCCAATGCCTATCGCCTTTTGGTATGGCAACACTGCCGTTAATCCCGAGAGCCGTGTGCCACGATGTATGATAGGTGCTATTCGTAAAGTGTGCGATGGCAACCCTCTGACACTCACCAATGAGAATGTGCAGTGTGGCGGTGGAGGACTCTATACCGCCTTTCGTCCGATGTTCGAGGGTGTGCCTATGTTCGTATCAAAGAATGAGCACTACAAACAGACTCCCGAGCAGGTGCGAGCCTATGTCGAGAGCCTCGAAATTGAGATTACAGATAAGCCCTACCTTAACTTTGTAAGTGTAGATAAATTAGCGAGTTGGGATAGTGTTGAGGCAGTTGTATTCTTCGCTACGCCCGATGTGCTGTCGGGGCTTTGCACTTGGGCATTTTATGATAACGATGCCAATAATGCCGTTGTAACGAAGTTCGCATCGGGATGTGCAGCAATCATTTCGTTTGACACAATGGCTCGCACGAGCTTAAACCTCCCCCCTCAAAGTCCACAGATATTTGCGATGATGAGTCTTTTTACAACACCCTGTCTAACTCGTTGTAAAAATCATCGTTCTCGCCCACAAATATCTTATGGATAAGGCCCTCGGGGGTGATGATAATCTTTGTTGGGTAGCCCTGAATGGCGTATATGGCTCTCACATTTTCTCTCGGAGCAACATCGTCGGAGTTATAGAGGTGTACCCACGGCATCTGATACTTTTCGACACCTGCGAGCCATTTCTCGCGGCTTTCGTTACAATCGATACTGATAAATTCACATTTACTCTTGTGTTTCTCGTAGGCGGCTTTCATTGCGGGTATGCCTTTTATGCAATAGCCACACCAAGTGCCCCAGAAATCAAGCACCACCCATTTGCCTCTAAACGAGCCCAGTGACACACTATTACCAAGATTGTCTGGAAGAGTGAATATAGGCGCTTCTACCCCTTCTTTGATTAGTTCTTGAGCTTGTTTGGTGACCATTGCAAGCTCTGCACTTGCCTTGCTTTGTTCCACGATGGGTTTAAGTGGCGAAGTGTTAATCATTGGCAATAGCTCGTCATAATAGTCCAACAGTGCCTTAGACGAGACCTCATACGCCAGAACATATACTGCGGCAGGGTTGTCCATATTACGCTCCAACCACTCAGCAGCTTGGGCTCTACGAGCATCGTACAAAGCTCTAATCTCGCCCCAGTTAGCTTCAACGCTTCGGTCTATTTGGTCTATCTTGTGCGATATTGGGCGCATAAAGCTGTCGTAATCTGCCACCCCTTCAACATAGTCGCTACCCTTGGCCGTATATTCAAATTGCTCCTCGGTGCGTTTCACCTCGAAGGTAAGCCTATCCTCTGGCGTAGCAATGACATAAATTGAACGGCGCGAAAAGTTGGGGCTATTCTCGTTGGTCTCCCTAAATGAGAAGATATAGCTCATAGTCTTTTCCGGTCTGGCTATATCCATGCGATTGTTGCGAATAAGCAATGTATCAATCGTAAGAGCGGAGTCGTCTGTGGCAGTTGTAAACATCTCAACAGGAAGGCTAAAAACAACAACAGTGTCGTTAGTAAAACCCTCGAATGACATTCTGATTTGACTCTTTGAGCACGATGCTAAGCCTAATGCCAATGCACAAAATAGTATGATATTTGAGTATTTCATATAACAATTAGTTTAGAGCTATCTTCGATTATGTAACAACTCAACGACATAAGCCATTACAAAGATAAGCAAAAATTTACAGAAACTCCGAATTTTGGTGGAAAACTATTTTGCCGTCCGTTAAATGCTGTGTCGAAAAATTCTATAACTTTGGGGTAGATTTATTGTAATTAACCGATTTTATTATGACCGAAAAAGAGAAGATGTTGCATCAGATGTTGTACGATGCAAACAACGACACAGACCTTATCGAGGAGCGCAAGGTGGCGAAGGATTTCTGCTACAATTTTAACCATTTACTCCCGTCGGATACCGCTGGGCAACAGCGAATTATGTGCCAGCTATTGGGCAAGACTGCGGGCGATAGTTTCTGCATCGTAGCCCCTTTCTGGTGCGACTACGGCTATAATATCGAGATTGGCGAGAACTTCTTTGCCAACCACAACACAGTGATTTTGGATGGTGCGAAGGTAAAGTTCGGCAACAATGTTTTTATTGCCCCCAACTGCGGTTTCTACACTGCCGGGCACCCCATCGATGCCGAGCGCCGAAATCAGGGGTTGGAGTACGCCTACCCTATCACCGTTGGCGATAATGTGTGGATTGGTGCTGGGGTGCAGGTTATGCCGGGCGTTACGATTGGCTCGAATGTAGTGATTGGTGGCGGCTCGGTGGTGGTCAAAGATATTCCGTCGGATGTAGTTGCGGTGGGCAACCCTTGCCGTGTTGTGCGCCCCATTACCGACAAGGACAAGCTCAAATCGTGGGATAGATAACCCAACAAAACCAAAGCCGCGAGGGCCGAGCAAATAGCTACTCTTAAACCCAACAAGGGACTGCCACTTGATGGAGTCCCTTGTTGGGTTTTTATTTCCCTATGCTTATTTCAGCGCCTTGCCGGCCGCAAAGGCGTTACCGACCACTTCGCCCAGTTCGACGTAGTGGTGACCTATGGGGTCGTAGGTTATGGGGCGCAGCTTGCGGTAGTCTATCTTGCCGTCGGTGAGTATACTCTCATCGGCACTCACATTCACGATGCGGCCCACAAGGTAGTTGCTCTCCTGATCATACGACACCACCTCGCACTCCAAAGTCATTGGCAGTTGCTCAATAATGGGGGCATCCACTACCTCTGAGCGCACCGCCGTAAAACCCGCTTTGGCAAACTTGTCGGGCTCACGATTGCCCGACACAATACCCACATAGTCACACGCCACAAGCTGGTTGGCAGTAGCCATACTTACGGTAAATGCCTTTGTGGCGAGGATATTTTGGGTGGTTTTGTGCCCCTCGGATATGCAGATGCCAATGTGGTCATCGGTAAAAATTCCGCCCCACGCAGCATTCATAGCATTGGGCTTGCCGCTCTGGTCATAGGCTGCCACAATCAGCACAGGCATTGGATAGAGCCAACTTTTAGTTCCGAAATTCTTGCGCATAACTATCTTTGCTTACAATTAACAATTCTCTCTCTATTGCTACCCTACTCAAACAGCTTGAGGTTGTCGAACGAGGGGGTGAGTTTGCCCTGCTCGATGGAGTGTATAATCTCTACCACCTTGTCGTTCATGGGCGTTGGGCAGCCCACCTTGCGGCCATAGGCCGACACTGCACCATTTATAGCATCCACCTCGGTCAATTTACCCTTCTCGATATCCTGCAACATACTGGCTTTCAGCTTGGCGTGCTTGCGGATAGCTATGGGGATAATGAAGAACGAAATGGCCTTTTTGATTCCACTCTTATAGTCGAGTAGCTTAACGATATCTTTGCCCTGCACAGGCTCAATGCGTATGCCACCTGCGGCGCACACGTCGATACACTCCTTTATGAGTGCCTGCACAATGCGACGGCTTGCGCGTGGAGCAGCCGCCTCGCCAAAGGTGCAACCCAGCACAGCACTCATACCCGAGAACGAGGCGTTGATGAGCAGCTTGCTCCAACGGGTACCAATGAAGTTATCCTCAACATCTACGGTGCCCATCTTCTCCAACAGCGCCTTTACGGCTTCAAAGTGTTTGTTGCGATTGGGGCTAATTGCGCCCAGCGAGAACGACAGAGCATCGGGGGCACTTGTAAGCTCGCACACACCCGGGCCCTGCATAGTTGCGCCCCAAGCCACCGTACAGCCCAGTACGCGCTCGGCACCCAAAATCTCGGCAATCTGCACCTCGGGCAGACCGTTCTGGAAGGTTACCAATGCGCCATCCTCGGCCAAGTAACCTTTGAGCATCTCTACCACCTCGGCATTGTGCTGCTGCTTGGTCATCAGGAAGATAACGTCATACTTGCCACTCATCTCGGCGGGAGTATAGGCCACAACGGGCTGCGTAAACTGCACCGTACCCACCACCTGAGCACCTTTGGTTTGCAGGGCCTCGACGTGGGCTTTGTTGCGGTTGATAAGTTCTATTTTCTCGCCACCTTTGGTTATGTAGGCTCCGAGGATTGTTCCCAACGAGCCCGCGCCATAAATTGCTACTCTCATAATGTCTGTTTGTGTTAGAAAGGTTTAACTTATTATCTATTCTTATTGTTGATTATTTGCTACTTACTCCTGCGAACCAGGGGTTTTACAATCTCGCTAATAACGAAGGGCATCAGCGACAGGGCCACAACCCACAACCACTGGGCACTGCCGAGGCTCACTACGCGGAATACAACCTGCATTGCGGGCACCAGCAACACCAACAGCATAAGGCCCACCACAACGCCAATAGCGCCCAGCAGATAGCGGTTAGAGAACAACATCGCAAAGGCCGACTCGTTGCCCGAGCGGATACTGAAAATAATTATCATCTGCGAGAAAGCCAGCGTTGCGAAGGTCATCGTGCGAGCCACCTCGACCGACTCCCTCAGGCCAATCTTGTAGGCCGCCAACACCGACAGCGCAATCATCAGGCCCTGCAGACCTATGCGCCCAACAAAGCTCTTGGTCAGTATACCCTGCTTTGAGTCTATGGGCTTGCGATTCATAATGTTGCGTGCCGCAGGATCGGCACTCAGCGCCAGGGCAGGCAGGCTGTCGGTAACCAGGTTAATCCACAATATATGGATGGGCAACAGTGGTGTGACCATATTGCACAGCACCGCAATAAAGAGCACCAAAATCTCGCCCAGATTGGTCGAGAGCATAAACTGGATAGATTTGAGCAGGTTGTCGTATATGCGCCTACCCTCCGACACAGCCCCCACGATGGTTGCAAAGTTGTCGTCGGTCAGAATCATATCGGCCGCCTCTTTCGACACGTCGGTACCCGTAATGCCCATTGCAACGCCAATATCGGCCAATTTCAGAGCGGGTGCATCGTTCACACCATCGCCAGTCATTGCCACCACATTGCCGTGGCTCTGGAAAGCCTTGACAATACGCACCTTGTGCTCGGGGGCCACGCGAGCAAATACCGATGCCGTAGGGGCAATGTTACGCAACTGCTCGTCGTTCATCTGCTCCACCTCGCTGCCGGTATATACTCCGTCGCCGGGCGACATAATGCCGAGCGAGGTTGCTATGGCGGTAGCGGTAATCTTGTGGTCGCCCGTAATCATCACCGGCTTTATACCTGCCTTGCGGCACTCGGCCACAGCATCGCGCACCTCTTCGCGTGGTGGGTCAATCATTCCGACCATACCCACAAAGGTCAGTCCGCACTCCACGGTGGCGGGGCTTACGCTCTCGGGCAGCGTATCGATATATTTGTAGGCCATTGCCAACACGCGCAGGGCATCGCCACCCATAGCCATATTGGCCTGTGCCAGTCGGCTCTTGTCGTCGGCCGTAAGGGGGCGCACCACCCCACCCTCGCAGATACTCTCGCAGCAAGCCAACAGCTCGTCCATAGCACCTTTGGTAGCCACGAGCAACTGCTCCTTGCCAACCTCTTTGTGAACGGTGGTCATCAGCTTGCGCTCCGAGTCGAAGGGTATCTCGGCCACTCGTGGCGAGGCCTCATCGAGGCTATCCTTTGCCACACCAAACTTAAGGCCCAAGTCGAGCAGTGCTGTTTCTGTGGGGTCGCCAATGGTCTTTACCTCCTCGGCATCATCTCTACTCAGCGTTGCATCGTTTGCATAGTTGGCCACCTCGACCAGAGTTTTTTCACTCACGTTCAGCTCGTTAGCCACTGGGCGCAACTGACCATCGGTATAGATGTGAGTAACGGTCATTCGGTTTTGGGTGAGTGTACCCGTCTTGTCCGAGCATATAACGGTGGTGCTACCCAAGGTTTCGACCGAGGGCAGGTTGCGAATAATTGCATTCTTCTTGGCCAAGCGCTGAACACCAATGGCCAGCACAATGGTCGACACCGCAGGCAGGCCCTCGGGGATTGCCGCTGCTGCCAGACTCACTGCGGTCATAAACATTGTCAGCAGGTCGTTGCCATAGAGTACGCCCACCACAAAAATAATGGCACAAATTATCAATGCCGCAATTGCCAGATACTTACCCAACTGGTCAAGCCTCTGCTGCATAGGTGTCTTAACCTCGGGCACCGACTGAATCATCGAGGCAATCTTGCCCACCTCGGTCTGCTGACCCGTTGCCACCACCACGCCTCGACCACGACCATAGGTCACAGCACACGACGAGAAGGCCATATTCGTACGGTCGCCAATGGGCACCTCTTCGGCAATAACGTCGGTCTGTTTCTCTACGGGTAGCGACTCACCCGTCAGTGCAGCCTCTTGCAGTTTGAGGTTTACACTCTCGACCAAGCGCAGGTCGGCAGGTACGCTGTCGCCCGTTTCGATTTCGACCACATCGCCCACCACCAGCTCGCGCGAGGGGATGACCTGTACTGCACCATCCCTAACGACCTTGCAGTGTGGGGCAGCCATACGCTCCAGGGCGTCGAGCGACTTCTCGGCCTTGGCCTCTTGGAACACCCCAATTATGGCGTTGAGCACCACAATTACCATAATTATCATAGCATCGGTGAATCCCTCGCCATTCATCACCCCCACAACGCCCGACACCACCGCCGCAGCAATGAGCACCAGTATCATAAAGCTCTTGAACTGGCTGAGGAACTTGACCAGCAGCGAGGTGTGCTTGGTCTTGGCAAACTCGTTGTAGCCGTCGCGCTCCAATCGTGCAGCTACTTCGGCAGCAGTAAGCCCCGCCTCGACATTGGTTTTCAGGCTCTCGACAACATCGTTCACCGATGAGCGATAATAGTTCTCTTGTTTCATCGTTAATATCTAAATTATTACAATTATAGTTACTGCACCTTGCGAAGGTACTATTTTTATGCCTAATTTCATAACAAAAGGCCCAAGCAAAACGATTTTTGCTTGGGCCGTAGTATGTTTTACAAGGTGCAGAAAATGTTTCAAACACCCTGCAACAGTGCTATTTGTCTACGTGAACCTGAATTTGTGGGAATGGGAAGTGGATGCCTTTGGCGGGCAACTCTTTGTAAATCTTCTCGTTCAGGTCGTGATAGATGCCCCAGTAGTCCGAGCTCTTGGCCCATACCCTGATGGTAATGTTCACAGCATTCTCGCCCAGCGAGCCAATAGCCACAAATGGTGCAGGGTCCTTTTCGATACGCTCGTCGGCAGCAATCATATCGAGCAGTGCCTGACGTGCTACGTCGTAGTCGTCGCCATAGGAGATCGATACCTTCAAGTCTACACGGCGGCGGTTCTCGGCCGAGAAGTTGTTGATGATGTTGTTGACAATGGGGCCGTTGGGCAGGGTGATGAGCTTGTTATCAACGGTATTGATAACGGTGTTGAAGAGTTTAATCTCCTTGATGCTACCCTCTACGCCCTGGGTCTGCACATAGTCGCCAATGCGGAAGGGGCGCAGCAGCAGAATCATAATACCACCTGCGAAGTTCTGCAGTGTACCGCTCAGTGCCATACCTATTGCAACACCGGTCGATGCCAGCAGAGCCACAAACGACGAGGTGTCGATACCGAGCTTGCGAACAATGGTGATGATGATAATTACATAGAGGGCTGTGCGTACAAACGAGCGAATAAACTTGGCCAGCGAAACCTCCATCTCGCGACGGATGAAGATACGTTCAAGCAGTCGGTCGAGATAGCGCACAATCCAGCGACCTACGATGTAGATTGCAACTGCAATCAGAATGTCCCAACCAAAGTCCAGCAATCCTTTGGTAACAAATTCCAGAGCATCCTCAAAGGGCATACTCTTAATCTGCTCGACGGTCTGTGTAACCTTTGCGGTAGCCACCGAGTCGGCAGCAATCAAATCAGTCTGTAAGAAAAACATAATAGTAGTTTTGTTTAATAGTTAAGTTATAGAGTGTAGTTTATGTTCGATTGTTCGCATTTTTGGATGCCAAAGCCACGCCCACATCGCAAATGTAACAAAACTATTAGTTCTTCCTATACCCCAATAAATATTTCTTACACCAAAATTGGTAAATATTCAAATTTATTTATATATTTTTGTAAAAAGAGATACGAAAGGGTATCAACTTTGCAATAAGAAATTAACCGTAAAAAACACTTTATACAACTATGAAAAAGATTTTAGCACTCGCAGCAGCCCTTGCCATTGTGGTAAGCGCAGCAGCCAACGACCGCCCCGTTCGCATAGACCAGTTGCCCGCAAAGGCACAGAAATTCATCAAAGAGTACTTTGCCGACCACCAGGTATCATACGCCAAGTACGACAACGAATTGAGCGACCAGAACTACGACGTAGTATTTACCGATGGCACAAATATTGAGTTTAATCGCAGGGGCGAGTGGCGACACATTTCGTGCAAACGTGGGGCCAGCGTACCCACCGAGCTGTTACCCCAGTCGATAGTGGGCTATCTGCGCCAGAATCACCCCGACACCAATGTGGTAGAGGTCGAGCGCGACCGCCACGAGTGGGAGCTGCAACTGGCCGGTGGCCTCGAACTGGTATTCGACAAGCGCGGCCACTTGAAACACTACGACTAAAAAAGCATTTTTCAACCACAACTAAAATACACACATTCACTTATTTAACACTTTTACAACTATGAAACGAACCACCTCTTATTTGTTGTTACTTGCTGCTCTGGCCCTGTTCGGCCTTCAGAGTTGCGACAAAGATGACCACTACATAAACCAGTCGTTGTTGCCCACTCCGGCACAGAATTTCCTCAGCGCCCACTTTGGCTCGGTTGAGGTCACTTCGGTGGTTAAGGACTTCGACGACTTCAGCTATACCTACGAGGTGCGCCTGGCCGACGGCACCCACATCGAATTTCGCAAAGATGGCGACTGGAAGAGCGTGTCAAACCGCACTACTGGCGTTCCTGCAGCCATTATGCCCGACAAGATTGTCGAGTACGTTACGACCAACTATCCCAACAACTTTGTGATAGAGATTGAGCGCGACCGCCAGATAGACATAGAGTTGAACGATGGGCTCGACCTCGACTTCACCTCCTCGGGCGACTTTATACGCATCGACAAATAACCACACACCCTATAACCACAACAAAAGAGGGAGCTGCAACATACTTGCAGCTCCCTCTTTTTCGCCTAAATATCTTACAGACAGCCTTAGCCTATCCCACGTTGATAAACTTCTGTACCAACTCTTTAATCATCTCGGGGTTGGCCTGCAACTCCTCGCGCAGGTTGGCGTCGTTGTGGCTGCGGAGCATCTTTGCCCAGCCGTCGATAAGCCCTGCGCTGAACACGCCTCCATCCTCAAACACTGCTCGTTTAGCCACCAGTGCATCGGCCGAAACAGCACAACTGTCGGGCAGGTGCTCCAAACGCTCGGCAATGGCCTTGTGCTCGTCGTGGAAGATGTTTACGCCCACATACCTCTCCTCGGCATAGGCCACAGCGTTCTCCATCTTAAAGCCGTGGGTTGCGGCAGCCACCAGACCTGCCAGCAGCAGATATACATCGGCCGAACCATCGGGGCAACGGAACTCGACGGTCTGCTTGTCGTTGGCGGGCTTCACCTCGCTCTGCTCGGCGGGGTTGGCATTGCGAATCATATCGGCAGCACCCGTAGTCCATCCCAGGGGTACGCGCACCAGCACCGAGCGATTCCTGTCGCCCCAGCAGATGTTGGTAGGAGCCTCTTGGTGGGGCACAAGGCGCAGGTAAGAGGTGGGGTTGGTATTGCCAAAGGCGGTAAGTGCGGCAGCCGAGTCGAGAATACCTGCAATAACGGTCTTGGCCACATCGGTCAGTTTGCCATCCTTCAGGTACATATTCTGGCCATCTTTGACCACCTTGGTATGTATGTGCATACCGCTACCCGCCTTGCCTACGGTAATCTTGGGCGCAAAGGTGAGCATAACGCCATAGCGGTACGAAATCTCGCGCAGAATCCACTTGGCAATGAGCAGCTGGTCGGCTGCCTCCTCAACATCTACGGGCAGGAACTCAATCTCGTTCTGCTCATACATCAGCCCATCTACGGCAAAGTTGCCCACCTCGCTGTGGCCATACTTAATCTTGCCACCCGCCTCGGCAATGGCCTTCATAGCCTCGCGACGCATATCGCCCCACTTGCAGAAGGGGCCGCTCTCGTGGTAACCGCGCTGGTCGGGAGTAATATAGAGCTCATCTACCTCGCTTACAACGTAGTACTCCAACTCGCCCATTGCGTGGAACTCCATACCCGTAACCCTCTTGAACTCGTTGTGAGCGCGGTGGAGTGCCTGGTCGGGAGCCGACTCAAAGGGCTTGCCGTCTTTGTCGTAGAAGCCACAGAGGATGTCCAGAGTGGGAATTTCGCTAAATGGGTTCACAAAAGCTGTGCGATAGCGTGGCACAACATAGAGGTCGCTGGCACCTGCCTGCACAAAGTTGGGAAACAGGCTCGAACCATCCACGCGCTCGCCATAAGTAAGTATGGTATCGAGGTAGTCGAGGTCATTGATGATAAAGTTGAGCGATTTGAGTCGGCCATCGGCAGCAGCGTAGCGAAAATTGACCATCTCGATTTGGTTTTCGACCACAAACTTAACGATGTCGGCTTTGGTAAAATCTTTAGGCTCTTTTTTCAGAAAGCGCACCAGTGGGTTTGGGTGGATAGCATACTTTTCCATAACAACATCTTTGGATTAAATTAGACTATATATAATTGTTTTAATTCGCTCACTTTTTACCGCATAGTTTGGCATAGTCGCACCACTCGCAAGCCTTGGGGTCTGAGGTGGCCACAAATGGGCGCGAGCAGTCAAACACCTCGGTCAGTTTGGCGGCCAGAGCCTCTCTGAACTCGTCGGCATAGCTGTCATAGTTGTCGATAGTAGCCTTACCCCCGCCCCTACTGCTGCCAAATCGCAGATAGGGCACATACTCTTCGTTATTGAGGTTGCGCACATAGTAGAGCACCGGGGTTATAGGCCCACTTGGCAGTCGTCCCTTTTGCTGTTCGTTGGCCACCATCATCGAGTAGAGCAGTGTCTGCAAGGCGTGGCCGTCGGGCTTATCTTCAAACAAATTGGCTATGCCCACAAAATCTTTGTGCGGGGTACCGGTCTTGTAATCGACAATGCGCAGTCGGCCATCGGCCATCACATCAAAGCGGTCTATCGTACCATTGAAACGCACCACGTGGTAGCCGAAGTCAAAGTCGTAGGCAATCTTATACTCGGCACCCGCCACTCGGAAGTCGCCCGCACACGAGCTGTCGTACTTCAACAGGCCATCGTTCAGATACTTTTCTATGATGCTGCAAATCATCACTATCTGTCCCTCGTACTCCTCGCGGGGCACAATCTTGTTCATCTCGCCATAGTACTTCTCCGAGATAGCCCTCTCTACCGCATCGCTCACACGCTTGGTGCCCCTCAATCGGCCAATCTGTTGGTTGTGAGGGCTCTTATTGTCAAGTTCTTTGTATAGCAGCTCGGCCGCACGGTGGAAGATTGTACCAAAGAGCGAATTGTCGACATCTTCGCTAATCTCGTCCTCGACCTTCAAGCGGGCCACACTTGCAAAGTAGAACATCAGCGGGCACTGGATGTACCTATTCAGGGCTGAGGGCGACAGCGAACGCCCACCCTCATCGAGAAATTCGGCCAGCCGCTCGGCCACCTCGCCCCTCTTTTCGACCACAACATCGCTCTTCTCGGAGATATTCACCCCCAGCACCTTTTCGATACGGTTGATATGGTGGCTGCTCTCGAAGTCGAGCTGGTAGATATAGCGGCTCTGCTCGCCCGAGGAGCTCTTGTCGCCCACCGAGCAGTAGACCATATCAACCCTGCGGGCACGTTGTAGCAAGCGGTAGAAGTAGAAGGCATAGACACCCTCGCTATGGTGGGGCGTGGGCAGTCCGTAGGCCATACGCAGGTTGAAAGGTATAAAGGATATGTCTTTGATACGGCCACTGGGGAAGTTGTCGTCGCTCATCGACAGTAGCAGCACATTGTCGAAGTCGAGGTTACGGGTTTCGAGAATACCCATCACCTGCACACCGCTCAGAGGCTCGCCCTTGTAGGGTATAGAGATGCCTTGCAGCACCTTACGCAGCAACGACACGTAGGTCGTAAACTTCATCTGTATAGTGGTGGCACACTCGGCCAGCGAGTTGCGGCTCTTGGTCAGCGCTTCGAGTATAAGGCCAAAGCACTCGCGTCGCAAGCCACGCTGCTCTTTGCTTTCGCCCCCTATCTCGCTCTCGGCCACTATGGTTATGATGCCCTCTAAATAGTCGTGTATCGAGGTGGCATCGTTGTTTGGCGAGAATATCTGCTTAATCAACTCACCTCCCTGCTCAAATCGTGCTGTAGAGACATAGATGCGCCCGTGGCGCACAATCTCGCCACGTAACCTCTTAGCCGCCTCGCCCTCGACCGCCACCACAAAGGGGTGGATGAGCAATCCCTCCACGTCGGTATGGTAGAAGGCCACACTACCCCCGCTGCTAACCTTCACACGCTGTTGCAACAGCAGCAGTCGCTCCACAAAGCTGTAAGCCAACGTAGAGCGCAACGGGTAGCCCATAGTTACGTTATACTGAATGGGCTTGTCGGCATCGGGGCCGCTCGGTAGCGAGTAGAGCAGTGGCGAGAGTAGAGCCTCGTTGGTGAGCACTATGGCGGTGCGTTTGTCTACACCCTTATTTCGTTCGACAAGTTGGTCAATAAACTCGGTGGCATACTTGGTCTGCAATGAGTCCGAGGCCGTAGCCACAACATTTATCTCTTTGTGCTCGCCAAAGTGGCTGGGCAGTACAAAGTCGGCAGGGGCGGGATAGCGTAGCAGGTTTTGCCTAATAAACAGTCCCGCCTCTTGTTTGTCGTCTTTCAGATAATAGTCGTCGTAGTCCCAGTAAAATAGGGCTTCGTGAGCCGTTTGCAGATAATCAAACAGCACCATCTCGGTAGTCGATAGCGCATTGAAGCCCACCACCGCATAGCCACCCCCTGTGGGCAGCTCCACCACCCCCTCTTTGAGCAGTTCGGCCGCCTGGCGGTAAATCATACCCGAGTAGCCCACCCCCAAGTCAGAGAGTCGCTCGCGATACTGGTGATAGATAGGCAGCAGGGTGTTCCAAATTGTAAGAAAGGTCTTTTGGTGCTCGGGCTGATTGGGGCTCACATCGAACGACCCCCAAAAGCGCTTGATAGCCTCAATCTGTTCGGCCGACAGATACGACAGGTCGCTATCCATATCTTTCAGGTCGGAGATGTTGGTAAAGAGCATATCGGCATTGACACGATACTTGTCGACCGTATCAAAATCGGCCAGCAACACCTCGCCCCAGTGATAAAAACTATCAAAATCCTCGGTATGATATTGCGAGTAAATCTTGTAGAGTTCGGCAATGGCCCTTATGTGGTCGATGCGGCCAATGCCTGCCAGCTCACACATAAGCGAGTCGATAGATATAAAGCGTGGAGCAAAGATGGGCCTACCGGCAATCTGCGACAGAGCATCGACAAAAAAGACGCGCGAACGATTGTTGGGCAGCAGTACTGTCAGCGACCCAATATCCTCGCCATAGGCATCCCATAGATGACGAGCTACGCTATGCAAAAATGTTTCCACAGTCAAAGGTAGGAATAATTTTGGAAGTTTAGCAAAAAAAGCCGTACCTTTATGGTATAAAAAATCACAATCAGGGCGACACTATGGGACAAGTAGACGTATTAAGTGCCTCGGCAGGTGCAGGTAAGACCTACAATATGGCTTACCGCTACATCAGTACACTCATCAGCGACCCCTCGCTCTATCGCCACCAGCTGGCCGTTACGTTTACCAACAAGGCCACCGAAGAGCTCAAACAGCGCATACTGCTCTACCTCAACAAGCTCTCAAATGGCGACCACCCCGACTTTGAAGTAGAGTTACACAAAGAGCTTGGTCTGCCCATTTCGGCCATCCGTAAGCGAGCTACCGATGCCCGCAACTACATTCTGCACGACTACAACAACTTTTCGGTACTCACAATCGACAAGTTCTTTCAGCGCGTCATAAGGGCTTTCATAAAGGAGTTGGGCATCGACCTCAACTTCACCCTCGAATTGCAGCCCGACACCCTGCTCGACCAGGCCGTAGACCGCATAATAGACTCTATCTCGACCACCCCAAAGCTGAACGACTGGATAATGGGTATGGTCCGAAGCAAGATTGATGACAACAAGGCTTGGGATATCAAAAATAGCCTCAAAAAGATAGGCAAAGAGCTCTTCTCGGAGGAGTACCGCTCGTCGGCCATAACCATCGACGATATGGACGAGCTGAACGACATAATCGAGCGAGCCCGCCAGAAAGTAGCAGCCAAGCAGAAGCAATACATCGACCTCGCACGACAGTTTGTGGCTGTTATGGACAGCGAGGGACTAATGGCGAGCGACTTCAAGGGCGGCAATGGTAGCAGCATTGCCCTCTATGCCCAAAAGGTCGCAGCAGGCGATGCCGAAGCCAAGCCCTACAAGACTGCCCTCGGTGGCATAAGCGACGATGCACAGTGGTACTCAAAGAGCACCAAATCGCGCATTGAGCCCCATATCGCTACCCTACGCCCCATATTGGCGCAGATGGTCGAGCTACACGAGTCGATGGGTATCGACACCAACACCTACCACCTGCTCAAAGGCAACTATCGCGAGTTTGCCCTGATGGCCTACATTCGCAGCAACATAGATGCTATATGCAAAGAGGAAGGCATACTACCCCTGTCGGATGTGAACGACCTGATTACCAAGCTCATCGCCGACAACGATGCGCCATTTATATACGAAAAGGTGGGCAACAAGTTTTTGCACTTTATGATCGACGAGTTCCAAGACACCTCGCGCGGTCAGTGGCAAAACTTTGTACCGCTGCTCCACAATGCCCTCTCCCAAGATGAGGGCTCGCCCGTTATGCTCGTGGGCGACGTAAAGCAGTCTATTTACCGCTGGCGCGGTGGCGACTGGAGTCTGCTTGCCCACGACGTGGGGCGCAGATTTGAAAATGTAAAACACACTCCGCTGAGCAAGAATTTCCGCAGCAAGGAGCAGGTTGTTCTGTTCAACAATACCCTTATCGCCAAGGTGGTCGAGCAGATAAAACATACCTTGCAGACCGAGCTGCCCACCAATCCACAACTACTCTCGCCGGAGCTTAGAGCTAACCTTTGCACCAATATATCCGACGCCTATGCCGACCTCGAACAAAAGGTAAAAGAGGGCAGCCAAGGTGGCTACGTTACGGTGCTCAACTACTCGACCGAACTGCTCGAAGAGCCAAAGCCGCAACAGGCCGAGGAGCAAGGTCTGACCGAAGAGCCGCAGCAAGCCCTCCCGTGCCACCCCATAATCAGCCGTATAGAGGATTTGCAGAGGCGCGGTTTCAGGGCCAAAGATATAGCCATACTGCTCCGCAACAACAAAGAGGTGACCAAGGTCGCAACCCTGTTGCTCGACTACAAGACGGCTCACCCCACCTCGCCCTACATCTTTGATGTAATAACCCAAGAGGCACTCGAGATTGGCTCCTCGGGCGAGGTTAAGTTTGTGGTGGCACTGCTCTCACTGGCCGTAAACCCTGCCGACACCATAGCATTGGCCACTGTGAACGACTTTTTGGGACACCCATACAGCGCCCCTCTCGGTGGCGAGCAGGCCGACTTTGTGGCCCACCTTGCACTACTTCAACCCGAGGAGGCATTTAGCCAAGTGATGTTGCACTTCGAGGAGTACTTCTCGGCCGAGGCCATCCCCTATCTGCAAGCGCTCCACTCTACTATAATAGAGTTTTGCAGTCGCCAGATTGCCGACACTGCGCTGTGGCTCGACTGGTGGAACGAGAGCGGCCACAAGACCCCTATCGTACTACCTCAGGGGTCAGATGCCATAACCATAATGACCATACACAAGTCCAAAGGTCTGGGCTTTGAGGCTGTGATAGTGCCCGAGTGTTCGTGGAGTATGCCTCCTATGGCCAACTCGCTCCTGTGGGCCACGCCCAACAAGCCCCTATCGGAGCGCATAACCAAATTTCCCATAATGCTGTCGAGCCAAAAGACCGCCAACTCGGCCTTCTCGGAGAGCTACTACACCGAGTTTACGATGTCTTATATCGACTCGCTCAACACCCTATACGTGGCGCTCACAAGGGCCAAGCAGGAGTTGCACCTGATGATTGCCGACACCCCCTCGGCAGCCAGCATAGGCTCGCCCATACTAAACGCTCTGGCCGACCACCCTGTGGCCGACTATGAGGCTTTGGAGGGTGCAAAACTATACGAGTTTGGCCGCCCCGACCACTTTATCCCCGAGGTCGAAAACGACGAACGCATCCTGTCGGAGAGCATCTTCAAGACCTTCTCGCCTACGGGCAAGGTGGCCGTCAAGTACAACCACCAGCGTTATACCGACGATAACGACAACTCGGCTCCCGTACCCCTTTCGCCCCGCGACCACGGCACCCTGCTGCACCGTGTATTTGAGCAGGCTACGACGCTCGACGACATCTACTCAGCCATCGAAGGGCTGGTTATCGACGGGCTGCTCACCCCCACCGAGGGCGAGCAGTTGAGGCTCAATATCGAGCAGACAATGGCCACCAATGGCGATATTGCCGAGTGGTTTGACGGCTCGTGGGAGCGAGTGCTCAACGAGCGCGAGATTATATACAACGGAAAGAATTACCGCCCCGACCGCGTGATGATACGCGGTGGCGAGGCGGTAGTAATCGACTACAAGTTTGGCCTCAACAAGCCCGACAGCTACAAACGACAAATCAAATTCTACGCCCAGTTGCTCAGGCAAATGGGCTACAAGAAGGTAAGCGGATACCTATGGTATATCTCTATGGGCCAGCTCGATAAAGAGGTTTAGTTAAACCACTGCAACAACACAAAAAACCCGACTCGTCAGACGAGTCGGGTTTTTTGTTTCTATATGTTCTATTTGAGCCTTAGCTCCTTGGGCAACAATTCGGCAAGGTCGAGTTCGCGCCCCGCAAGCAGCAGCACCGCCTCACCACTGGGCGTAAAGCTATACATCGCAAAGCCCGTGCGCTCGGGGTTCATAAACAGGTGGGCCTCGGTCGTGTCGTTACGAAACTGCCCCACCGAGTTATAGCCCCTGACCACTTGGTCAAAGTCACTCCTCAAAGGGCCCTTATTGCCACCCTTGTGGCTGACCGACACCAGCAAGTCAATCTTGCGCATCAGCTCACGGCCCGCCTTGTCGCTGGTCAGCGCAGCCATACGGATAGCAGCACGTCCCACCGATACCACCTCGTAGCCCTTGCGGCGGTCATATTTCTTGCCCAGCTCTTTGTATTGCTCATCTTGGGCAGCGAGCGAAGCCACTCCAAGCAGCATCGCCACAATCATCATCAACAGTCGTTTCATAAATCAGTATCGAAAAAGTCCTAATACAAAAGCCTTCGCCAAAAGGGTGTGGAGAACATTGTCCGCCACCGCAACTCTACGTACTACTCGGCTAACGGACTTTTCGGTATACCGTTGCCGTACGGCAGACGTTGTAAATTCTCAAATAGTTGCGCACCTGGCCATCATCGTCTTTGCGAGTGAAGCTGTGGTGGTCGGTGTGCAGTTCGTTGCGCTCGTAGCCACCAAAGCGCTCCTCGTCGGTCGAGAGGATTATGCGGTATACACCCTCCTCGGGCACAGGGATAACATAGTCGGGCACGCTACGGTTGGGGTTCCAGTTAAAGACATAGACCACGTCGCCGTGGTGGTAGACCATAACTTGGTCGCCATCGAACATTGCCAGCTGACCTGCATAGCCCTGACCTATCTGATTGTGGCGCACCAACATATTTATCATTGCCCTATCGAACTCGCCCAGCTGGTGATAGCGCAGGTCTTTGTTATCGACCAGCGACCACTGGCGGCGAGCATACTTATAGCTCCAATCGTTGCCCAAGCGTGGGAAATCAATCCACTCGGGGTGACCAAACTCGTTGCCCATAAAGTTGAGGTAGGCCTGACCGCCCAACGATGCCGTACAGAGGCGTATCATCTTGTGCAGAGCCATTCCTCTGTCAATGGCCAAGTTTTGGCTGCCGATGTTCATCGAGCTATACATCTCTTTGTCCATCAGGCGGAAAGCTATGGTCTTGTCGCCCACCATAGCTTGGTCGTGCGACTCGCAGTAGGCAATAGTGGGGGTGTTGTTGCCTCGGTTGGTCATCACGTTCCAGATGTCCCACACGTTCCACTTATCGTCGGGCACCTCTTTGAGCATCTTAATCCAGAAGTCGGGGATACCCATACCCAGTCGGTAATCAAAACCGATGCCACCCTCTTCGGTGGGGACACAAATTCCGGGCATACCGCTCACATCCTCGGCAATGGTCACAGCATCGGGCCTCAGGTCGTGAACAAGGCGGTTGGCCAGAGTCAGATAGGTAATCGCATCGCGGTAAACCCCTGCATCGAAGTATTTTTCGCGACAGTCAAAGTCGGTATATCCGTGGTGGTAGTAGAGCATCGACGTTACACCATCGAAGCGGTAGCCGTCGAAGTGAAATTCATCAATCCAGTACTTGACATTCGAGAGCAGGAAGTGCATAACCTCGCGCTTGCCGTAGTCGAAAATCTTTGAGTCCCAGTACTGCTGATAGCCTGCATCGCCTGCCAACGAGTAACAAGTGTCCGAGCCGTCGATGCCATTCAGTCCCTCGGCAAAGTTTTTGACATAGTGGGCGTGGACAATATCCATAATGACGGCAATGTTCATATCGTGGGCCTTGCGCACCAGAGCTTTCAGCTCCTCGGGAGTGCCAAACCTCGACGAGGGGGCAAAGAAGCTCGAAACGTGGTAGCCATAGCTGCCATAGTAGGGGTGCTCGGCAATGCCCATAATCTGAATGGCGTTGTAGCCTGCGGCCTTGATGCGAGGCAACACATTGTCAGCAAACTCGGTGTAGGTACCAACGCCCTCTTTCTCTTGGGCCATACCAATGTGGCACTCGTAGATGAAGAGTCCCTCGGTGCGGTCTACGCGGAATTGGTCGCCACGCCAGTCGAACTGCTCGGTGGGATTCCAGAACTGGGCCGTAAAGTCTTTGGTGGTGTCATCCTGCACCGCTCGGCGTGTCCAGGCAGGAATACGTTCGTGGGTGCCGTTCTCGCCCACTACCAGTATCTTATAGAGCGAGCCGTGGGCTATGTTGTAGTCGCGGTCGGCCAGGAATATACTCCACACACCCGTCTGAGCGTTCTTAAAGAGTGGCAGCGAGGTGCGCTCCCAGCCGTTGAAGTCGCCAAAGATGTAGACCTCCCAGGCGGCAGGCAGCCACTCGCGGAACCACCAGCCTCGATTGCGCTCGTCGCGCTGCCAGCCAAAATAGCGGTAGCCGTTTGCGTAGTCGACAATGGAGCCCGACGAGCGATTGATATCGGTCAGGCGGTCGGTGAAGAGTTTGTAGCGCAGGTTAAGCTCGTCCTCGACGGGCTCCAACCAGCTATCTTTTTCTATGATTGCCAAGCGTTTAGCCATAATTAACAGATTTAATTCGAGAATAAAATTACTCTTTTTTCGTGGGGATTGCAAATTTTCTCACAAAAATTCTTACTTTTGTTCTTTGGTGGGAGTGCTTTGCATAGCAAACCATCGGAGAAATGAACTAAAAAACAACAGATAACAACAAACTTTCATTAACTTAATTTAATTACTAATTCTTATGTTCAAAGGACAACCAAAAGGATTGTATGCTCTGGCACTCGCCAACACCGGTGAGCGTTTTGGCTACTACACTATGCTGGCGATTTTCCTGCTCTTTATCCAGGCAAAATTCGGCTTTACAGCAGCACAGGCAACCCAGATCTACTCGATCTTCCTTGCCGGCGTTTACTTTATGCCCTTCTTTGGCGGTATCTTGGCCGACAAATTTGGCTATGGTAAATGCGTAACTCTGGGTATTGGCGTAATGTTCGCCGGCTACCTCTGCTTGTCGATTCCCACCGAGGCCAACTTGATGGGCAAAATTTTGATGTTCGGTGCATTGGCACTGGTTGCTATCGGTACCGGTCTGTTCAAGGGTAACTTGCAGGTAATGGTAGGTAACCTCTACGACGATCCCAAGTACTCGGCCAAACGTGACTCGGCATTCAGCCTGTTCTATATGGCCATCAACATCGGTGCTATGTTTGCACCCTCGATGGCTAAGGCTGTTACCAACTGGTCGCTCAAAGGCGCACAGCTGACCTACAACGCCAACATTCCTGCACTGGCTCACCAGTACCTGAATGGCACCATCACCCCTGAGAAAACTGCCGAGCTCGAGATGCTTGCTTCGACTATGCAGGGTGCACAGGGTATGGATATGGCCCAGTTCAGCCAGTACTATATCGACAGCCTCTCGACCGCTTACAACGGTGGTTTTGCAGTAGCTTGCGTATCGCTGATTCTGTCGGTTGCTATCTACTTTGGCTGCCGCAAGTGGTTCAAACACGCTGACGTTAATGCCAAACAGGCCAAGGCTGCTGCCGCTGCAAGTGGCACCGCAACTGCCGAGCCCGAGCTGACCCCCGAGCAGACCAAGAGCCGCGTAACCGCTCTGTTGTTTGTATTCGCAGTGGTTATCTTCTTCTGGATGGCATTCCACCAGAACGGCGCTACTATGACTCTGTTCGCTCGCGACTACACCGCCAACACCGCTACCGGTTGGGTACGTATCGGCTTCAACATTTGGAGCTTGGCTCTGATTGCCATATCGATTTACACCCTGTTCAGCGTATTCCAGAGCGAGACCAAGAAGGCCAAAATCACTTCGGGTATTGCAACCCTTGTTTTGTGGGCAGGTGCTGCTGCACTCTACTTCGGTATGCCCGAGGTTGTAAACGTACAGCCTTCGGACTTCCAGCAGTTCAACCCCTTCTATGTAGTTGCTCTGACTCCCGTATCGCTGGCTATTTTCAGTGCACTGGCCAAGAAAGGCAAAGAGCCCAGCGCTCCCAAGAAGATTGGTTTGGGTATGTTCGTAGCCGCTTTGGGCTTCGTAATCCTGACCGTTGGTTCGCTCGGTCTGCTCTCGCCCGCACAGTTGGGTGGCACCGTTAGCCCCGACTTGGTAAGCCCCACCTGGTTGATTTCGACCTACCTGGTACTGACCTTCGCCGAGCTGTTGCTCTCGCCTATGGGTATCTCGTTTGTATCGAAAGTGGCTCCTCCCAAGTACAAAGGTATGATGATGGGTGGTTGGTTTGCTGCTACCGCAATTGGTAACTACCTCGTTTCGATTCCCGGTCTGTTGTGGAACAAACTCCCCTTGTGGGGTGTATGGAGCGTACTTATCGCTCTGTGCCTCATCTCGGGTATCGTTATGTTCTCGATGATGAAGAAATTGGAGAAGGCTACCGAGTAATCGCATAGCACACTTACCTATTAGATAAAATTGACGGCCCATTCATTGCGAATGGGTCGTTTTTTTTCGTACATTTGTAACCAACAAACAATCCCCTAAATGATGAAGAGCTACAATTTCGACAAGATAACCGAGCGCCGCGGCACAAATGCCATAAAAACCGACGGAATGAAGGAGGCCTTTGGTCGAGCAGACTTGGTGCCACTATGGATTGCAGATATGGATTTCGACACGCCCGACTTTGTGGTCGATGCACTGAGGGAGCGCTTGGAGCACCCCGTACTGGGCTACACAGCCCTGCCCGAGGGGTACTGGGAGTGCGTGGGCGAGTGGATATTCAGCCACCACCAGTGGCATACCGAGAGCGAGTGGTTTTGCTTCATCCCGGGCATCGTGAAGGGTATTGGTATGGTCATAAACGCCCTACTCGGCCCCAATGATAAGATTATCATCCAGCCACCCGTCTATCCCCCCTTCCGCAACCTGACCGAGAAGAATGGCCACCAAGTGGTCTGCAACCCGCTAAAAATGGCGGCTGATGGTAGTTATGAGATGGACTTCGACAACCTGGAACGCGTGGTGGACAGCCAGTGCAAACTGCTGATACTATCCAATCCCCACAACCCTGCGGGCATTGTTTGGGGTAGGTCTACCCTTGCCCGTCTGGCAGAGTTTTGCCACGCGAAGGGCATCACCGTTATCTCTGATGAAATTCACTGCGATATGGCCTTGTGGGGCAACAAGCACACCCCCTTTGCGAGCATAAGCGACAAGGCCGCCGAGTGCAGCATAACTTTTGGCGCACCATCAAAGACCTTCAACATTGCAGGCATAGTCAGCTCGTATGCCATCATCCCAAACCCCACCCTGCGCGAGAGGGTATACGGCTGGATCGAGGCCAACGAGTTGGCCCTACCCAACATACTTTCGCCCATAGCCACAATGGCCGCCTTCAGAGAGGGCGAAGAGTGGCGACAGCAGATGCTCAGGTACGTCGAGGGCAACGTGGAGTTTGTAGAGGAGTACTGCCGCGAGCACATTCCGCAGATTAGGCCCTTGCGCCCGGGGGCATCGTTCCTGGTGTGGCTCGATTGCAGGGGGCTGGGTATGTCGCACGAGGGGCTGGTGGACTTTTTCATCAACAAGGCCCACTTGGCGCTCAACAGCGGAGCCTCGTTTGGCCGCGAGGGCGAGGGCTTTATGCGCCTAAATGTGGGCACGGCCCGCAGCGTTATTGCAGGGGCAATGGAGCAACTGAGGGCCGCCATTGAGGATTACAACAACCAATAGTACAGAACACAAAACAACCAAGACACGCAATATGCTCAAACTGACATTTCTTGGCACAGGTACCTCGCAGGGGGTACCAATGATTGGGTGCGATTGCAGGGTGTGCCGCTCGACCGACCCGAGGGACAAGCGACTGCGTACCTCGGCAATGGTGAGCGACGGCACCACACGCATAGTTATCGACTGCGGCCCCGACTTCCGCTACCAGATGTTGCGCCAGGGGGTTAAGGATATCGACGCCATACTGCTCACCCACCAGCACACCGACCACATAATAGGGCTCGACGATGTGAGGGCCTTCAACTACTTCTGCTCAAAGGAGATACCCATCTATGCCACCGCAGCAGTGCAGGAGGTTGTGCGCAAGAATTTCGACTACGCCTTTGCCGAGCGACGCTACCCCGGGGTGCCCGAAATGTCGCTCCACACCGTTGGTCAAGAGCCCTTTGAGGTGGGTACGCTACTGATTACGCCCATTTATGGGCTGCACTACCGACTGCCCGTTGTGGGCTACCGCATAGCCTCCAAGTTGGCAGGCGAGAGTGGCGAGGTGGCCTACCTGACCGACTTCAACCACATAGAGGATGGCGAGATTGAGAAGATGAGGGGTGTAGACACACTGGTCGTAAATGCCCTGCGCCACGAGAAGCATATCTCGCACTTCACACTGGGCGAGGCGCTCGAAGTGGCAGCCAAGGTGGGAGCCCGACAGAGTTGGCTCACACATATGTCGCACCAGATAGGCCTACACGCCGAAGAGGAGCCCAAACTTCCCGAGGGGGTACACTTTGCCTACGACGGTTTAGAGCTGACACTATAAAGAACATATATATACAATATGACCGATATTTTACTCCTTACACCGCCTTTTGTGCAGCCCAACTGTCCCTATCCCGCAACGGCCTACCTTACAGGCTACCTGCGTCGCAAGGGCTTCAAGGTCGAACAGGCCGACCTGTCGATCGAAACACTCTCGACCGTATTCAGCCGCCCCTTTCTGGAAAATCTGTTCGACAACTACGACGGCTCGGGCGACGACAACTGCGACCGCATCTGGGCCCTCAGGGGCGACTATCTAGCCACCATTGGGCCCGTAATGGAGTTTCTGCGTGGCAAAGACTCCACCATTGCCAGCCTTATATGCTCGCCCGAATTTCTGCCCCAAGCAGGGCGTTTCGAGGGGGCCGAGTCTATAGAGGAGCACTTTGGCACACTCGGCTCGAAAGATTGTGCCGAGTATCTGGCTACGCTCTATCTGCAAGACCTGAGCGACTTTATACGCGCCACAGTGAGCGAGGATTTTGAGATTGTCAAGTATGGCGAGCAGTTGGCCGTAGCCATTGCCGAGTTCTCGACCATCGAGCAGGAGCTGCAAAAGCCCCGCAACGCCATAGAGAACACTATGTGCGAGCTGCTGCGCGGCCACATCGAGCGCACCCAGCCCCGAATGGTGGGTCTGGCGGTGCCCTTCCCCGGTAACCTGCTCGCAGCCCTGCGCATAGGTCAGTACATCAAGGCCAACTATCCCGACATAAAGGTAGTAATGGGAGGCGGCTACCCCACCACCGAGCTGCGCACAATGAGCGACAAGGAGATTTTCCGCTACGTAGACTTTGTGGTGCTCGACGATGGCGAGCTGGCATTGGAACGCCTGCTGAGTGGCGGAGGGATGATACACACCTACACCGCCGAGGGGTACACCGAGGGCGACGGCTCGCGCATAAGCCACGCCCAGCGCGGATGTCCCGACTTTGACGGCCTACCCCACCACCTCTACTTCTCGCTTACCGAGGTCACAAACCCTATGCACCGCCTATGGAGCGACGGCAGGTGGAACAAGCTGATGTTGGCTCACGGCTGCTACTGGGCCAAGTGCGCCTTCTGCGACACCACGCTCGACTACATCGGCTGCTACGACGCCATAGATGCCGCCACCATAGTAGACTATATGGAGCAAGTGGCTGCCCAGACAGGCTCGCGAGGCTTCCACTTCGTAGATGAGGCCGCACCCCCACGACTGCTCAAAGAGCTCTCGCTCGAACTATTGCGTCGTGGCGACCGATTTAGCTGGTGGACAAACATACGTTTCGAGAAGAGTTACACGGGCGACCTGTGCGCTCTGATGGCCCGAGCAGGATGCGTGGCTGTGGCAGGTGGCTTGGAGGTGGCCAGCGACCGACTGCTGGCAATGATTGGCAAGGGCATAACCATCGAGCAGGCCACACTTGCAATGCGCAACTTCTACTACGCAGGCATTATGGTACACACCTATCTGATGTACGGCCTGCCCACCCAGACACTCCAAGAGAGCATAGATGCAATGGAGGTCGTAAGGCAGATGTTCCGCGCCGAACTGATTGGCTCGGCCTTCTGGCACCGCTATGCTATGACCGTTCACTCGCGCAGCGGCCAGAGCCCCGAGGAGTTTGGCGTAAGGCGCAAAGACCGTTTTGCCAACCCCTTTGCCAACAACGAGGTGCCCTTTGCCGAAAATCGAGGATATAATATAGAGATGGTGGGCGAAGGACTAAACCTCTCGTTGGCCAACTACCTGGTGGGCAGCGGCATAGACCGCCCACTGCACAAGTGGTTCGGTGGCAAGGTGCCCCAGACCACCATACCAAACACGCTCATTACCGACCACTTGATAAAGCCCGACGCTTGCCGCATCTACAACGACAGCGCCCGCATTGTGTGGATTGGTGGCGGAGTGCAACTGACCGACGAGGGTATAGTAATACGCACCCCCTCGACCGAGAAGGAGGTAAAACTGCCCGAAATGGAGGCCGAGTTTGTGGCGGCCGTAATCGAGCAGGTGGCCGACTTGGGCGAGCACTACACCTTTGAGCAGATACGCACGCTGTGGGAGGAGAACTTCGACCGCCCCTTCATCGAGTTCTACTCATCGAAGAAGTGGGACATAATCCGCAAGGCGGGGTTGCTGCAAGTTTAGCCCCTTTGGGGAGTAATAATAAAAAAAGGTAACTATATACAATCTTATACTATTTTAAAAATACAAAAAAATCTGGAATTCATATTCCAGATTTTTTCATTTTAGTATGTGTGTTATCTATCCCAAATCCAATCTTTCTTAAATGAGAAACTAACATTCTTTGTTTGTGAAATAGTCTCTTCAAACCACTCTTTATTATTGTCTTCATACTTGCCTGTACTGCCAAATCTCAATTTCTGTTTTTTACCTTTAATTTTTTCATCGCCATTAATATCAGAAACAATCCACATTAATTCTACTCCATCCTCATCCAATAAATACATTGTTAATCTTGGGTTGCCGCCCTCAATTTCTTTCAAATTTTCGGTTTTTACCTCACACTCAATGTAACAGTATTTGTAGCCGTCCAATTCATTTTCAACGACCCTAAATCCGCATTTTTGTTTCATCACTTTGATGCAGTCTGCAACAACTTCTTCTTGAATTTTAATTGTTCCGGATTTCTCGTCACTTGTGGCATCTGTATTTTTCTTTGCGCCACCACATGCAACAAACATTCCTGCAACCACAACCATCAATGTTGCAACCAAACCTTTTTTGAAAGTACAATTAAACATAATACAAAAGTTTTTTATTTGCATTTCAACCTCTACAATGCGATTTATTACAAAAAAGAAAGTGTGAGGTTGATTAGTTTATTCTTATCGAGGTTCTGGAATACCTTTGCGCAAATAAACAACACCTCACACCCGTATTGGGATGAGGTAATATGCCTCAAATTAGATACCAATACAAGGTGACGAGTGTGATTGCTTGACCCTGCACATTGAAATTTTCCAGATTTCGATAAGGGGTGTAAAGCTAATACACTTTCATCAATCAATATGTAACCACATATTATATATGGCTTACAAATATACAAATTTAGAAATAATTGTGCAAATTTTGTGATTATCAAGATTTTCAAATGTCGCTAAATTTTATTAAATTTGTAATACACAAATAGTTACAAATATGATAAATTTTGATTTTAATTCAATTATCTCTCTAATTACTACTTTTGATACGGAGCAAAAGTGTATTCATTATCTTGAAAAGAATAGATGGCCAAATGGTGTTATATCTCCATATTGTTCAACATCAAAAGTCTATAAGTGTAAAAATAATTGGTATAAATGTAAAGCAACAAATCGCTATTTTAATGTAAGAACCAATACAATATTTGAAGGAAGCAATATTAGATTAAGAACTTGGTTTCTTGCAATATATTTGATTGCATCACACAAAAAGGGAATTTCCTCATGTCAATTAGCAAAATATCTCAATGTAACACAGAAAACAAGTTGGTTTATATTACAAAGAATCAGGAAGTGTCTAATATGCGAAAATAAGAACATCTTAAATAATGAAGTAGAGGTAGATGAAGTTTATGTTGGTGGGAAAATTAGGAATGATAAAAATAAACCAAATGCACAAGGCCGCTCCACAAAATATAAGACACCAATATTTGGAATGGTTGAAAGGAATGGAAAGCTAAATGCAAAAAAAGTCAACAATGCTCAATGTTCCACACTTTTATCAAATATTGTAAAATATGTTAAAGATGCCGCAACAATTTATAGTGATGAGTGGCTAGGCTATAAAGATGTTAAAAAGTTATACGAGCACTATATTATTAAGCACAGTCAAAATGAATATGTAAATGGGAATATATATACCAATACAATTGAAGGATTTTGGGCTATTCTTAAACGAGGCTTTTTAGGGACGTATCAATATGTTTCCAAAAAACACATTCAAATTTATGTTGATGAATTTGTGTTTAGATACAACACAAGAAAGATGAGTGAATCTGAAAGATTTGGATATTTGATAAAGAATATCGGAGTAAGAACAAGATATGACGACTTAAAGATGGCATAATAAATATAAAAAGAACAAACTATATGAACGCGTATATGAACAAATATGGTCTTGATAACGGACTAAATAAGAGTGATAAAATAGAATATGACAGCATTTTAGGATTGTGTTCTTTGTTTGATACAGAGAACGATATTGAAGCACAAAACAAATTATACAATCTTATTAAATCAATTATAGATAATAAGAATGTTGATTATCTATCCAAATTATACAAGATAGAAATGCTGTTAAATGTGCATAAATCACTAAAAGATTATCATAAAGAGATGTGGAATTATTCTAATAAGGATGATATAACAAATCAAAAATAGTTTTTAAAGGAATCATTATTCCATTTCTGAATTGTTCTTGTAAAATACAGAATGAATAACAATTATCATTGACTTTAAAGTAATCAATATATACTAACATATATTCGGTATTATTGAAGATTATTTTTTGACCTAAATTATCTTGCAATTTGCAAATCATCCTATCATTATCACTTTGTGATAGTCTATAATCATTGATATTGTTCATAATAAATTGTATTTATAGAACAAAGATAGATAAAAATAAAGTCCTGAAAAATAAATCAGGACTTTAATGTATATAATTAAAAAGGTTTTAAGTATAAGATTGTATATAGTTACCTAAAAAAATATGTATATTTGCAGCGCCCAATCGGGATGGCAGGGTAAGTGGTAGCCTTGTTTGTGCCGTTGGGCATTCGGGATGTAGCGCAGTCCGGTTAGCGCGCCAGCTTCGGGAGTTGGAGGCCGAGAGTTCGAATCTCTTCATCCCGACAGAGAATGAAAAACAAGCACTCGCCCTGCGAGTGCAAGAAAAAGAGCAGCAGGCTTGGAAGTTATACTTACAAAAGCCTGCTGCTCTTTTCTTGTCGCCACAAAGTAGCTTGTTTTCATTCACTTCTGCGGGCCAAAGAGATCATGGAGCGAAGCGACGTAATCTCTACACACTATAACGCATCTGACATTTCATTATCTTTAAGAATCATATTATAACCATCCTTAAAGTCTATAGACAGCCATCCCATGCCATACGATGCACAAAGAGTCAAATCAATATAGCCCAATTCTTCATTACTTATTGTATTAAATGACGCCCAATATTGTCCCCTACCATTCGCTAAGCTTGATATTTCATAACCATCGCCATCTTCGTATGGATACTTAAATTTTTCTTCCAACATCCAGGGTTCACCATACTTTTTAGTAAAACTATTTTTGAATGTCAAATATATATTCTTCAAAGAACTCCACGACATAGTTTCTCCCACAATTACTCTAACTTGGTATACCGTCTGAGTCATAGGAGTTAAATACACATACAATTCACAATCCCTACCTACATATAACCCCTTCAACCTACAACCAACTCCATCTCGTGGTTCAAAAGAGTAATCCTTTGTATAACCCAACGATATAAGTTTTTGCTCGAAGTCCTTTAATTGTCCATCAATAGGTATACCTCTGAATTTAAGCCTATAAGCCTCCTTTGTTTGTTGCTCTACTTCCTCTTCTGTTTCGCCTACATTCATTACGATAATTATATATACATCTATACAAATACCTTCAGTAGCAAAATTAAGTACACATGTTGTTAATATACAATCTTCATACTGCCATACATTAGAAATGGTAGCAACCATTCCATTGCCGTAATCTCGTTTGTTATTCTCTTCAGAAATAACATCTTCCATTGGTGTACCCAATGATTGTGTTAATGAACTATCTATTTCTTGTAGTACATTTTCCCCAATAGTCTGGGTTGGATCAAATACACATAACATCATTGGTGGCTTTTCGTTTTCACCTTTTGTGGCATACCCCCAATATGCATTATATCCACCTAATGAATAACCAGCGATAATATTAGAAGATATGTCAAATTCTCCCAATTTATGCGTTTTCAATATTTTTATGATAGTATCTGGCAAGATTGCCTGCCTATCACTGTATTGTTCTTTTAGCTCTGCATCTGTCAGATTCCAAGGAGTAGAACGGATAAAATCAACAACACTCTGAGAGGATTGTGCCATACAAACCACCAAACCACACGACATCAAAATCGTTAGTAATAATTTCTTCATATTAAGGATAATTTAGGTTAAACTTTTATTTACATAAGTTTACCATCCGCACCTCGATAGTGATTTATTAGCAAAAGAAAGCGTGGTGCCGAAAACTTATTTTAGTAGAGAGGCTCTGGTATGCCTTGCAAATAAATAAGCAACAGCCCACGCCTATACCCCACAGGGTACGACGTGAGAAGAGTATGCCTATCCTCTTTGCTTTGAAATTTACCAGATTTCTCTACGAGAATAAACTTACACTTTCCGCGTAAATTGTATGTCAGTACAAAACTACAAAAATTATTGCAAAAAATTATCAAAAAAATTTGGAGATTAACAAAAAGTTAGTACTTTTGTAATGAATTTAATTTTGTAACGATTACAAAATACCTAAAAAGTAGTAGAAAACAGCAACCAGAGGAGTAGAGGAACAATGATGGTGGCCCGCAAATATCTCGAAGAGTATGGCATTAGGCCCTCGGTGCAGAGGGTGGCTGTGATGCACTATCTGCTCACACACCGCACGCACCCCACCGTAGACGAGATATACTCGGCCCTCGCGCCCGAGCTGCCTACCCTATCGCGCACCACCGTCTACAACACTCTGCACACCCTCACTCGCAGTGGCGCAATACTCTCGCTGGGCATAGATGCGATGAACGCACGTTACGACGGCTACACCTCGCCCCACGCACACTTTATGTGCACCTGTTGCGGCAAGGTCTATGACGTAGACATCGACGACACAGCCTTCATCGAGCGCAACAAGCCCAAGTTTGCAGCCTCGCTCAGCGATGCACAGCTCTACTACAAAGGCATCTGCGCCCAGTGCGCAAAAAAGCAGAACTAATACAAACAAACCAAATAAAAATTAACAAATTAAACACGAGAAAAGATTATGAAAAAGTTCCGTTGCACCGTTTGCGGTTACATCCACGAGGGCGATAGCGCACCCGAGAAATGCCCACTTTGCAAAGTAGGCCCCGAGAAATTTGTAGAGGTAGTAGAGAGCGATGAGGCTCTTCAGTTTGCCGACGAGCACACCCTGGGTGTGGCCAAAGGCTGCCCCGAGGAGATTTGGCAGGGTCTGAACGAGCACTTTATGGGTGAGTGTACCGAGGTTGGTATGTACTTGGCTATGTCGCGTCAGGCCGACCGCGAGGGTTATCCCGAGATTGCCGAGGCCTTCAAGCGCTACGCTTGGGAGGAGGCAGAGCACGCTGCCAAGTTTGCCGAGCTGATTGGCGAGATGGTTTGGGACACCAAGACCAACGTATACAAACGTATGATGGCCGAGCACGGTGCTTGCGAGGGCAAGAAACACATTGCTACTCTGGCTAAGCAAAACAACCTCGACGCTATCCACGACACCGTACACGAGATGTGTAAAGACGAGGCTCGCCACGGCAAAGGCTTTGAGGGCTTGTACAACCGCTACTTCAAGTAGAAGCAAGTAGCCGTTAAACCGCACAATTAGACAAATGCAGCCGAGAGGCGCATATCTACCACAATAAGTAAGTTTAGGTTTAACAAAGAGAGAGGGTCGGAACTTTGATGTTCCGACCCTCTCCACGTTTTAGGCCCTATCCAATTAGAAAAATTTTTCGGATAGGAGTTTCATCCAGTAGCCACCCACCACCGCACGGGCACGGAAGTAGTTGTGGGTGGGCTCGTCGGTATTGTACCAGTCGCTCATAGGCACGCGCTGGGGCGTCTCGTTATAGAACTTCCACATTGGGGCCATAAACTGCTCGAAGGTGGCCTTGTCGGGAGCCATTGTGGCCGACCACATAATCCAGTCGGACTTGGTCCAGTTGCGACGGCTGTCGAGGGGCAGGCCGTAGGTGTTCTGCTTGGTCAGGTAGTAGTTCACCTCATCAAGGGCAATCGATGGGTCGAATACGTTGTAGCCCAACACCTTATCCCACACGAGGTTGTACTTTTGGCTCCAGGTGTCAATGGCACTCTCGAGCGACAGACTGTAGTGGTCGCCATAGCGGGCCATACGTTGCCACTCGGCTGCCATCTGCTCGGCCGTATCGCGATAGGTTGTGGCTACATCGCTCTTACCCAGCATCTTGGCCAGGTCGGCATAGGCTG
This sequence comes from Rikenellaceae bacterium, assembly GCA_015059945.1. Classification (GTDB taxonomy): domain Bacteria; phylum Bacteroidota; class Bacteroidia; order Bacteroidales; family Rikenellaceae; genus Tidjanibacter. The sequence goes on from SUZJ01000010.1 coordinate 32,079, forward strand.
CGATGCCCTCAATAGCCTTAATCGACAGGTTGGCATTGCGGGCCCAGTGACCTGCAAAGTCGTCGGTGCAGAGTTGGTGGGCAGGGTCGCCACCATTCTCGACCAGGTAGTCGGCCCAGGTGGTCAGGCACTCCCAGTGCTGGGCAGCGTAGTCGGCATTGCCCTCAATCTTGGCCAGCGCACCGACCAGTATGAGCATATTGCCGCTCTCCTCGAGGGGCATATCGCCACCGTAGGTCTGACCGTTGGCTTTGGGATAAGTACCCACGTCGTGGGGTGCAAAGGGCTTGTTCCAGTCGCCACTCTCGCAGTGCTCAAAGATGAAGTTCATAAGCGCCTTTGCAAGCTCGGGGTTGTAGTAGAGGAACAGAGGGGCCGAGGGGTAGGTAATATCCACAGTGCCAATAGAGCCGTTGGAGAAGCACTCCTTCGAGAGCAGCAACAGGTTGCCCTGGGGTGACTCGATAAGTTTGTGGGCTGCAAGGGTTTGGCGATATGCCAGGGCGCACAACTCGGCATACTTGCGACCACCAGCCTCGGTAGCCTCGGCCATCAATTGGTTGTCGAATTGCTCGCACTTGCGGCTCAGTTTACGGTAATCTTTCGCTGCCAGAGCAAACTGCTCGGCAATAGTGTGTTGGCCATCGCGATTCCAGTAGGGGCGCATATTCTGGCCGAAGTACTCGATTGAGTAGAGGTCATCGTAGCCAATCATAATATAGTCGCCCACCTGTTTTTTGCCTACTGTACCGAGCGACTGAGCCAGAGCCATTTGGCGGCCATTGTTGGCAGGAGCCACCACCCCACTCTGGGCGAAGCTCGCGCGTAGAGCCAGAGCATTGCCCACTCCTGCGGTGGTCTTGCTCTTGTCGGCAGCCATATAGAAGTAGCCCCAATCGATGCGCACATTGTCGCCCTGGCGTTTCAGGATGGGCTGCTCGATGGTGCCACACTTGACATAGTTGAACTTATCATCGCAGAGCACCTCGCTGGCAGTCTTTTGCGAGGGCTTGTGCTGCGACCATTGCACGTCGGCCTCGAAGTAGACATCTACCTGGTGCTCAGCGCCATCGTTGGCCACAACCTCGTAGGCCACATAGTTTACGGGCCTCGAAATGAGGTCGAGGTTATCCATCAGCAGAGGGGCAGTGAAGGTCAGTTTGAGGTCTACGGGGCCGCAAGTAAAGTTGTATATGGTGCGCGTAGCCTGAACATCTACCGACGTTTGGGTAGCGGTCTGGGCCATCGACACCACATCGTAGGGCTGTTTGTAGAGGCCAAAGTCTACCAGGCCACCGCCTGTGCGATTGTTGCAGTGGGCCGCAATGGTAAACTTACCCTCCGAGGCGGCAACCACCTCGGCAGGCAGCTCGATGAGCAAATCCTCTTCCCAAGAGTAAGGTGTTGCAATCAGTTGAGTGCCATTTACATAGAGCTCAAAAGTGTCGTCGTGCGAGTAGTAGACAAAGAATCTGTTACCCTCCAGCTCTTCTTTGGCTACTTCGACCTGGCGGCGCACCCACACATCTTTGGTCTGCCAGATGGTATTGACAGCCTCGTAGTAGACGGGGGTGCCGAGCGGTGCAAGGCCTTCGCTCCAGCCACGAGCGTTGAAATTGGCCTCGGTCCAGCGCCTCGAGGGTTTGTCAAATGTATAAGTAGCAGTCCACTCGCCATCTTTCGATGCAGGAGCCACCGCAGTGAGCACACTCTCCTCGGCACCCAAGAAGCGGTACATCTGTCCATCTACGCGCAGGGTACCCATCAGTGGGAAAGGTTTACCGGTCCAGTGCATCACTTGGCCGTCGTAGAGGTTGTCGCTAAACGACCAAGTCGAGGTGTAGGGGTCAATAGTAATGAGCGGATAGGCAGGGGCTCGCAGTTGGTTGGGGGTTGGCTCGGTAGTACTACACCCCACAAGTGCAAACAGCAACGCAGCCACAGCTATCTTCAAGGCATTGGAGATTGTTTTCATAAGGCAAAAAGGCTATTTGGGTTAAAAAAGTGTATTCAGCGGGCGGAGTAATTCGTATTCCGTTAGGCAAATATACCAATAAATCGTATATTTGCTGATATAATAGACAAAACAATAATAAATATACCTACAGAATTATGAAAAAACTCTCTTTGCTCGTGTTGTTAGCGCTGCTGACAACAGGGCTGTCGCAGGCGGCCGACAACAACAATGCCCCCGACAACAACCCCACTACCACCAACCGCTACGAGTTGGCCGAAAGGTTTACGGCCTCTAAGTTGAGCAAAATGCTCTTCTCGACCAGCGTAGACCCCCACTGGTTCCCCTCGGGCGACAAGTTCTGGTACACCTACAAGACCAGTGCCGGCACCCATTGGTATGTGGTTGAGCCCGCAAAGCGCAAGAAAGAGCCTATGTTCGACCACGACAAGATGGCGGCCGAGCTGACCAAAATTGTTAGGGACCCCTACATTGCCGCCAGCCTACCCATCACTAACCTGCGAGTAGAGGACGACGGCAAGAGTGTGACCTTTGAGGTCAAGTCGTCGCAAGATGCCAAGCCCAAGCCACTCAGTCCCGAGGACTCGCTGGCAGGCAAAAAGCCCAAAAAGGCCGAGGGCAAAGAGATTTTCTACTTCTCCTACAACTTGCAGACCAAGCAATTAACCCACCTTGCCGACAAAGAGAAAGAGACCAAGCAGTTGCACTGGGCTTCGGTTTCGCCCGATGGTCAGACCGTGGTCTACGCCAAAGACCTCAACCTCTATCGTATGTCGCGCGAGGACTACGAGAAGCTCAAAAAAGACGAGCGCGATACAACAATCGTTGAGATTGCCCTCACAACCGACGGCGTGAAGGACTTTGGCTACGGCCAGCCTTACAGCCTGCTCAACACCGACACCCTATGCAACGGCAAGCGCAAGGGCGTATGGGGCGTGTGGTCGCCCGACTCGCGCTACTTTGCAACCATCCTTACCGACGAGAGGCAGGTCAAAGACCTGTGGGTTATAAACGCTATTGCCAACCCCAGGCCCACGCTCGAGACCTACAAATACCAGATGCCTGGCGAGAAAGAGGCCCCAATAGACCACCTCTACTTGTTCGATATGAGCGACAATTCGCGCAAAGAGATTGGCACCGAGCAGTTTAAGGACCAAACGCTGTCGATTGCCCGCGCTCCACGTGAGCACAAGCAGCGCCACCTCTACGACCAGCCCTCGGTATGGTTGGGCGACGAGAACCGCTTCTTCGTAACCCGTTCGAGCCGCGATCTTCACCGCATTGACATCTGCTCCTACACCATTGGCCAGGATACTATCTGCCCCATTATCGAAGAGCGTCTGAACACCTATATCGAGGTACGCCCCTTGGCTGCCCTTAACGGTGGCAAAGAGCTCATCCAGTGGAGCGAGCGCGACGGCTGGGCACACCTCTACCTCTACACCGACGAGGGTACCCTGGTACGTCAGCTAACCGAAGGCCCCTGGCACGTTCACAACATACTGAAAGTAGATGCCAAGAGCCGCAAGGTCTACTTTACCGCTATGGGCCGCGAGGAGGGCGAAAACCCCTACTACCAGCACCTCTACTCGGTGAGCCTCGATGGTGGCCCCGTCAAGCTGCTCAACCAGGGCGACTTTTTCCACACCCCCATTGTAGATGACGCTTGCCGCTACTTTGTAGACAACTTCTCGAGGGTAAACACCATTCCCGAAACAGCCCTCTACGACACCGCAGGCAACAAGGTTATGACCTTGGAGGTGAGCGACTTCGAGCAGCTGTTGGCCAATGGTTACAAGTTCCCCGAGCCCTTCAAGGTGAAGGCTGCCGACGGCGTTACCGACCTCTATGGCGTTATGTACAAGCCCTTTGACTTTGATCCCAACAAGAAGTACCCCATTGTAGACTACGTCTACCCAGGCCCACAGGTCGAGGCTACCGAATACCCCTTCACCCGTATGAGTGTGCGCACCGACCGCCTGGCCCAGGCAGGCTTTATCGTTATTACCGTAGGTAACCGAGGCGGCCACCCCGACCGCTCGAAGTGGTATCACAACTACGGCTATGGCAACCTGCGCGACTATGGTCTGGCCGACCAGAAGGCCGCCATTGAGCAGCTGGCCGCTCGCCACAGCTTCATAGACATCAACCGTGTAGGTATTCACGGCCACTCTGGCGGTGGCTTTATGTCTACGGCTGCAATACTCCAGTATCCCGACTTCTTCAAGGTGGCTGTTTCGTGCGCAGGCAACCACGACAACAAGATTTACAACCGCTGGTGGAGCGAGACTCACCACGGCGTGAAGGAGAAGGTGAGCAAGGATGGCGAGGTGACCTTCGAGTACAGCATCAAGAGCAACCCCGAGATTGCACGTCGCCTAAAGGGCCACCTGATGCTCGTTCACGGTGAGATTGACAACAATGTTCACCCAGGCAACACCTCGCGCGTGGCCGATGCACTGATTAGGGCCAACAAGCGCTTCGATATGCTCTACCTGCCCACCCAGCGCCACGGCTTTGGCAATATGAACGAGTACTTCTACTGGCGTATGGTCGATTACTTTGTCGAGTACCTTATCGACGGCCGCCAGACCATAGTGGATATTCCACAGCGATAGATATCTCACAATAATTTGTAGCTCCGAGGGTACCTTTGACCGAATGGTCTTGGGTGCCCTCGGTGTATGTTGGGGTGTGGGCCGAAAGGGTGGCACGGGCTTTGCGAGAGTTCACAAAGTCAACAATTATGTTCAGTTGGTCGCAAGCTGGCCTCGGCAACAAAATAATTGCCTGCGCAAGAGAGTTAAGAGGGTAAAAACAACCACTAAAAACACAAATACAATGGGTAACGAAAAAGCTCCGAGGATTCAGACCTCGATTCTAAGCGCCATCGAAAAGCGGGCGCTCGTATGGCTCGCCAAGAGGCAACCACACTGGATTACGTCGGATATGCTCACCTGGATTGGCGTAGCAGGTGCAGCCCTTTGTGGCGCAGGTTTCGCCCTCGCCACCATCGACATCCGCTACTTATGGCTATCGTCGCTCGGCCTTGTCATCAACTGGTATGGCGACTCGCTCGACGGCACTCTGGCACGAGTCAGGGGTACGCAGAGGCCCAAATACGGGTTCTTCATCGACCACACCATCGACGCGCTGACAATCTCGCTGATGTGTGTGGGCGCAGGCCTGGGGCCTATGCTCAGGTTGGACATTGCGCTGATGGTCTTGGCAGCCTACTTGGTACTGTCGGTCTACACCTACATCTGCACAATCGTCAAAGGCGAATTCCGACTGACCTACGGCAAACTGGGCCCTACGGAGTTTAGGCTGATAGTAATCATACTCAACACGCTGTGGATCTACACCCCCTGGAGGTTTACAACCATTTCGGTGGGCTCATTGTCGCTGGGACTGTTCGACATTGGCGGCTTGGCCATTGCATTGATACTCATTGGCCTGTGCTGTGGTCAGTGGCTCAAAGACCGCAAACAGCTCTCGGCTGCCGACCCACTGCGTAAGCCCTTGCAGGAGCAACCCCAAGAGCAGCAGCAAATCAGAAAAAGAGCCTAACGACTCCCCCACCCCCCAACTTACACACAACTACACCCCCAACGAGATAGAGCGAGTGAACAAGAGATTAAACGTGTTTAGCAAGTACATCAAATTCATCGCCAGCAGGGCCATAGGCACACTTGTAGATACAGTTGTGCTGTGGCTCTGCTCGGCCTATCTGTTTGGCGGGGGCTATTGGGCCACCTATGTCATCTCGCCCTTCATATCGTTCGAGGTGGCAACGATGAGCAACTTTCTCTGCTCGTACTACTGGATTTGGCGCAGTCGCATAAGCCATAGAGGTGGCCGCTCGTTTTGGCGCCACTTTGTGGGGTTCAACCTCTCGTCGGGGGCTGGGTTTGTGGTCAAGATGGTCTTTCTGCTACTTTTCGAGCGGTTGTTTGGGTGGAATGTCGTGGTCTGCAACCTTGTGGCACTGACCATTTCGGGGGTGCTGAACTATGCCCTGGCCGACTCGGTAGTCTTTCGCAAGCCGAGCCCCAATGCAGAACACAAGGTGTTGAGCCTCGACGAATTGGCCCAGATGTCGTCGCTTTTCCGAGGGCGCGTGGGCCGAGCCTTTGGGCGCTTTCTGTTCCGACTGCTGGGTATCGACCGCATAAACGCGCTTTACGACAGCATTTACGACCTGCGAGGACCCGAGGCTGCCCGAGCCGCACTCGACTATGTTGGGTGCGACTACTTAGTGGGCAACCCTGAGCGGCTCGACACGCTGCCCGATGGGGCCTTCATAACCATCAGCAACCACCCCTACGGAGCGGTAGATGGATTGATGGTCGTAGACCTTGTGGGGCACAAGCGTAGCGACCTAAAAGTGATGGTAAACCAGATACTTGCGCGTGTAGAGCCACTGGCCGACAACTTTGTAGCCGTAACCCCTACGGGCAATACCAAGCGGGCTGCCGATGCCGCAACTCTGTCGGGGGTGCGCACCTCGTTGGCCCACTTGCGCGATGGGCACCCGATGAGTTTCTTCCCCTCGGGAGCGGTGTCGGACCTTCACCCCCTCAAAGGCGAGATTGCCGACCGTCCCTGGCAGGAGCCCCTCATAAGGCTCATTGCCAAGGCCCGAGTTCCGATTGTGCCGTTGCACTTTGTTGACCGCAACTCGATGTTCTACTACCTGTTGGGGCTGATTGATTGGCGTGTGAGGCTGTTGCGACTGCCACGCGAGGTGCTCAACAAGGGGCGTGGCCGTCACCGAGTAGTTATAGGGCCCACCATAAGTGTAGAGCAGCAGGCCGCCTGCAAGACCACCGAAGAGCTCACCCGTCTGCTCCGCTCGGCAGTATACGATATGCCCCTGCCCGACCACTTTGTGGCCGCAAGCAAGCTAAGAGAATAGAGCAAACCACCCTCGTTGAAAATCGTATATAACCACAATCTATGGTGTTGTAAATATGACGATTGGCGTATTTAATCGGTCTTTTGAACGGCGGAGCAATAGCCACAAAAGTATTAGTCAGCCACCAAAAAGGCAATATATTTGCCGTAGCAAAAGCAAACAAACATAAAGCACACACTTAATTTAGCATAAAACAGACACACACAACGCTATGAAAAAATTTGTACTCGCGATTGCAATGTTGTTCTGCTCGATGTGCCTCTTTGCACAGAGCCAGTTTGTAGGTCAGTGGACCACCATCGACGACAAAACCAAAGAGCCCGCAGGTGTGGTAAACATCTATCAGGGCGAGGATGGCCTCTACTACGGCAAGCTGATCGACACCTACGGAGCCGACAAGAGCAAAATTGGTACTATGATTGTAAAAGGTATGAAGTACGAGGATGGTAAGCTGACCGGTGGCAAAGTTTACGACCCCGAGAGCGGCAACACCTACTACTGCACCATCAAGTACAACGCAGCCGAGAAGGCACTCAACCTGCGTGGCTCGATTGACAAACGCGGTCTGCTGGGCCGTACTCAGACCTGGATCAAGAAGCAGTAAAGTACAACTATCAAGATATACTTGTGCCACGGTCGCGGCACACTAAATACAGACGACTACACACACTCATTCATTCCATTATTATTTCATTCCCCGCTGCGAGGTCAAGTGATTGACCTCGCAGCATCTTTTTTTTTTGGGGGGGGGACTCTCACAGCTCCACTCCAATCAACTCAACCTCTACCCTCGTGTTAAGTTTTGAAGCATCGTTATCCACACCCCAATCGCCATCGTAACGATCAACGGGGTAATAACCGGGCTCTTTAAACAAAGTTGCATCGACATATTGCAAACCGCTCAACAGACTCTCCTCATACGCCTTAAAGCCGGCTTTGGGGACCAAAATAGTAGAGCCTTTCAAGCCGAGGTAACAATAGCGACAAGTTTTTGGAGCCTCTACTCCCTTGAAGATGTGTAACTTTGAGAACACACCTGGAGCTATCATATATATATCAAATATATCAAATTTGGTCAGTGTGGATGGGTAAACCACACAAGACAATGGCTTATACTCACACCACAATGGCAAAACAATCTCACGGAGTCCTTCGGGGAAGGCAATAGATTTGAGATTGTCAGCGCCAACGAAAGACGACTCTGCATCGATATACTTCACACCTTGGGGGATTGAATAGTCCGTAAGTCCATTCAATAGCACAGCCAACAACCTCTTGCGCCAAATCAGGCAACGGCCATCTTTAGATGCAAACTTGCCCTTAAACTCTTTCAAATGCTCACAGTCTAAAAAGTTACTACTGCCACTTACATTACGCAGCGACTTAGGGAAGGTCAGCGAGCGGAGTGCATAGTTATTTGAGAATACGCCACTTATCACCTCTTTAACCCCCTCGGGGATGGCGTACTCTTCGAGGCCACAGCCATTGGCAAAGCCCACCATAGCGCCATTATCATCAATCAGCGCAAGGCCATCATCGGTAGCCATTCGGCCCCTAAACTCGACAATACTTCCACATCCCAGAAAACAAGACGGCCCGACACTCACAACATTTTCGGGCAGTTCGACCACAGTCAGGTTGGCGCAATGCAAAAAAGCACACCCTTCAATCTCACGGAGCGAAGAGTTTGGGCCAAAATTCACCTCCCTCAATGCGGTACAGCCACTAAAGGCCGAAATGCCTATGCTAACCACGCTGTCGGGGATAGTTATAGACATCAGACGTTTACATCCACGAAATGCACAACATTCAATCCTCTTAACTCCTTTGCCAAGTTTAATCTCACGCAATCCATCGTTGCAAGAAAAAGCGCCATCACCCACCACTTCTATGCTATCAGGCAGATAAACAGCCCTCAAATGACTGCTCCACCTTCCGACACTACCCCTTATCTTGACCAGAGGAGCATCGAAGGTTATAACACCCAAGCCATTCTCATAGACATTGGATACAATATTCACGTCAAAAGAATCATTTGAGGTTTCTAAGGGTTTGTTGTTAGTTGTAACGTACCACAACTGGTTGGTAGGTACGGTCTGGTTGTAAAGTTTGCTATTCATAAGTCATTAGGTGTGTTTAGTAGTAGTCTTTATGATTGGGGCCACAAAGGGCGCACAACCAAGTTGCACGCCCTTATGTTAAAAAATCGTTGTCGCTCTCACTTGGCGACCTGTGTTCTATCTCTCTTATGCGCCGGTCTGGATGTCAGCGTTGGTACGCATAATGGCGGTCTTATCAACACGCAGGGTTACGTTGCCATCAACCTCCATCAAGATATAGAACTCTTTAATCTCCTTAACGGTGCCGTAGATACCACCTGCGGTAACCACTTTCTGGCCCTTAGCGAGCGAGTTGCGGAAGTTCTCGAGCTCTTTCTGCTGTTTGCGCTGGGGACGAATCATAAAGAAGTACATCACCACAAACAACATTACAATCATCAAAATAGAGCTCCACATCGAACCCTGCTGAGCCGCTACGGGAGCCGCTGCACCTGCTGCTTGGAGCAGCACTGTCATCATAGTCATAATTTTCTAAAAGTTTTTTTGTATTGTTATTAGTTTGTTTTCAGTCTGACAAATATACAACATTAGGTCTGAAATAAAAAATTTCTTTTTTCCTCGCCCCTGTTCGATAGTGCCACACAGCACGTCTAATGTTGTCGCCCCCCTACTCCATCCGGGCCACCACCACAATAGTCTTTATAACGTCGCCCTCGGAGGTGCCACGCAGGTAGAACGTGCGGGGAAGAAAAAAAGTATATCCCGCCGAGTCAAACCACATCTCGGCCACCCGCCTTTCGCCCTGAGCAATGGGCTCCTTGGGGTAATCGAGCCTCAGACAGCCACACACCGTCTCGGTAGAGGTTACAATCTTGGGCTGACGGCCACTATTGGACAGCGCAATCCTGCGGCTCACCACCTCGCCCGTCTTTACCACGCCAAAGTCAATCGTATCGACCTTCTCGCTATCGGCCAAGTCGATGGGCTGCAACATCTGCACCAATTCGGCACTCAATGCAGCCGTATCGCCCTCTGCGCCACCACGCCGGCCACCCTTTGGGCCGCATCCATAGGCGAAAAATGCCACCACAGCGGCAGCCAGGCAGCATTTTCGGAGTATGTTGATGTCTGTTCTCAATTCTCTTAAACCTCTACAAGTCCTCGGCCCATCTTGGTAATCTTGCCCTGAGCGGTCAGGCTCTCGACCACCTTGTCGAGCACACCATTGATAAAGTTGCTACTACCAACCGTCGAGTAGTACTTCGATATCTCGATATACTCGTCGAGGGTAACCTTCACGGGAATGGTGTCGAAGCATACCAACTCGGCAATGGCGGTGGTCATAATGATATTGTCCATAAGGGCAATGCGCTCGACATCCCAGTTTTGGGTAAACTGCTCAACCACAGCCAAGTTGGCATCATAGCCCACAGCGGCCTCGGCAAACAGGCGACGCACAAAGGCCTTGTCATCCTCGCTCTTGTACTGAGGTTGCAATGGCAGTTCGGTGGCATCCTTTTTCATTGCGGCCAAGGTGCGCAGTACCATAATGAGTATAAAGTCGAGGTCGTCGCTCCAATTGATGCTCTGCTCTTCGAGCAGGTCGGTCAGCTGGGGGTCATCTTGTACGGTCTCTACATAGAACTCCTCGACCAAACGGCGGTCGTCGGCATAGCTACGCTTGTCGGCAGCCATATACTCCTTATAGTAATCGGCCTCAATCATCGACTGATAGAGGTGTTTGATAAGCTCGGGATTGTTGTGCCACGAGAGTTTTTTGACTGCCAAGATGTGATCCAACTGCTCGTCGTTGTCGATTTGGGCAATTACTTCATTCTCAATAAACTTGCGATTGGGATTGAGGTCCTCGGCCGTAGGCAGTTTTTTGTTCAAGCCAATTTCGATGCGTTCTTCGGCATACTTGCGTACTGCGCCAATCAGAGCAAGGGTTAGAAAATAGAGGTCGTATGCCTTGTCGATGCCACTCAGTAGTGCTTTTTCTTCGGCAACGAGCGAATCGGCCGCACCGCTCTGGTGGGCATAGATAGCCTTCAAGGCTTTGATTCGGAGAAATCTTCTGCTGAACATAGTATAGAACGTATTATTTCGGCCACAAAGATACACAAAAATTGAGAATTGGGAATTGAGAATTGAGAATTGAAAACAATTTTACTCACTATTTGCAATTGTAGCTATAAAAAAAGCGACGAAAGGGCACCCATCTGGCGCCCTTTCATACTTAGTTTACCTGCAAAAACAACGGATGGTTTTAGTATTCAAACTCTGCGGCCACGCTGTTGGTGAGTGCCACCAATTTGCCGTCGGGGCGGCGTATGTCCATTGTGATAGTGAAAGTCACTTTGTCGTATCGCTCCTCAGGTATTACAACAGGTCTTATTTGATACAATTCTTGCAGAAGAGTACTCTTGATGCTCTCCACTGTTTGTACTTTTGGCGCAGTGTCTAATACGTCGTATGTGGCAAAATCGACTAATTCATATATACATTTAATTCCAAACTTATCCATTAGATTGCTACCAGCCTCACGACCATACAGAGGCACATCTGCGGTGATGGTCATATCAACCACCTCGGCGTGTGTGTAGCGACCTGGTTCTCTATCGTTAGGCAGCTGTAACAACTGTGAACTCAAATGCAACAACTGGGCAAATGTGGCAAACCTTTTGTTTAGCACATGTGCGTTGTCGTCGTTTGTAATTTCTATTGGGATATGGTCTTCTGGATAAGGTGATTTATGATAAAGAATGACACCTTCATAGCCAGTAGCTATTGGAAACACCTCTTGGCTACTCCAAAATTCCAAAACAAGTTTTTCCCACGTTTCTTCTGTGCCTATCGGATGTTCGTATATAAATCCGGCCGACATACTTGGGGCTCTGTCAGAATCGCCATTGTAGGCAGTACTCATGTGCCATAATGCTGGGAGATGGGGATGCTTCCAACACTCAGGCTCCTCAATTGGCTCACTCGGTTCGCACCCTACCAACAACATCGGCAGCAATGCTAATAACAAAAATCTTTTCATAATAGTATTCTGTTTAGTGACTTAATATACCAAAGTTTGTAATCATCTTGCGAGCATATACATAGTCGAAAAGATACACATTATACCCGCCACTTTCTGAGGAAGTAGCACATGTCACTACCCACGAAGAATTTGGTGAGAACCACCCACGATTAGGATCCTCATCATCATCATTCCACCCCCAAGCCATCTGAATGAAGCGAGTGTATATTGGGCCTTCCACGGTTTCGACTACACGCGGATTGGGCATAATTATTTGGGTTGGATCAAATGGAAATCCTCCTACCCACTCGTATACATTGGTAGTTATAATTTGGATGTCTTTGTACCCATCAACCACAAAGGCATGTCCTACACTATTAGCAGGGATACTACTCCTTGTTGTGGGATCTTCTGCATAGGCTGACATGAGCGTGGGAATTGGAGTGGGTTGTTTTAGTGCTCCAATAACTATACTACTATCATAATCTATATAATTCGACGAGGATACACCGTAAGGTGCAAAAAGGTCATATCGTAAATTGTCCAATCCTGCTGGAGTAGACTGAACCCCATAATCGGCATCACACATATCGCCTACGACTCTTAAAAACTGAGCTGTAACATCTACTATCCCTTCATCATCACTCCAATATTTTGCCATATTGTTCCAAGCAGTAGAATCTGTGATGTTAGGATATTCGTCATAAAAATCTTCTCCCAAAAGAGCATTTTCAGGAACACCAATGGCGTTATGTAAATAATACAACACCTGAGCCGCGGCCAAAGGGGTACATCCAACAAGAGTCGGCTCTCCATTGATTTCAGGGCACCTACCATTCCATGGACTATATTGGTGCCAACGCCTTGTGTCATTTGTGATATGAACAAGGGAATCATACTCGACTTCGCTCTGTATAGAAGAAACCAACTCATAATGTCCCTCCTCACCATCGCCAAGTGTTCTTGTGGAATGTATCACACTCAACTCTTCGGCAGTGGCAGGAACGGCATCTTTCAGTGCATCTTTGCCATTCTTGTCGATAAAAGCTTTGGTCAGCACCAAGCCATCCCAAAAGTTGATGTTCTGTTGGGCATTTTCGGCTGCACTACGGGTCAAGGCTGCATCTTTGC
>SUZJ01000011.1 GCA_015059945.1 Rikenellaceae bacterium
CGTTACGCACCCGTGCGCCGGTCGCCACCAAAGTATTGCTACCTCGTGATGCCCCTCGACTTGCATGTGTTAGGCCTGCCGCTAGCGTTCATCCTGAGCCAGGATCAAACTCTCCATTGTAAAAAAATTAAAATGTATTGTTAGAGTCCTGACTACTTCTTTATCCTATTTAAGGAATTGAATTGAACTTGCGAAGTCATTTAAGACTTCGTGCTTTCTGCATTCTTTTTCTCTCAATTAAACCAATAAATCAAAGAACCTTTTTTGGTACCTCACCTTTCGGCGAGGCGCTAAAAAAATCGCCGCATTTTCTGAGGCGAACGTGGGGACAAAGGTAAAACCTTTTTTCTTATCCACCAAATTTTTTAGAACTTTTGTTGCTTTTGATTCTCCACTCAACCTTGCGGCCTCGTTTTGTCTCATTTGCGGATGCAAAGGTAGCGACTTTTTTGAAACCACCAAATCTTTTTTGAAAAATTTTACACATTTTTTCGCACTTTTTTCTTTTGGCACTGATTTTGACCACTTTACATTTTCACTTTTTTCACCGCTCCTTCCACCCCTGCAAGGCTCGGGGCTCTTATATATAATATATATAGGTATAACCTGCCAGAGCCGAGTTTTTGGGCAAACGTGCTTACCTTTCGGACAAAATAACTATCTTTGTGGGCCACAACTAACACAAACTAACACTAATGATAGCTAAAATTCTTATCGTTCTATTCTACCTGCTGGCCCCTGCGCTTGTGCTGTGGAGCTGTCGCAAGGTGAAATTTCTTAACAAGGTTGGCCCAGTGCTGACTCTCTACATACTGGGTGTAGTGATTGCAAACCTGCACATCGTGCCCGAAGATTGCAAGGCCATACAGAAGACTCTGCAAGATGTGATGATTCCTCTGGCCATTCCAATGATGTTGTTCGGTTGCAACTTCAAGAATTTCAAGGCGGGTGTTACCGTCAGGGCGTTTGTTATTGGTGTCGTATCGGTGGCGCTGATGGTTGTGGGCGGCTACCTGCTGCTGGGCAGCCACCTTGGCACAAGTGGTGCAACCATTGGTGCAACTCTGTCGGGCCAGTACACCGGTGGTGCAGGTAACTTTGCGGCGGTGAACATTATGCTCGGAGAGCAGGGCCTCAAGGGCGAGATGTTTGCACTGGTGAGCACCTGTAACCTGATTGTGTCGTTCTTCTACCTGATGTTCCTGATGGGTGGCGGTGTGACGATTGCCCGTCGGGTGGTACACGGCAAAGGCTTCAAGGCCTACAACGATGCCATCAATGCCGAGGAGTATGTAAACGAAAACCCCTACAAAGATTTTGGCAAGAAGAAGAGCATCATCCAGCTGCTAAAAGTTTTTGGCGCTGCTGTGGTTGTGGCCGTAGCGTCGCTGCTTGTGAGCAACCTCTTCAAGAGTGGGACCACGATGTACAACCTGCTGGGTGGCGACTACTCGCTGGCGGTGCTGATTTTGGTACTGACCACCATCAGCCTGCTGCTTACGGGCTTCAAGGAGGTGCGCACGTGGGACAAGAGCTTCGATGCGGGTATGTACCTGATTTATATTTTCTGCTTGGCAATGGCAATGCTGGCCGACCTGTCGCAGCTCGACTGGAAGTTGGGCTTGTGGGTGATTGTCTACCAGACCATCATAGTCTTTGGCTCGCTCGCACTGGCCGTTCTGTTGGCTCGCCCATTCAAGGTGGATGCCGATAGCGCCGTTATCACCTCGGACACACTGGTCAATTCGCCCCTGTGTGTGCCTATGATTGCCGCCACAATGAAGAACAAAAATGCCATTATGGTAGGTATCACCAATGGCTTGGCGGGCTATGCTGTGGGCAACTACTTGGGCTACCTGATATACCAACTGCTCTGCCTGCTCTAAACGAGCAAAACGAATAGTAAAATGTGCTGTGAGCGCCCCTAAACCGCAAGGGGTGCTCACTTTTTTGTGCAAAAAAGTGCGATTTTGCCAAAAATGATTATATTTGACCTGCCACACACGCAACTAAAATATCAAAATTATGATTGGAACAATTCTACTGCTTTTGTTCTACCTGCTGTCGCCTGCGTTGGTATTGTGGGCTTGCAACAGGTCGAAGATTCTAAACAAAATCGGCCCCGTATTGTTGCTCTACATTTTGGGCTTCATTGTGGCTAACCTCAACCTCATTCCCGCAGAGTATCTCAAACTGCAAAACACCATTTCGACTGTGGCCATCCCATTGGCACTGCCGATGATGCTATACAGCTGTGACTTCAAGAAGTTCTCGGTTAAGACCTCGTTGAAGAGTACTGTGCTGGGCGTCATTGCGGTAGTGATAGCCGTATTGATTGGTTTTGCAGCTTTCGGCAGCAAGATTGGCCCCGAGGCCGCGACCATTGGCGGAGCGCTGGCGGGCAAGTGTACGGGTGGTACCCCCAACTTGGCTGCACTAAAAGTTATGCTCGGTATGAGCAACGAGACCTTCATCCTGCTCAACTCTTTTGATATGATTATCTGCTTTGTCTACCTGGTATTCATTATGACTGTGGGTATCAAGTGGAGCCGCAAGTGGTTGGGACGTGGCCGATATGCCACCACCGAGCAGGAGGTGAGCGTAGAGGAGCTGACAGTAAAGAACCCCTACAAAGACTTTGGCAAGGGCAAGAGCATCATTCAACTGCTGAAAGTGCTGCTGCTGACATTGGTAATCGTGGCTGCCGCTTTTGGCGTAGCTACTCTGGCCAAGCGCTACGACGAGAACATCTTTACCGCAGTGCTGATTTTGACCATCACCACCTTGGCCCTGCTCTTCTCGATGTGGAAAGAGGTCAAGAGTTGGGACAAGAGCTACGATGCAGGTATGTATCTGATATACATCTTCTCGATAGTAGTTGCATCGATGGCCAACCTGCGCTCGATTGACTTCGAGGGCACCCTGTTTATCGTGCTGTGGCAGATTACCATTGTTTTTGGCTCGCTGCTGCTGACTATGTTGCTGGCCAAGATTTTCAAGGTCGATGCCGACACCACCATCATCACCAGCAACACCCTCATCAACTCGCCCATCTTTGTACCTATGATTGCCGCATCGATGAAAAACCGCGACATCGTAATCGTGGGTGTAACCATCGGTCTGGTGGGCTACGCACTGGGCAACTATCTGGGCTTCGGCATCTATCACCTGCTGAGGCTGTTGTAAAAACTTACGAATATAACAAGGTATAAAATATATGAAGAGAACGGTTATTTTGACTCTGGTGTGCGCAATGGTTGCACTCGGAGCAAGCGCACAAAAGAAAGAGCAAATCAAAACGGGCTGGAACTTGGGCCCCCTGCCCGCAGTGAGCTACAATAGCGACTTGGGCTTCCAGTATGGCGCCCTGTGCGACTTCTTCTACTTTGGCGACGGTAGCACCTACCCCCAGTATCTGCACAAGTTCAACGTAGAGCTCTCGCACTACACCAAAGGCGAAACCATTGCCCACGTATTTTATGATTCTAAGTATCTGATTCCGGGTATGCGCCTGACCGCCGCTGTGTCGTATCTCGACTCGGCAATGTCGCCCTTCTACGGCTTCAACGGCTACGCCTCGCCACTCAACTATGACCTGACGAAGAACAGCCCCTTCTACTATATGGACCGCACAATGTTGCGCGGTATTGCCGACTTGCAGGGTAAAATCAGCGACCGCCTGACCTGGATGGGTGGCCTGACCTTCTGGAACGTAACTACCGGCAATGTCGAGCTCGACAAGTACAAAGGCCAAGAGTCGCTCTATGCGCTCTACCGCTTTGCAGGCCTTATCGACGACAACGAGGTTGCAGGTACCCACCTGGAGCTCAAAGGTGGTCTGGTCTACGACACCCGCGATATGGAGGCAGCCCCCACCCGCGGCTACTGCGCCGAGGTTGTGGCAAGCTACTCGCCAGCACTATTTGGCGATGCCGAGTCGTATGGTCGCATTATGGCCACTTGGCGCCAGTTCTTCCCCCTGGTGGGCGACAAAGTGGTGCTGGGCTACCGCGTAAACTGGCAGCAGACCTTTGGCAACACCCCATTCTACTTGCAGCAGACCATCACCCCACTCTACTTGCGTCAGATTAAGAACGAGGGCTTGGGTGGCAAAAACTCGCTGCGTGGTATCTACCAGGGCCGTATCTTGGCCGACGGCTACGCTTGGGCCAACGTCGAGGCGCGCATCAAACTCGTTTCGTTCCGCTTCATCAACCAGAACTGGTACATAGCCACCAACCCCTTTGTCGATATGGGTATCATCACCAAACCCCACGAGTTCGACAAGCAGACTACCGACCTGAGCAAGTTGGCAGGGCTCTACACCGGCGAGGGCTGGGGCGGTGTTCACGCCAGTGCCGGCTTAGGCTTGAAGATTGTGATGAACCACAACTTCATCATCTCGTGCGAGTATGGCAAACCCTTCGACAAACGCGACGGCAAGGGCGGTATCAACATCGGTACCAACTATATTTTCTAACCGAAAATGTCTAACGTCGAAAGTCTAACCGACCTATTTACAAAATAGAATAAGGCGAGCAGTTTTGTGCTGCTCGCCTTATTTTTATCATCAACCCACCGCAATTATTCGACCTTTAACGTAAATCCCAGCGGTTCGAGGGCCTCGCGCAGTTGGGCATCGCTGGCTACGCCCACAATAGTAGTGCGACCACTCGGCATCTCAATCTCTACCCTTTCGACACCCTCAATGGCCATCAGCGCACGCTCGGCATTGGCCTTGCAGTGGTTGCAGCGCAACCCCTCGATGGTCACAACTCGCTCGGCAGGGGCGTTGGTTTTAGCCTCGCAATGTCCGCCACACTCGCAGTGGTGGTCGTGTCCCTTATGGCTGTGGCGCATAAGCAGGGCATTGACCAGCAGCAGTAGCAACACCACAGTGCAGACTACACCCAGCCACGACATCTCCTCGTGGCAGCTGCTTGTGGCCACAATCTTGGCCGTAAACCACTCGCGAGGCAGCAGGTAGTCGATGCCCAGTCCGAAGGCCACCGCACCAACAATGATGCTCGCCAGGTAGACCACCAGAGTCCTACGCCCCAGTACCTTGCCCACAACCATCACCGAGGCTGCACTTGCCGCAGGTCCCGCCATAAGCATCACCAGAGCCGCACCAGGCGAGAGCCCTTTGAGTATGAGTGCCACAGCGATAGGAATCGAGCCCGTAGCACAAATATACATAGGAATAGCCACCACCAACACCGCCAGCATACCCAGCAGGGGGTTGTCGCTAAAAACGTCAAAGAATCCGTCGGGCAGCAGCAGGGTTATGAGCCCCGCAATCACCAAGCCCACAAACAGTGTTTTGCCAATATCTTGCATCATATCCACATAGGCGTAGCGCAGGGCCTCGACACACTTGGCCCAGAAGCCCTTGGGCACAGCGTGCGACTGCTCCTCGGCCGAAGTTGCCACTACACCGTCGTCATCGCCCTTGCCTGAGCCAAAGCGATTGACCATAGCTCCGCCAAAGAGGGCCGTAACCAGTGCCGCAAGGGGGCGCACCAGTGCAAAGGGCAAGCCCATAAGCGAGTAGGTGGCAATAATCGAATCGACACCCGTCTGGGGCGTGGCTATCAGAAACGACACCGTAGCGCCTTTCGAGGCTCCCTGCTTGCGCAACGACATTGCCGTAGGTATCACTCCGCACGAGCAGAGGGGCAGAGGTATGCCCAGCAGGGTGGCGTACAACACCGAGCGGAACGAGCGGCCACCCAGATAGCGGCCATAGAGCCCCTGGGGCACAAATGCGTGCAACACCCCCGCCAGACCGAAGCCGAGCAGCAGATAGGGTGCCATTTGGCTTATAAGATGCAGTATTTCCATCATATCGTTTTGTGGTATTTGGTTACACATATAGTTTGGTAACTGCCCACAAAGATAGCGCCCATTTTGTGCAACCCAGTTGCAAATAGGTGGAGGGATGTCTAACGTCTAACGTCAGACACAAAAAACGCAAATAATTAGGCGAGTACAAGGCGCACAAGAAAACGCCCTCCGCAGTTTACTTTGACGTAAATGAGGAGGGCGTTTATCGCAGTGCAACGCAGTAATCGCCAATTACTTTGCGTTTTTTTTAGCAGGAGATAACCTTAGTCCAGCCGTGAACATCCTCCGCACGACCGTACTGAATATCCTGCAACAAGGTGTAGAGCTTAACACTCCAAGGGCCAGCCTCGGTGCCATACTCGTAGTACTGCTGGGTCAGAGGATCATAAATGCGACCTACGGGCGAGATAACTGCCGCAGTACCGCAAGCACCGGTCTCCTCGAAGGTAGCCAGCTCCTCAACGGGGATGGAGCGGTTCTCAACCTTCAAGCCCAAGTCCTCGGCCAAGGTGCGCAGCGACATATTGGTAATCGAAGGCAGCACCGAGTGCGAGTCGGGAGTCACATACTTACCCTCCTTGATGCCAAAGAAGTTGGCAGCACCAAACTCGTCGATATACTTCTTCTCGCTGGGGTCCAGATAGAGGCAGTTTGCAAAGCCGGCCTCGTGAGCACGCGAGCCCGAGCCGATACTTGCTGCATAGTTACCACCCACCTTGGTGTGACCAGTACCGTGAGGAGCAGCCCTGTCATACAAGCGCTCCAAAGTAACGGTAATAGGTTTGAAACCCTCTTTGAAGTAGGGGCCTACGGGGGTTACGAATACTACAAAGGTGTACTCGTTAGACTCCTTAACACCCACCTGTGCGCCAGTACCAATCAGCAATGGGCGCAAGTAGAGCGAAGCACCTGTGCCATAGGGGGGAATGTACTCGGCATTGGCTTGGATAGCCTTAACACACATCTGCTCGAAGAGCTCGATGCTGGGCACCTGCATACGCAGATACTCGCCCGAGTTCTGCATACGTTTGGCATTCTCCTCCAAGCGGAAGATACGCACCTTGCCATCTACGCCACGGAAGGCTTTCAGGCCCTCGAACACCTCTTGGCCATAGTGCAAGCAGGTAGCTGCCATATGGATAGGCAGATACTCGCTGTCAGAAACTTCAATCTCGCCCCAAGCGCCATCTTTCCATACGCAGCGGACGTTGTAGTCGGTCTTAACATAGCTAAAACCAAGCTCTTGCCATTTAATGTCTTTCATCACTTAAATAGTTTTAAGGTTTTTGTGGAAATTTATGTTTTTGGTTAATTTTTTCCGTTCAGTCTACCATCTCCTTTGCAACACTAACCCACCTGCGAGCCATTGGGGACCTTGTCGGTAGGAGCCAGCAGGGTGAGGCGGCCCGTAGCGTCGGCCGACATCAGAATCATACCCTGCGAGGTGATACCTTTCAGCTCGCGAGGCAGCAGGTTTACCAACACCAATATCTGGCGGCCCACCAACTCCTCGGGGGTGTAGTACTCGGCAATACCCGACACGATAGTACGGGTGTCGATACCGGTATCGACTGTGAGTTTGAGCAACTTTTTGGTCTTTGCAACCTTCTCGGCAGCCACAACGGTCGAAACCCTGATGTCCATCTGGCCAAACTGGTCAAAGGTTACACTCTCTTTCTGCTCGGGCACCTCGGCTGCGGCAGCCAGGTTGGCCTTCTTGGCATCATCGAGCTTTTTAATCTGGCGCTCAATCACCTCGTCCTCGATCTTCTCGAAGAGCAACTCGGCAGTACCAATAGTGTGGCCGGCCTTGATGATGTCGCTCTGGCCGATAACATCCCACTCCAAGTGGTCAACAGCCAACATACGGGTAAGCTTCTCAGCGCTGAATGGCATAAAGGGCTCGATAGCCACAGTGGTATTGGCCACAATCTGCAGGGCCACGTTCAGTATGGTCTTAACCCTCTCGGGGTCGGTCTTGACAACCTTCCAAGGCTCTGTGTCGGCCAAGTATTTGTTACCCAATCGGGCAATGTTCATAGCCTCCTTCAAGGCCTCGCGGAAGCGGTAGTTCTCGATATTCTCTTCGAGCGACTTGCGAATCTTGGGCAGCTCGGCCAATATCTCCTTGTCATAGTCGGTCATCTCGCCGGCCTCGGGCACCACACCGCCATAGTATTTGTGAGTCAGCACCAGCGCGCGGTTTACAAAGTTGCCCAACACAGCCACCAGCTCGTTGTTGTTGCGAGCCTGATAGTCCTTCCAAGTGAAGTCGTTATCTTTGGTCTCGGGGGCGTTGGCGCAGAGCACATAGCGCAGTACATCCTGCTTGCCGGGCATATCCTCCAAGTACTCGTTGAGCCATACAGCCCAGTTCTTCGAGGTCGAAATCTTGTCGCCTTCGAGGTTCAAGAACTCATTGGCGGGCACATTCTCGGGCAGCACATAGTCGCCGTGAGCCATCAGCATTGTGGGGAACACGATGCAGTGGAACACGATGTTGTCCTTGCCGATAAAGTGTACCATCTTAGTATCCTCGCTCTTCCAGTACTTCTCCCAGTCGGGGGTGAGGTCTTTGGTAGCCGAGATGTAGCCAATGGGGGCGTCGAACCAAACATAGAGCACCTTACCCTCGGCACCCTCTACGGGCACGGGGATACCCCAGTTAAGGTCGCGGCTCACGGCTCTGGGTTGCAGGCCCAGATCGAGCCACGATTTGCACTGGCCATAGACGTTGGTTTTCCACTCTTTATGGTTTTCCAAAATCCACTCTCTCAGTTTGGGCTCATACTTATCCAGAGGCAGATACCAGTGGGTAGTCTCTTTCATCACAGGTGCCGAGCCCGAAATCATACTCTTGGGGTTAATCAGGTCGGTGGGGTTGAGTGTCGAGCCACACTTCTCGCACTGGTCGCCATAGGCACCCTCGCTCTGGCAGTGGGGGCAGGTACCGGTAATGTAACGGTCGGCCAAGAAGGTCTTAGCCTCCTCGTCGTAATACTGCTGCGAGGTTGCCTCTACAAACACACCCTTGTCGTGCAGAGTCTTGAAGAACTCCGAGGCGGTCTTGTAGTGCGTGGGGCTGGTGGTACGCGAGTAGATATCGAACGATATGCCCAGTCCCTCAAATGACCTCTTGATGATGTCGTTGTACTTGTCTACAATATCCTGTGGGCTCACACCCTCTTTGCGTGCTTTGATAGTGATGGGCACACCGTGCTCGTCGCTACCGCACACCCAAATGACATCTTTGCCCCTCAGTCGGAGGTAGCGTACATAGATGTCCGAGGGTACATAGACACCTGCCAAGTGGCCGATGTGAACGGGGCCGTTGGCATAGGGAAGTGCCGATGTAACCAAATATCTCTTAAACTCTTTTGCCATATATCTGTCTGTTATAATTTTGCTGATAAAAAATCTTCTTCTTGGAGTTTTTGTTAGTTAGCCCTCAATCTGGCCAACTAAACCAGGCTCTGCGACTTGCGCTTAACGGCCTTAATCTCGGTTTTCTGTGCTGCCTTGGAGATTTTGTACTTGTCGAAGCCCTCGCCATAGACGCCCATTACGTTGGCCACCGATATGAAAGCATTGCTGTCTACGCTCTTGATGCAACGCATCATCATACCCATCTCGCTCTTGCGGCATACAATCATAATTACCTTAACGGGAGCCTTGGTGTACCAGCCCGTACCGTCAAGCAGCGTAACACCGCGCTGCAACTTGGTAGTAACATCGTCGGCAATCTTCTCGTACTCCTTCGAGAGGACAAACAGCTGCAACGACTGCTTGTCGCCCGAGAGGATAATGTTCGTGGCGTAGCCAAAGACCACCGTAACCAAGAAACCGTAGATTGTTACCGACCAATCCTTGAAGATAAAGTACGACGAGCCGATGATAAACACATCGACCATCACCACCACCTGGCTGTAACTGAGGTTGCTAAACTTGCAGACAATCATTGCCACCAGGTCGCTACCACCGGTCGAGCCACCCATCAGCAGTGCAATGGCCACACCGAAGCCCATCAACACACCGCCCAAAATAGACGAGAGCAGTTTGTCGTCGGCCAGGCCCAGGATGTTCATCTCGGGGGGCATAATCTCCTGGAACAGAGTCATCATCACCGAGGTCATCAGGATGGCGTAGAGCGTCTTTATGCCAAACTTGGCACCCAACAGCCACACGCATATTGCACCAAATACTGCGTTGAAGATAAAGAAGGTAACACCAATAGGCACACCGCCATTGACACCGCCCGTAAGGTGATAAACCAGCAGTGCAAAACCGGTAGCACCACCACCAACACCTTCGGCAGGCATAATAACGCCTGTCCACGCAAAAGCATAGAGAACAACGCCAAAGGTAATCACAATGATATCCCTGACGAACAGAAGGGCCTCCTTCCAATTAGGTTTAGCAATAGTCATTTCTTTTTCAAACATTATATTTCGCCCACGAAGGTACGATTTTTCTCGCGAATTTTACCTATTTTTGTAAATAAATAAACACCCATTTTGCAACACGCCCCCAAAAAGGGGCAAATTTGCCAAAACTATGTCCACTCTTTACGCCGACATAATACTTCCGCTGGCCCTCAGGCCCCTCTCGTTTGCCATTGGCGACGAGCTGGCCGAGGTTGTGGATGTGGGTAGCGGAGTGGCCGTTCCGCTGGGCGAGGGTAAGGTCTATACGGGTATCATCAGCCGTATTCACACTGTGCGACCACCATTCAAGAGGATTAAGAGTGTGTTGTCGGTGGTTCGCTCCGAGCCTCTGGCCAGCCCTTCGCAACTGGCCCTGTGGAGGTGGATTGCCGACTACTATATGTGTACCGAGGGCGAGGTTATGAGGGCGGCCCTACCGTCGCTGCTCAAACCCAATGCCGAGAGCCACGACCTATTCACCAACGAGGTCTTTTCGCTCGGCTGCGAGCAGATGCTCTCGCTTGCCGAGGGGGTGCGCTCGGAGGAGGCCCTCTCGCAGGCCCTCGAGGCACTTCTGCCGCGACGCAAGGCGCAGTATGCCGCAATGATGGAGTTCTGCGACAAGGTGGGTACCGACAAGATTTTCACCGGTGGCGCCATTGCCCGCCGAGCGATGGAGGCCTCGGCTGCTGTGATAAACAAGCTGGTCGAGGGTGGATTGCTGCAAGTAGCTCGCGTTGAGCGTTCTACTCGCGAGATTGCGGCCGAGCTGATTAGCCACACCACCCTATCCGAGGCCCAGACGACGGCGCTCGATGCCATAAACCAGAACTTCGGCCGCCACCAGAGCGTCTTGCTCCACGGAGTTACGGGCAGTGGCAAGACCGAACTATACATTTCGCTTGCAGCCAAGACTCTGGCCGAGGGGCGCTCGGTGCTCTATCTGCTGCCCGAGTTGGCCCTGACCGAGCAACTTATCGAGCGTCTGCGCACCGCTTTTGGCGAGGGGCTAACGGTATATCACTCACACCTTACGGCCCGCGCCCGAACAGAGACCTACATACGACTGAGCCTTAGCGACGGAGGCCAAATTGTGGTCGGTACCCGCTCGGCCATACTGCTGCCACTCAACAACTTGGGCCTCATAATCGTAGATGAAGAGCACGACAGCAGCTTCAAGCAAGAGGACCCTGCGCCACGCTTTTCGGCTCGCGATACGGCTGTGTGGATTGCCCACAATCTGGGGGCCAAGACCATATTGGGTAGCGCAACGCCCTCGTTGGAGAGTTTCTACAACGCCTATACGGGCAAGTATGGCTATGTGAGGCTCGACGAGCGCTATGGCGAGGGGCAATTCCCACAAGTAACCATCTCTGACACCATTCGCTCGGCCAAGCGTGGCGAGCGCAAAGGCCACATAAACAAAGAGTTGTCCGACGAGATACGCACTGCCCTGGCCGAAGGTCGCCAGGTAATGCTGTTCCAGAATCGCCGAGGCTTTGCCCCCTATATCGAGTGCCCCGACTGCGGCTGGAGTGGCCGTTGCCCCCAGTGTGGCGTAACGCTCACCTACTACAAGAAGGGCGACAAGTTGCGCTGCAACCTCTGTGGCCACAGCGAGCCAGCGCCCCACAAGTGCCCCTCGTGCAACGTAGCCGAGCCACAGCCACAAGGCTTTGGTACTGAGAAGATTGAGGAGTGCGTGGCCGAGTTGTTCCCCTCTGCCCGCGTGGCCCGACTAGATGGCGACGTGGCCCAGTCGGCCTCGCGAATGAGATCGGTAATCCGCGCCTTCGAGAGCGGCCAGACCGACATATTGGTTGGTACGCAGATGATTACCAAGGGATTTGACTTCGAGGGTGTTTCGGTTGTGGGCGTTCTGAATGCCGACAATCTGCTCTGCCGCCCCGATTTCAGGGCCGAGGAGCGCACCTTCCAGACCATAGTGCAGATTGCAGGCAGAGCAGGTCGCAAGGACAACCACGGGCGCACCGTAATACAGACCGCCCAGCCCGACAACCATACCATAATTCATGCCGCCTCGGGCGACTACTACGCGATGGCTCGTACCCAACTACGCGACCGCGAGGCTTTTGGCTATCCACCCTTTGCCCGCATAATAAACATAAGCCTGCGCCACACCTCGGCCGAACTGGTCACCTTCGGAGCCCGCAAGTTGGCCCGCAGGCTCAAAGAGCTCATTGGTCCCGAGGCAGTTACCGATGCCCACCCACCAGTTGTGAGCAAGTTAGGTGACGTATTTATATTAGAGATTATGGTACGTATCGAACGCGGGGCTTCGCCTGCCGAGGTGAAGGCCCTTATAACTCAGGCCCTTGTCGAGTTTGGTCGCGACAAGGTTGTGCGCCGCATATCCACATCAGTAAACGTAGACCCTGCATAACATTATCCACACCACAAGCCCCACAAAATGAGCCTACTCAAAGACATAGCCGCCCTGATTATACCGCCCACCTGCCCTGTATGCGGGCGTTTGCTCTTTGAGGGCGAGCGTATGTTTTGTGTCGATTGTATGGCAGATATGCCTCTGACTCACTACTCCGAGCAGGCCGATAACCCTATGTTCCGTCGTTTTTGGGGTATTGTACCCATCGAGAGAGCCACCGCCCTCATATACTTCGTTAAGAATAGCGGCTGGCAGCGGGCAATTCACAACTTCAAGTACGAAGGGGCGTGGAGGATAGCCCTCGAGTGTGGCTATATGATTGGGGGCGAGCTGCTCGACAGCAACCTGTTTTACGATATAGATGTGATTGTACCCGTACCGCTCCACACCTCAAAGTTGATCCGTCGTGGCTACAACCAGTCGGCCTACATTGCCAAGGGTATTGCCGAAGTCTACGAGGCCAAGCTGTCGCTAAACAACCTTGTGCGTGTGCGCAACAACGCCAACCAAGCCCAACGCACCTATCTCGAAAGGTGGCAAAACGTGTCGGGCATCTTTAAGGTGCGCCATCCCGAACGATTCGAGGGCAAACACATTCTGCTCGTTGATGACGTTTTCACCACCGGAGCCACCCTCATAGCTTGTGCCGAGGCGCTGCTGGCCTCGTGTAAAAATATACGCATAAGCGTAGCCACCCTTGCCATAGCCCAAGACAACTATCCCGAATAACAACACACCTATCCAAATAGTCATCGGTCGGTCAGTGTCCATACACAAAGGGCTCGGAAGCTGTTAGCTCCGAGCCCTTTGTGCGTATAATGTGCTTACCCTATCAATCGGCTACTTTGCAGCAGCTTTTTTGGTGGCGGGTTTCTTGGCAGCAGTGGCCTTCTTGGGGGCAGCAGCCTTCTTTGCAGGTGCTTTCTTGGCTGCGGGGGCCTTCTTGGCCTCTTTCTCGGCAGATTGCTCAGCAACCTCTACGCCCTTCTCTGCCAGAGCCTTCTCCAACTCGATGTCGAAGTCGCTCAACACGTTCATATAGTTGATAAAGGCGGTGTAGGCCGAGTCGTAGGGGTTGAAGTAGCTGTGAACGTCACCGTCCGAGAACCACTTGGTAGCCATATAGTAGAAGTGGTCCGAAGCCTTCATAAAGTTCCAAACGTAGTCGAAGTCGGGCGAGTTGAGAGCATTAACCTTCTCCTCCAAGCCATAGAGTTTCTTGAACGCCTCGTTCTGCAACTCGTTACCCAACCAAGCGGTCACGTCGCGCTCCTCATCGGCCCACGACATTGCGTGCATACAGTACAGAACGCCTGTGGGCTGGTGAGCTGCGGCACTCTCGGTTACGGTCTTGAACTCCAACTGACCGGTGGCCAACATAGCCTTGGGCAGAGCTGCCATAAAGTCGAAGATACCCGACTGGGCCTTCTGGTGCTCGCCAAAGGTCTCGTAGTCCATAAAGAGGTTGATAACCTCGCCCGAGGTATTCTCGTCGGCAATCCAGCCTGCATACTTCTCGGCGGTCAGAGGCCACTCGCCCCATCCCTGATTAGAGAAGCGGAAAGCTATATCGTCACTCAGCTTGTAGTTACGCATAAGCAGGCGCAACTTCGAGTCCAAAGCGTTGGCATAGACAAAGTTGGGGCTCTTCCAACCCAACACGTGGCGGGCACCCTCGGCCAGCATAGTGCGGAAGCCCATAGCGGCAACCTGCTCGCCAATCTGGTCCGAGTAGATGAGCTCGGTATTGCGGAATGCGGTGGGGGTATA
The DNA here is from genome assembly GCA_015059945.1 of Rikenellaceae bacterium. Classification (GTDB taxonomy): domain Bacteria; phylum Bacteroidota; class Bacteroidia; order Bacteroidales; family Rikenellaceae; genus Tidjanibacter. Next base: position 14,449 of record SUZJ01000011.1, read on the forward strand.
GCCAAACTCCTCCTTCATCAGAGCGATGTGTGCATCGACCTCTTTCTTGAACTCGGCGGGCGAGATGAGCGACGAGAGCGAGTGCGAGTAGGTCTCGGCCAAGAACTCTACGCAGCCAGTCTCGGCCAGAGCGCGGAAGCTGTCGAGCACCTCGGGGGTGTAGCTACGGAACTGCTCGATAGCCAAGCCCGAGATAGAGAAAGTTACTTTGAATTTGCCCTCCATCTCTTTGATGAGTCGGAGCAGCAGATTGTTCATAGGCAGGTAGCACTCGGCAGCCACGCGCTGCATAATCGAGCGGTTTACCGACACGTCGAGATAGTTGTGGTCCTTGCCCATATTGAAGAACCTATAAGTTTTGAGCCTCAGAGGCTGATGAACCTGAAAATATAGCGATACTGTTTTCATAATATGCTGTGTGATTGTGTATTGTTATTTATTCTGCTCGTTGATTACACGTTCGTATCCTGCCTTAATCTTGGCAGCTGCATTGTTCCATTTGAGGCCCGTAACCTCCTCCAAGCCCTTGCGAGCAAACAGCTCGCTCAGAGCAGGATAGGTAACCAGACCATAGATAGCATCGGCCATTGCGTCTACATCCCAGTAGTCAACCTTTACGGCGTAGTCCAAAACCTCGGCAACACCCGACTGCTTACTGATGATGGTGGGTACGTTTGACTTCATTGCCTCCAAGGGCGAGATACCAAAGGGCTCGCTCACCGAGGGCATAACGTAAACGTCGCTCAGCGCAAACATCTTCTGCACATCGGCACCTTTGAGGAAGCCGGTGAAGTGGAAGCGGTCTGCAATACCGAGCCTTGCCACACGACGAATGACGTGGTTCATCATATCACCGCTACCTGCCATCACAAACCTCACATTGGGGGTACGTTTTAGCACCTTAGCGGCTGCCTCGACAAAGTAGTCGGGGCCCTTCTGATAGGTAATACGGCCGAGGAAGGTTACAATCTTGTCCTTCACACCGCGCTCCTCCTCCATATTGTTGTCGGCAAAGCGCACGGCGTTGTGAACGGTAATGACCTTATCAGCCGGGATACCATACTTATTTATAATAATGTTGCGCGTCAGGTTACTCACAGCCATAACCAAGTCGGCGGCCTCCATACCTCCACGCTCGATGGCGTAGGTTTGGGTATTGATATTCTCGCCACTTCGGTCATACTCGGTTGCGTGCATATGCACCACCAGTGGTTTGCCCGAAACCTCTTTGGCTGCGATACCTGCGTAATAGGTGAGCCAGTCGTGGGCGTGGATAACGTCAAACTGACCCTCCAACTCGATAGCCACCTGACGGGCCACCAGCGCATAGCGAGCAACCTCTTCCATCAGGTTTGCGCCATACTTGCCGGAGAAGTTGTAGCGCTCGCGCCAAACGTCGCCCACGTTGTGAACGGTGCCGACCTTTTGGCTCTGCTTGCGCTCTCGTTCAAACTGCTCGGGCGAGATGTAGGGCACCATATTGGAGTTAATCTCCATAAACTTGACGTGCTTCCAAATCTCGCTGTCGCTCTCGCCTGCGGTGTAGACTGCATCGACATCGCTGGCATTAACGACCCTGATAAATCGCTGATCCTCGTCGCCATAGGCTTTGGGGACCACAAAGATTACCTCTACACCGTTACGAGCCAGACCTCGTGTCAGGCCGTAGCAAGCGGTACCCAGACCACCTGCAATATGGGGAGGAAACTCCCATCCAAACATTAAAACTCTCATACGGCGACCCTATTTTTTCTGTTTTTTAACCATCTGATAGATACGCAAGACTGCGCCCACGCTCCACGCCTGCGACATAGCGCCACGTGCCTCGTGTGGTGGGTCTGCTTCGTAGATTTCGGCAATCGAGCCGATACCGTTCTGGCTCATATCCTCCTCAAAGTTCTCCAATATCTCCTCGGCCTTGGCCAAGAAGCCTACACCCTGAACGTCGAATTTGGCCTTAACATAGTGCTCCAGAGGCCATACCCACACGCTACCCTGGTGGTAAGCCAGGTCGCGCTCTTTCTGGTCGCCACCGTAGCGGCCTTTGTAGAGGGGGTTGCGTGGCGAGAGGCTACGCAGACCTTTGGGGGTGAGCAAGTGGCGTTTAACCACATCCGACACAGCCTCTTGCTGTACCAAGCTCAGCATCTTGTAGGTCATCGAGCAAGCCACAATCTGGTTGGGGCGTATGAACTGGTTGGCACCCTGCTCATCGACATAGTCGGCCAGGTAGCCGTCGGCCAGCCAGAATTTCTCGACAAAGCTGGCTTTGGTCCTCTCGGGAATCTCGCTCCACTCGGCCACAAACTTCTTGTCGGCATTATCCAGAGCGTAGCAAACGGCGTTGTACCACAGGGCCTCAACCTCAACAGCGTAGCCATTGCGGGGAGTCAATGGTTTGCCGTCTACCTCGGCATTCATCCAAGTCAAAGCGTAGTCGGGGTGCGAAGCCCAAATGAGGCCATTATCGTCGAGCCTTACGTAACCATTGCGGCCCGAGCGGTAAGCCTCCAAAATCTCCTTCACCACGGTGCCATACTTTTTCCACACCTTCTTGTGGCCGCACTGCTCGCCGAGCTGCTGGATTGCCCAAATCATCCACAATCCTGCATCGGCCGAGTAGAGATTGGCAAAGGTACCGCCCTCCATCTCGCTTACCACAGTGTCGAGCACATCCTCGCAAGCCTGCACATCGCCCTGTGCCAGGGTAATACCGGGCAGAGCCATAAAGGTGTCCCTCAACTGGCGACCATACCAGGGATAGCCTGCCACAACGCCACTCTTGCCATTCGAACGCACCACAAACTGGTGAGCCGAGTGTCGCAGCATCGAGATGAAGTCAATCTTGTTGTTCCTCTCCGAGAGCTCCTTGTCAAAGGCTGCGTGCAACTGCTCGGGGTCAATCTCCTCCAACGAGGCCGAGAACACCAGTGGCTCGTTCTTTTTGAGTTTAACCTCAAAGTAGCCATTGGTCATCAGGTCCTCGTGGCAGTCGTAGCCGCGTTTGTACTCCTCGGCATACTCAAAGTCGTAGTACCAGTCGGGGGCTGCCACAAACTCGGCCATAGGATCCGAGCACTGCATATGCAGGAATGGGAAGCCCTCGTACAGACGGCACTTAACACCGCCCTTGATATCCCACGAGTGGCCGTTGGCATACATATTGGCCTTGCTGAGCGAGTGTTTCTCGCGGAAGGCCAGGTAGGGACGCAGGCGCAGTGTGGTCTCGCTGCGTGCGTCGAGCAGAGTGTAGCGAATGAAGAGCCTGGGGTGACTGGTGTGCTGTCGCCACAGAATCTCTTTCTTCAAGAGTACACCACCTACTCGGTAGGTGATGGTGGGAGTGGGGTTGTACTCGAAATCCACGATATACTTGTGGCCGCGAGGCTCATAGATACCGGGGAAACGGTGCAACGCCAGGTTGAAAGGTTCGCCGTGCTGAATAACGGTCTCGTCGAGCGACGAGAGCAGAACGTAGCTCTTGTCGTCGGTCTCGCTAATGGGGCACACCATCAAGCCGTGATACTTGCGCGTATTGCAGCAGACGATGGTCGTACTCATATAGCCGCCCGTACGGTTGGTCGAGAGCATCTCTCTTTGGAGCGAATACTCCAAGTTACCCAGACTGTTCTTGTCAAATGTAAGTTCTGCCATAAAAAATTTATAAATTTAGTTTACTGTTTTCTTCTCTTTTTTCCTCTTCATCTTCTTACTATCATCAGGCCGTCGGCCAACTGGCCTTCGGCCCCTTGTCATCTTGACAATCATCCGCAGTACCACGTTCAATACATTAAATTTCAGCCCCTTGGGCCTATCGTGTGGCACCACAAAACCTTTCAAGCCTAACCTCTATTTTTTATGCGGGTGCTGCACAACCCCCTCTATCGGAAGCTGTGCAGTCCCACTTTTTTGTGCTTGTCTTTCGTGTTGCTTACGCCCACTTAACCAGCGCGAAGTCCATACGGTAGGGCAGGTTGGGGTTCTTGGGGAACACCCTCAGTGCCACGTCATACGAACCGGTGTGCTCCATCAGAGCATCCACAGCGTAGGTAACCTTCGAGCCCTCGACGCTTACTACCGACAGCTCAACCTTGTCGGCAATCTTGACATCCTGACCGCGGTCAATCTGGCTTGCCAGCAGCAGCTCTACGCCAATGTCCTCGGGGCGCAGGGTATCAACATCTACGCTCACCTCGAAGCGGTAGTTGCCACCCACCACAAAGGGCTGTTTACCCATATCGGCGGTCTTGGTTTCGAGTACCCTTACCTTGTCCCAAACGGCACTTACCTTGCGCTTCCAAGCGGCAATCTCCCTTGCCAACAGGTAGTCGCCCTTAACCACCTTCTGGTAGCGCTCAAACAGAGGATTGTAAAAACGCTCCTCGTAGTCGGTAATCATCCTGTTGGTAGTAAAGTTCGAGGCGATATCGGCGATACAGCTCTTCATACTCTCAATCCAGCCGCGAGGCATACCATCTTTGTCGCGGTTGTAGTAGAGGGGTACAATCTCCTCCTCGATGGTGCGGTAGATCATCTCGGCATCGAGCTCGTTCTGGTGGTTCTGGTCGGCATAGGTGCGCTCCATAGGCAGCATCCAACCAGCACCCTCTTTGTAGCCCTCAACCCACCAGCCGTCGAGTACGCTGAACTGCATTACGCCGTTCATCACAGCCTTCTCGCCACTGGTACCCGAAGCCTCCAAAGGACGGGTAGGGGTATTCAGCCAGATATCTACGCCCTGAACCATCTTGCTCGAGAGCTCCATATCGTAGTTGGGCAGGAACAGAATCTTACCCACAAACTCGGGCCTTGCCGACACCTCAACGATGCGTTTAATCAGCTCCTGACCGGGGATATCCTGGGGGTGAGCCTTACCTGCAAAGACAAACTGAACGGGCCTCTCAGGGTTATTAACCAGAGCCGACAGCCTCTCCAGGTTGGTGAAGAGCAGGTGAGCACGTTTGTAGGTAGCAAACCTACGGGCAAAACCGATAGTCAGCACATCGGGCTTGAAGTTCTCCTTCACAGCCACCATCTGGCGGGGCGAAGCGATAGCCGACTGGGTCTTGTCGCTCATAATCTTGCCAACGGTCTTGAATAGGCGCTCTTTCAGCTGCAAGCGAGCCGCCCACAGCTCCTCGTCGGGAATCTGTTTGGCCTTCTGCCAAGCGGGAATGTTGTATTGGTAGTCGCCAAAGCCCTCGGCAAAGTATTTGGCATAGAGTTTCCTCAGCAGGGGCGAAGTCCAGGTGGGGAAGTGAACACCATTGGTAACGTAGCCAATGTGCAGCTCATCCTTGAAGTAGCCGGGCCACATACCACCCAGCACGTCTTTACTTACCTCACCGTGCAGCCAGCTCACACCGTTTACCTCCTGCGAGAGGTTGCAAGCCAAGAAGCTCATCGAGAACTTCTCGCTGGGGTCGTTGGGCCTGGTCTTACCCAGGTTGATAAACTGCTCCCAAGTGATACCCAAGCGCTCGGGGTAGTGCGACATATACTGACGAATCATCTGCTCGGGGAAGGCATCGTGACCTGCAGGCACAGGGGTGTGGGTAGTGTAGAGCGACGACGAGCGTACAACCTCCAAAGCCTCGCTGAACGAGAGTTTCTTGCCGGTAATCAGGTTGTGGATACGCTCCAAGCCGATAAATGCTGCGTGGCCCTCGTTGCAGTGGTAAACATCCGACTTAACACCCAGCGAGTTCAGGGCGCGGATACCGCCAACACCCAAGAGCAGCTCCTGTTTCAGACGGTTCTCCCAGTCGCCACCGTAGAGGTGGTGGGTGATAAACCTATCCTCGGCCAAGTTGAGCTCGTGGTCGGTATCGAGCAGGTAGAGGTCAGTTCGGCCAACCTCGCACTTCCAGATACGGGCCGTTACGGTACGACCGGGCAGTGCCACCTGTACCGAGCACCAGTTGCCCACCTCGTCCCTTGCGGGCGAAATGGGGAGTTTATAGAAGTTCTGGGCCTCGTAGGCTGCCTCCTGGGCACCCTGGGCCGAGAGTTTCTGTGTAAAGTAGCCATAGCGGTAGAGCAGACCTACTGCAACCATAGGCACGTTCTTGTCCGAAGCCTCTTTGATATAGTCGCCTGCCAAGATACCCAGACCACCCGAGTAGATCTTCAACGACGAGTGCAGACCGTACTCCATACTGAAGTATGCAATTCTGGGGCCCTTAGCCTCCGACTTCTTCGACATATAGTCCTGGAACTGTGCGTACACAGCGTCGAGCTTAGCCAAGAAGGCCTCATCTTTCTCCAATGCCTTGATGGTCGAGTAGTCGAGTTTGTCGAGCAGTGCGATGGGGTTCTTCAAGCAGGTGAGCCACAGTGCGGGGTCAATCGACTCAAACAGCTCAACTGCATCCATAGTCCAGCTCCACCAGAGGTTCTTCGACAGCTCCTCCAACGCGTGCAGGCGTTTAGGCAGACTCTTCTCTACCATCACGCGGCTCCAGTTGGGAGTGCTGCTCACCAGCTGCTGGCGCACAAAGTTCACCTGCTCGCCAATGCTGCCACCATCGTAAACGGCCTTGTTGGTACGGGTTACTACCCTATCCAGAGCTACGCCATAAGCGTCGTTGTAGTACCTAACCAGCTCTCCCCACCTAACGGTGTGAGCCACCTCCAGTGCCGAATTGCAGCACTCGGCATACTCTTTTGCACCCATACGCGAGTAGCGCTCGATTGCGTCGGCCACGCTCTCGATAACGTGCGCGCTGTTGCCGTCGTTGCGAGTCAGCACCAACACGCCCTTGTGAGCACCATCCATCTCGTCTACCCACTTGCCAAAGCCTGCCAAAGTGGTGGTAATGGTAGGAACACCAAATGCGATGCTCTCCAGGGGAGTGTAGCCCCAGGGCTCGTAGTACGAAGCGAATACGGTCAGGTCCATACCCACCAACAGCTCGCTATAGCGTTTGTTGAACACGCCATCGCTACCATTGAGCACTGCGGGCACAAAGATAACCTTCACCCTCGACTCGTTGCCCAGCAGACCGGCCTCGCCCAGAGCCTTCACAACATAGTCGCTCTCGGGGTTGCTCAGGTAGTGGGTAGCATTTGCCCACTCATTCTGGTCGATGGGGTTGTTGCTGTCGGCCAAGTGAGCCATCAGGTCGCGACGGGGACCCTCGTTAGCGGCAGGCAGGGTGATGTAAGCCAACACCTCGCGACCCTCGGGAGCCTTCTCGGCAACCTGTTTGAGCGCAGCAATAAACACATCTACGCCCTTATTCCTAACCTCGTAGCGGCCCGAAGTGCCAACAATCAGAGGCTCTTTGTCAAATTTGTAGCCCAAGCAAGCCTCGGCCACTGCAATCATACTCTTGCGAGCCTCGGCGCGGTGAGCCTCACGCTCCTCGGCGCTCCACTGGTCGCCATAGCCCTCGTAGCCGTTGGGGGTAACAACATCCACCTCCGAGCCGAGGATATATTTGCACTCCTTGGCAGTAATCTTGCTAACGGTGCAGAACGCATCGTGGTTGCGCGAAGCCACCTTTTCGAGCGAGTGTTTTGCCACCACATTGAACTGGCGGGCAAAGTCGTCGGCATTGTAGGTGCCCAAGCCGCTATAAAGCTGCAAGCCGTTGTTGGCCACGCAGCGGCCCATAACGGTCGAGTGCGAGGTAAATACGGTAGCGGTGTAGGGAGCTGCCTGGCGCAGATAGAGGCCGCCACTGGCACTCATCCAGTCGTGGAAGTGAGCCACGGTGCGGTCGGTCGACGAGCAGAAGTTGTTGATGTAGCTCTCGATAACCTTACCTGCGGCAAAACCAAAGATTACGGGCTCGATGTAGTCCCACTGGCCGCTAATGCTGTCTACCTTGTAATTCTCCCAGAGGAACTTCAAGATATCGTCTTTGCGTGCAATGAGCGAGCTGAAATCAACCAATACGACAATGGGGTTGCCGGCCACCTTCCAGCGGCCCACCCTCACGCGGTAACCCTCGTTGTAGAGCACCTGTCGCCACTCACGCAGCATATTTACATCCTCTTCAAACTCAGGATTTGCACCCTCCTGATTAAAGTCGGGACCTACAAGCAGATACTTGTCGCCCAACACCTTGGTCATACTCTCGGCCTTGGTCGATACCACAGTGTGGATACCGCCAACCTTGTTGCAGACCTCCCAACTAACCTCAAACAAATAGTCTGGTTTCTGTACAGTTTCGTTTTTCATAATAGCTAAATTCATTCGGCCCTGTCGCAAGTAGTTGTAGGAGCTCCACCTGAAGCCCTCTTGCCACCACCGAAAAGAGTTTGGTTACTACTTCTTTTTGTGATTTATACTCTGTGTTAAACAATTATAATTTCCGTTTTCTCAAAACAAGTTTTGGGCAATGCCCTACCCCGACTTTTCCTTTTTTCTTCGGACATCCACAACTTCACATTGCATCTGCCCCAAGAAAAAAGCCACCTCGGCATCGGCATCAACCCGCCCCCTTGTCTGAACGCTCGGCAACTACATCCGAGAATTCGGCCACAAAATTAACCAAATTTCTCGAACTTACCATATTTATTATAACGTCTTTATTAAATTTTTTTAATAAATCCTCGAAAACGGTGCCGAGTGGTCCTTTTCGGCCGACGAACAGCCACAAAGTGCAGACCAAAAACTCACCTTTCTTGGGTGCCAGCCCCACCCTAAAACAGCTCGGCAATCACCGCATCCGACACCAACCAGTGCTCCTCGGCACACCTGATTTGGTCGCCATCACTCACCAGCCAGTCGCACCCTACAAACTGCTCGGCCGCAGCGAGGAGTTTTTGCACATACTCTCGGCCAAACCGCTGCTCCACCTCGCTCACCGAAAGCCCCTCCTTTGTGCGCAATCTTACCATCACATACTCCTCATACAGTTCGCCTATCGAGAGGTGCTCCTCTTCGGGCCTAACTCCCTCTAAATAACGGGCTACCGAGGCCACATTCCAACTCCTCGTGGCCACCCCGTCGTAGGAGTGAGCCGCAGGGCCAACACCCAAGTAGGGAGTTCCACGCCAGTAGGCGCTATTGTGTTTTGAGCGCCTATCGGGGAGGGAAAAATTGGATATCTCGTAGTGGTCATATCCCGCCCTGCCAAGCACCTCGCAAAGGATTTCATACTCACGGTCGGCCACCTCTTCCGGTGCGGTTTTTACGCCTCGTTTGCCAAACAGCGTACCCTCCTCGATAGTGAGGTGATAGGCCGAGATATGCTCCACTCCCAGCGCCACTGCCTGCTCTACATTGGCCCTCCACCCCTGCTCGGTAGCGGTGGGCAGACCATAAATCAGGTCGATGGATATATTGTCAAAACCCGCTCTTCGGGCCGCCTCAACAGCCCTCACAGCGCCCGCCCCATCGTGGCGACGGTTCATAAACTGCAAATCCTCGTCGGCAAACGACTGGATGCCTATGCTCAGACGATTAAAACCCACCCTGCGCAGCCCCTGCAAATAGTCATCGGTGAGGTCATCGGGATTGGCTTCGATGGTCATCTCCTCGACCTCGGAGCAGTCAAATACCTCTCGTGCCGCAGCCACAATTTGGCCCAGTTCGTCGGCAGTGCAGACCGTAGGGGTGCCCCCACCGAAGTATATGGTTTTCAGCACTGTACTCTCCAACATAGGGGCCCTGCGGGCAATCTCCTCACAGAGGGCATCTACCACCTCGGCCTTGCGCCCCAGCGACATTGTTTTGTAGAAGTCGCAATAGCCACAGAGCCTCTTACAAAAGGGGATATGAACATAGAGTGAAGAAGTGGTTGTCATTTTAGGTCGTTTGATGCCTTCAAAATTACAAATTCTCCACGAGAAAACAAACCTTTTAGGCCCATTTTTTGCACCACCCGCACCTATTATAATGTAAAAAATTAATGTTAATTTCATATTGGGTGTTTTTCAGATAACAATAGAATTGCTACCTTTGCGGCGCAAATAAGGCATAAACAACATTTAATCAACAAATACTATCATTACACAATGGCAAAATTGGATTTGACTAAGTATGGTATCGAGGGTGCAGTAGAGATCTACCACAACCCTTCGTACGAGCAGCTCTTTGCTGATGAGACCAACCCCGCACTGACCGGTTATGAGAAAGGTCAGGTTACCGAGACTGGTGCTGTAAACGTGATGACCGGTATCTACACCGGCCGTTCGCCCAAAGACAAATTCTTTGTAAAAGACGCTACCAGCGAGAACACCGTATGGTGGACCAGCGATGAGTACAAAAACGACAACAAACCTGTTTCGGAGGAGACTTGGAAAGTACTCAAAAAACTCGCTACCGACCAGCTCTCGAACAAGAAACTCTATGTAATGGATACCTTCTGCGGTGCTAACGAGAACACCCGTCTGAAAATCCGTTTCATTATGGAGGTTGCTTGGCAGGCTCACTTTGTTAAGAATATGTTCATCCGCCCCACCGAGGAGGAGTTGGCAAACTATGGCGAGCCCGATTTCGTAGTACTGACCGCTTCGAAAGCTAAGGTTGAGAACTACAAAGAGCTGGGCCTCAACAGCGAGACCGCCGTTGTATTCAACCTGACCGAGAAAGTACAGGTTATCCTCAACACTTGGTATGGTGGCGAGATGAAGAAGGGTATGTTCTCGTATATGAACTACCTGCTGCCTCTGAAAGGCATCGCTTCGATGCACTGCTCGGCCAACACCAACGAGAAGGGCGAGACCGCTATCTTCTTTGGTCTGTCGGGTACCGGTAAGACCACCCTTTCAACCGATCCCAAACGTCAGCTGATTGGCGACGACGAGCACGGCTGGGACGACGAGGGTATCTTCAACTTCGAGGGCGGTTGCTACGCTAAGGTTATCAACCTCGACAAAGAGAGCGAGCCCGATATCTGGAACGCAATCCGTCGCGATGCACTGTTGGAGAACGTAACCGTTGACGCTGAGGGTCACTGCGACTTCGCCGACAAGAGCGTTACCGAGAACACCCGTGTATCGTACCCCATCTACCACATCAACAACATCGTTAAGCCCGTATCGAAAGCTCCTGCTGCCAAGAAGGTTATCTTCCTGTCGGCCGACGCATTTGGTGTACTGCCTCCCGTATCGATTCTGACTCCCGAGCAGACCAAATACTACTTCTTGTCGGGCTTTACCGCCAAACTCGCAGGTACCGAGCGTGGCATCACCGAGCCCACTCCTACCTTCTCGGCTTGCTTTGGTGCTGCATTCTTGTCGCTCCACCCCACCAAGTACGGCGAGGAGCTGGTAAAACGTATGCAGGCTTCGGGCGCTACCGCTTACCTGGTAAACACCGGTTGGAACGGTACCGGCAAACGTATCTCGATTAAGGATACCCGTGGTATTATCGACGCTATTCTGGATGGTTCGATCGACAACGCTCCTACCAAACAGATTCCCTACTTCAACTTTACCGTACCTACCGAGTTGCCCGGCGTAAATCCCGCAATTCTCGATCCTCGCGACACCTACGCAGCTGAGGCTGAGTGGACCGTTAAGGCCGAGGATTTGGCTGGCCGCTTTATCAAGAACTTCTCGAAGTTCACCACCAACGAGGAGGGTAAAGCTCTGGTAGCTGCAGGTCCCCAGTTGGACAAATAGTTTTACGACTATAACACCCCATAGAAGAGAGTGGTCCTGTCCTGAAAAGATGGGGCCACTTTTGATATTATAGCACCCATAAAACTACACGCCTAAAACAAACACAGATATGAAACGATTTCTTATACTGACACTGGCCACTCTGGCCTGCCTTGTTCTGCCCACCAGCTGCAACTATGACGATAGCGAGCTGTGGGGCGCAGTGAAGGACCTTCAAGACAAGGTCGAGCAGAACGAGAAGGACATTGCCACCCTCACCGCACTGATTGAGGCGCAGCAGAACAGCAAAATCATTGCCTCGGTCGAGCAGACCGCCGAGGGCGTGGTGCTGACCTTCAACGACGGCTCGTCGGTAACAATCAAAAACGGCACCAACGGCAAGGATGGCGATACGCTCTTCACCTCGGTCGAAGAGATGGCCGAATCGGTAGTCATAACCCTCTCCGATGGCCGCAAGATTACCCTTGCCAAACAGCCCCCCGTAGACCAGAGCAACGCCAAGCGCGTTACGATTATTGGCGACTCGTACTCGACCTTCGAGGGGTGGTCGAACAAAGACTTGGGCGGCAATGCCAATGGCTACTACGTCTACTACCCCACCGAGGCCACCGACGTAACCTCGGTTGAGCAGACTTGGTGGTGGCAACTGTGTAATACCGAGGAGTTTAAGTTGGAGGTAAACAACTCATTTTCGAGCTCTACAATCTGCAACACTTGGTATGGCAACACCGATGTTACGGGCCAAGACTTGGCCTTCATCAACCGCGTGGGCAAAAACCAGAGGGGTATTGACTACAATGGCAACCCAGAGATTATCCTCATCTTTGGCGGACCAACGACTCGTGGGCGGGTGTGAAGATGGGCGACTATATCTACGAGGATTGGAGCGCTGCCGACCTGCGCTGCTTCCGTCCCGGATTTAGCAAACTGCTCGCCTCGCTCAAAGAGAACTATCCCGATGCACAAATCTACAACATCTCTAACGAGCACACTCACGGCCAGCCTGGCCTGACCGATGCCGTTGCTACCTCTATTGGCTACATCTGCAAACATTACCAAGTGCCCAATATCGTCTTGACCGACATTGCCAAGAGCGATATGCACCCCACCGTTGCAGGTATGAGGAGCATCTACGAGCAGGTTTATGCCGTGCTGACCGGCAAGGCAGCCCCCGCACCCGAGCCTGAGGGTGAGCCCGAGGGGCCCAAACCCGTAGAGCCTCTGGTGGGCAAACCTATCGAGTACACCCCCATCAACAAGTGCTTCATCGAGTACAAGACAGGTGCTGCTGTGGAATATAACGACGCGGCTTGGTGGACTACCGACTACATTACCATCCCCGAGGGGGTTACCGAACTCACCGTCAAGCCAATCACTATGTTCGACGGTGGCAGTGGCGGCAACCAGACCTGCCCCGTAGCCTTCTACGATGCCGACAAGGGCTACATCAAAGAGGGCTCGTTCAAGCCCCAAGGTGTAAGTTCTTGGGCAGGCGACATTGTCGATTGGCCCATTCCCGAGGGGGCAACCTATGTGCGCTTCTGCTGGACCGACTACCTCTACAACCACATCGAAACAGGCGAGCAGGTAGACCTCGGTGGCAAGATTAACGCCGTTTGGCCCGAACTGACCGAGTAGGGCGAGTAGGCCGACACAAACTGTGGCCCAATAATTGCAAAATGGAGTTATGATTGTTTAACCATCATAACTCCATTTTTTATGCGCTGCTGTAAATCATCAACCAAAAAGCACAAAAGCTACAAGTGCAAAAAGTGCACCTACACCTACAATCCCTCGGTGGGCGACCCCAAAAGTGGCATCCCTGCCGACACCCCCTTTGAGGAGCTGCCCGACACTTGGAAATGCCCCGTCTGCGGAGCCCCCAAGAGCGAGTTTGAAAAAATATAGAGGGTAGCGGAACTGAAACATTAAGGACTTTAAGGCCATTAGGGGCTTTAAGGTCCTTAATGATTTATAACACCTACCCGACCGCCTGATTGCGGTACTCTCGGGGCGAAAGACCCACTACACGTTTGAAGAACTTGCCAAAGAGCGACTGCGAGCGAAATCCCAACTGGTCAGAAATCTGCTGAATGGTCAGCTGCGTCGAGGTGAGCAGAGCCTTGGCCTCGGTGGTCACATAGTCGTCTATCCACTCGGTAGCCGTGCGGCCCGTAGTGAGGCGTACAGCCTTGCTCAAATACTTGGGCGTTAGGCACATCTGCTCGGCATAGAAACTCAGCTCGTGCTGACTCTTGTAGTTGGCACGCAGCAGCTCGGCAAACTGCTCGTATATCTCGTCGCCGCGCGTCTTGGGCTGCAAAGCGGTGGCGGTGTGCATACTGCTCGTAAACGAGTAGAAGAGCGCCATAGTCAGATGGCGAGCCGCTTCGAGCATATAGGGCGAGTTGGAGCGTGTAATGAGGGCTTTAAGCATCTGGTAGTAGAGTTCAACAGGCTGAACACTCACATCTCGCAAGTCAAGTATGGGGTTGTCGAGAATAATCTTGTAGAGGGGCGACAGGTTGTGCTGGGCAGAAAAGAGCGAGTCGGAGAAGTTGCGCGACATAACCACAATATCTGTTTCGATATCGTCTGACACCTCTATCGTTTGGATAATGGCGTCGGCAGGCATCACAACCATACAAGGAGCCTCGGCCCAAAACTCCTTCATATTGACCTTAAAGCGAACTCTACCACGCTTATATATTATACAGGTAGTGGCATCACACTTAAACGGTGCATCTTTAAGCTCTTTTGGCGAGCTTCCCTCAATCAACAAAACATCCTCGCCCAAGCGCATATCGCTGGGTGTAATCTCGTTTAGGCGGGCTCGCCACTGCACATAGGTAATCTGTTTGTCCATAGCCGATAGTTTGTCTGTTTTTGCAGTACAAATATAAACATTTTTGACATTTTAGGGCTTTTACAAACTATTTTTGCTCTATCCATTCCAATTTATTGGTATTTTAGGCGAATATCGCACCCAAAATCGCCCATACCTTTGCACCATCAAAAATGTACAACAAGTCTAACAACTTAAAAAACAAAACAAGCAACAATGAAGAAAGGTGTAATTCTGGCCACACTGCTGGGCGCAGCCACTCTGGTAAACGCCAACGCACAAGAGAACAACTCAAACAATGCAAACACTCAACAAACAGAAACTATGGAAAATCAGGAGAAAAAAGAGGGTTTCCTCAAACGCGCATTCCGCGATATGAAAGAGAGCGCAAAATTGCAGCACAAAATCGACAAGGCAAACTACGAGGCAACCAAGCTCGAGAGCAAAGCATTCTATCAGGAGCAGAAACGCCAGTCTAACCCCAAAGTTCGCACCGCAGCCGAGAAGGCTCGTATGGAGCAGGAGTTGGAGGCTGCCGAGCAGCGCAAAGCCGAGGCACAGGCCAAACTCGACTCGATTAAGAACAACTAATACCTTATAATAAGATGAAAAGACTCATAGCACTCGTGGCCCTACTGATTGGCATCATCTCGGCCACCACAGCACAAAACAACGAGAACAAATGGTTCGACAAGGGCTACACCTTCAATGTAGAGTTGTCGGCCACCGACATCAGCATCTTCCACATCACCTCTTCGCACGGCTGGGCCTTTGGCAATGGTCTATTTGTGGGTGGTGGTGCAGGCTTTGGCGCCGAGTGGACCGACGGCAAAGTAGAGGGCACTCCCCACTATGTACCCTCACTCTTTGTGAACGCTCGTTGGAGCATCCTCAACAAGGGTGTGAGCCCCTTTGTAGACCTCAAAGCCGGCCAGTATATCGACCTCGCCGCCAAGAAAGTCACCTATGGCATCAACCCCTCGGTAGGTATCGACTTCGGCCGCTTTGCTCTGGGCATTGGCTATATGATGCGCGAGCAGAACCTTATGCAGGTAAGGGTAGGTTTTTGCTTTTAGCAAAAGTTGAACACTAAAAATTAAGGACTTTAAGGCCGTTAGCTGCCTTAAAGTCCTTAATTTTTTAATTCTCTATTCGTCGTTTGACCAAGCTTCGCTTGCTCTAAAATGCTCCCGCTCGGCATAGTCTGCAAGCAGTCTCTGCCCTCGCTTACTCGCATTTGCGACGTTAGACGTTAGACCTCCGTCGGTCGACGGTCGACGGTCGACGGTCGACGTTATAGCCTATCCAGGCACGAGCGGATGAGGGTGCAGCAGTCGTGGATTTGGTCGGGGGTGATGGTCAGCGGTGGCGAGATGCGGAAAGCGCTTTCGCAGAAGAGGAAGCAGTCGCTCAGTATGCCTGCCTCGATAAAGAGGTCGAGCAGTCGGAAGTAGCGGTCGCTGCTACCGAGTTCGACGGCCAGCAATAGTCCGCAGCGTCGTATCTCCACCACTGCGGGGTGGTCGGCCAGCAGGCTCTCAAACAGAGCGCCTTTCTCCTCAGCCTCGGCTGCGAGGTTATTCTCTTGGAGATAGTTGAGTGCTGCCAGTCCTGCGGCGCAGCACACGGGGTGTCCGCCAAAGGTGGTTATGTGGCCGAGTACGGGGTTGTGTGTGAGCAGGTTCATTGTCTGGTGGTCGCTCACGAAGGCACCCAGGGGCATACCTCCGCCGAGTGCTTTGGCCAGGCAGACAATGTCGGGCACCACGCCAAACTTTTGGCAAGCGAACATTGCGCCACTACGGCCGAACCCCATCTGTATTTCATCAAAGATAAGTTTCGCACCCACCTCGGTACAACGTGCGCGGAGTGCTTGCAGATAGCCCTCGGTGGGGACTACCACGCCTGCTTCGCCCTGTACGGGCTCTACGAGCACGCCTGCGGTGCGGGTAGTTATGAGTTGCAGGTCGTCGAAGTTGTTGTAGCGCAGGTGTCGCACATCGGGCAGCAGGGGGCGGAAGGCGTAGTTCCAATCCTCGCCACCCATAAGGCTCATAGCCCCGTGGGTTGAGCCGTGGTAGGCGTTGCACATACCTATCAGCTCGGTGCGCCCTGTGGCACGCTTGGCCAGTTTGAGGGCACCTTCAACCGCCTCGGCACCCGAGGAGAGGAAGTAGACACTATCGAGCGGATCGGGCAACAGCTCGGCCAAACGACGCGCATACTCCACTTGGGGCCTCTCGACCACCTCGCCATAGACCATAATGTGCATATAGTCCCTTGCCTGGGCGCATACGGCCTCGACCACGGCGGGGTTGCTGTGCCCCACGTTGCTCACCGACACGCCCGAAATGAGGTCGTAGTAGGGTTTTCCCTCGGGGGTGTAGAAGAATACCCCCTCGGCTCGAGCCACCTCTATAAGTTGTGGAGCGGGCGAGGTCTGTCCTATGTGTTGCAGAAATTGGGTGCGAAGTAGTGTCATATAACTCTATCCTAAATATCATCGGAAAATTTTTGTTTCAAGATGTGGTCAGCCTCCTTTACGCTCTCGCGCATCCAGCGGTAGAGCAGAGCGGCCTTCTGGTGGTCGTCGAGTTGCCAAGCCACATCGCTGCGGTGGAGCCTTTCGACCATACCCTGGATAAGTATGGCAGCCGAGGCCGACACATTCAGGCTCTCGACAAAACCATACATAGGTATCTTTACGAACTCATCGGCTACGGCCATAATCTCGGGCGATATGCCCTGTTTCTCAGTGCCAAAGACCAAGCAGAAAGGGCCTGCCGCGATGTCGAACGAGTCGGGTGTTTTGTCGTCGGTGTGGGGCGTGGCCGCAACTATGCGGTAGCCTTGGCCTTTGAGGTAATCAACCGCCTGAGCCGTAGAGTCATAGCGTTTAATGTCAACCCACTTGTCCGTTCCGCGAACAATATGCAGGTTGGCCTGAAAACCACACAAAAACTCAATGGCGTGGAGCTCCTGCACACCAAAGGCCTCGCAGTGGCGCACCAGAGCGCTGGCGTTCTGGGGGTGGAAGGTGTTCTCGGCACAAATGGTCATATAACGGGTGCGGTTGTCGAGCACTCGCTGCATTGTGGCGTAGCGCTCGGGCAGCATAAACTCGGCCAGCCACTCCACACGCTCGGTGTACCACTCGGTGGGGTGCTCGGGGGCATAGGCAGCAGGGTGCATCTTATCGGTATTTGCCATCGTCGTCGAGAATTTTCAGGTAACTTTCGTATCGGCTCATAGATATAAGTCCCTCGGTAACTGCCTCTATAACAGCGCAGTGTGGCTCGTGAGTGTGGGTGCAGTTGTAGAACTTGCACCCTTTGCTGTGGAGCATCAACTCGGGGAAGTAGTGGTAGAGCTCCTCGGGCTTGATATCAATCAGTCCAAAGCCCCTGATGCCCGGGGTGTCGATTATGCGACCGCCAAACGAGAGGGGGTAGACGTGCGAGAAGGTGGTGGTGTGCTTGCCCTGCAAGTGAGCCTCCGATATTTCGCCCGTCTTGGCCAGAGCCGAGGGCTCGATGGCGTTCACCAGGGTAGACTTACCCACGCCCGAGTTGCCCGACAGCAGCGTAGTCTTGCCGCGCAGCAGCTCAACCACCTCGCCCACGCCCTCGCCCGTAAGGGCCGAGCACTCTATGATGCGGTAGCCCGCCGAGGTGTAAATCTGACGGAAGGCGGCCAACTCGTCGGGCGTCTGGCGAGCCAAGTCTATCTTATTGAGAATAATCACCGCAGGCACCTTGTAGGCCTCGCAGGTGACCAAAAAGCGGTCTATAAATTCAGGTGCGGTAACTGGAGCTGCCAGAGTAACAACAATGGCCGCTGCATCTACATTGGCGGCAATAATGTGCGACTCCTTCGACAGGTTGGATGCCTTGCGGATAATGTAGTTGGTGCGGGGCTCTATGGCCACAATCATACCCTCGCCACCCTCGGCAAACTCGACCTCTACCTTGTCGCCCACCACCACTGGCGAGGTGGAGCGAAACCCCTTGAGCCTCAGTCGGCCACGTGTGCGACAGTCGTAGATGGTGCCGTCGATATCGACCTTATACCAGCTGCCCGTACTCTCTATTACAATTCCCTTCATAGTGGTCTGTTAGATTGCCTGATTGGGGGTTTGCTGTGGGGCTGTGGACTCTTCTTTGTCGAGCTTGAACGAGTCGCTCTCGACAATGGCATCCTTCACCTCCAACAGATATGGGAACACAAACTCCGAGATGGTCATAACGGGCTCGACCAACACCGACTCCTCGACCACCTTGGGCTCGACCCACCCTGTGGCGTTGTTGATGCGCTCAAAGAGGCCCAGCAACAGCGATGCCACCAGTGCGTACTCAACCACCGAGAGCACTAAACCTCCCAAGCGATTTACGATGCCCAACCCCGTAGCGTGGAGTATGGCAGCCGAGATTTTGCCCGCCAGAGCCGCCAACAGCACAGCACCAATAAATACTATCACAAACGAGGCAATCTCGCTAATCTCCATACCGAGCCAGTCGCCCAGCTTGTCGCTAAACTTGAAGGCCAACCACACGCCCAGCAACACACCTGCCAGGCCACAGAGTTGCGAAATTATACCCTTGCGAAAGCCGCTCACTGCGCCCACAACGAGCAGAACGGCCAAAATAATGTCTAAAACATTCATAGGTGTCGAGTGAATCAGTTGTTAGTTGTTCAAAAATTTTCCGAAATGTAGTTATTTTTTTACCTTTGTGCAAATCTGCCCCACCATAGGTGGGTGCCGAGAGCCCCGTAAGTAACGATTAGAGAAGAGAAATGAGAGCAAAAATCGTCATAAAATATACCGCCTTATTGGCAGCCATACTGCTCTGTTGGCAGGGGGCAGCCTTTGGCCGACAGACCTACGACCTTACGCGCAGTTGGAAGTTTTTTACCCACAGCGAGAGCGAGTCGCACACCGTCGATTTGCCCCACCAGTGGAACCTCGACGCTCTGAGTGGCAAGAGCGACTACTACCGCGGCGAGGGCAACTATATGCGCTACATCGATGCCAAGCCCGAGTGGAAAGAGAAGCGTGTCTACATACGCTTTGAGGGTGCCAACTTGGTCACCGACCTGCTCGTAAATGGCCGCTACGTGGGGCGGCACGAGGGCGGTAGCAGCGCCTTCACCTTTGAGATTGGCGACCTGCTCAACTACAACGGGCGCGACCTGGTGTGGGTTATTGTCAATAACGGCAAAAACATCGACGTTATGCCCACCGAGGGCAACGGCATAGCCTACGGAGGCCTCTTCCGCGAGGTTAACCTCATAGTCGAGGAGCCCACCCACATAGCCCTCGACCACTACTCGTCGGACGGCATTTACATCCACACCAAAGAGCTCACCGCAGAAGCTGCACAAGGCGAGGTGGAGGTGAAAGTGAGCGCCAAAGGAGTGGTGAGTGCAACCCTCGCGCTGACCATCAGCGACAGCGACGGCAACGAGCTCTACACCACCAGCCAGCGCGTCAGAACAACCAAAGGAACCACCACCGCCTACATACCCTTCAAGGTCGATAATCCACAACTGTGGCAAGGCACCCAAAGCCCTGAACTGTACACCTTTACCACCACCCTATCGACCAACAACAGCACCCACGACCAGGTCACTACTACCTATGGATTCCGCACCATATCTGTGGGCAACGATGGAATAGTTCTCAACGGCACCCCCACCCCCATTCGTGGCGTACTGCTGCACCGCGACCGCCCCTTGTGCGGCACCGCAGTCTACTCGCGCGACATCGAGGAGGACTTGGCCCTGGCAGTAGAGATGGGCGCCAATGCTGTGAGAGTTGTTGGCGGCTCGCACCACCCCCACTTCTACGACCTCTGCAACGAGCTGGGACTGCTGGTCATCAACGACCTTCCGCTGATAGGCTCGACCACCATCAATGGCAAGGGATTCTTCAACACCGAGGCCTTCCGCAGCAATGGTCGCAAGCAACTATCCGAAATGGTCTACCAACTATACAACCACCCCTCGGTGGCTGTGTGGAACCTCTTTTCGGAGCTCGAGGTGCGCGGCGAGAGCCCTGTGGCCTACATCCGCGAGCTCAACTCGCTGGCCAAGCGTATCGATAGCGACCGACTGACCTGTGGATGGAGCAATCAGGATGGCGAGATAAACTTCATCACCGACCTTGTGGTGTGGAGCCACGTATTTGGCTGGACCGACGGCCTGCCCGAGGATATTGCCGTATGGCAGGAGCAGATGCACGACAACCCCAACTGGCGAGCCCTGCGCAGCGGTGTGAGCTACAAGTGCGGTGGCAGCATATTCCACCAGAGCGACCTGCTCGAAAGGCCCGTAGCCAACGACCACTGGCACCCCGAAAGGTGGCAAACCCACTTCCACGACACCTACTTGGCCTCGTTGGGTGGCGACAGCCTCTTCTGGGGCCTATTTGTAGACAGCCTGTTTGACTACCCCGCAGTCGATGCCTCGAGGGCTTCGGGCAGGGTGAGCGATATGGGTGTTATGTCGTTCAACCGCCAGGTACGCAAAGATGCCTTCTACCGCTATAAGGCGGCTTGGAATACCACCGACGAGTTTGTGCACATAGCCGAAAAGAGATGGAGCCGACGTACCGACACGCTGCAAACCATCAAGGTCTACTCAAACCTGCCCTCGGCCGAGCTGACCGTAAATGGGGTATTCTGTGGCGCGCGCGAGAGCGAGGGTGGCGTGATGACGTGGAGCAACCTCGACCTCGACTACGGCACCAACAACATCGAGGTTACGGCCCAGGGCCTCACCGACTCAACAATAATAGATATTCCCGAGAACTACTCGGTCGAGCTGTAATGAATTGAGCAATCAACCGAGTTGAAAGGGGATATTGAGCTAATTTTGTGATTTTTTTGGTAAAGCCAAAAAATGCACTACCTTTGTGGCGCAAAACAGGGGGTGGCCCCGAATATGATACATACACGGCACTGTGCATTTGCGAGTTTGCCCGTAGCTTTTAGGAGGCTAATTTTCCAAGGAGTGAGTAAGGGTATAGTTGTGGGTGTGCATCCGACTTGGAGAGATGGCAGAGTGGTCGATTGCGGCGGTCTTGAAAACCGTTGAACAGCGATGTTCCGGGGGTTCGAATCCCTCTCTCTCCGCAACAAAGGGTGTAAATCAAGTAGTTACGAGATTTGCACCCTTTTTTACACCCAAAAATCGAGGTTGGGTGTATTTTTTTGAATTTTTAAGATAAATGCTGGCGAAAAAAGAAGAATGAGTGTCTTTCTCTTTTCGTCAGCATCTTTTTTGAGTGCTGCCAACGCAAAAATAAGTTTAGTCCGCTTTGGGTATATAGCCAATGGAATAAACTAAACCTTATTATCGTCAGCCATCGGCTGGCGAAATTATAGATTCTAAAACAACGATACAGAAAGTGCAATCTTACATCACCTTAATTTTTTATATAATATAAGGTGTGAATATGGATTTAATTCGCTATCTTTGCCAAATAATGTCAAGACAAAAATAAGTAATATGCTGTTTACGGAGAAAATAAAAGAGCTACGCATTCAAAATCAGATGCCACAAAGACAGATTGCGGCAGCTCTTGATATAGACACTGCAACATATTGTAAGATAGAAAAAGGTGAACGCAGAGCCAAGAAAGAACAAGTCGCAATATTATCGGAGATGTTTCATGTAGAAATGACAGACCTCCTTACATTGTGGCTTGCCGACAAGGTAACTGATATGGTATCTGATGAACATATTGTTGCATCGGAAGCTCTGTCAATGGCCGCTGAAAATTTAAGAAGAATAGGTTAATATGGCTAAAGTGAAATTATACCCAGAGTTAGAAGTCCCCGAAATGCTATTAGCAGATCGGCGTTCTGCATATGGATTGAGGACATATGTCAGCCTATTCAGCAGTGCAGGAGTTGGTTGCTATGGCTTCAAGGAAGAGGGCTTCTATTGTGTCGCCACAGTAGAGTTGTTGGAACGCAGGTTGAAGATTCAGAAATTCAATCAGAAATGCGTTTATAACAGCGGATATATTTGTGGCGATATGACTACGCAAGAAACGAAAGATAAAGTTTTTGCGGAGTTAGCAATGTGGGAAAGAGGTTTTAATCTAACAGATTTGGATGTGTTGATTGCAACGCCTCCTTGTCAAGGTATGTCTGTTGCTAACCACAAGAAGAAAGATGAGTTAAAACGCAACTCGTTAGTTGTTGAGTCTATAAAAATGACACAACAGATTAAACCCAAGTTCTTTATTTTTGAGAATGTTAGAGCTTTCCTTACATCTGTATGTACAGATGTTGACGGTCAAGACAAGTCAATTAAAGATGCTATTGAGGCTAACTTGTCGGGAGCATACAATATCCTCTATCAAGTCGTAAACTTCAAAGATTATGGTAATCCATCAAGTCGAACAAGAACATTAGTTATTGGTGTTCGTAAAGATTTGAAAGAGGTCACTCCATATGATATTTTCCCCGACAAGCAGCCTGAGAGAACATTAAGACAAATTATTGGTCATTTGCCATCGTTAAAGAAGATGGGTGAAATTTCCGAAGATGATATTTATCATAACTTTAGGAAATATTCGCCTCGTATGGAATCTTGGATTGCGGATATTAAGGAGGGGCAATCGGCATTTGACAATACCGATATTACAAAGATACCGCATAGTGTAAAGAATGGTGTTATTGTGTACAACGCCCGTAAGAATGGCGACAAATATACTCGTCAGTATTGGGATAAGGTAGCACCTTGTATTCACACTCGTAACGATATTATGGCAAGTCAGAATACTGTTCATCCTGTTGATAACAGAG
>SUZJ01000006.1 GCA_015059945.1 Rikenellaceae bacterium
ACTTTGTGAAGTGGTATCTCTTTCTGCAAAGTAATCAGGGAAAGGCAAGCAAAAAATAGGGCGAGAAATACTCCGTTTCTCGCCCATAATTTAGAATCTAAAAAGCGCCACTTTGGGCATCATTACCCTTTTTTGTACTCTTAAATTATAGGGCGTGTGGGGCTTTTAAGGCCCCTAATTTTTTTGTCTAACGTCTAACGTCGATAGACCTAAGTCTTTAAGGGCTTTATGGTAATTAGATAATTTTCAATTTTCCATTCTCAATTCTCAATTCCCCTGAAATTCCTCCTCGGGGGTGTAGGTCGTGGGGTCGAAGAAGCTCTCGTCGAAGCCCACCAAGTAGACCTGCTCTGTGGCACGCGAAATGGCCGTATAGAGCCAGCGCAGAAACTCCTTGTTCATACGCTCCTCGCCAAACAATAGGCGGTCGATAAATACCGCACTCCACTGGCCACCCTGCGCCTTGTGGCACGTTACGGCGTAGGCAAACTTAATCTGCATAGCGTTGTAGTAGCTATCCTCGCGCACCTGGCGGTAGCGCTTGGCCTTGCCCTGCACATCGGCATACTCCTCGGCTTCGATGTTGAAGAAGAGCTCCTTCTGCTGGTCGCGAGTGAGCGATGGGGTGTTCGACATAAGCGTGTCGAGCAGCACGTTGCACTCAATTTCGTAGTCGTCGTAGTCGGGGAAGCGCAGCGTGGCCTCGGCAAAGCGAAATCCATACTGCTCCTTGAAACGACGTATGCGACGCAATTGGGCCACATCGCCATTGGCTATGAAGTCGACCTTGCTCTCCTCATCGCGCTCGGTGTAGTGATAGTTGTTCTTGACCACCATAACCATATCGCCCGAGTCGATCTCCTCCTCGGCATAGAGCACACGCGCACGAATACCGCCGTTGAAGTGGGCTGCACGCTTGTTTGAGCGGGTAATGACTATCACCTCATCCTTGCCGTAGCGCGAGTAGCACTCTTCGAGCGTTTCGAGAAAACTGCGCCCATTGAGCGACTTAAAGTCGGGGTAGCTCATATCAAACAGAGGGGTCTCCCAGATGCGGTTCTCGATCATACAGCGCACCATAGTGGCGTTGAACAATATGCCACTCTGCTCCTCCTGACGCACTACCTCGTCGAGGGTGTTGTAGCTCACAGGGCCGTAGATGGCGAGCTTTTGTGGGTCGAGGGCGGGTGAGATGTCGTGGCCTACGGGGGGCAGCTGGGCCGAGTCGCCCACAAACATTATGCGGCAACGCTGACCACTGCGTACATATTCAAACAGGTCGTCGAGCAACGAGCCCGAGCCAAACAGGCTGCCCTCCTCGGAGTAGTCGGCAATCATCGAGGCCTCGTCGATGATAAATACGGCATCCTTCTCTCGATTTTGGTTCAGGTCGAACTTCGACTCGTACGAGGCCGAGGTGCGCTCGCGATAGATGCGCTTGTGTATGGTGTAGGCGCTGTGTCCTGGGGTATGCTGGGCGAGCACTTTGGCGGCGCGACCTGTGGGGGCGAGTAGTATGGGCTTGATTTTCAACTCGGTGAGGGTGGCCACACAAGCGGCAATGAGCGTAGTTTTGCCCGTTCCGGCATAGCCGTTCAGTACAAAAATGCGCTCAAAGTCGTCGTCAGAAATCCAGTCGGCGAAAGATTCTATAATTTTTTTTTGCCCAAAAGTTGGAGTAAACGCAAATTTGGCGTAAATTTGGGTCGCAATGTGCTCGTTAAGCATAGTTGTTACATTTTTACGCTACAAACTTAATATTAAAAATAGAAATGAAAAAGACCCTTCTTCAAATCGTTCTTGCAATCGTAATGGTTGTGTTGGCCTATATGCTGTATGACAGCATTATGACCCCTGTACGTTTCGACAAAACTACCGAGGCTCGTAAAGCAGCAGTTATCGAGCGTATTATCGACATCCGTTCGGCGCAGCGCGGCTACAAACAGGTCTATGGTACCTACACCGGCTCGTTCGACACCCTGATTAACTTTGTGCTCACCGCCGATATGGAGTTTGAGCGCCAGTTGGTATCGAATGACGACTCGGTTGGTCTGGCCCGCCTGAAAAAACTTCGCAAGAAAAATATCGAGAAATTTACCGTTAAGGCTATCGATACCGTATTTGGTGCCAAGAAACTCACCCCCGAGCAGATCCAGCAGTTGCGCTACATTCCCTACTCGGCAGTCGCTAATGGTGGCGAGCCCGTTGAGTTCATTATGGGTGCAGCAGAGGTAGAGGTTGGTAACGTGAAGGTGCCCGTATTCGAGGCTAAAGCTCCTTATAAAGCATTCCTTCTCGACCTCAATGAGCAGTTGCTCATCAACCTGATTGACGAGCAGAAAAATGTGCTCCGTAACTACCCCGGTGTTAAGGTGGGTGATTTGACTCAGGCTACCAACGATGCAGGTAACTGGGAGTAATAACAGGCCTTACGTCTACAATGCAAAATTGTCCATTCGGCTTAGGCAGGATGGACAATTTTGCTCTTTGGATGAAGCCGAGGGGCAGACTATTGTGCCCGGGGCGACCATAGAGGTTGTGGTCGATGGGGCGGTGTGTGTGTCTTACCCACGTCGCGAAGAGGGACGCATCGACCTGAGGGCGCTGCTGAGCGATGCGGGAGTGCCCGTGGCTGAGGCCGATGGGGTGGTGACGGTGAGCAACGATGGCCCCGTAGCCTATGCCCTGTGTATCGAGGCCGAGCAGTATGGCCGCCTGGTGGGGCTAGCCGAGAGGAGTGGGGCAGAACTGCGCTTTACGACACCCCTGAGTGCGGTGGTGGCAAGGGCAGTGGTGGGTAGCCGCCACGACAAATGCGTTGTGCTGAGCCGCTCGAATGGAACCCTCTATGTTGCCTATACCGAGGGCCGACGACTGCTCTATGCCGAGGCATTGCCACTGACCGATAATGCCGATGAGGATATGCTCTATGTTATGGCGGTGCTCAATGGCGACTTTGACCTGCGCAGGGCCGATATTATAATAATAGGTATGGGGGCAAAGGAGCACTACAAGGTGCTGCGCCACTATTTCCGCCGCTGTAAGTGCGAGTAAATTGACCAACAACACAACAAGACCAAAAAATAGATGCGAATTGTAAGCGGAAAATATAGGGGTAGGGTGATTACCCCACCACGCAACCTGAGGGCCCGCCCCACGACCGATTTTGCCAAAGAGAACCTGTTTAATGTGCTGGGCAATCTGGTCGATTTTGAGGATATAGACGTGCTTGACCTGTTTTCGGGTACGGGCTCTATCAGCTACGAGTTTTGCTCGCGTGGGGCCAAGAGCGTTACGAGCGTAGAGGTTAATTCGGTGCACCACGCCTTTATCCGCAAGATGGCGAAGGAACTGGGCTTTGCGACTCTGTATGCCACCCACGCCAATGTATTTCTGTATTTGAAGAGCTGCTCTAAGCAGTTTGATGTGATTTTCTCGGATGCTCCGTACGATTTGGAGGGTAGCGAGGAGGTCATAGAGCTGGTGCTGGGGCGCGATTTGCTCAGAGAGGACGGTTTTTTGGTTTTTGAGCACTCGAAAGATAAAGATTTTTCTGAGCACCCTAATTTTTGGCAATCAAGAAGTTACGGTAGTGTTCAGTTTAGCTTCTTCAAAAAAGTTTAATTTTTTTTGCGAAAATGCTTGCGGAATCAAAAATTAGTGCTACTTTTGTACCGCAATCGAAAAGCACGGTGTGGTAGTTCAGCTGGTTAGAATGCCTGCCTGTCACGCAGGAGGTCGCGAGTTCGAGTCTCGTCCATACCGCAAAACAAAAACGGATACCGAAAGGTATCCGTTTTGTTTTTATGTATAGTATTGGTGTCGAACTCGCGACCGACAAAGCCTCCCCTATCAAGGGGAGGTTTGGAGGGGTTGTAAAAAATGAGCGCCACGCAATGCGTGGGTTCGAGTCTCGTCCATACCGCAAAACAAAAACGGATACCGAAAGGTATCCGT
Organism: Rikenellaceae bacterium; assembly: GCA_015059945.1. Taxonomy (GTDB): domain Bacteria; phylum Bacteroidota; class Bacteroidia; order Bacteroidales; family Rikenellaceae; genus Tidjanibacter. Next base: position 3,958 of record SUZJ01000006.1, read on the forward strand.
TTTGTTTTTATGTATAGTATTGGTGTCGAACTCGCGACCGACAAAGCCTCCCCTATCAAGGGGAGGGGTTTAAGGTCATTAAGGGCTTTAAGGACCTTAGGACCCTTAAAAACATTTTGTCCCTTTCGGTCGGCCGAAATTTGTTGTACCTTTGTGGCAGAACAACGAGATTTGTGATACTATGCAGCCGATGAGTTTTGAGATATTGCGCCTTACGGAGGCTACCGAGGATGTTGCCCGACAGCTCGATGCACTGTTTTGCCACCTGACATCTGTACCTCGCCCCGAGCTTACGGCCGAGCGCCTGCGAGATATTGTGGCACAGCCCGATGCAGCGTTGTTTGTGGCCATTGCCGAGGGCCAGGTGGTGGGTAGCCTGACCATCTGCCACAACCTGTTGCCTGTGGGCGAGAAGTGGTGGATTGAGGATGTGGTTACGCTCCCTGCTGTCAGGGGCAAGGGAGTGGGGCGTGCGCTCGTGGAGAGGGGTGTGGCCTATGCGGCCGAGATCGCTCCAGGTGTGCCCATATACCTAACCTCAAACCCAGCCCGCACCGCTGCCCGCGAGCTCTACCGCTCGGTCGGCTTCGAGGAATACCAGACGGGAGTGTTTAGGCTTAAATAGTTGTCAGCAATAAGTAATCAGTTTTTACAGACCTCTCCGTCGCTTTGCGCCACCTCTCCTAACTTAGGAGAGGAGTAGTCGTGGGCCTACAATTGATGGTGGTTGATATCCGCTCCACCGACACGCCTCCATCATCACTTCTCCCTCATTGTCGCGGGTATCTTTTTTAATACCCGGGCTCTGGGGGGGGTATTTCGAGGAAAATTTTTAGGTAACAAAGTTACCTAACTGCTGATGCGGTGAAAAATAATGTAAATTTTATTTGTCGTTTTGTAAAGTATGTTTTACATTTGTGCTGTAATCGATTGCATTTTTACACTAACGAAAACAGAACGCTTATGAAAACATTACTTTTTCCACACCGCTTTCAGAAGGTAGGGTGGGTGATTCTTTCGATTGCACTGCTTGTCGATGTCTATGTGATGATTGGCTGGTGGGGCAATGGCAACATTATGGAGTTTTTTACGATTTCGGGCGATGTTACCCCCTCGGCAGTGGTGTCGCTCTATGGCGGATACGTCATCAACAACATCGCCATTATTAGTACTATTGTGGGTGCCCTGCTGGTGACCTGCTCGCGCGAGAAGGTCGAGGATGAGATGATTACGGCCATCAGGCACAACTCGTTGCTGGTTGCGCTATATGTCAATTATGGATTGCTGATTATTGCAGCCTTGGTGTTCTACGACCTCGATTTCTTGACCGTAATGATTTATGGAATGTTCTCCATATTGTTGATTTTTCTTGTTGTTTTTCGCTACAAATTGTGGCAGGCAAGGAAAGGGGGCGCAGATGAATAACAAGATTCGTATAGCTCGTGCCGAGGTGCGAATGACTCAGCAGCAGTTGGCCGAGGCAGCAGGGGTTAGTCGTCAGACTATAAACGCTATCGAGAGTGGCAAGTTTGTCCCCTCGACGGTGTTGGCCCTCAAAATGGCCCGCATATTTGGCAAGTCGGTCGAGGAGATTTTCTCGCTCGACGAGGAGGATTAGTTGCCCAGTTGTGGCCCAAAGTTAGAGTGGCCGCATATCAGACAACAAGCGGTTGCCCTACACTCTTTTGGTGGGGCAACCGCTTGCTTATTACATAATAGGTACTTTTAGTAACCCAGGATTCGCATCATCGAGCGGTAGCTCTGCTCCTTGGCAAATAGTCGGGTGTAGTACTCGCCAGTCTCTTTGTCGATGTCGATGAGGATGTGTTTGGGGGCAGGAGTGAGGCAGTGCTGTATGCCGCCAAAGCCACCCACCGACTCTTGGTAAGCGCCCGTGTGGAAGAAGCCTACATAGAGGGGCTCGTTCTCGTCAATCTTGGGCAGAAAGACAGCGTTGGAGTGCGACTCGCCACTGTAGAAGTCCTCGCTATCGCAGGTCAGGCCGCCCAGGAATACGCGCTGGTACTCCTTGTCCCAGTGGTTGATAGCCAGCAGTGGATAGCGCTGGTCGATACCCCAAATGTCGGGCAGGGTAGTCATAAACGAGCTGTCGATCATATACCACCTCTCGCGGTCGTTCTGCTGCTTCTGGTTGAGCACCGAGAAGAGGGTTGCACCACTCTCGCCAACGGTAAATGAGCCAAACTCGGTGAAGATGTTGGGCTCCTCTACGCCGTTCAGATTACAGTTGCTCTTGATTTGTGCGACAATCTCTTCGGCCATATACTCGTAGTCGTAATCGAAGTTAAGTGAGTTCTTGATTGGAAATCCACCTCCGATATTTAGGCTGTCGAGCTCTGGACAAATCTTCTTCAATTCGCAATAAACCTGTATACATTTGTTCAACTCGTTCCAGTAGTATGCTGTATCCTTCATACCGGTATTGATGAAGAAGTGGAGCATCTTGAGTTTGAGTTTTTTGTTGGGCTTGATGCGTTTTTTGTAGAACTCGATGATGTCGTTGTAGCGAATACCGAGCCTCGAAGTGTAGAAGTCAAACTTGGGTTCCTCCTCGGCTGCAATGCGTATGCCCAGCTTGCAGGGCTTTTCGAGTACGGCCTCCAACTGGTCTAACTCCTCTTTGTTGTCGAGTACGGGAATGGTGTTCTCGAAGCCGTTGTTAATCAGTCCGGCAATGTTCTCGACATAGAGCTGACGCTTGAAACCATTGCAAACCACATACATATCCTTATTTATAAGGCCCTGTTCGTAGAGTGCGTTGATGATGTAGATGTCGTATGCCGACGATGTTTCGAGATAGATGTCGTTCTTCAGAGCCTCCTCCAATACGAACGAGAAGTGCGAACTCTTGGTGCAGTAGCAATAGTTGTACGAGCCCTTGTAGTCTACCTTTGCCATTGCCACATTGAAGAGCCTTTTGGCCCTCTGGATTTGCGACGAAATCTTGGGCAGGTAGGTAATTTTCAGTGGGGTACCATACTGCTTGATGATATCCATCAGGGGCACATCGTGAAAGTGCAGTTCGTTGTCTTCGACCGAAAATTCGGCCTGTGGCCAGTCGTAAGTTTGTTCGATTAGGTCGGTGTACTTGTTCTTCATTTCGACAAAAAGTTAAATAAAAAACCAAACGGGCTCGGCTACTTTGACCATAAAAATCAAAAGTAATCGACTTACTTTCCCAAAAATTTTATAATGCAAAGCAAATAATTTTTTCGCATACTACCAACACATATACCAAAAAACATCCGATTTGGCAGAAAAACTGACTTTTTGTCAGTTATTTCATAAATAATTAGTACCTTTGGAAATCATTTTTGACTACTTTTGCGTTATAACTATAAAAACAATACAGATATGGTTACAAAGATTAGTGCTATCATAGAGGCCTACCTCCAGCGCGAAAACCGCCTCATTATCCCCAATGTGGGTACCCTGCTCAAACGTAAAGAGAGTGGTGAGATTGTATTTGTAGAGATGCTCAAAAAGAACGACGGCAAGCTCGAAGCTCTGGTGGCTGTCCAGTTTGGTGTGGCTGCCGAGGAGGCTGCCGCTATCGTAGAAGGGTATGTCGAGGAGATTGGTCGCCAGATTAGCGCCAGTCGCAAGTTTATTATCGATGGCGTGGGCGTGTTGCTCGTAGGTGCCAATGGTGCGCTTGACTTCGCCTTCAACCCCTTCTCGCACACTATTCCCGAGCCTGAGGCAAAGGCTGCTGAGCCCGAGGTGAAAACAGTTGAGCCCGAAGTGAAGGCTGTCGAGCCCGAAGTAAAGGCTGCCGAGCCTAAGGTTATCGTAGAGCAGTTTGAGGATGATGAAGAAGAGGAGGAAGAGGAAGTGAAAGTGGAGGAGCCCAAGGTGGTTGCACCCGAGCCCACTAAGCCTGTGGCACCTCAGGTTAAGCCCAAAGTATCGGCTACTGCCCGTAAGCAGAGCGCTCTGTATGACGATGACGACGAGGAAGAGGTGCCAACGGAGGCTCCCCGCAAGATGAATATCCGTCGCCCCGCATCCCGCAAAAAGGTCGATCCTATTACGATTATAGCAATCGTGGCTGTGGTTTTGGCTATGATTACGCTGCTGTGGGGTGCTTTCAGCAACAATAGCAAGGATCTCGAACTTGACACCACCGAGCAGTACGAGATGGGTAGCGACTTCTTGCTCGAAGATAACTAACAGAGAAGTGTGTCAATATCACAACCAAAGAAGAGTAGAAAGCAACTCAGACTTGATAGAGAATGGAGCTTTTTGAAGTAAAACAACGCTTGGGCATCATAGGTACCAGCGAGGCGATGAATAGGGCTATAGAGATGGCTCTGAAAGTTGCTTCGACCGACCTGTCGGTGCTCATTACGGGCGAGAGTGGTGTGGGTAAGGAGTACTTCCCACAGATTATTCACCAGAACAGCCCCCGCAAGCACAACAAATACATAGCCGTCAATTGTGGCGCAATTCCCGAGGGCACTATCGACTCGGAGCTGTTTGGCCACGAGAGGGGCTCGTTTACGGGCGCTACCGAGGCCCGCAAGGGCTACTTCGAGGAGGCCGGTGGTGGTACCATATTTCTCGACGAGGTGGCCGAGCTGCCCCTCTCGACCCAGGCGCGACTGCTGAGGGTATTGCAGAGTGGCGAGTTCCTGAGGGTGGGCTCGAGCGAAATTCGCAAGACCAACGTGAGGGTAGTGGCCGCAACCAATGTAGACCTCACAAAAGCCATTGCCGATGGGCGCTTCCGCGAGGACCTCTACTACCGCTTGGCCACTGTGCCCATCAACGTACCCCCACTGCGCCAGCGCAAAGAGGATATCCACCTGCTCTTCCGCAAGTTCGCATCCGATGTGGCTGTGAGCTACAAGATGCCCGTCATCACGCTCGATGAGGGGGCTCGCAGGTTGCTCGAAAACTACTACTGGAAGGGCAACGTAAGGCAACTGAAAAATGTAGCCGAACAGATTTCGGCTATCGAGGAGGCCAGGGTTATCACCGAGCCCATACTGCGCAAATATCTGCCCGCAGGGGGCACCGATGCAAGCCCTGTGGTTATGGGGCAGCGCACCGACGAGTACTCCGACGAGCGCGAGCTGCTCTACAAGATACTCTTCGATATGCGCAGCGATATTACCGACATAAAGCGTATGCTGTTGGAGGTGATGAGTGGTGGCTATACTCCCCACTCGGCTCCTGCTCCTACGGCCCAACCATCGGCCGAGGTTTATGGTCTGTTGCAACCCCACGGCTCGCACTATGCTCCCTATGCCGACGAGCCCCAAGATGCCATTGGCGAGGAGGTTACCGATGATGAGCCTGCAAGGCCACTGACCAAGGACGACATTCAGCGCGAGGCTATTGTGAAGGCCCTGCGCAAGACGGGCGGCAAGCGCAAAGAGGCCGCCAAAGAGCTCTTTATGTCGGAGCGAACATTGTACAGAAAAATTAAACAACTCGGAATAGATGAATTTTAGGACTCTGATGCGTAGTGCCATTATCACTACGCTGCTCTGTGTGGCAACCTTAGCGATTGGTTGTACCGTCAAGTACTCATTTTCGGGCGCTTCAATTCCGCTCGAAGCCAAGACTGTGAGCATACCCTACTTCCCCAATAACGCACCAATGGTTGCACCCACGCTCAGCTCGACGCTTACCGATGCCCTGCAAGACAAGTTTGCAAGGCAGACCAAGCTGCAGCTTGTGCCTACGGGTGGCGACCTGGCATTCGAGGGCGAGATTACCAACTATACCTCCACCCCCGCAGCAATTACGGCCAACGAGACGGCCGCAATGAACCGCTTGACAATTACCGTGAAGGTTAAGTTCACCAACATCTACGAGCCCCAGTTCAACTACAACAAGTCGTTCAGCTCGTTTGTAGAGTACGATGCCAACCAGCTGCTACAAGATGTTCAGGACTCGCTTATTACCGACATTGTAGACCTGCTGGTGCAGGATATCTTCAACGCTGCTGTGGCCAACTGGTAGAAACAAAACTTATTAGACACAAGCAAAAAAATGGCAAATAACACTTCCACACTCTGCCAGATGGGGTATGACTACCCTTGGTTCTCGGGGGCGCACTTGGCCACACGTGAGCAGGGCAAGATGGTGGCCGAGAGCTACCTGCTCGGTGTGCGCCTTAGGGAGAGAGCCTACGGGCGCAGAGCACTGCTCAAAGAGATTAGTGCCGAAGAGTTTGCTCGCCCTACCGTAGCGACCGCGAAGGTAGAGGATGTAGCGACCGATAGGGTAGAAGTGTCCGAGGTTGTGGAGTCGGGAGTGCCCGAAATTACGGAGTTGATGGCGCCCGAAGCGGCAGAAATAGATGCACCCGAGGAGGGCGACTCGACACTGAGCCTGATAGACGATTTTATAAGCAGTGGCGACCACCACCGCATAGTCATTGGCGAGCAGACAACCGAGGAGTCTATGGCCACTTTTGGGGGCGAAACCGACGACGAAGATGACTTTGTGAGCGAAGAATTGGCAGAAATTTACGCAAAACAGGGACTTTTTGACGATGCAATTGCAATATATAGAAAATTAAGTTTGCAGGATTTGCAAAAAAGTGTTTACTTTGCCGAACTTATTGGGCAACTTTGTGAACGGAAGGCCCAAGAGGGTGAGAAAAAAGACAAATAATAATTAAAAAACCATAACAAAATGTACACTTTTCTTGTAGTATTGATCATTATCGCCAGCATCATCCTTATTTTGGCAGTGTTGGCCCAGAGCCCCAAAAGCGGTATGGCAGCAAACTTTGGCGCATCGAACCAGGTAATGGGCGTGCGTCAGACCGCTAACTTCCTTGAGAAAACCACTTGGTATGTTGCAGTAGCAATCGTGGTATTGAGCCTTCTTTCGACTGTAGCAATGTCGTCGTACAAGAAGTCGTCGATGCCCCAGGGCGATGCAGTATTGGAGCAGCTGATGGATGTTGAGCAGGACGCTGTTATGCCCAACCAGGTAGAGACTCCCGTAGCAGAGGAGGTTGCCGAGTAAGCAATTCCGCTTAGGGATAAGTATTTTAATAAGGGCTCTCCGATAAACGGAGGGCCCTTATTGTGTCTTGACCAATAACCATAATATGGTGGGGTAACACAATGCAGAGGGAGCACAGCAACAAAAAAAGGCTATCCGTTTGGATAGCCTTTTCCGTCAGTGCTCCCTCTGGGGGTATAACGTATTGGGTTTTATGCGCCTCAAACGCCTAATTCACTACATTTGGTTCTGTATAGGTTCAACACTTTTGTCGCATTTTGTCGCAATGGGCAGATAGGTTTATTTTGTTAGTCGTTCTATTTCTGTCTTAATATTGTCAATAACCTCTTTGTTTGCTATTTCACCATCAAGACTAAGAACAACAAACACCTCTCCACCATACTGTTCTTTGAATGCATCAAAACTCGCCTGCATTCTCTCGGTTAAAGAGTAACTCCCAAAATTAGCTTTTGCTGTAATTGGCTTAACTTGAATACCGATTGAGCTATTTCCAACCTTTGCCACATAATCTATATCTCCAGCATGATCCAACTCTGGGTCACTCTCTTCAAACTTGACATCAGGAAAAATCTTTGCTAAGCCATCATTAATAACAGACTTTTCGCGAATATACCCATCATATGTTCTATTAATGGTCAAGTTGTATATATAGTCAATACAATCTTGTTCTGTTAGTTCTCGAAATGCACTCTCCCACTCAGGTATTACTATCTCGGTAATTTTCGCATAGAGTCGCTCACCCAACTCCTTTAAGCTGTCTACAGTGATTTTTGTAGGGGTTTTACCTGTTGTTTGAGCATTCTGGAAATACCAAGTTTGCCACTCATCATAAGTTTTAGGTTGACACTCTCTGATAAGAGCCATTACTGCACCGACCTTGTTAGGTCGAGATAATTGGTATGTCTGGCAAGCATAATTCAAAACCCTCTCTTTCTTGCCAAAGTTCATAGAGTACTTCATATGTATTTATGCGTTTACTAATTTTTCAAATTTTTTCTGATACTTGAACTCTATCGAGCAATCCACATCTGCTAATCCATGTTTTAGCAGATGGGCGTTAATAAATGTTTTGTTATCTAAATATAGATATCCCAACAACACATTATCAGAATCGTATTTTAGAGAATCATACCTAAGAAATACTCTGCGACCTTTCGTTTTTTCAATAATAAATTTTGCCGCACCGCCATTTACACCTGCTCTCTCTTTGATTCCGATTAACCGAACAGTCAATCCATTACTTAAAACAACCATATTAGGAGCTATCACACTTTTTACGGTAAAATACTCCTCACGTTCTTTACTATCCTTGTCTATTTTGGAGCCAAATTGAAGTTTTTTAACATCAATTTTACTATTCATCTTGTGGGGATCGACAAACCGATATGGTAGTTTAGACAGCAAATCTTCATTATCAATCACAGAAGAGTCCTCCTCATATAGACATATGGCATTGTTGAAAGGAAGAGCAGAATCCACCTTTTGCTTATAGTAAGTAAAGAAGTCTGGATTTATCTCATAGCCAATAGAGTTTCTCTGTAAGTTACGAGCAGCCAATGCAGTCGTTCCGCTACCCATAAATGGATCAAAAATAGTTTCTCCAGCAAAAGAGAACATTTTTATCAATCTATGAGGGAGTTCTTCAGGGAATACTGCTATATGACCATCCTGTTTTGCTCCTCCAAAAGTCCAATGTGAAGCGAAATATGTATTCCACTCTTCTTTGGTCATTTCAGATAATTTTTTCTGTTCGGCAGACGGTGTTGGTGCCTTACCTTGCTTTTTGAATACCAAGATAAATTCATAATCAATCTTGAGTATTCCATTTCTTGGATAAGGGAAGCTACCCATAACAGCACCGCCACCTGAAGTATTCATAGTAGTTTGTTTCTGCCAGATTATAGCTCCCATATAATCCATGCCGAGTGTTTCACAGAAACGAATTATCTCCGTTCTAATAGGAATAACTTTATATCGACCATAGTAAACAGAGCGAGCAAATTGATCTCCAATATTTATACACAAACGACAGCCATCATGCAATACTCTATTACACTCCGACCATACCATATTTAAGTTATTGATATAGCATTCGTAACTGTCGTGAAAACCAATTTGGTTACTACTGCCATAGTCCTTTAACTGCCAATATGGGGGCGATGTAATAATGAGATGAACAGACTTGTCTGGAATATGAGAAAGATTTCTGCTATCTCCGATAACTAATTTATGTTCTGTAATATTTTTCATCATCCGCTAATATCTACTGCAAATATAACAAGAATTTTAATACAATAGTATATCAAATTTGGTTCACGCAATTTTTCTTTTGGTTCAGCATAGGTTCAACAAATCTTGCGGAGAGGTTTATTATTGCCTAATTCCGCCACAGAACGCCACCAAACCAAGCGTATTTATACGAAAAAAGGACGGAAATCGTTGTGATTTCCGTCCTTCGTGCTCCCTCTGGGGCTCGAACCCAGGACCCCAACATTAAGAGTGTCGTGCTCTACCAGCTGAGCTAAAGAAGCATTTGCGAGTGCAAATGTACTAACTTTATTCGTTCCTCCAAATTTTTTCGGCAAAAAATGTGCTTTTTGTGCCCGCTTTTTCAAAAAAATCCCCCTCGTACTCCCTCTTTCGGGTAGTTTGCGCCCCCAGGGGCGCACCCGCCCCCCCCCACGCAACGGGCACCCTGCGCCCATTGCTCCCTGATTTGGTGGAGTGCCGAGAGGTTGTGGTTTGTGGTGGGGATGTCGTTGGTGGGTATAAATGAATATGGTGCCCAAAGAGAAAGCCCCGAGCTGCATTTCGAGCAGCTCGAGGCTTTAGTCAAATTGGTTGCAATGTAGCCCTATTATGTGCCATTTGCAACACTATTGGTGTGGATCACAAGCCACGGTCAGCTTTGCACTGTGCGGTATAAGCATCTGCCTCTGCCTGGCTCCACTCGTTGAGAGTGTGAGGCAACCAGCCATCCATATTATACCATGCCTCGTTGCCGGTATTGGCAGCATCATAGTTAGGCATACGGTGATTACTCCAAGTGGTGAGGTCATCCTCTGCACCTTCGCCAAATTTTACATAACGATTCTGTCCCCAGCCAATCTCAAAGCCTTTCCAGTTGTTGTAATAGCCGGGTGTAAATTTGAGCTGAACCTTGTCGCCTTGTGCAACTCGCTGATCGGGAAGTACAACATTGAACGATGCAGGTATCATATATCCCAAGCCAGTGTTACCACCCTCAAAGAGCAAAACTTCAAGTTTGTCACTTGCCCAATAGTGGGGTAGTGCACCATAGAAATCGTTTTGGTTGGCATAAACCTCGGCCAATTTGGGACTTGCGGCAAGACCTGCTGGAATGGTACCAGTCATTCTGTTCCAACTCAATCGTACAAATGTCAACTCGGGAGTATTCCAATCTTGTGGTAACTCTTTCCCATTGAGAGAAGATACGCCATTATAGTCAAACCTTTCGAGATGAGGCAAGTGCATCTTTTGGGGGAAGCTATTGATGACAACTTTTTTGCTTACCGACACTCCGTCGACATCAATATTGCGTGATGAAGGAGCGGAAAGACTAGTAATGTAATATACACTACCGTCGCCAATCAGTTCGCCGGCAAGAGTTTTGTTAGATATGGTAATGCCAGCACCAGGCAGCCAGCCATCAAAACCAGTAGTACCGAAATTCTCGGGCTGCAAATCTGCGTGGAGTTGATAACGAGTACCATCTTCATGTTTCAAGTGCCCCTCGCTTACCAATGCGGCAAGGAACTCGATATCCGAAGGATTGAGAACGTAAGTAGCAGCCTGTTTGATAATAATATCGTAGTGGTATACACCATTAACGTCTACTACATAATAGTAAGCAGTACGCTCAATACCCGAGTTGTTAGCTTTAGCAGTGAAGGTGATGTTCTCGCGGAAAGGGTCAGCCTGCTGCGACTCCCATTTGTTGGGGGTTACCCAATCGTACTCTTCTTTTGCTTTGAGGTACCAATGTGCGTGGAGGGTGTCCATATCGGCATAGATAGCACTGCTACCAGCAGCTGCAACCTCTTTGTTGTATACACCTACGGTGCGGTTTGCTTTCAAAGCAACTTTTTTAATCTTACCAGCATTGAGAGAGAGGTCGTTTACAAGCACTTTATCCATAACGATATCACCCTTGTCAGTGGTGATGGTGAATTTCATTGTTTCACCAGCCTTTGCGGTAAAGGGTTTTACCGAAATATAGAATTTAGCAACCTCGTTGGTAGCCATTTTGGTACCCTCATTTACTGTAAGGGTTGCGCTATTGGTCGAATTGGCTGTATCGCCATAAACAACAACATCGCGACCAAAGTTTACGACAAACTCACCAGCAATCTTCTGTTCTGCCTCAACTTTGATGCTCTTAATAGTGAATTCCTCGGTAGAAGCATTGGTTACGTTGAGCTCCATAATAGCAGCCAAGTGGTTCATTGTGATTGCGGGGGTATTGGTAGCCTCGGTTTTGCCAATCAGAGGTGCATTAGCACCGCAAAGGTGTGCTGTATTATTATGTCCAACCTGAGTCTGAGTAGTCTGACCAACAATAATAGTTGTGCTACCATTGTTGGGGGTGGTCAGATTGGCGTTGTATGGGTAAACAGCATAGAAGCTATACGCAGCTGTCTCGTCAAAGTCTGAGGGAACTTTACCGGTAAAGGTCTTGCTTGCAAGATTTGCTGCGGTGATGGTAAAGTTGTTTGCCGAAGCGTAGAGATAATCGTAGTGTTTGTTGTCGCTGTCATTTCGAGTCCAGCCGTAGAACAGGTTAATCTGGTCGCCGGCAGCCCAGCTGGTAGTGAAGTCTTCGATAGTGGTACGAGTCTGGTCGCCTGCCGATACGGTCAGCGCGAACTCTTTGGTTGCGGTCTCGGGAGCAATGCTCTCGTCGATGTTGTTAGTACAGTTTGTGAGGGCCAGTGCGCCAAACACTACACCCATCATAAGGAAAAGTTTTTTCATTGTGATTTTTGATTTTTTTAGGGGTTAGTGTTTGAATTACATCAGATACTCTTCTTCGCCATCGTAGATGAAATCCTGTACGCCTACTTGGTAGCCGCTAACAGCGATGCCTTGTTCGAGTTCAACATTGGTCACCTCAACTGCGGGTGCCAGATAGTTTTTCTTCATAAGGTTTTGTGTGTTTTTAGTTAAAGTTTGTGTTTATTGTTAGGTTTTTGTCTGTTTTGTGCTCTTGGGGTGGGCGCTACGGGCCCATAAGCAACCAAAATACCCCCGCCCCGCTGACCTGTGTTTTGGTCATTGGGAGGGGGTAATTCGCTGATTGTCAGTGGGTTGCAAAATGCAACCTCGACGTCCCGTATGTTTTTTTGCTGTGTGCTGTGTTGCGTGTGGATAAATTATAGGTGTCCCGTGCGCAGTCAAAGCAACTCACCAAATACAAAAGTAGCAAATGGGATAGAAGTAAAAGGGCAATATTGTATCACAAAATAGCATTTTTGTATCAATAAGGGCGCTCAACTGCACAAAATGGGCGACGAGTGGTAGTTTCAGGGGGTTGGCGGGTATGCTTGGCAAAAGCGCAAGGCGAAAACCGAGCCCCATAGAGGCGTGGAGAATAATTTTAACTCTCAATTTTCAACTTTCAACCTAATGTTGTATCTTTGTATGTTGCAAGGTGTGTAGACATACAAAGCGTATGGCGCAGGGCACCGACACGACAACAAAGCAGACAATAATATAATACATAAACAATATACAACAAACCCACCTAAACGATTACGATTACTATGTGTAGAGTACTCATCATTGGTGCAGGCGGTGTAGGCACCGTAGTTGCACACAAAGTGGCGGCTAACCCCGTATTTACCGACGTTATGCTGGCAAGTCGTACCAAGAGCAAATGCGACCAGATTGCAGCAGCCATTGGTGGCGACCGCATCAAAACCGAGCAGGTCGATGCCGACAATGTGGCCGACCTCTGTCGCGTGATGCGTGGCTTTAAGCCCGACATCGTTATCAACGTAGCACTCCCTTATCAGGACCTTACAATTATGGATGCCTGCTTGGAGTGTGGCGTAAACTATCTCGACACCGCCAACTACGAGCCACTTGACGAGGCTCACTTTGAGTACTCGTGGCAGTGGGCCTACCGCGAGAGGTTCGAGAAGGCCGGCTTGACCGCCATTCTGGGTTGCGGTTTCGACCCTGGTGTGTCGGCAATCTTCACTGCCTATGCAGCCAAACACCACTTCGACGAGATTCACTACCTCGATATTGTCGATTGCAACGCCGGCAACCACGGCAAGGCCTTTGCTACCAACTTCAATCCCGAGATTAACATCCGCGAGATTACCCAGAATGGCCGCTACTGGGAGAATGGCCAGTGGGTAACCACAGGCTCGCTCGAGATTCACAAGACGCTCAACTATCCCAACATTGGCCCTCGCGAGAGCTACCTCTTGTACCACGAGGAGTTGGAGAGCCTTGTAATCAACTATCCCACCATCAAACGCGCCCGCTTCTGGATGACCTTTGGTCAGGAGTACCTCACCCACCTGCGCGTAATTCAGGATATCGGTATGGCCCGCATCGACCCCATTATGTATAATGGTATGGAGATTGTGCCCATCCAGTTCTTGAAGGCCGTTCTGCCCGATCCCAAGACTCTGGGCGAGAACTATCACGGCGAGACCTCGATTGGTTGCCGCATCAGGGGTATTAAGGATGGTAAGGAGAAGACCTACTATATCTACAACAACTGCGACCACGCCGAGGCTTACAAAGAGACCGGTACCCAGGCCGTAAGCTACACCACCGGTGTTCCTGCTGCTCTGGGCGCTGCAATGTTTGCCAAGGGGCTGTGGGTGATGCCCGGTGTACACAATGTCGAGGAGTTCGATCCCGATCCATTTTTGGCCGAGCTTGGTCCTCAGGGCCTGCCTTGGGTTGAGCTGCACGATGTAGATTTGGAGCTCTAATTAACTCGAACATACACATGTGTTGCATCGCTCACAACAGCGGGCGTATACACGTTTATAATTTCCTTTTTATTAACCATTAAAACATTACGATCATGAAAAAGTTGTATTATCTAAGTGTTGTAGCAGTGTGTGCTACCATTGTGGGGTGTACTAACTCTTTGGACGGGTTCGTCCGTTCGGAAAGCATTGATGTGGTGGATCCAAGTGTTTTTGAAAGGTATTCTCCTAAGGGAGAAGTTGTGTCTATAACTTTGGCAAATGGTGCTAAAGTTTGTATGGATACAGCAGATAGCGTGTACTTTGCTGGGGATATGGTTTTAGCTCCAGAGTTGATTGAAGCATTGTCAATCTCTACAACCAAAGGTGCTGTGATTGGTGATTATGAGATGTACTGGCCAAACAAAACTATACCTTATTATGTGTCGTCTGATTTTACTACTTCTGAACGAAATGTAATACGTCAGGCGTTAAATGAAATAGAATTAGTTGCAGACCTTTCATTCGTACAGCAAACAACTTACGGAGTAGGAGTAATTAGGTTTGTTCATTCTACGGATGGTGTTAATTATTCTCCCGTGGGTAAGCAAGGAAACAGAGCAAATACGATAGAATTGGTTTCTAATTGTGCTAAAGGTAGTATTTTGCATGAAGTAATGCATTCGTTGGGATATTTTCATGAGCATTGTAGAACAGATAGAGATCAATATGTGACTATTTATGAAGATAATATCCAAGAGAATTTTTTCTATGCTTTTGAGAAGTATATTGATGAATACGCTCAAGGTGGATATGATTTAGGAACACTGGATTTTAATTCTATAATGATGTATGGTTCTACTGCTTTCAGAAAGAAAGGCTGCACTGGATATTCTATGACAAAAAAGGATGGTTCTACATTTTATGGTCAGAGGAGTGGTTTGTCTGACGGAGATAAGGCTGCGCTGTACTATATCTATGGTCCTAAGCCAGTTATTACTACTACTGAGACTTATTATGAGGATAATAGTGATGATCAATCCAGGGATGAAAGGTCTGTATATTCTAATGTCCTTTCATTTGTTGATGATAATAATAACCCTGTAACTCTTTTATATCCACGAGTCATATGGACTATATTAAAGCATGATATAATGTTTCAAAATGGCGATACGGGGTCAACATCGGATGTGATTACAAAATTGGTTTTGCCTGCGGGAACATCTTCATATATTCTGCCAAATACGGAATATATCTACCAAGATGATATGGGTGTTCCTCGCTATCGTTATCGTTCTTATTATACTACTCGTTACTACTAAATATTTCAGCCATGAAACATAAGTTTTTTATTATCGCCTTGGCGGTATTAGCTTTAATGGGGTGTGAATATGATAGAGGACAATATATGAAATTTGTGGTCGCTTCTGAGCAAAGCTACATTATTGGTGAGCATGGATTGCCCGAGGTTAGGTATATTATGCGAAATGCCGATAATGGTGGAGAATGGAAACAATACATACTGCTCAATGCCACATTGTTAGATTATACTCCCGGATATGAATACACCATCGAGGCTTATGAGGCACCTTATAAGCCCGACGAATTTCCTGAGTATAAAGATGTGCTGTGGTGGACGGTAGATAGTGTGTTGGACCGGGTTGAGGCAGATTCGGATATTTCGAACGACATGTATATTTACACCTACGGGAGCCCCTGGGGATTTGATCCTCGTGATCCAGCGTTGGAGTATATGTTGGAGCATTACAAAGAGATTTTTGGCGAGGAATATGATATCTTCTATCCATCGTTAGAATCTACACCAATGCATTAATAGGATACTTTACACACATCCTCTTTTATAACTCCCTCCCCGTTGGGGAGGGAGTGAAAGTGTTAATGTTGATCATTTTTGGATAATTACAAAGTGTTGAAACGCATTTATTTCTCTCTGCTTGTTGTTGCGACTGCGCTGCTGGGTGGGTGCGAAAAGGTGCCCGATGGCAGTGTGGAAGTGATTGTGGCATCGAAGCAGAGCTATGTTTTTGGCGAAAATGGACTGCCCGAAAAGAGATATATCCTTCGCGAGGCCACCGAGGGCAGCGAGTGGCAGGTGGTAGACCTGCGCTATGCCAAACGCTTGGATTATCAGCACGGGTGGGAGTATAGTGCGTTTGCTCACGAGGAGACCTACGAGCCGGAGGGCTTCCCACAGTTCAGAGAAAAGTTTTGGTGGGAGATAGACGAACTGATTGAGAAGGTGCAGAAAGAGACCGAAGTGTCGGAGGATATATACATCTACACCTACGGCAGCCCGTGGGGATTTGATCCGCGCGACCCGATGCTGACCTATCTGCTTGACCACTACAAAGAGGTGTTGGGCCCCGGAGCCGAGATTGTATACCCCGAGCCGGAAACTCCACCAACGGCCCAATAACCACCACCCGACAAAAGAGTGTAACACATAAACATTTGTAATACATTGAACTACTACAACACCGTTCCGTCGCCTTGCTATGTGCTGGAAGAGGCGGAGCTTTTGAAAAATATGGCCGTCATAGACCGAGTGCGTCGCGAGGCGGGCGTTGAGATTATTGTGGCCCTGAAAGCCTGTGCTATGTGGAGCATCTTCCCCAAGCTGCGTGAGCACTCCGACGGAGCTACGGCAAGCTCGTTGGCCGAGGCCCGATTGGTCTACGAAGAGTATGGCCAGAAGGCCCACACCTATGCACCCGTCTACACCGAGGATGAGTGGGAAGAGCTGATGAGTTATAGCGACTATATCACCTTCAACTCGCTGGGCCAGTGGGAACGCTTTGCACCAAGGGCTATGAGCAAGGGCATATCGTGCGGCCTGCGCATAAATCACGAGTTCTCGACCGTCGAGACCGACCTCTACAACCCTGCATCGCCCGCAAGTAGGCTGGGCGTGAGGGCCGAACTGCTTACCGAGTTGCCCGAGGGTATCGAGGGACTGCACTTCCACTCGCTGTGCGAGAGTGGGGCCGATGACCTGGCCGCCACGTTGGAGGTTGTCGAGGCCAAGTTTGGCCACCTTATCGATGGGCTCAAATGGTTCAATATGGGCGGTGGTCACCTGATGACTCGCGAGGGATATGATGTTGAGCTGCTGATAGATACTTTGCGAGCCTTCCGCCAGCGCCACCCGGGGGTGAGGGTAATACTCGAACCCGGTAGCGCCTTCACTTGGCGCACGGGCAAACTGGTGTCTACCATCGAGGATATTGTAGAGGGTGGGGGCGAGCGCACAGCGGTACTCAACGTGTCGTTTGCGTGCCATATGCCCGACTGCTTGGAGATGCCCTATAAGCCCGCTATTGTGGGTGCCCACGACCCTGCCGAGGGCGAGGAACAGTGGCGTATGGGCGGCAATAGCTGCTTGGCGGGCGACTTTGTGGGCCACTGGGCCTTTGACCGTAGACCTCAGGTGGGCGACCGCATAGTGTTCGAGGATATGATTCACTACACTATGGTCAAGACCACAATGTTCAACGGCGTAAGCCACCCCTCGATTGCTATCTGCCACACCGACGGCCTCGTCGAAGTGGTGCGCACCTTTGGATACGATGACTATAAATACCGAATGGGGTAGAGGAGAATTAAAAATTGAGAATTGAGAATTTCCCCCTCTAAGTTAGAGGGGGTGCCCACGACCACTCCTCTCCTAAGTTAGGAGAGGTGGCGCAAAGCGACGGAGAGGTCTGTTAGAGGAATTGCACAACCTCACCCAGCCCAACCATAATTGGACTATGGCTACGGGGGTGTATGTTAAACTTGTAAATATAATTGACTATGAAAATTGCGATACCTACACGCGAGGGACGAGTGGATGACCACTTTGGCCACTGCGACCACTATACGATTTATACTATTGAGGATAAACAGGTTGTTGCTACCGAGGAACTGCCCTCGCCTCAGGGGTGTGGCTGTAAGAGTAATATAGCCTCGGTGCTGGCCGAGATGGGTGTTGAGGTTATGCTGGCGGGCAATATGGGCGAGGGCGCGAAGAATAAACTCTCGGCGGCAGGCATTAGGGTAATCCGTGGCTGCCGAGGCGATATCGACACCCTCATAAAGACCTACCTGCTGGGCTTTGTGTTCGACTCGGGCAACGCCTGCGACCACCACGACTGCCCCGGCCACTGATTAGCTCCTGATTTGGTCACTGATTTGTCACTGATTAGGATGCTGATTCGGCTACGCATTTAGTCGCCCCTTTTGCGACTACCTTTTATATAGAACAGCCACCCTCCTGCACGAAGGGTGGCTGTTGAGTTATTTAATACCTTTGCAGTGTGATGAGGCTTTACTTTTTGTCTTGCCACGACTGACGTTAGTCAGGCGGTTGGCATCTACCGCTTTTGGTCGTTAGGGGCCTTAATGTCATTAAGGTCCTTAAATCCCTTAAATAACAACTCCTCCCCTAAGTTAACGTCAGTTTCGCCAATTGTAAAACACTGACTATTAGGCAGAACCACCCTTCAAAGAGCAAGGCTCTTTGACCAAGTCCCCCTTTGTCAAAGGGGGATTTAGGGGGAATGTAAAAGTGTACTGGTCTGCGAAGCAGACTTGGGCTTTCGCAGAAAGCCTTAACGTGTGTTTGGCGAATTTGCGCACTTGAGATAGCGTTGATTAGCAGCAACTTGCTTTGCGCCAAATTCGCGAAACTCACGTTAAGTTAGGGGAGGTGGCGCGAAGCGACGGAGGGGTCTGTCAATTTTCAATTTTCCATTTGTGTTGCCACGCCACGCAGTTTGTAGTTATTTGTGGGGCCTTTGGCGGGTGAATTTTGGAGTGGATAGAAACTTTTTTTGAAAAAATGGGCAAAAAAGTTGCAGAATAAAAAAACTTGCCGTACTTTTGCCTCGCTTTTAGGAAGTAAATGCTGTTTTAGCTCAGTGGTAGAGCACTTCCTTGGTAAGGAAGAGGTCCCGAGTTCAATCCTCGGAAACAGCTCAAAGCAAACAATGAGAAGGTGAAACGAAAGTTTCACCTTTTTTTGTTGTGATGGGCTTGGGAGTTTACTCACAAAAGCCCATCGCAACAAAAAAGAAGAGGGCGACACTCGTTGTCGCCCTTACTCATTGTTTGCTTTGAAAGCGCCCCTGCGGCAGCAGTAGAGGAAAGACAAGCGTAGCGCAGTCAATCCTCGTTTGTCGCCCCTGCGGTAGCTGCAGAGGGAAAAGACACCATTTGGCGGCTTAATCCTAATCCTCGGCAGCGTCGTCGGGGGAATGGGGGTAAAGCCTATTTGTGGCCGATTGTGTGCCTAAGGGCGCGCCCACCCGCCCCGCTCGGACAGTGCCCCTCGCTCCCTATTTATCTTCCACCATCACTCCCTATGTCCATTCAATGGGGGCTTTCGCTTGGAGCTGATACAATTGCAGCACATTTATTGTATTTTTTTGGTCCAATTATTGGGTTGTTGGAAAATAGTGCTATATTTGTTGTGCAAAATAAAATTGCATACAACCAAAATTTGGCTAATGCAATAGTAGAAAACCAATAGGCGAAGGCTGAAAGTGCACGACAGACTATCGGTGACAAACTATCGGCGACAGATGACCGAAAATTGAAAACCAATAGCCGATGACCTGCAACAGACAACAGATAACCGACAACCGATAACCGATAACGAACAAAAGAGATGACTATTTACGATTTCAAGGTACGCAAGGCCGACGGGGCAGAGGTGTCGCTGGCCGACTACAAGGGCAAGGTGTTGCTGATTGTCAATACCGCCACGGGGTGCGGATTTACGCCCCAATACAAGGGCTTGCAGGAGCTCTATGATAAATATGCCGGTCAGGGCTTTGAGGTGCTCGACTTCCCCTGCAATCAGTTTGGCAATCAGGCCCCCGGCACCGATGCCGAGATTGGCCAGTTCTGCGAGATTCGCTACAAGACCACCTTTCCGCGCTTTGTCAAGGTGGATGTCAATGGTCCACAGGCCGAGCCACTTTTTACCTATCTGAAAAGCTGCAAGGGCTCGCTGCTGGGCAGCAAGATTAAGTGGAACTTCACCAAGTTCCTGGTGGCTCGTACTGGCGAGGTTGTTGCCCGCTACGGCTCTGCCACCAAGCCCGAAAAGATCGAGAACGATATCAAAAAACTGTTGGCCCAATGATGCTCAAACTCGAAAATCAACTCTGCTTTCCCCTCTACGCTTGTGCCAAAGAGGTCGTAAGGCGCTATACTCCACTGCTGGCTCCGCTGGGGCTTACCTATACACAGTATATTGCAATGATGGTTATGTGGGAGCATAAGAGCCTGACGGTTAAGCGTCTGGGCGAACTGCTCTACCTCGACTCGGGCACCCTTACACCTATGCTCAAAAAGATGGAGCGTGCGGGGTGGGTTAGTCGCCAACGCTCGGCCACAGATGAGCGTGTGGTTGTGGTGTCGATTACCGAGTGTGGCGAGGCTCTGCGCGAGCGTGTAGCCGAGGTGCCTGCGCGTATGACCCAGTGCGTTGGCTTGGAGGCCGACGATGCTAAACAGCTCTACCAGCTGCTACATAAACTGCTCAAAACATTCTAATATGGGCATCAAACGCCGTTGTTTGTATCTGTTTGCGGCCCTGCTGTGGGGTGTTCCGGGGTTGATAATTACCGCCAAGGGGGTGGGGGCCTACGCCGACCAGCCGCGTGGTGACTTGTGGTGGTTGCTGCTCATAACGGCTGTGGTGCTTGTGGGCTTTTACTTTATGTTCCGCCGCATCGTGGGGCGCTATACGTCGAGGATTGCTGCACTGCCAGAGGATGGGCTCAAACTGTGGCACACCTTTCCCACGCGTGGATGGGTGTTGTTGGTCTTTATGATGAGCTTGGGTATGGCATTGAGGTTTGTGCCCGGGGTGCCTGCGGCATTTACGGCCTCGTTCTATTCGGGCCTGGGCCCTATGCTGCTGCTTTCGGCGGTGAGGTTTGCGGCTCGTAAGTAGTGGGATAGAGGCCGTAGGGGAGAGTACCAAAAAACAAAAGCCACTCTGCGAGAGTGGCTTTATCGTTGTTTTTGTAGGTGTCGCATCTGATGGCCGAAGAAAGTGCGCTCGGCCACGGGCTCAAAGCCGCTGGCGAGGTAGAGCCTCTCGGCAGCGGGGTTTTGCACGTCTACAATCAGCCCCACGCGCTCGGCTCCCTCGGCAAATGCTCGCTTGCAGAAGGCCTCGATTAGAGCAGCGCCTACGCCCAGGCCGCGATAGTGGGGCAGGGTGGCCAACGAGTCGAGGTAGTACTCTCCCGCCTCGGTTTCGTCTACAATGGTGGGCACGCGCCCTGTGCGCTGGCGGATTATGGCGAGGGTGCCTTGTCGCAACTCTTGCAACTGTGCTCCGTTGTAGCCCACCACGGCTCCTGCCACCTGACCATCGCACTCGGCAATGAGTGCATTTTGCCAGCTGTACTGCGTGGCTTCTGAGTGGGCGATTTCGGTCAGCACGGCGAGATAGTCGTCTCCGCAATAGTTGCATAGTGCCCCTGTGTCGCCTATGGCCATCGCCACGGCTTGTGCTATTGTGTGGGCATCGTGTGGTTGTGCGTGTCGGATTGTTATTGTGTGGTTGTTCATAGGAGCAAAGGTAGTGAATTTTTCCAAATGAGCCGCGAGGCGGTGTTGTTGGACGGATTACTGCGCCTGCCGATGGCAGGCTTGTGATCCGTAGGTCGCCAAGGCAAAGCAAAAATGCAAATCCGTATTCGGTACGGCTACATTTGTTTTAGAACGGATTACTGCACTACGCTGCGCTCCATTTGTGATCCGTAGGGTGGGGAGGCATCAAAGATTCAAGAGCCGTACTGCTACGCAGTAGCGACGCTTTTTTGTTTATATAGTGCCTTCCGAGCAAGCTCGTAGCACCATATAAACAAAAAACCGAAACACTCTGTGTTTCGGCTCTTGAATCTTTGTGGGAGTTGACGGATTCGAACCGCCGACCCTCTGCTTGTAAGGCAGATGCTCTGAACCAGCTGAGCTAAACTCCCAAACTCTTTAAGAGTTGCACTACCGTTTGGTTTTGCGATGCAAAGGTAAGCCAAAAAATCATTCCTGCAAATTTTTGGAGCAAAAAAATCGAAAATTTTTTAATTTTTTTTGCCCGTTTTTCTGCCCTATTTCTCAATGTGTTGATGGCCAGTGGTTTGTGATTTGGCGGCTGTGGGGCATTTTTTTGTCCCTCGGTCTGCGGGTGGGCATTTTGTCATTTGGGCAATTATGGCTATATTTGTGGTTGCAGAAACGATTTGTCTAACCAAACACTTACAAATAACGACTATGACGATAGAGATTGGTATACGCCACACTAGCCGAGTGGTGGTTGATAGCAGCAATGTAGCCAGTGCAGTGGGCTCGGGTGGGCTCGATGTTTTTGCCACCCCTTCGATGGTTGCCCTGATGGAGAATGCGGCAATGACCGCTGTGGCACCCTTCCTCGAGGAGGGCCAGACCACCGTTGGCGGCCATATCAACACCAGCCACCTTGCACCTTCGCCTGTGGGGGCAACTATCGAGGCCGAGGCTGTGGTTACGGCCGTCGAGGGGCGCAAGATTGAGTTTGCGGTCGAGGCTCGCTGCGATGGCAAGGTTATCGGCAACGGTACCCACCTGAGGTTTGTGGTCGATGCCGCCAAATTTATGAGCAAACTGCTCTAAGGGTCTATGGCCATAATACAAAAACACCTTCACGTTGTGCAGTGAAGGTGTTTTTTTGTTGCGTCTTATGCCATAACCACCAGCAGGGTGGTGAGCGAGATTATTGCCCAGAGCACTACGCCCAGTATGAGCGGCTTGGCTCCCACCTTTTTGATTGAGGCCACCGACAGACCGCAGCCAATCAGAAAGAGCGTTACGCTCAGTGCCTTCTTCGAGAGCATAACTATTGTGGCGGTAACCTGCTGGGGAATATTTAGATAGGTATTCAGCAGCATTGCCCCTATGAACATAAATATAAACCAGGGAATTGCAATCTTCTTGCCCTTCGAGCGGAACGCCACAATTGAGGCCAGCGCAAGTGGGAATATCCACAGTGCGCGGGTGAGCTTGATGGTCGTGGCCACCTGCAACGCCTCGGCTCCGTAGGCGGCTCCTGCACCCACTACCGAGCTGGTGTCGTGAATGGCAATGGCGGCCCAAGTGCCAAACTGCTGCTCGGTGAGCCCCAATGCGTGGCCTATGGGCGGAAAGATAAAAAGCGCAATGGCGTTGAGTATAAAAATAGTAGCCAGTGCAAGCGAGGTGTCGTTCTCGTCGGCATCGATGATGGGCGAAACGGCAGCAATGGCGCTACCACCGCAAATGGCTGTACCCGAGGCTATCAGATAGGCATTCTTGGGGTTTACTTTCAGCACTCGGCCCAACACTACGCCCAGTATCATCACCCCCACAACCGACACGATTGTAAAGAGCATACCCTCGCGCCCGGCTGCGAGCGAGGCGTGTAGGTTCATACCGAAACCGAGCCCCACCACGGCAGCTTGGAGCAGGTATTTCGACACTTTCTTGTTGGCCTTGGGGTAGGGGGCTCCGATTGTGAGGGCCAGAGCAATGCCCATAAATAGTGCCACTGCGGGCGATACCCATAGCGACCCTATGGCGGCGAGCCAGTAGAGCGCCGTGCGAGCCACCTCGACTGTACGATTGCTTTTCATATTGTATAAGTTTGCTTCGTGGTTGTTTTGTTGCCACAAAGGTAGTCATTTGTGGCCAAACGAGCAAAATTTGGTACACCCCATTCACACACAACAAGGGCGGCCCCTCCCGTTGCGAAAGGATGCCGCCCAGCATAACCGGCACACTGTGCCAGTCGTCGTTAGAATCTCCAGCCTGCCGTAATCTGCAACATACCCGAGTATACA
The DNA here is from genome assembly GCA_015059945.1 of Rikenellaceae bacterium. Classification (GTDB taxonomy): domain Bacteria; phylum Bacteroidota; class Bacteroidia; order Bacteroidales; family Rikenellaceae; genus Tidjanibacter. The sequence continues at coordinate 27,794 of SUZJ01000006.1, forward strand.
TCTTTGGTAGTTGTCGCCAGGGGCGAAAGACCATAGGAGTAGCGACCTTCGAGTACCATACCGAAGTCGAAATCGTAGGCCATACCCGCAATCAGCTGGATGTTGAAGCGGTTGAATTCGCCATCGATGTTGAAACTGTCGTTGTCGCTCTTGATGCCCGAGTGAATAAGGTAGTCAAACTCGGCACCCATCTGGAGGTTCAGACCGTCGATAACGTAGTATTTGCCTACTACGGGCATCGACAGGTAGTTGAGGCGAACTTTCGAGTCAAACTCGTCGTTCATCTTGAAGCCCTGCATCGAGAAGAGCAGATCGGCCTCTACGACAAACCAGTTGCACGCCACGCTCTCGAAGAAAAGACCTGCCGTTACGCCTTCCCTCACCTGTGTGTCACGCACGCCGTTGATGGTTGCGAAGGTGGCACCCACTTTGGGACCCCACGCCCAGCCTTGTGCGTTTGCTGCTCCGGCAATCGTTAGTGCCGCAGCACAAAGAAGTAAAAACTTTTTCATAACCTTTTTTGTTGGTGTTTTTAATGGTTGGTTAAACTTTTGTTGCCGTCGACAACGATTGCTGACAAACACAAGCGTTGGTAATCGACTCGCCCTGTCAATTGGCAAATCGAGTGCCAAAAACTGAGCAGAGGTGGCAAAAATCTCGATACTATTTGCTATCTTTGTCGTGCTATGACACGTCAAGTTATCTATTATAAGCTATTTGCCGCCCTGCGCACGCTCTATACTGCCGACGAGGCGGCTGCTATTGCCGAGCGCTACTGCCAGGATGTGGCAGGCTTTGGCCGCTTCGACCTGAGCCTTAACCCCTCGGTCGATGTCGATGATATATCGGAGGTGGGCTTCGAGGGCGACCTGGCCCGCCTTGCTGCAGGCGAGCCTGTGCAGTATGTCATCGGTTGGACCGATTTCTGCGACTTGCGCTTGTGGGTGCGCCCGGGTGTGCTTATCCCCAGGCCCGAGACCGAGGAGCTGGTGGCTATGATTGTGGCCGATAACGAGCTCGCCGAGCCCCGAATATTGGATATCGGTACGGGTAGCGGTGCTATTGCCGTTTCGCTGGCCCACAAGATTAGGGGAGCGCGTGTCGAGGCTATGGACATCTCGACCGAGGCACTCGAAGTGGCTCACTTTAATGCCCGCTCGCACGGGCTGAATGTTGAGTTGTTCCAAGATGATGTGTTTGAGTTTGAGCCCGAGCCCGAGCCCGAGAGCCTCGATGTGGTGGTGTCTAATCCCCCCTATATTCCCGCATCGGAGAGTGCCCAGATGTGGACCAATGTGGTAGACTACGAGCCCTCAATGGCGCTCTTTGTGCCCGATGATAAACCAATAGTGTTCTACGAACGCATAGCCGATGTGGCCTCGGTGGCCCTTGTTAGCGGCGGTAGATTGTACTTCGAGGTTCACGAAAACTTTGCCCCCCAGGTGGCCGAGGCGGTGCGCCAGAGGGGCTTTGTGGATGTAGAGGTGGTGGCCGATATCAACTCCAAACCCCGTATGCTCCGATGCCGAAAAGCCTAACTACTCAACCCCCTGTCGAGGGGCCACGTACCCGCACCAAAACGCCCGAGCAGGCCCTCTCTGCGCTTATGCGCCAGTGTGCCCGCGCCGAGCGTTGCAGTGGCGATGCGCTACGGCTTATGCGCCGCTGGGGAGTGGCCGATGACGAAGCTCGCAAGGTACTGGCCCGACTGGTGGCCGAGAGGTTTATTGATGACCAGCGCTATGCCGATGCCTATGTGCGCGATAAGAGCCGCTTTTCGGGGTGGGGAGCCCACAAGATACGCCTTTCGCTTAGGGCCAAAGGTGTTGCCCCTGCTATTATTGAGAAGGCTATGAGCCAGATAGATAAGACCACCTCAAACGAGTCGTTGGCCCAAATTATCGAGCGCAAAGCATCCCGCACCACCTACAAAGACAAGTGGGACTTGAAGGCTAAACTGATACGTTTTGGATTGAGTCGTGGATTTGATTACGACGATGTAGTCGCTACCGTAGAACGCTACCTTCCCGAGTGAGAGCAGTCAAGTGGGGCTCCAAGGCGTGAGCCACTATGCTGTGATAGATAACCTCGCCTGCAGAGCCAATCATCTGTATTCCTACGGGCGTAAATGCAAAGACCTCTTCCATCAGGCCCAGTTGGTCGGTAGCAATCTCTTGTTCAACGATTTTTATACCCGCCTTGCCGCAGAGTGTGGCCATCAGTTCGCGCTCGGCCGAGGGGCGTGCGCCCTTCTCTATTGGCGTGGTCAGCAGTGTGTTACCCCTTAGTGCATAGAGTGGGTTATCGCCCGTGGAGAGCAGTGCACCCGCACGATTGCCCCTTAGGGCAATGCCCGCACCACTGCGACGCGCAAAGTCGTCGGCAAAACGTGCCGCAGCAAGCGAAATAGTGGTGTGGTGGCGCTCAAAGGGTATCTCATAGTTGGTAATGGCGGCTTTGGGCCTTAGGCTCAACAGCGAGTAACCCTCATAGGGGGTTGTAGAGCGGTGGGCTATGAGTGTTTCGGCCGATCCGTCGGGGCGTGGCAGCAGAAAGATGTCTACCGTATTGCCCCACTCGGGATAGATGCCGTAGTAGAGTAGCGAGGTTATCTGCTCGGCCACGTCGGTCGCATCAAGCTGTGGCTTTTGACCATAGAGGGCCTTGTGCGATTCGGCTGCGTAGCGCAGTTTCAGGGGCAGATGCAGGGGCTTGTGGCGAAAGGTATTCACAGTGGTATAGACACAGTTTTGCCCCAGCAGTGTGCCCATATCGAGGTTGCACTCCCGCCAAGTAGTCATCTCGCCACCATAGAATATCTTGTCGTTACTGGTCATCACAACATCATTATCTTCATCAGCAGTTCGCGTAGCAGTTCGCCCTCGGTGGCACTGCCTCCGCCAACGCCTTTGTTCTTCATATCGTACTCCCTGATAAGCCCCAAGATGATGAAAATCTTTTTGTTGGGATAGAGCTTGGCCGCCCTCAGATAGCCCTCCAACAAGAATGGGTGTACTTTTATCAGTTGGGCCAACTCCTGCTGAGTCGCTGCGGGCATACCCTTAACCCTCGTTTGCCACTCTTTGTAGTTGATAATAAAGAGCTTCTGGAAGTAGCCAAACAGAGTCGATACCGTCACCACCATAGGGTTGTTCTTGGGGTTGCGGGCAAAGTAGTCGGCAATCCTCATAGCCTTGGCAAAATCCTTGCGCGCAATGGCCTCGGTAAGCTCGTAGTTGTTGTACTCTTTGCTTATGCCTATGTTCTGCTCGATGTGGTCGGCGGTTATGAGCTTGGTGCCCTCGGGCAGACTCACCATCAACTTGTCCAACTCGTTTACAATCTTCGATATGTCCACACCCATATAGTCCGTAACCATACGCAGTGCCTTCTCCTCAATCTGGCACCCTTTGCTCTTGCGCAGCCACCCTGCCAACCAAGGGCCCAACTCGTTGTCGTAGGGGCGGGTTGATTCGAACACTACACCTTTGGCGCTGGCGTGTTTGTAGAACTGGGTGCGCTTGTCTACGCTCTTGCCCTTGTAGGCCACCACCAGTACCGTAGTGGGCGAGGGCGAGGCGGTGTAGAGCGATAGGGTATCGACCTTGCGCAGCGAGGCGGCATCCTTTACGATTATCACCAACCTGCCACCCATCATAGGCAGCTGTCGGGCGTGGTTGATTATTGTGCCCTCATCGGTATCTTTGCCGTAGACGATTATCTGGTTGAATGCCTTTTCGTGCTCGGCCAGCAGACTATCGGCCAGCAGGTCGGTGAGGCGGTCGATAAAGAACCCCTCCTCGCCCATAAGCAGATATATTGGGGCCACCTTGCCGCCTTTGATGTCGGCTACAATCTGCTCGTACTGGGCATACGAATCGCGAAATTTAACTGCTTTTGCCATAGATAGTTGTGCTGCTATATGAGTTTGGTGTCCTAAATAATCTCTTTGGTGATTTTTAGTACATTTTCGGTCTGCTTGGTGATGGCGTGGCGGCCGTCGATGCGTTGGCCCACGAGCCATACAATCTCGCCTGCCGAGGTGAGCACAAACTGACGCCCCTTCTCGGCCATCGACATCTTTTTGTCTATCAGATAGTCGCTCACCTTCTTCTCGCCCGTCATCCCGAAGGGGACAAAACGGTCGCCCTCGCTCCACTTGCGCAATACCAGTGGCTCGGCCAGTGTGTCGGCATCCAGCAGGGCCACATTTTCGGGCTGAATGAGGGTGTCGATGTTGTCGATATCCTTGTGCTCGATGTAGAGCACCGAGTTGCCACAGTAGACCTTGCTCTTGCTCAGGTCTACGGCCACCTGACACTCGTCATCGGCTGCAATGCGCGAAACGGCAATGCGCCCTCGGTCGATGTAGGCCACCCAGTCGCGCGAGTAGAAACGTCGGCCTGTTGAGCCCGCCCTCAGAGCGTTGCAGAGCGAGTCCACAACATCGCCCTTGAAGCCGTAGTTTTGGCTCATAATCTCATAGATTACAAAGTCCAACGGAAAGCCCTTGTCTATCTTTTCGGGATTGATGATATCCTCGCTACCAATGTGTTGTACGGCATCGGTCATAATCTTCTCGATGGCGTGGTTGATAAACTGCTGCGCATCGGTCAGACGGTCGATGTTGCTGCACATTGTGGGGGTAAACTGGGGCACAAACTCCCTCAGTCGGGGCACAATTCCCAACCTTATTTTGTTGCGCAGATACTTGGTCGAGCGGTTCGACGAGTCCTCTCGGAAGGGTATCTTGTGCGCCTTGGCGTAGTCGTAAATCTCGTGGCGGGTGGCAAAGAGCAGGGGGCGGATTATGCGCCCGTTGATGACGCTAATGCCGGTGAGCCCTTTGAGGCCGGTACCTCGGAGCAGGTTGATGAAGAAGGTCTCGATGCTGTCGTCGGCGTGGTGAGCAACGGCAATGGTGTCGTAGCCCTCGTCGGTACACAGCTCGGCAAACCAGCCGTAGCGCAGCCTGCGTGCAGCCATCTGTACCGACTCGCCCGTGGCGGCCATCTCCTCGCGGGTGTTGAAACGGCGGTTGTAGCAGGGCACACCCAACTTGGCGGCTTGCTCGGCTACCAACACCTCATCCTCCTCGGCCTCGATGCCGCGGAGCTGAAAGTTGCAGTGGGCCACGCCCACACTGTATCCTGCCGACACAAACAGGTGCATCATCACCATCGAGTCTACACCACCACTCACGGTGAGCAGAATCTTGTTCTGACGGCCCACCAACTGGTGGTCGTGGATGTACTTCTCAAACTTTTCTTTCAAGTTCGTAACCATATACTTTTTTAGTCTAACGTCTAACGTCAAACGTCGATTTTCAAATGATATTAACTTCGGGTGAGATACTTACCCCAAATTTCTCCTTTACTTGGCGGCAAATCTCCTCGGCCAGAGCAACCACCTCGGGGCCCGTAGCACCACCGCGATTGACCAGTACAAGTGCCTGCTTGTCGTGTACCCCTGCGCGCCCCATACCTTTGCCCTTCCAACCGAGGGTGTCAATCATCCATCCGGTGGCAATTTTCAGTACGTCGGGATTGCCTGCCACCTCATAGACGGGCATTGTGGGGTACTGCTCTTTGAGCTGCTCCACTTGTGCGCGGGGTAGTACGGGATTTTTGAAAAAGCTGCCCGCATTGCCCGTAACCTCGGGGTTGGGCAATTTGCTGTCGCGAATGGCCACCACAGCCTTGCGGATATTGGCGGGGGTAGCCTCGCCCAAGGCCTCCACCTCGGGGCGCAACGAGCCGTAGTCCAAGCGGGGTGTGCCACAGGTCTGCAAGCGGTAGACCACTGCGGTAATAATCACTCGCCCTTTGAGGGCCCCCTTGAAGATGCTCTCGCGATAGCCAAAGGCACACTCGGCAGCAGGTATGCGGATTTGCTCAATCGTTTGAAGGTCAAGACACTCCACCCACGCTATACAATCTTTGGCCTCGGCACCATAGGCGCCAATGTTTTGCACCGCACTTGCACCCACGCTGCTGGGAATGGCCGAGAGGTTCTCCATACCCCACAGCCCTCGCTCAACGCTCCACGCCACCACATCGTCCCACAACTCACCTGCTGCGGCACGTATCAATACCTGCTGCTCGTCTTGCTCTACTACCTCTATGCCTTTGGCTACCGAGTGGAGCAAAGTGCCGCCAAAGTCGCCCGAAAAGAGGGTGTTGCACCCTGCACCGAGCACCTCCCAGCGACCATTCTGCCCCTCGAAGAGTGCGCGCTCGGAGCTCACAAAGTCGGCCAGACTCTGGGCCGAGTCCCACTCGATCAGGCGGTCGGCTGTGGCCTCTATGCCAAAGCTGTTGTAGGGGCGTAGTGATATGTTTTCGTAAATCCGTACCATAATAGCCTACAAAGTTATACTTTTTAGTTGAAAAACGTGCAGTCGGTAAAATAAAACATCTTTTTGGGGCGAAAATGGTGGGCCATATTTTGAAGTATTCAAAAATATGGATACATTTGTAGGATAAAATGTAACCCTAAAACCCAATACTTGATGTTCACTCATAAAGACATCCAGCAAATAGAGGCTCACGGCCTTTCGGTAGAGAAAGTCAATACACAATTGGCTAATTTTCGCAACGGTTTTCCTTTTCTCAAAATAGTTTCGTCGGCCACTGTCGGCAATGGCATAAAGGCTGTTGATGACCAGCAGGCCGAGCAATATCGTGCCCTGTGGCGCCAGTCGCTCGGAGGGCTCAAGGTCGAGAAGTTTGTGCCCGCCAGTGGTGCCGCTACCCGTATGTTCAAGGACTTGTTCGCTTTTGTGAACGAGGATAAGAGTGGTAAGGTGGTCGAGGCTGTTGAGCAGGGATTGGATAGGTTCGCCTTTGCAGCTGCGCTCAATGCGGTGGTGCCCGAGGGGGCGTCGCTCAAAGATAAGGTGGCCGCCATCATTGGCCCCGAGGGGTTAGATTATGGCGCCAAGCCAAAGGGACTCATTCTGTTCCACAACTACCCCGACGGCCCTCGCACAGCCTTTGAGGAGCATCTGGTCGAGGGGGCTATGTATGCCGCCTCGGAGGGGGTGGTCAATATCCACTTTACCGTTTCGCCCGAGCATATCGAGGGCTTCGAGAGCCTGTTTGAGAGCGTGAGGGATAAGTACGAACAGAAGTTCGGTGTCAAGTACAACATCTCTATGTCGGTGCAGAAGAGCAGTACCGATACCATTGCGGCCAACCCCGACGGAACACCCTTCCGAGAGGACGATGGCCGCTTGTTGTTCCGCCCTGCGGGCCACGGTGCACTTATCGAAAACTTGGGCGAGAGGGATGCCGATGTGCTGTTTGTTAAGACTATCGACAATGTTGCCCCCGACAGCCTCAAGGGCGACACGATTAAGTATAAAGAGATTTTGGCAGGCCTGTTGATTGCTACCCAGCGCAGGGTGTTTGACTATGTGCAGCAGATTGAGGCTGGTACGGCTAACCTTGGCGAGGTGGCCGAGTTTGTCGAGGAGGGCTTGTGTGTAAGGCTTCCCGAGGGTGTGAAGGCATTGGAGGGCGAGGCTCTGGCAGCCGAGTTGCTCCGAGTGCTTGATAGGCCCCTGAGGGTGTGCGGTATGGTGCGCAACGAGGGCGAGCCCGGTGGTGGCCCCTTCTGGGCCGAGGGTGCCGACGGTAGCGTGGCTCTGCAGATTGCCGAGTCGTCGCAGATTTCGCCCGAGCAGAAACACCTGATGGCCGAGGCTACCCACTTCAACCCTGTGGATATTGTCTGCGCCACCAAGAATGTGAGGGGCGAGCACTACCGCTTTGCCGACTTTGTAGACCCCCAGACGGGCTTTATTTCGAGCAAGTCGAAGGGTGGCAGGGAGCTGCTGGCTCAGGAGTTGCCCGGCTTGTGGAATGGCGCTATGGCAAGGTGGAACACTCTGTTTGTAGAGGTGCCCATCTCGACCTTCTCGCCCGTGAAGGTGGTTAGCGACCTGCTCCGCCGCGAACACCAATAGGGGGAGAATTGAGAATTGAGAATTGAGAATTGAGAATTGAGAATTGAGAATTGAGAATTGAGAATTGAGAATTGAGAATTGAGCTCTTTCTCATTACTCGTTATTTGGTAAAGGTAGTAGGAGATACAAAGTATCTCAGAAAAATTTTTTGCGTAGCTTTTTTATAAAAAAGCGACAAACGAAAGAAGAAAAAACAACAAACAAAATATAAAACAACACGAACAATTATGGAAAACAAAAAACTTCAAGAACTGACCGATAAACTCTACGAGGAGGGTTTGTCGAAGGGACGTGCCGAGGCCGAGCGACTGGTGGCTGAGGCTGAGCAGAAAGCAAAAGCACTGGTAGCCGAGGCCGAGCAGAAGGCCGCCTCTATCGTTAAGGCTGCCGAGCAGAAGGCTGCCGAGATTAAGAAAAACAACGAGACCGAGGTTGCTCTGGCCACTCGCGGTGCTGTTGCAGCCTTGAAGGAGAATATCGCCAACCTGGTGGTTGCAAAGAGCACTGCCGAGGCTGTTCATTCGGCCACTATCGACCCCGCATTTGTTAAGGAGATGCTACTGGCTGTGGCCAAAGGCTGGGGTGGCGACAATGTGGCATTGGAGGCTGTGCTGCCTGCCGAGATGAAGGCCAAGTTTGAGGCCGAGGCCGAGGGTGCTGTTAAGGCTCTGCTGGCCGAGGGCGTTGAGGTTGGCTACTCGGAGAAGGTGAAGAGTGGCTTTAAGGTGGCTCCCAAAGATGGTGGCTACTATATCAGCTTCACCGATGAGGACTTTGCCGCACTGCTTGGCGAGTATCTGAAAGAGAAAATTACCAAACTGCTCTACTAAACGACTATGGCTACTAACTACTACTGCCTTGTGGCAGGCCTTAAAGAGTACACGCTCGATGGCGATGTGAAGGGCTTTGACGCAAGGGTTGTGATAGACGAGATTGCCGACGAGCTGTCAAAGGCCGACCGCAAGGCGCTGGGGGCACACCTGCTCTTTTGGGATGTGTGCAACCTGGTAAACCTGCGTAGTGGCCGCGAGGGATTCTCGACATTGGGCAATCTGAGCCGCGAGGAGTTGCAGGCCGAACTGGAGGCACCAATGGTGATGCCCGCCGAACTGCGTGAGGTCATAAGCCTCTATGCCGAGATGGAGGGTGGCGAGGTAGATGCCGACGATGAGCGCTTGCAGAGGATTGATACCTCCAAGAGCTTCGAGGCAGCCATCTTTGCAGCCTACTACCGCTACTGCGCCCAGAGCAGGTGCAGGTTTGTGAGGGAGTGGGCCGAGGCCGACCGCAACCTGCGCAATATCACAGCCGCCCTGACTGCCCGCCAGAGGGGACTCAATATTGCCGACGTGGTTGTCGGTGGTGGCGACGTGGTGGCACAATTGAGTCGCTCGTCGGCTGCCGACTTTGGTCTGAAAGGCGAGCTGACCTATGTCGATAACCTGATTGCAGCCTTGGGCGACAATCAAGACCTGCTCGACAAGGAGCACCGCATTGACCTGATTCGCTGGAATATGGCCGAGGAGTTGGCCACATTCGATTACTTCAACATCAACTTCCTGCTGAGCTATGTGGCAAGGTTAGGCCTTGTTCACCGCTGGGCTATGCTCGATGCCGAGAGGGGCAAAGAGATGTTCCGCAAGCTGGTGGGCTCGCTGGGCGCAAAAGAGCAGATTGCCGAGGCCGAGCGTCGCTATGCTGCCGAGTAGGGGGTGAGAGTTAAATCCGCAAAATAAGAGAAAACAAAAATATATAGACAGACAAAATGAAAACAACTGGTAAAGTTAAAGGTATTATCTCCAACATCGTGATTGTCGAGACCGAGGGTGCAGTATCGCAGAACGAGATCTGCTATATCACCGTTGGTGGCGTCAGACTGATGGCCGAGGTAATCAAAGTAAACGGCAAGAACGCCTATGTACAGGTGTTCGACTCGACTCGTGGCCTGAGGATTGGCACCGAGGTTGAGTTTGCGGGCCATATGTTGGAGGCAACTCTGGCCCCCGGTATCATCTCGCGCAACTACGACGGTCTGCAAAACGACCTCGAAAGGATGGAGAGCCTCTTCATCGAGCGCGGTACTCAGACCGACCCCATCGACTACGAGAAATTGTGGGAGTACAAACCTCTGGCCCAGGTGGGCGACACCGTTACCGCAGGCGACTGGTTGGGCGAGGTCAAAGAGTTGTGGGTTGCACACAAGATTATGGTCCCCTTTGTAATGGAGGGCACCTACACCGTTAAGTCGTTGGCCGAGGCTGGCGAGTATAATGTAAATAAGGTGGTGGCTGTGCTGACCGACTCGAAGGGCGACGACCACGAGGTGACTATGGTGCAGAGGTGGCCCGTTAAGAAGGCTATCAAGGGCTATGTGGCCAAACCACGTCCCAGCCGCATTATGGAGACCGGTGTGAGGGCTATCGACACCTTCAACCCCATTGCCGATGGTGGTACGGGCTTTATCCCCGGCCCCTTTGGTGCAGGTAAGACCGTGTTGCAGCACGCCATCTCTAAACAGGCCGAGGCCGACCTTATTATTATGGTAGCTTGCGGTGAGCGTGCAAACGAGGTGGTTGAGATTTTTGCCGAGTTCCCCCACTTGGACGACCCCCGCACAGGCCACAAACTGATGGAGCGTACAACCATTATCTGTAATACCTCTAATATGCCCGTTGCGGCTCGTGAGGCCTCGGTTTATACGGGTATGACCATTGCCGAGTACTACCGTGCTATGGGCTTGAAGGTGCTGCTGCTGGCCGACTCGACATCGCGTTGGGCACAGGCACTGAGGGAGATGAGTAACCGCTTGGAGGAGCTTCCCGGTCAGGATGCATTCCCTATGGACTTGTCGGCTATCATTTCGAACTTCTACTCGCGTGCAGGTTTGGTACACTTGCGCAGTGGTGCTACTGGCTCGGTAACCTTCCTCGGTACCGTATCGCCTGCAGGTGGTAACCTCAAAGAGCCCGTGACCGAGTCGACCAAGAAGGCTGCAAGGTGCTTCTACGCTCTGTCGCAGCAGAGGGCCGACTCGAAACGCTATCCTGCTATCGACCCCCTCGACAGCTACTCGAAATACTTGGAGTATCCTGAGATTGTAGAGTACCTCGACGAGCACATCGAGCAGGGCTGGGTGAAGAACGTAATGGAGGGCAAAACCCTTGTTCAGAGGGGTAAAGAGGCCTCGGAGCAGATTAACATTCTGGGTGATGACGGTGTGCCCGTTGAGTATCACGAGAGGTTCTGGAAGAGCGAGCTGATAGACTTTGTTATCTTGCAGCAGGACGCTTTCGATGACATTGATGCCAACTGCCCCATCGACCGCCAGAAGTATATGTTTGACTTTGTGATGGAGGTTTGCCGCAAGAGGTACGAGTTTGCCGACTTCGAGGAGTGCTCGGCCTACTTCAAGACTCTTATCAACCTCTTCAAGCAGCTCAACTACACCCAGTGGAAGAGTGCCGAGTTTGACACCTATCGTGCCAAGATTGATGAATTTGTAGCCACCAAATAACCCAAGAGAGTACTATGGAAACAAAGGCTTTTCAGAAAATATATACCAAAATTGACAATATCACCAAGGCAACCATCTCGCTCCGCGCAACTGGCGTGGGTAACGACGAGCTGGCAACCGTTGGTGGCCACTTGGCCCAGGTGGTGAAAATTATGGGCGACCAGGTTACCTTGCAGGTGTTCGAGGGTACCGAGGGTATCTCGACCGATGCCGAGGTGGTATTCCACGGCGTACCCCCAACGCTCAAAGTGGGCGACGGCTTGGCAGGTAGGTTCTTCAACGCCTACGGTCAGCCTCTTGAGGGTGGTGCACCCGTTGAGGGCGAGGAGAGGGAGATTGGCGGCCCCACCGTTAATCCCTTCAAACGTCGCCAACCCAGTGAACTGATTGCTACCGGTATTGCAGGTATCGACCTTAACAATACTATTGTGTCGGGCCAGAAGATTCCCTTCTTTGCCGACCCCGACCAGCCCTACAACCAGGTTATGGCAAATGTGGCCCTGAGGGCTCAGGCCGACAAGATTATCTTGGGTGGTATGGGTATGACCAACGACGACTTCCTCTACTTCAAAAACCTGTTTGAGAACGCAGGTGTTTTGGATAGGATTGTATGCTTTGTGAACACCACCGAGAACCCTCCCGTAGAGCGTCTGCTGGTGCCCGATATGGCACTGACTGCTGCCGAGTACTTTGCTGCCGACAAGGGCGAGAAGGTACTGGTGCTGCTGACCGATATGACTCTGTATGCCGATGCTCTGGCTATCGTGTCGAACCGTATGGACCAGATTCCTTCGAAGGACTCGATGCCCGGCTCGCTCTACTCGGACTTGGCAAAGATTTACGAGAAGGCCGTTCAGCTGCCCAGCGGTGGTTCGATTACCATTATTGCAGTTACCACTCTGTCGGGTGGCGATATTACCCACGCAGTGCCCGATAATACGGGTTACATTACCGAGGGTCAGCTGTTCTTGCGTAACGATACCGACACCGGTAAGGTTATCGTAGACCCCTTCCGAAGCCTGTCGCGTCTGAAACAGCTCGTTATTGGCAAAAAGACCCGCGAGGATCACCCTCAGGTTATGAATGCCGCAGTGCGACTCTACTCGGATGCTGCCAATGCAAAGACCAAACTGGAGAACGGTTTTGACCTGTCGGACTACGACGAGCGTGCTCTGCGCTTTGCAAAGGAGTACTCGGACAAACTGCTGTCGATCGACGTAAATATCGACATTACCGAGATGTTGGATACCGCTTGGGCTCTGTTTGCTAAACACTTCGACAAGAGCGAGGTTACCATCAGGGCCGAGCTCGTTGCCAAGTACTGGCCAGAGGCATAAGATTGACAACGGAATTAAGAAAACCATTCTAAATCACGTAATTAGATGGCAATAAAATTTCAATATAACAAAACATCGCTTGGCGAACTCGGCAAACAGCTCAAAATGCGCCAAAGGGCCCTTCCGACTATCAAGAGTAAGGAGTCGGCCCTGAGGGTTGAGGTGTCGGCGGCCAAAGAGAAGGCCGAAGGCTACCTGCGCCGTATGGATGAGCTGATGGAGCGCTATGACTATATGGCGGCTCTGTGGGGCGAGTTCGACAAAGACCTGCTGAGGGTTAAGGATGTCGAGCTGGGCATATCGAAGATTGCCGGTGTGAGAATTCCTGCCCTCAGGGATGTGGTCTTTGAGCAGAGGCCCTACGACCTCTTCTCGTCGCCTGCTTGGTTGAGCGATGGTGTGGAGGTACTCAAAGAGATTGCCCGACTGGGCATCGAGTACGAGGTGTTCCAACGCCGCACCGAGCTGCTTGACCACGCACGCAAAAAGACTACTCAGAAGGTTAACCTCTACGAGAAGGTGCAGATTCCAGGCTACGAGGATGCTATCCGCAAGATTAAACGCTTCCTCGAAGACGAAGAGAACCTCTCGAAGAGCGCACAGAAGATTGTTAAGACCAAACACGAACAAAATGCCGACACGCTATGATAGTTAAGATGAATAAATATACTCTTGTGCTCTATCACAAGGCGCAGGAGGAGTTCTTGCAGAGGTTGCAGGAACTCGGTGTGGTCGACATTACTACCACAGGATGGGAGCCCAACGAAGGCGAGAGGGCTCTGTTGCAGGAGATTGAGGCCCACAAAGAGGCTGCCGAGCAGTTTGCTACGCTGGCCAAGAAAGAGGGCTTTGTGGTGGGCGAGCCTTACGCTACGGGCGAGGAGGCCTATGACCACTACCGTCAGGCTGCGACCAAGATTGAGGCGCTTAACAACCAGATTGCCAAGGCTACCAAAGAGGCCGAGGAGCTTGCTATGTGGGGCGAGTTCAGCCCCGAGGCTATCGACCGACTGGCTGCCGAGGGCATCCTGCTACACTTCTACTCGTGCTACACCAGCGAGTATGGCCACGCCATTGACGCTTGGCGCGAGAAGTATACCATCGAGGAGATTGCCGAACACAACGGCACCACCTACTTTGTAGTGGTGGGCGCTAAGGGCGAGCCTATGCCTGCTATTGATGCCCAGATTGTCCGCACCCCCACGACCAACTACCAAGGCAAGATGGCCGAGGTGAAGGCGTTGGAGAGCGAACTGGCCGAGTGGAATGGCGTTATGGGACGCTGCGTGGCAAGTGCCGAACTGGTTGCCCAACACGCTTGCCAACTTAAGGACTCGTTGCAGTTCAGTAGCGTAAGGCGTAGCGGCAAGGGCGAGGCCGAGGGACACCTGATTGTCCTGCAAGGCTGGGCCCCCGAGGAGAACGCTGCCGCCGTAGACGCTATGCTCGATGCCGAGCCCGAGGTAATCTACGCCAAGGAGAAACCTACTATGGAAGATGACACCCCAGTGAAACTGCGCAATGGCTGGTTTGCAAAGCCATTCGAGTTTATAGGCGACTTCTATGCTGTACCCAAATATGGCACTATTGACCTCACGCCCTACTTCGCACCCTTCTATATGCTCTTCTTCGGCTTCTGTATTGGCGATGCGGGCTATGGTGCTACATTCTTCTTGATAGGTCTGTTTATGTACCTCAAAAAGATGAAGGGTATGAAGCTTATCTCGCAGTTGGTTATGTGGCTGGGTGCTGCTTCGGTGCTCTTTGGCCTCTGTGTGGGCAACGTCTATGGCGTGTCGCTCATCGACGGCGGAGTTCCCGAGTGGTACAACGGAGCTATGAAGTTTATCAACGAACAACTGTTCTATATCGCACTGGCTTGCGGTATTGTGCAGATTGTCTTTGCGCTGATACTCAATGTGATAAATACCACTATTGCCTATGGCTTCACCAAGTCGTTTGGCACTCTGGGCTGGCTGATTATCCTGCTCAGCTGCTTGCTGGCCTTTGTGCTGCCAATGGTGGGTGTCGAGGCCTTCTCGTTCTCGTCGCCTGCGTTCTATGTGGCAATGGGCGTGGGTGCGGTGCTGATGCTGCTGCTCAACAATGTTAAGCGCAATCCACTGGTGAACTTCGGCTCGGGCTTGTGGGATACCTATAACAACCTGACCGGTCTGCTGGGCGACGTGCTGAGCTATGTGCGTCTGTTTGCTATCAGCCTGTCGGGTGGTGCGTTGGCAGTGGTGTTCAACGACCTGGCAGGTAGCTTGGCTCCCGATACCCCCGGCTTGCGTCAGCTGGTTATGCTGCTGATTTTGGCCTTTGGTCACGGTATCAACATCTTTATGTCGGCCATTGGCGCATTTGTTCACCCTATGCGTCTGACCTTCATCGAGTTCTATAAGAATGCGGGCTTTGAGGCTGCAACTCGCGTCTACACTCCTTTCAAAAAGAGCGAAAACAACTAAAAATCAAATAATTAACAAACTAAAAAACAAACACAAAACATTATGAACATTATTTTAGCTTACATTGGCGTAGTGCTTATGGTAGCACTTTCGGGTATTGGTAGTGCCTATGGTACTTCGATCGCAGCAAACGCAACCGTTGGTGCAATGAAAAAACGTATGAACTCGTTTGGTCAGTCGATGATTTTGTCGGCTCTGCCCGCAACCCAGGGTCTTTATGGTTTTGCAGCATTCTTCTTCGTGCAGAACTACCTGACCGCTGGTATCACTTTGATGCAGGCTGCTGCAATCTTTGGCTTGGGCTTGACCGTAGGTTTGGTTTGCTTGTTCTCGGCAATCCGTCAGGGCCAGATTTGTGCTAATGGTATCGCTGCTATTGGTGGTGGCTACGACGTTATGGGTAAGACTCTGCTGCTGGCAGTATTCCCCGAGCTCTATGCAATTATCACCGTGGCTGTTACCTTCCTTGTAACCGGCCTTATGGGCGAGCCCGTAGTATTGTAGTTTGCTTGCTCCTTTGTGGGGCAAAACAGAAAAGCCTACCACTTGATTGTGGTAGGCTTTTTTTGTGGCTTGCTGCCTAAAAGCAGTATCCGATGCGTATGCTGAAACTCATTGCAATGTTATCGTTGCGAGTACCGAGCCACTTCCATAGCTGAAAGCCGTGATGATAGCCCGTCTCGGCAGGGATGCCCACTGCGGGGCCGCCACCAAACCAACCATCCACCAGCAGTCGCCCAAAGGTGGTCTGATAGCCTGCCGTGGCAAGTAGTGTGCCCATTGCCGCTAGTCGCCTGGGGCCACCATTGGAGGGGGTGTAGTGGTAGCGCGAGTAGATAGCCTCGGGGCGCACGTAGAAGCCGCATAGGGGACCCTTGTCGCTCGGGCTGCCCACAAAGAACTTGTGGCCATAGCGGAGCGTAAAGCCCAATGGGTCGTTCTGGTACTTGTCGTAGCCTGCACTTATGAGGCTCACGCACACCTCGCCGCTCTGACGGTGGGGTAGGGCGCGCTCGTAGGATATCTTGGTGCTGCCCGTGGCCCACGACAGAAAGGTGAGCTTGACGGCATTGCGGTAGCCCGTTGGGGCGGTGGCCTCCTGACCATATAGCGAGGTGGTTAGCACGAGGGCTGCAAGCAAGACGGGTAGTAGTTTGCGTATCATCTCTCTTTGCTACTTAGAAATTCTTGCCAAACGATATGTAGAAGCCTCCTGCGGGGTTGCGGTTTGTGCCGCTTGCCAGCAGCGTTATGGGGCCCAGCGAGGTGTTGTAGGTGTACTTCAAGCCAAAGCCCAGCAGCGTATCCTCGAAGAGGAACATACGGCGGAAGTCGTCGTCTTGGATGGCGTAGTTGGCCACCAACGATATGTATTGGTTCTTCAAAAAGCGGTAGCGAGCTTCCAGAGCGCCCACCATCACCGAGTTGTCAAACAGCTCGATGTGTTGCAGGCCCACAAAGGGCATCTGCTGGGGCATATGTCGCCCGGGCAGGGTGCCACCCAACGAGTTGCGATAGGCGTAGGTAATCTCCTGACCAATCAGCGTGCGACCATAGACCGAGGGGAGCAGTGTCAGCTGCCCATTGTTGAACAGCCCAATGGCGCCCATAATGTTATAGGCCACCGAGGCGAAGGGCTCGTGGTTGTGCACTTCCAGACCGTTGTTGGTGTGCAGAGTGTAGTCTATCTCGGCCGACCAGCCCGAGGTGGGCACATAGAAGTCGTCAAGCGACTCGTAGTGGCTGTTTATTTTGTAGTTGATGTAGCCCTCCTTGACGGCCTCGCGCAGGGTGTTGCCATCCTCGAAGAGCGACTCGTGGAAGTCGAAATACTCATACTCTACACCCGCAGCAAAGTTGAAGTTGCGCAGGTAGATGTCCGAGAACATAACCGACAGGTTGTGCAGGTTGTAGTTGGCCGAGTTGGAGGTGCGTATGCCGTTTTTGTAGAATACAAAGTCGCTGTACTGGTACTTGTAGTTGAACGTAAACTCGCCAATGAAAACCCTGCTGCTCGATGCGCTCAGCTTTACGTAGGGGCTCTGGCTCAGACGTGTCGTAAGGCCAATGCGGGGCTTGAACGAGTTGCCCATCAGTGTCATCTCGGTATTGAGCAACAGGGCTGCCAACTCGTGCGAGTCGAAGCGGAAGCCTACGTTTACCATCGCGTTGCGCTTGTTGTCTACGCCAATGGTCAGGTCGTAGGGGGCGTTGTGCATAAGGCTGTACTTGACAAAGTCAAACCCGCCGAGGTTGCGCACCTGCTCGATGTGGCGGTTGAACTCTTTGCGAGTTACGGTGGTGTAGGGCTTCAGGTCGAGATACTTGGTTATCATCTTCTGCTCCATATTGTTGAAGCCCCTAAGATGTATGGCACCAATGCGCAGCGGGGTGTCGCTCGAATAGTGCCTCTCGCGCTTGGGGGGCATATACCCTTCGGGCAGACCAATATCCTTGCGCAGTGCCCACAGACCGTCGCGGTGGGCATCGGCCTCCCTCTGGCCACGCATAACCAGCGAGTCTACTGCCTCGGTCGAGAAACTGGCGGCCGAGTAGGGGGCCACCTCGGGGTGGATGTAGTAGTCGCAGTCCGACTTGTTGGCCTCGAACTTGTCGCGTCCCAAGAAGGTGGTTATCTGCTCAAATATGATTACCATATTCTCCAAATCCTTGTCGGTGCGGATTCCGTCGGCAAGGTCTACGCCTATGACAATGTCGGCACCCATATCACGAATTACGTCTACGGGAAAGTTGTTGTACACACCGCCATCGACCAACATCATATCTTTGTACTTGACGGGGGTAAAGACTCCGGGGATAGACATACTCGCCCTAATGGCCACCGCCAAGTTGCCCCCACGAGCCACATACTCGCTGCCTGTGTTCATATCATACGACACACAGGCAAAGGGTATGGGCAGGTCGTCGAATGACTCCATATTCTGGTAGCCGAGCAATAGCTCGTTCAACTGGTCCATAAACTTGTCGCCCCTGACAATACCGCTCGGCAACGAAATATCGTCGGTCGAGAGCATTATGTCGAACATATAGGTGTCGTCTTTCTGCTTGTTGGCAAAGAGCTGCTGGTCGCGTGCTCGGCGGTCGGTAAAGACGTCAAACCAGTCCATCGTGGTAAACAACTCTTCAATCTCCTCTACGGTGTAGCCTACGGCATAGAGGCCACCTATGATTGAGCCAATACTGGTGCCCGCAATGTAGTCGATAGGTATGCCTGCTTCTTCGATGGCTTTGATAACGCGCAATTGGGCAGCACCTTTGGCGCCACCACCGCTCAATACCAGTCCCACACTCTTGCGCCCGGGGGCTTGTGGGTCCTCAATCTTTTTGGCCACTGCGGGCACAGCCGTTGCCATATAGACCACTGCTGCCACTGCCAGTGCCACCATTTTTTTGGCTATGCTACTAATCGGTTTCATTGCTTTGTTGTATGTTGTGGTTATTTTAACGCAATCGGGGTGGTAGGTATTGCCTCTGTGCTGTGTCAGTTTGGCAATCTCCTCCACCCCATTTAGGTCTTTGTGCTCTTATCTTTTGTCCGAGATAGTTGCTCCCTCTCTCTTCTACTACTCGTAGTTGCCCGATTTGAGAAGGCTAACCTCTTTGTCGGTAAGGAAACGCCACTCGCCACGTTTGAGCTTCTGCTTCGTTAGACCTGCGAAGTAAACCCTGTCGAGCTTGCCCACGCGGTAGCCAACGTGCTCAAACATACGCCTAACGATACGGTTGCGGCCCGAGTGAATTTCAATACCCACAGCATTTTTCATCTTGGGATCCTCTACATAGCAGATGTCGTCGGCTGCAATCTCGCCATCTTCGAGCGTGATGCCCATAATCAGACGCTCCATATCGCTGCGCTCCAGACGTTTGTCGAGGCTCACCTGATAGATTTTCTTCTTCTCGTAGGTGGGGTGGGTGAGCTTTTTGGCCAAGTCGCCATCGTTGGTGAGCAGCAGTACGCCCACACTATTCTTGTCCAGACGGCCTACGGGATATATGCGCTCGTTGCAGGCGTTCTTCACCAAGTCCATTACGCTCTTGTCGGCGTGGGGGTCGTCGAGAGTGGTAACAAACCCTTTGGGCTTGTTCATAACGATATATACTTTCTTCTCGTTCTGGATTTGCTGACCATTGTAGCATACCACATCACCAGGCATAACTTTGCTGCCCAACTCGGTCACCGTAACGCCATTGACGGTGATGGCTCCCGAAGTGATGTACTCGTCGGCCTCCCTGCGCGAGCAGATGCCCGACATAGAGATGTAGCGGTTCAGGCGGATAGCCTCGCTCTGCTTGGGTGCATCGTAGCTGGGATAGTTGTCGAGAGTGTAGTGGTTGGCGGTATTGACCATAGCCTTGGGCTCTCGCTTCTCAAAACGGGGCTTGCGGTCGCCGTAGGGCTTGCGGTCGCCAAATTGTTTGCGCTCACCGAAGGGTTTACGCTCGCCAAACTGCTTGCGCTCTCCACCGAAGGCTCGGCGGTCGCTGTTGAAGCTACGCTCCTCGCGGTTGAAACTGCGTTCCTCACGATTATTGTAGTTGCCACCCTCGCGATTGTAGTTGCGCTCGCGGTTGTAACCACCCTCGGTGCGGTTGTAGTTGCGCTCTTTGTTATAGCCGCCCTCGCGGTTGAAATTCCTCTCTTCGCGGTTGTATCCACCCTCGCGATTGTAACCACTCTCGGTGCGATTGTAGTTGCGCTCGCGGTTGTAGCCACCTCGCTCCTCGCGGTTATTAAAGCTGCGCTCGCCATAATTGCTGCGGCCATAGCTCCTTTCGCCACGAGTCGAGTCGTTTTGGTGTCGGTTGAAGTCTGTCAGTCGATTGTCCCTCGTAAAATTGGGATTGTAGGAGTGGCGACGCTCGCCTTGTGGCTCTCTGCTGCTCTCGCCATTGTGCGAGTTGGTCGAGTAGAGGGCCTGATTGTGGCCGCCGGTACGGGCACGTCGGTCTTTGATGAACGACTTGTAAGCCTCATTAGAACTCTTTGAATCTTCACGATTGAAATCGTTGTTGTCAGAATGTGCCCTCACGGGGAAGTCTGTTGTTCTCATTGTCTTTCTTCCTTAATGAATAGTTGGTCTTATATATAAACTCAGTAATCGGATTATTGAAAATCCTCTACAAATGTACGTTTTTTTTCCTTATTTGTTACACCAGAGCCCCATTTTGGCCACATTTTATACCAATAATAGTGCCGTAACCATACAAAGAAAGGCCCCTCGGAGCAGAATCTTTCTCTTGGGGCCTTTTCTTTGGTCTATTATACCTTTGCCGAGTGGCTTAGAATTTGCCTACGTTGTAGTAGATGTCCTTACCCTCGGGGGTGTACATAGCGTTGAGGCGGTCGGCAAAGTGCTCCTCTACCTTGCCCCTTACGACCTTCATAGTCGAGTTGATAAGGTGGTTCTGCTCGGTGAAGGGCTCGTCAAGCAGAGCAAAGGTTGCGGGCAACCAGCGCTCGGGGAACTGACCTTCGTACTTGCCACCTTTCTTGTACTCGTTCAGGTCTTTCTGCACCAGCTCAATAATCTTGCGCTGGCCCTCCTCGCTGTCAATCGAGAGCTTCAGAGGAGCCAGAGCTGCCTTCATAGCCTCTTTGTTGGGCGAAATAAGCAGGGTGGTGTAGGGGTCCTGATTGTTGTGCAGGATTGCGTGGTCAATAAACTTCGATGTCGAAACGTATGCCTCCTCGATGCCCTCGGGGCAGTATTTCTCGCCATCGGCAGCAATCAGCAGGCTCTTGAAACGGCCGTAAACATAGAGCAGGTCGCCCTTGATGGCACCCATATCACCGGTGTAGAGCCAGCCGTCTTTGACGGTGTCGGCGGTCGACTTGTCGTTTTTCCAGTAGCCCATCATCACGTTCTCGCCTTTGCAGACCATCTCGCCCTTTTCGCCCTCGGGAAGCTCGTTGCCCTCGGTGTCGCAAATCTTCATCTCGAAGGGTTTAACCATCACACCGCTCGAACCGAACTGGTACCTGCGGGGACCATTCGACGAGATTACGGGGGTAGCCTCGCTCAAGCCGTAGCCCTGGAACATAGGCATACCTACTGCCATAAAGAATACCTGCAACTCTTTGTCAAGCAGTGCACCACCGCCCACAAAGAATCTCAGCTCGCCACCAAAGGCCTCCCTCACTTTCGAGAAGATAACCTTGTCGAACAGCCAAACCAGAGGTTTGCGCAGAGCCTTCAAACCCTTGCCGCGCTCTTTGTCGCTGTCGCCATTGTAGGCAATAGCATTTTTGAGGCCCCAGTTGTAGAGTGTCTCAACCACTTTACCTTTGGCCTTGATGCTGTTTTCGATATTTTTTTTGAAGTTCTTAGCCAGAGTAGGCACACTCAGGATGATGTGGGGTTTAACCTCTTTGATGTTCAGAGGAATGTTGCGCAGGGTCTCTTTGCCGGTGCGGCCGTTCTGTACGGTAGCCACCTGTGCGCCCTTGTGCATAAAGATATAGAAGCCCACAACGTGTGCGAAGCAGTGGTCCAGAGGCAGGATAATCAGTGTGCGCCAAGTCTCGTCGATATCCATCAGCGTAAGTGCCTGCTCAACATTGGCGGTGTAGTTGCGGTGCGACAGACATACGCCTTTGGGGTCGGCGGTGGTACCGCTGGTGTAGGTGATGGTTGCCAGGTCGTCGTTCTGGATAGCCTGACCAATCTTCAAGAAGCCCTCTTTGTCCTCAGCGAGCAACTCGCGGCCCAGCTCGATAACGCTCTGCAACGACACCTCTTTGGCCTGATAGTCGTCAATGGGATCGAGTACGATAACTTTCTCTACCAGAGGCAGCTCGTCGATGATGCGACGGATTTTGGGCAACTGGCCTTTCGATACGATTATGAATTTGGTATCCGAGTGTTTCAGACGGAAAGTAAGGTCGTTGCTCTCTTCGAGCTTAATCGACAGGGGCACGTTGGCAGCGCCTGCGTAGAACATTGCCAGCTCCGAGATAATCCACAGATTGCGGCCCTCCGACAGCAGTGCCATATTATCTTTGGGTGCTACACCCAGTTTGACCAAACCGGCACCAATCTCGTAAACCTGATCGCGCACCTGTGCGTAGGTGGTATCAATCCACTCTTTACCGATTTTCTCTTTCAGAAATACGTTGTTAGGATACTTTGCGATAGACTCTTCAAAGAGGTCAACCAAGGTTTTCTTCATAGCGTAAATTATTTATGTGTTTGTTTTGTGTTTTACATTTTGTGTGGCGCTACAAATTTAACAAATTTGTCGTGGTTTGCAACAAATGGCCCATTTTTTTGTCCAATTGGCCACTTTTGACCACTTATGGCCACTCTTTACCCCTTAATTGTTATCTCTTCGGCACTCAGTTTGGGCACATAGTGTACCCCCTGTTCGTCGCGCCAGTAGTCGTGGTTGTCGCCCTCGGCTATGGTTGTTAGCACAATCTTTTCGTCGGGCTTGCCTATGGCCACCACCAACAGTGGCTCCAACTCAAGGCCCAAGCTCTCCTTCAGCCCTGCGTGGTCGAAGGCACCAATGCAGATGCCACCCAGACCAATCTCGGTGGCCTGCAACAGCATACTCTGGGCCGATATGCCCAAATCTATCCAGACGTAGTGGTCGCTCTCGGCCTTGGCGTTGCAGATTACCACAAAGGCTCTGGGCTCGTGGCCCTCAAAGGGCAGGTGCAGGTTGCGCAACGCTCCGCCCAACCTGATGTAGGGCAGCACCTTATGAGCCTCGTCGGCCAGCACGGGTCTGAAACGCAACACCTGCTGATTGCGTGCCGAGGGTATCTTGGTATTCACCTCGATTATGCGGCTCAGCTGGTCGGCCCTCACGACAAACGAGTTGTCGTAGCCTCGGTAGCTGCGGTTTTTCTCCAATAGTCGCCCCAGCTTGTGCCCACTCTTTGTGCGGCTTGCGGGCTGGGCTTTGTAGTCCTCCATCTTCTTCTCTAAATAGTTGTCTGCCATAGGTCTTGCGTTTTTTCTTATGGGGTATATCTCTCTACACAAATGGCTGCCCTTTTAAGTGCGGACAGCCATTTTGTGTGTTTATTGGTTACAACTCTCTCGAGTGATTATTTGTACTCAAACTCGATAGTTGCGTTCAGGGCCGAGGTCTCAACGGCGTTGGCAACATATACGCCAGCATCCTCTTGGGCAGTAACGAAGAATACCAGGCGGCAGTTGTCGGCATTCCACTTATCGTCGAGCTCCATAGTAAAGACGTGGTCGGCAACCTGACCTGCCTCCAAGTTACCCACCGAGTGGCCACGATAGCGCAGCTGACCACCGCTGTCGTGGCGGCTGTCGGCAATGCGGATAACGGCCTCGTGAATGTCGAAGTCGTAGTCATATATCTGTGCACTGTTGGCCTGAGTTGCCTTGATGCCATCCTCTACCAACCAAGCACCCACATAGTATTCGCCAGTCTGGTGAGCCTTTACGGTCAGGCGGGCAACAACGGTGCTACCCTCAATCGACGAACGGGCCGACAAACCGGCTTTGGCTGCTTCGAGCTGTGCGGCATCGATATATTTCATAATGTTCTGTTTGTTGCCACTGCGACCATTGTTGCCGTAGCTATAATGCATATCGAGCAGAATGGTGGGGTAAGAATTTACACCCATCACATTTGCCAGAGTGGTGTAGGGTGGTTGGAGATACAGTGCGTATTCGGCATCTTCGGGGTCGCCGTTGTAGGTGTGGGCTGCGGCCAACACAAATTTGTCGTTGTAGTTGGCATCCTGCATCAGGTCTTTGATAGCCGACGACATATAGGGGCAGTTGGGACAACCTGTACCGGTAAACTGGTTCAGCAGCGAGCGACGTTTGAACGAGGTGTTCTCGGGGTCGGTGTCGATTGCTCGGCTGGGGATTGCAAAGTCTACTGCGGTGATGCGGATGGGTTTGTCAATGGTGTTGGCGCTACCATAGCTAACCCAAATATCCCTCACACCCACCTCGGCAGGGGTGTACTGGGGCAGGGTGTAGAGGTCGTCGTTGGCATCAACGTAGTCTACCATCTCGAAGTCGGTATCGGTAATCTCTACATTGTCGCTACCGCTCAGGTAGAACTTAATCTTGTTGGCATCGTTAACCACCTTGCCATCCTTGCGCACGATGATAAATACGGCATCCTCGCCACGCTGGAATACGGTCGAAGTAGCCACTACCGACAGTCCCTCCTGGCCCTCTACGTCGCTCAGGTCGAGTTTGCTCAGCTTGGCATCTACGGCAGTGATTTTTACGATGTTCGACTTGTTTTCGCCATACATAAAGTAGAACTCATACTCGCCAGGGGTGGTGGTCTTGAATACCAGGTTGGTCAAATCCACAACCACAAGGTTGTTGGTTTTGGCATCGTAGGCCTCTACCTCGGCAGCCTCAACGGGCACGCCATCGAGGGTTGCGGTAAACGTAACGGTATCGTTGCCGTCGGCATAGATAGTGGTAGCCGAGGCAGTTACTTTGAAGGTGCCCTCGGTTACATCGGTGCCGCCATTGTTGGGGCCCTCGCAACTTACCAGGGTGGCCACTGCGGCTACCATCAGTGCAAAATACTTAACGATTTTCATCTCTTTAATACTCTCTCTATTCGGTTGGTTATTGTGTTTTTTGTTGTTTCTACGTTGTTGGTGTACTACCACACGCTTGGCCTTTTAGAACGAGGTGCTGAGCATCAGGTTCAGACCTGTGTAGGCGGGCGAGTAGCGACACACACCGCCCGAGCAGACCATACCTGCCCTGTTGCGGCCATAGCTCAGCTGTGCTCGGGTGCGCCCCTGAGTGTAACTTGCGCCCACGCTGTAATAGTTAATCTTCTCTACGCCATTGTGGTAGTTCTGGCGCCTTTCGAGCCTCTGGTGGTTGTACATATCGCTCACAAAGATACTCCACCTTGGGGCCATATTGAACTCGACCAGAGCAGCAACCCAGTCGCCCTCGTAGTCGTTCGAGAGCAGGTACTGGGCCTCTACGCGCACCGAGTTCTTCTTGTTAATTTTGTAGCTCACGTCGCCCACGAAGATGTTTGACGTGCAAACCTCGGGGTGAGCCATATCGTTGTGGGGAATAAACTGCTGCAACGAGTAGAAGAACGTAGCCTTCCACTCCCTGCTCCACTGACGCTCCACATCGAAGTTGAAGTCCCTCCAAAACATCAGCCTCTCCCTGGTGATTGCTTGGTCGCTGCGCAGGGTGTAGGCGGTCGAGAAGTTGGCGTGCAGTGTCCAACTATCGTACCTCACCTTGCGGTTGCGAATCTTGTAGAACAGATCCACCTGTGCGCCAATCTCGCCATCGGGAATCACTTGCAAGGGGTTCAAGTTGGCCAACATATAGGTGTGCTGGCGGGTTAGTGCAGGCAGATAGTTGAGCATATTGCCCGTGCCGCTGCCATAGAGCGAGAGCATAGTGCTCATACGGCTCAGAATCCTGGTTTGGGCCATCACACTGAATGTACCTTTGGTATAGCCTGCCTCGGCCAACAGTGCGGTACCGGGTTTGGCTTGGTCGGCAACTACCGAGCCCAAGTCGGCACTCTTGCCTGCATACTCGGCTTTGAGCGTCATACCCTTCCAGTCAAACGAGGTGCGGGCCGACCAGAGGTTGAGCAGAGGCGTTTCGAGGCCCCTCCAACCGAAGCCCATATCCTGCTTGTCGAGCGACTCGTAGCGCATCAGATAGCTGGCCTCCACGGCCATCATAGCCTCGTTCCAACCGAGCACGTCCGAGAGCCACATACTTGCATCCACACCTGCCAACAGCGACTCGGCATACTCCAAGTAGAGCCTCGGGCGGCCCACAATGGCTTTGAGCGACAGGTAGTCGGTGGGCTTGAATGTGGCCCTCAATCCCTCGGTCGAGTTGTTAAGGCCCAACTGGCGGTCCTCAAAGCTGCGGTACACAAGGCCGTTGCCAAACTGGTCGTAGAAGTCGCCCAGCGTGAGGCCAAAGTTGTCGCCCCTGTAACTGATAAACTTGGTCGCCAGGGCAAATGCGGGGTCGGCTGCGCC
The DNA here is from genome assembly GCA_015059945.1 of Rikenellaceae bacterium. Lineage (GTDB taxonomy): Bacteria > Bacteroidota > Bacteroidia > Bacteroidales > Rikenellaceae > Tidjanibacter. The sequence goes on from SUZJ01000006.1 coordinate 54,099, forward strand.
ATAGTTGCGCAACTCGTAGCCCTGCAAGGCGGGCAGATAGATGTCGCCCTGCAAACCTGCCGACAGTCGGCCGCGGTTGTAGTCGATTTTGATGTGGTTGTTCGAGCCGAAGGTGGCATCGAGCTCTTCGCCCACCACCGGGTCGTTGAAGTAGTAGATGCTGTTCGACTCGACGCTACCGGTCAGTGCTCCTCCGCCCACCAAAATCTGTGCCTTGGCAAGGCCGAGGCCACACATTACGGCCAGCAGAGTGATAAAAAGTCGCTTCATTTTGGTCTTGTCTGTGGTGCTTCTTTTTTATAAAAAGCCGAACAGAAACCCTCCGCCTTTTGTGGGGCGGAAGATTTCTGAAAGGCGTTGATGTTTAGTCTTTTACGCTCGTTGTACTAACGGTTGTAGAAACCGCTCTGAACGCGCTCGCGTGCGGTGGCCTCCCACTCCTCTACGCTGCGAATCTTGTAGGGCTCTACCAACTCGTGCATAGTTACGGGGGTGGTGAAGTTGGTGGGCGAGTAGGTGCGGCTTACAGGAGTTACCTTGTAGGGGTTCTCCACTATTTGTTTCTTGCCTGCAACCTTCTGCTGCTGTGCCTCGGCGGTGTAGCCACGAGTCAGCACGATATCCGAGATGATGCTCGAAGCGACTGCAAACGAAGAATAGTACTCATCCTGTACCGAACCCATATTGGGATAGTAGCTCTTCTCGCCAATAACTACGGGCTTGATGGTGATGGTGTTGCCATCGGCCGAAATCTCTACGGGGAACTTGCCATCAAAAATGTTGCCCTCCTCATCCCACAAGTAGGGGTACATCTCGCTGGTGGTAGTCTCGTAAGCAACCATGTGGTACTCGTTAACGTACTCGCCCCAACCGGTGTTGGTGGTAGTCCACGACGACATGGGGATATACCTATTCACGTTGAAGGGTACCCAAGCGTTGCCCTCGGCGTCGAACTCGATGTACCATTTGGGACCGAAGTCGTATACGGGAGCATTGCTACTCCAACCATTGTATGTATCCGAACAGAACAGGTCGAATGGCGACTTATAGCTGTCTTTTGCCTCGCCAGTAAGGTCGAAACTCCAACCTACACAAGTTACTTGGTTGCGGTTGCGAACATCCTCGTTGTGGCGGTCAACAGCATCGGTAAACTCGGCGTAGTAGTTGTCGGTAGCCTCCTTCGAGATGCCAAACTGTGCGTAGGTGTCGTAAACCGACTGGGGCAGAGTCTCGGGATAGGTCTGAGCACCGATAGTAACCTTGCTGGTTTTCTCCGAAGTCAGGGCCTGAATCTCGCCGGTATCCTCATCTACGACTGCTTTGTAGAGAATGGTTGCTTTGGCAGTCCAGTCGCCATCGAGCGAGGTGAAGTAGTTCGACTCGATTTTGTTTGCGGGGTCGGTAACTGCCGAAACGGCCTTAACAGTCTCGGTATAATAGTGGTTGCTCTCACCATTGTAGACTTTCATCGCAAAGTAGTTTACGGCATTGGGACGGCTGGGAATCTCTACGATAAGACCGTCAGCCGAGTTAATCATAGCCACGTCGGCCGCGCTGAGGGGGTTACCATAGTAGTCGAGCAACATCTCGGGGGGGTAAGCTGCGCCGAGCCACTCGCGCTCGTAGTTGGCGATGTAGTATGCCTGCTTAATCTGCGACGAAGCAGCAGTCTTCTTAACGAGGTAACGCACCTTGTCGGGTGTAGAATCCAATACGGTTACGGTTACCTCTGGTGCGGGCAACTTAAACTCGCCAAGTTTGAACTCTTTGTGGTAGAAGCTCTGCTTGGTAGCATCGCAAATGCCGTCGCCATCTTTGTCGCCACCAGCCATTGCTACGATATATGCGTGGAATACACTATTTCTGTCGGTAAGTACACCATTCACAAAGCTGAAACTACCCTCCTCAGAGCCATAGTAGTCCTCGCCCAAGTACATCTCTTTGGGGCCGGTCAGGCTGATTGCGCCCTCGTTGAAACCACTGTTAGAGGTTACAAACCACTGCATATACTTCTCGTCGTTGTCGAGCAAAGGCAGCAGTTGCTGACGCATACCCTCGGTAATTACGAATACACAATACTGCTCAACATCTTCGGTGGGGGTAAAGCGCAGTTTTGCTTTGGTGTTGTTGTTGTCCGACGACAAAAGCACCTCACAATTGACTGTGCCATCGAAAGGCTCGGGCTGGGTATTGGTTACCAACTCCTGTACAGCAAAGCCATACCACCAAGGTACTTGGTTAGATGATACATTGTAGTCCTTCTCCCATGCGGCGTTGTACTCCTCTTCGAGGAACAAGGGTTGATAGTAACCATCGGTAAAGTTGGCATACCAGTAGTGGTCGCCATAGCGATACTCACCCATCATAAGCATATTGGGCTGACCGGGTACCAAAATCGAGTGTACTTGCAAGTAGGTGCCATACTCCTCGTCGTAGGCGGGTTTGCCATCAGGACCGAGTACCCAAGCGGAGTTGTTGTCGAAGGTCATCGAGCAACTCTCCTTAATTTGGTTGTTGTAGTAGTCCTCGTGAAGGTTGATAGAATTAGCAAAGCTCTCGGCACGTCCGTTCTTACCAAACTTGTGGTTGAGGTTGAAGGCGTACAAATCCCACAAACCCCACTTCACAATGTGGTTCAGCTCGGCCAACGAGTCGGGCAGCTTGATGTCCACCTTGAAGCTTGCGTAGTCTATGCTGTGAATCTTGAACGACTCCGAGAAGTCCTGAGTCTTGATGCCATCCAGAATGAGCACCTCTTCGTAGTACTCCTCCAACTCGGCCACCTCACCGGCGATGTAGATGGCGTAGTCGTTGTTGGGCATCAGGGCGTTAATCGTAACTTCCTGTTTAGCCTCGTTGATATCGCCCGACTTACCTGTTGCAAAGATAATGTCGGCAGTGGGAGTCACTTCGGGCAGACCATCTTTTACGCGGTAAACCAGATAGGCGTAGCGCGAAATGCGGGCCGAAGTGATTGCAAACTTGGCAGCAGTGGTACCAACCGACACAACCTCAGCACTCATAGTGGGCTGGGCGTAGGTCATAAGGGTAGCCTTTGCAACCTCGGGGAATACATAGGTCTTGTCCTCTACTACCAGACGGCCTGCAACAAACACGATGTAGCCACTGTCGGGCTCGAGGTCTGTTACGTTGAGCCTTACAACCGACTGACCCTCGGTCAGTTCGATGGGGGTGCCGTTGGCAAAGATATCCTCGGCAGTGGGAACATCTTTGTACTCGGCGGTGAGGTCGGCCTGTACAACCTGATAGGCCAACTCGTTTACTACGTTGAAGTTGATTTGCACCGTTGCATCTTCGATGTTGGTGGCGGTAACTTTCAGACGCAGGCTCGCATCTTTGAGCAGCTCCTCGGCGGTGGGCTCAATGGGCTCATCGGGGGTGTTTGGTTCGTCACAACCCACCATTGCCACTGCGGCAGCGCAGAGGGCCAAAAGGGCGTAAAATTTAATTTTCTTCATTGTTGTTAATGTGTTGTTAGTTAATTATTTTTTCTTTTTTGCGGTTATTCTGCGTTTGTCTATTTGTCGAAGCGACTTCCCAATTTTTCGAATGAAGTTAGGTTCGTGCACATTACGTCAAAATATCGGGTGCAATATAGGTATTTTTTTTGAAACAGCAACACCAACCCTCCCAAATGGCAACTTTTTTCGATAATATATAAAAATGGGAGCGAAATGTTTGGAGGACTTGAAAAAATAAGTATATTTGCCGAGATTATTGTAGTTTTTCTCTTTTCGCAAAATTGGTGCAAATAAGTGAAAATTAGTAACTAACGAACATAAATAAACAATCAAAGAAGATTATGAAAAAGTTTATTCTTGCAGCAGTAGTGCTTCTGGCTTGCTCGGTGGCACAGGCACAGATTCCTTCGGTTAAGGTCGAGAACGGCAAAGGTGAGGTGGTAAACACCAGCTCGCTCGTCGATGGCAAAACCCCTATGATTATCTCGTTCTGGGCAGTTACCTGCAAGCCCTGTATCCGCGAGCTCGATGCCATCAACGATGTACTGCCCGATTGGCTCGACGAGGCCGATTTCAGGGTGGTGGCAGTGTCGACCGACGATGCTCGTTTCAACGCTCAGGCTCGCGCATTGGCCGAGGGCCACGGTTGGAGCGACTACACTCTGCTCTACGACAAGAACCAGGAGTTTATGCGTGCTATGAACGTGTCGTTTACTCCCCAGGTCTATGTTGTCGATAAGGATGGCAAGATTGTCTACTCGCACACCGGCTACACCCCCGGAAGTGAGCAGGAGCTCATCGACGTAATCAAGAAATTGCAGTAGTGAGCCAAAAACAACCCAAACAAGAATAACAGAGAACACGAACCTTAAAACTTCACAGATGACACGCAAAAACATACTGATTGCCGCACTCGCACTGATAATCCCAATTGCTGCAAGTGCGCAACAGTTTGGTGGGACTGCCGACCAGGGTGGCTATCTGACGGGTAGCTTTGAGAATAACTCGATTTACTACCTCGAAGATGCCCAAAACCCCGGCTGCTACGTTCCCGATGGCAGCTTTGGCTCTAACAGCTATCTGAAGGCCGACTACTATAAGGGCAACTTGGTGGCAGGCTTGCAGGTCGAGTCTTATCAACCCGCTCTGGTGGGCTATCCGCTCAACCTCGAAGGCAATAAGCTGTCGAACTTCTATATGTCGTGGACCGACGACGACTTCTCGCTCACAGCAGGCACTTTCTACGATCAGTTTGGTAGTGGCCTGCTGTTCCGCACCTATGCCGACCGCACTCTGGGTATCAACAATGCCCTGCTGGGTGCCCGCTTGGCCTATAACTACAAAGACATTCTTGCAGCCCGCATCTTGTGGGGTATGCCTCGCTTGGGCTCCGATTGGAAGAGTGTCAGCGATAGGGGCGTGGTAGAGTGGGCAGGTACTCAGGTTAGGGGTGTCGATGTGTCGCTCTCGCTCTCGTCGCTGCTCGGATGGCAGGGCACAATGCTGGCCGTTGAGGGGTCGCTGCTGAGCCGCTACGAGCAGATTAAGTACGATATGGAAGAGGAGGGCATCTCGCCAACCACTACGGGCTGGTCGGGCCGCCTGAATTTCGAGAAGAGTGGCTTTGTGGCCAAGGCCGAGTGGGTAAATGGTGGCCAGTGGTTTGGCTATTACCCAACCGACGAGGCCGACTATCTGAAACGCAACGGCAATGCACAACTGCTCGAACTGGGCTATAGCGGTGGTGGCTTGGGCGCCAATCTAACTCTGCGCAGGATGGAGTGGATGGGCTCGAAGATTAACTACGCGTCGGTTGAGTCGAACAATACGCTCAACTACACCCCTGCACTCTGCGCCCAGTACTCGTATATGCTCACCAACCTCAATCCCTACATCCCCGAGGTGGGTAGCACCGATGGCCACCTGACAAGTGGCGAGATTGGCGGCCAGCTGGACGTCTACTACAACTTCCGTCGCGGCAGCGCCATTGGTGGCAAGAGGGGTATGAAGGTCAATCTGAACGTATCGACCTACTACGCCATTGGCGAGGAGGGTACGGCTCAGATGGGCGAACTGCTCTGGCGCAACGTGAATGTGGGCGTAGAGAAACAGGTGAGCCGTAAGCTGAAGATGCAGCTGCTGTGGGCTCTGCAACAGGGTGAGGATATGTATCACAACTGGTGCCTGTCCAACATTGTGGTGGCCGACCTGCTCTATAAGTTCACACCCAAGTTCTCTACCCGTGCCGAGTTGCAATACCTGTCGAGTGCCGACGGTATGAAGGACTGGATGGCGGGCTTGGTCGAGGTCAATATGGCCCCCAAGTGGAGCGTCTTTGTGAGCGATATGTACAACCACGGCACCTCAAAGGTGCACTATTATAGTGTGGGCGCAAGCTATACCGCTTCGCGCACACGCATTGCTTTTAGCTATGGCCGCAACCGCTCGGGTATGGTTTGCTCGGGTGGCGTGTGCCGTACTGTGAAGGCGTTTACGGGTGGCAACCTTACGATTTCTACCTCGTTTTAACAGTTAAGATTACACCTTAATATATATTATATACAGCAAATGAAGCGTTTTGTTACTATACTGATGGGTTGTGCGGCTGCGCTGACTATGGCAGCTTGCGGCACCCCCGAGGGCCCCACTCCCGACGGGCCAAACCCCAATGACCCCGAGAATCCCACTACGGGCGAGGCTGGTGCAGCACCCTATACTATCGAGGTAGATAAGACCACTATCGAGGCTAATGGCCTGGATGTGGCAACTTTCCGTGTGCTCGATGCTGCTGGCAACGACCTCTGCGTGGGCGATGATGCCAAGAAGGTATATATCCAGAACGTAACCGAGAATGTGAGCCTGGGCCGTAAGGTTACCACCTTCAACTCGATTATCAATGGTACCTTCGAGTTTACTGCAACTTTCAAGGGCATTGCTACCCAAAACTCGGTGACTGTAACTGCCCAGAACAGAGTGCAGTACGAGAAATACAAACAGATGATTTGCGTCTACGACCTGACCGGTACTTGGTGTACTGCCTGCCCCTATATGACCACCACCTTTGAGAAGGTATACGATGGCCCCTGGGGCGACCAGATGATTGTGATGGCCGTACACGCTGCGGCTACTGCTACCGACCCATTTGCAATCCCTGTGGGTACAAGCGACCTGGGTGGCGTTATGCTTGGTAGGTTTGGCGGTAGTGGCTATCCCACTGTTATCTATGACTTTAACGATATGGTTGAGGGTACTCACAGCGAGAGTGAGGTGGTTGAGTTGCTGCGCAAACAGATTATCGACTACCCCTCGACTTGTGGTGTTAAGATTTCGAAGGCTACGCTCTCGGGTGGCTCTATCTCGATTGAGGCTTCGATGACCTCGACTGCCGATGGCGACTACGATATGGGCTATGCTCTGCTGGGCAATGGCCTCAAGTACGATGGCGGTACCGAGGAGGACGGCATCTATGACGATGTTGTGGTGGCTGTGTCGCCCAACTTTATAACTATGCAGAAGGATAGCAAGTTCAGCGCCAAAGAGGGTGTCGAGCAGACCAAGAGCTGGACTATCGAGGGTGTGGGCAATGCCGACCCAAGCAAACTGAGGGTAGTGGTATTTGTACTGCGCGAGGTCGAGGGCGGCAGAGTGATTGTCGATAACGCCAATGTGTGCGCTGTGGGTAGCACCGCCGACTACTTGCTCAATGAGTAATAAATAATAGACTGATGATGAAGAATTTGGCTAAATATGGCTGGCTGGTAGCTGTGGCTCTGGTTGCAATGGTGGGGTGTGGCCCCGTGGAGCAGCCCGAAGATGGGCCCGAGCCCTGGGAGAGCGTTCCCGAGGGTGTGTTGCGCCTGTTTGCCGACAAAACCCAGATTGCTGCCGATGGCGAGGATGCGGTGCAGTTCAGGCTGATGTATGGCTCGGAGGATGTAAGCGAGGCCAAGAACCTGCAACTCATCCGCACCTACGATGGCGAAGAGGTCTATATGCCCTATAGGACTACGACCTTTACTTCGACCGCCCCGGGTGAGTATACCTTCAAGGCAAAGATTTTCCGCAGTGGCGATATTGTTACCGACAATGAGGTGAAGATTACCGTAGTGCCAGCAGTGGCCGATGGCGAGCAGAAGGATTACTACCAGAGGCTTGTGGGCTTGCAGTTTACCTCGGTGGGGTGCCAGAATTGCCCCACACTGAGCTACGACCTCAAGGCTATTCAGGAGGAGGTGCCTGGGCGTATGAGTGTGCTCTCGTTCCACCAGTACTTCAAGATGGACGACCCAATGGAGCACCCCCTGGCTACGGCCTACCACACCTATTTTGGTATGAGCGGCCTGCCCAACTTCAACTTCAACATCATTCCCGACTATGAGGTTAATCACACCAAGAGCGCTATTCTCAGCGGCATAGACTATGTGCTGACCAACTATCCCGCAACTTGTGGTGTGGCTATCGAGAGTAGTGTAGAGGGGGGTAAGGCTGTGGTTACGGCCAAGATTACCTCGAACACCAACACCAAGTACCGCTATATGATATTCTTGCTCGAAGACGGAATTGAGTATACACAGTTGGGCGTGTCGGGCACATACGTTCACAACAACGTGGTGGTTGAGGCCTCGTCGGGCGAGATGTTTGGCGACAAGGTGGCCTCGGGTGCCAAGTTGCAGGTGGGTGTTGAGTATACCGAGACTCGTATGTTTGAACGGCTCGGTGGCGAGTGGCCTGCCGAGAATATGAGGGTAGTGGTGGCTGCCCTGAGCGCCTATGGCGATGCCTATATTGTCAATAACGCTGCCGAGTGCAAGCTGGGCGAGAGCGTAGACTATGTGATTGAGAATTGAGAATTGAGAATTGAGAATTGAGAATTGAGAATTGAGAAACGGCTCATAACTCCTTTCTGTTAGAGAGGAAAAGTATTGCAAGAGAGATGATTAAGAACTGTTTGAGATATATCGCTATGCTGGTGGCAGTGATGCTGGTGGCAGTGGGTTGCGGCCCCAAAGAGGAGGTCGAGCGCCCAGTGTTGAGCGCCAGTGCCGAGAGCGTAGTGGCCGATGGTGTAGAGAGCGTAATCTTTACGGTGAGCTATGGCGGCGAGGATGTTAGTGCCAAAGCACAGGTGTGGTGCAAGACCAGTGGCGAGCAGCTTGCTGCGCCCGAGTTTAAGACCACTGCCGAGGGCGACTATGAGTTCTATGCTGTTTACAATGGCGTGCAGTCCAATAGTGTGGCAGTTAGCGCCACCGAGTATGTTGCCCCAGGGCCCCACGTTTCGCGTTTCGAGCGCCACGTCTGCCTGATGGACCTGACGGGTACGGGTTGCTCGTTCTGCCCCAAGGGCTACCGCAATATTGTGCTGAACGTGACCAACAACTTCATCTACTCGGGCTTTGTGCACGTTTTGGGCTTCCACGATGCCAACTCGAAGCTCAATGACGTGACCGACCCAATGGCTATCGGCGTTACCACCCAGTTGCTCGACGACTTTAAGGTTACGGGTACCCCCTGGTTTATTGTAGACCTGCGCGATGGTGGCAGCCTGACCGACAATGTTGGCGAAATGAGCGAGGCCATAGACCGCTCGACCGAGGAGTATGGCGCCCACTCTGACGTGGCTATCAAGACCACCTTCAATAAGGATGCACAGAGCTGTAAGGTAGATGTGAAGGTCTTTGCCGAGACCACCGACGACTACCGAGTGGCTGTATATGTGGTCGAGGACAACATCAAGTCGCCCCAGTTGGACGGCTCGGTGGTGATTGAGGACTACAACCATCGCCACGTTGTGCGCCAGATGCTCAGTGGCTCGTACAAGGGCGACAGCCTGGGCCGATTGAAGGCCGAGAGCGAGGCTCAGAAGAGCTACGAGTTTGCTATTGGCGATGGTGGCTGGAAGGTAGAGAACTTGCAGATTTATGCAATGGTAATCGACAGCACAGGTACGGTCAATAACGTGGCTGTATGTGATGTCAATAATGGCGAGGTGGACTATAAGTACCTGGCTAATTAGTGTCTGATGACAGAGTTGAAAAAACTTATAAATAAATATGACTATGAAAAGAAAACTTTTTGCACTGATGGCTATTGCGCTGATGGCAATGTTTGCTGTGTCGCTGACCGCTTGCGACAAGCAGAAACCCGACGAACCCAATACAGAGGAGCCTGGTGAGAACCCTGGCGACGAGCCTGGTGATGAGCCTGGTGACCAACCCGGTGATGAACCCGGGGATGAGCCCGGTGACGAGCCCGGAGATGACCCCAACCACGGTGTGCAGGTGCCCGACAAGATTCCTACCCCCATCAAGTGGGAGGTTGAGAAGGTTGAGGCTACCGACGATGGTGTGAGCTTGGAGGTTACACGAGTTGAGAACAAGAACTTTGTGTTTGTGGCTCGCCCAGGTGCAAATGTAGCTTCGTATAGGCTCGATGTATTCCCCTTGTGCCGTCTGTACAACTCGCTCTTCGAGCAGATGCGCTCGGAGGGTATGGACCCTGCAACCGAGGTGGCCAGCGAGGACCAGATTGAGGAGTGGATACTGAGCTATGTATTCAACTCGCAGGGCGCAGGTGCTTACACCTTCTCGAGCGACCAGTTGGGTGACGAGTTTTATAACAAAGAGTTCGACTGGGCCAACTCGCAGTACGACCAGGCCAAGGTTGCTCCCGACTGTGAGTATGTTATCGTGGCAGTAGGCTGCTTCGACAAGGATGGCTCGGAGAATCAGGCAGGCGATATGTCTATCTGCTATGTTAAGACCACCGGCGAGGAGCTGATTGGTCAGCCCAAAGTGGATATTGAGGTTAAGACCAACTATACCGCTATGCAGATTACCCACCTGCCCAATGCCGACACCAAGTATATCTACCACTGGTGCTCGAACGAGGACGATCTGATGCCCTATATCAACACCTATGGCCCCAAACAGTATATCGACTTTATGCGTAACACCGTTTACGATGCCCCCTCGGTTGATAATCCAGATAACTTGGGCTACTATGTAAACTTTGGCGCAGCGACCGATGTTAAGATTATGGCTACCGCAGTTGGCTGCGACGCTAACGAAACACCCTCGACCGAGTTCCAGAGCAACGTATTTACGCTCAAACAGGCTCCCGAGGAGAGGCTGCCCGGTAAGGCTACCGTAGAGGTAGACCCCGACCACATTGGCGCTTCGATGTTTAGGATTAACTACACTATCGAGCGTAATAGCTGGGCTATGTTCTTCAAGGTTATGCGCAAAGATATTGCAGATGGTTATAAAGATGCCGACGAGTCACAGCTGAAAGCTCTGGGCCTTGAGTTGCGTAACGATGGCTGGGGTGTGAACAACCACAAGTATCGCTACGACATTGATGAGGACGAGCTGTGGGGCGACTCCGATAGCGGCTCTGAGACTTGGATGGTAGATGTTGCCCCCGAGACCGAGTATGTGATTGCCTATACCGCTGTGAACCAGTATAGCGACATTGCTCCTGTTGAGTTCAGCGAGCCCTTCACCACCAAAGCTCTGGTGCTCGATGCTCCCGAGAGTTGCGAGGCCGAAATCAACTTGGAGATGACCACTCTGGGTGTTGATGGTATCAAGACCGCCTTCACCTTCAATCCCGATAAGACCGCACAGTTCCACTTTGCCTTCATTCAGGGCGATGTAGCATTCCCCGTACCCGAGAATGCCAGCCGCGAGGTGCTCATTGCTGCTACCTATGGTGGTACCTACAACGGTGGCGACACCTATGCCAACCACTGGCCCGCAACCCCCAATGGTAGCGACGAGTACTCGTGGTTTGCCTTTACTCCCGCAACCCGCTATGTTGTGGCCTATGTTGCCGAGGACTGGAATGGTGTGCTGGGCGAGATTAAGTTTGCCGAGGCAACTACCGATCCTCTGGTGGGTGGCCCCAACCCCGAGGTTAGCCTCTCGACCGTTCAGGATGAGGAGGGCAACTGGTACTACCAGTTCGACAACGTACAGGATTGCTATATGATGTACTACGCAGTTCTGTCGGCCGACCAGTACGAGAATCTCAACCTTGTTGGTAGGGACGGTAGCTACGACTATTGGTACAAAGATATGTATGCCTTCTTTGTAAACCAGGGCGCATATATGTCTACTTATCGCAAGTCGTTCACCCAGCGTGTTGCAGAGGGCCGCTACTCACTGGCTCTGGCTATTGGTTGGGGTAAGGATGCCGACGGCAACGACCTGCCTACCAAGATGCACACCCTCATCTATAACCAGAAGGAGAACAGCTTCAAGAGCTTGGAGGAGATTTATCCCAACGCCAACCACTACGTTAGCGCCAAGGGCAACCAGCAGAGCAACCAGCAGGCAGCTGTGCTGAATGTTGCAAGGGGTGCCCAGAGTAGGGTAGTGAAGGCTGCCGATGTGGTAGTTCCCGAACTGGCTCCCGTGAGGATTGACCTCAACGAGTGGTTTGACGAGGCCGAGGCTAAGGGCATTAAGCTGATACCCATCGACATACACAAACTTGGTGCTCACCCCCACGCAACTATGTAGTGGGCTGCAATAAGCTAAATGCCAATAACAAACAGATAAAACGACCACAAAAATTATTAAACAAAACCAACCAATTAACTTCAAACAATTAACCAATTTTATTAACTAAACACAAACAACTATGAAAAGGATTTTTACAAATCTGAAAGCTTATGCAAGCGTAGCTATGGCTATTGCTGTAATGGGCGTTGCAGCGTTGGGCGTATCGTGTAAGTATGACGATACCGCTATTTACGACGAGATCGAGAGTGTTAAAGGCGACCTTGACGGTGTTAAGGGCGACTTGGCCGAGCTCGAGGAGCGTGTTGCAAAGTTGGAGACCAAAGTAAATACCGAGGTTGCCGCTCTGCAAGCACTGGTTGTAACTGCAAAGACCGAGATTCTTGACGAGGTTGACGACAAATTTGCTGTTGTTAACGGTACCGTTGAGGAGATCGAGGCTGCTTTGGCAGAGAAGTATGCCGAGTTGGCTGCAAAAGACAAAGAGCTGGCTGACCAGTTGGCTACTATGGAGGCAGCTATCGGTAAGGTTATCACTGCACAGCAGAAAGCCACTGGCGAGTGGGTTCTGACTCTGTCGGATGGTAAAGAGATTACCGTTTACCCCCAGTTCAAACAGGACTACAAGGGTATGGTTACCGTAAAAGAGGAGAACGGCGTTTACTACTGGGCACAGTACAACGAGAAAGGCGTTGTTAACTTCCTGAAAGATGCCGAGGGCAACAAATATCCTCTGCACCACGCAACTCCCGTAGTTGATATGGATGTTATCAATGGCAACGTAAACGACGCTGTTACCGAGGCTATGAAAGACATCCAGCTCCGCGTTAACGAGGAGGGTGTAACCGAGATGACCCTTGATGGTGGTCTGACTTGGACTCCTCTGGCAGGTGGCGACGCTGGTATGTTCACCGAGGTTAGCCAGGATTTGGCTGCTGGTACTGCTACCTTCACTCTGGTAGGTGGCGAGGAGATTACCGTTGCTTTGGCCAAAGAGGAGGAGCCCGAGATGCTGTTTGCTATCAAGTCGGGTAAACTCCACTTCGCTAACGATCAGGTACAGGAGATCAAACTGGCTGCCGAGTTGGTTGCGGAGGTATTCGTTCTGAGCCAGCCCGCAGGTTGGGAGGTTGAGTACAATGGCAAGAACCTTGTAGTTACCGCTCCTTCGTATGCCGACGTAGTTGATACCGAGACCGCAGCCGAGGAGGGTTGGATCAAAGTTTTGGCTACCGGTACCGACAAAGGCGCTGTTGTTGCAAAGGTTAAAGTTTCGGTTTCGGAGCTTGGTCTGTTCATCCAGCTCTTGGGCGATGGTACCTTCAACATCCACAACACTATGGTTGTAGAGGATTATGGCCAAACCTACGCTATGCCTTACTACTACGGTATCGCTCCTGCTGAGGGTTTCAGCGCAGAGTGGTTGGCTAACGCAGTTGAGAACTACGAGGTTCAGCCTATGCAGGAGATGTTGGCAGACTTCGAGGAGCCTATGGACTTGAACTACCTCTATGGCAGTATGAATGTCTACTTCGATATGGATCTGATGCAGTGGGTTGAGCCCCAGATGGAAATGGGCGAGAGCTACATCATTTGGGCAGCTGCTCAGAACTTTACCACCTATGCTCCCGACTGGGAGAACCTCACTTATGTTGAGTTTAAGAATGTGGTTGCAAGTGCAGAGGTTGTTAAGACCTACTTCAACGACGTTGACCTGAAAGTAGTTATGGGTGGTTACGATGGTTACTACCTGAACCTCTACGAGAGCCAGTATGCCGACAACGTTGCTGATGACTTGGCACAGGCTCTGATGTATATTCAGTGGGGCTTCAGCTTCGGTGTATACTGCGAGGATGAGGGCTTCGAGGGCTCGCTTGTAGAGACTATGTATCAGGAGGTTCTTCCCGGTACCGCTTACACTCTCTACATCCTGCCTTGGGATGCAGCAGCCGATCCTACCGAGATTACCGTTGACGACCTGATGAAGGTTGAGTTCACCACTACCGCTCTGAGCGCAGGTGGCGAGGGCGTTCCTACCTTTGCTGTAAATGAGGAGAAGACCAACTATACCACCGTTGCTGGTAAACTGACTCCTGCCGAGGGTACCGTTTTGACCTACTACAAGTGGTATACCGAGGAGGAGATGGCAGACTTGACTGGCGATGCAGCTATTGTTGAGAATCTGTTGGCAGGTTTGTCGGATTGGATGAATCCTACCCTTATGATTAACGAGGCTACCGACGTTCAGAAGAATCAGCTCAAACAGGGTACTACTATGTATCTGGCAGCTATCTCGATTGATGCCGATGGTAAATATGGTCAGTTGCTCAAAACTTCTATTACCACCAAACAGGTTACTTACAGCGACGTTGTTCTTACTTTGAGCGACGGTCAGAAATCGGCCGATGGTCTGAGCTACTCGTTCAAACTGACTGGCGATATGAGCAAAGTTTACTACGAGTGGGCCGACAACTCGTCGAACTACTCTCGTTGGAAAGGTACTTATAAGGGCTCGGTTGACGAGGCTTCGCTCTTTATGGCTACCAACAGCGATAACACCTACTACATCAAAGAGGCTCCCGCTGCCAACGAGCACGGTTTCATCACCCTCAATCTCCCCGCATTCAACAAGGATTATATGCTGGTTGTAGGTGGTCTTGACGCCAATGGTGCTCCCGTTAAAGCTGTTGCTGTCGAGGTTGATACCACTTTCGAGGCTAATGTTATCAAACAGTACCTCGATGATGGCGTTACCATCAACCCCGATTGGGAGGCTTCCAAACCCATTGTTAATGTTACCGCACAGACCGATCCCGAGGTTCCCACTTTGACCGAGGTTAAGATTTCGGTTACCCCCGGTGCAGGTGCTGTTAAGTGCTGGATGAACAAGTTCTATGTTTACGGCACCCAGTTGGCAAGTGCTAAGGTTTCGAATATGCTGAGCAGCTGGATTAACGGTGGCTACGAGACTATGGAGGTTGCCGGTGTTTACGGTGCAGGTGTGTTCACCGACGAGGTTGAGATTACCTACTCGATGAGCAAAGGCTACCACATCCACATCCTGTGGGTAGACGCAGATGGCAACTACTACGAGCCCTACTGCTACCAGCTGCCTACTGAGGAGGGTGACGAGCCCGAGCTTGCATAATCGGAGCACTCAAAAATCCACACCCCACCACTGGTGCCCTGCATAAGGGGCGCAGATAGTGTGAGGTGAAAAACCCACGAGAGGTCGAACATTGCTGTTCGGCCTCTCGCTTTTTTTGCCTATCTTTGCGCTATGACTCAGAAACGACTCGTTATTTTTGACCTCGACGGCACACTGCTCAACACCATTGCCGACCTTGCGCAGGCCGTAAATCAGGCTCTGGTGGCGTGTGGCTTTGAGCCCCACCCAACCGAGGCCTACCGCTTCTTTGTGGGCGACGGCGTGGCCAAGCTCTTTGAGCGCGCACTGCCGCCCGAGCACCGCTCGGCCGACGACATTGCCAACATACGCAGCCACTTTATGCCCTACTACGAGGCCCACAATGCCGACTTGAGCCGCCCCTACGACGGGGTGGTGGAGCTACTGGCCGAGCTTACAGCCCGAGGAGTGGCCGTAGCCGTTGCGTCGAACAAGTACGATGCCGCAACCCAAAAGTTGGTGGCCCACTACTTCGGCTCGACCACCTTTGCGGCGGTCTTTGGACAGCGCGAAGGGGTGCCCGTAAAGCCCAACCCCCAGATTGTGGCCGATGTGGTCCAAAAAGCGGCCGAAAATGGCAAATTGGAGGGTTTACGCCCCGAAGAGGTGCTCTACGTCGGCGACTCGAATGTAGATATGCTCACCGCCCACAATGCAGGGGTAGATGTGGTGGGGGTGTCGTGGGGCTTCCGCCCCCGCGAGGAGCTTGCCGCCCACTCGCCTATGGCAATCATCGACCACCCAATGGAGTTGCTCGATTGGATAAGTTGAGAATTGAAAAAACGCCCTGCTCAATCACATTGAGCAGGGCGTTTGCATTGTTGCCGTAGGGTGTGCTTACTCGGCGAAGTGTTTGTAGAAGCGGATGATGGTCTCGATGCCGCGATAGAAGTTCTCCAAGCCGTAACTCTCGTTGGGCGAGTGGATTGCATCCCTCGACAGGCCAAAGCCAATCAAGATTGACTTCATACCCAAAATGCTCTCGAAGCCACTGACGATTGGAATACTGCCACCCGAGTAGAAGGGCAGAGGTTTAACCCCAAAGGTGTCCTCCACCGCAGCCTCGGCAGCCCTATAAGCCTTCATATCGGTAGGCGAAACGTAGGGCTGTCCACCGTGAAGAGCCTCTACCTTAACCTTAACAGTTGGGGGCGCAATCTGGCGGAAGTAATCCTCAAACAGCACCGCAATCTTCTTCCAATCTTGATTGGGCACAAGGCGCATCGAAATCTTGGCCGATGCCTTCGAGGGGATGATGGTCTTGGTACCCTCAAGAGTATAGCCACCCCAAATACCATTTACATCCAGACTGGGGCGCACACCAGTACGCTCGATGGTGGTATAGCCAGCCTCGCCTGCAAGCTCCTCTACGCCAACACCTTTCATATACTCCTCTTTGTTGTAGGGGGCCTTGTTGAAGCCCACGCGCTCCTGCTCGGTCAGCTCCCTCACGTCGTCGTAGAAGCCGGGGATGGTAACGCGGCCATTCTCGTCAACCAGCTTGGTGATAAGGTTTGCCAACACGTTTGCGGGGTTGGCCACAGCACCACCAAAGAGGCCCGAGTGGAGGTCTTTGTCGGGGCCGGTAACCTCTACCTGCATATAGCACAAGCCCCTAAGACCACAGGTAATCGAGGGCTGCTCCCACGATACCATACTGGTATCCGAAACCAATATGATGTCGCCCTTTACGAGCTCCTTATTCTCCTCGCACCAAGCGTAGAGGCTGGGTGAGCCAATCTCCTCCTCGCCCTCGAGCATAAACTTCACGTTGCAAGGCAGCTCACCCGTAGCCACCATAGCCTCGAAGGCTTTGGCGTGCATATAGAGCTGGCCCTTGTCGTCGTCGGCACCGCGGCACCAGATGCGGCCATCTTTGATTACGGGCTCAAAGGGGTCGGTGAGCCACTCGTCCTTGGGGTCCTCGGGCATCACGTCATAGTGGCCATAGACCACTACGGTAGGCTTTGCGGGGTCGATAATCTTTTCGGCATAGACCACAGGGTTGCCTGCGGTGGGCATAACCTCGGCACGGTCGGCACCCGCTTTGAGCAGTGCCTCACGCAGCCACTCGGCAGTGCGTACCATATCGGGTTTGTGCTCGCTCTGGGCACTCACAGAGGGGATACGGAGCAGGTCGAAAAGCTCCTCCAAGAAACGCTCTTTGTTGCTGACAACAAACTCTTGACTCTTTTTCATAGCAATTAAGGTTCGATTATACAATTTTTTCACTATTTTTGTAGTTAGTCAGTCGGCAGTGCCCTACTGGGGTAGGGACCGCAGACCTTACAAATTTACAAATTTAGTAGCAAACAAAAAAATAAACAGACACATTTTATACCACTATGAGAGTTATTCCATCTTCGGAGCTTATCATCAATGCTGATGGCTCTATCTTCCACCTCCACCTGCGCCCCGAGCAACTGGCCGATGTGGTTATGTTGGTTGGCGACCCCGGTCGTGTGGATATGATTGCAAGCTATTTCGACAATATCGAGTGCACCGTCGAGAGCCGCGAATTCCGTACTGTTACAGGCACCTACAAGGGGCGTCGTATGAGCGCAATCTCTACGGGTATTGGTACCGACAATATCGATATTGTGGTTACCGAGCTCGATGCGCTGGCCAATATCGACTTCGAGAGCCGCACCGAGAAACCCGTCAAAAAACAGCTTACTCTGCTGCGCTTGGGTACCTCGGGAGCCATTCAGCCCGACATTCCACTGGGTTCGTTTGTCTTTGCCCGCACCTCGGTAGGCTTCGATGGTCTGCTGAACTACTACGCCGGCCGTAACGAGGTGTGCGACTTGGCCTTTGAGAAGGCTTTTGTGGAGCACACAGGTTGGAACCCACTGCTGCCTGCGCCATACTTTGTCGATGCCAGCAAAGAGTTGTTCGACCACTTTGCCGATGCAGTTGTTGATGGCGTAACTATCGCAGCTCCGGGATTTTATGGTCCTCAGGGCCGCTGGGTGCGCATCTCGCCTGCTGACCCCAAGTTGAACGAGAAGATTGAGAGCTTCAACTATAATGGCCGCCGCATCACCAACTTCGAGATGGAGAGTAGTGCACTGGCCGGCTTGGCAGCACTTATGGGCCACAGGGCAGGTACTATCTGCACCATCATTGCCCAGCGTGCCGTCAAAGATATGAACACCGACTATAAGCCCTTTGTGCGCCAGATGGTAGAGCTGGCCCTTGATAGGCTTGCCCAGTTGTAGTTAGAATAGATACGCATACCGCATATGAGGTAGAATAGACACAATTTTGCATTTTGAATTTTGCATTTTGAATTTATTTACTACTTTTGTGGGCTGAAAATGCGTTGGACCCATAGCTCAGTTGGTTAGAGCAGCGGACTCATAATCCGAAGGTCGTGGGATCATGCCCCTCTGGGTCCACCAAAACTAAACGAAAGTCCTGACTTGCGAGTTGGGACTTTCGTTTAGTTTTCGTAAGGAGGATATGAGTTTTTTGACTGTATCGTAAAAATTCTCAATTCTCAATTCTCGATTCTCAATTCTTTTTTATATATTTGGAGGTTAAATAGGCGTAATGTATGCGTATGTCCACACGCGGGCGCGCACACAAGGCCGCTGGGTAAGACAAATAACAAACGTAAAACTATAAAAATCAACACTATGAAATTTACAATCTCTTCGTCGGCACTGCTTTCGGTGCTCTCGGCTACCGGCAAGGTGGTTAGCAGCAAAAACACCCTTCCCATTCTCGACTTCTTCCTCTTTGACCTGAAAAATGGCCAGTTGAAGGTTACTGCATCGGACTTGGAAACTACTCTGGTTAGTACTATCGCCGTAGATAATGTTGAGCGCGAGGGTATCATCGCAGCACCTGTTAAACTGATGCTCGACTCGCTCAAAGAGTTCTCGGAGCAGCCCCTGACCATCGAGGCCGATGAGAATACTTGGGAGATTTCGGTAAACTGGAAGAGCGGTTCGATTAAGATTCCCGGCTCGTCGGGTCTGGGCTATCCCGCACTGCCCGAGCTGTCGGACGAGAAAACCGAGCTCGATATGGATGTTGATATGATGATTTGTGGTATCAACAAGACCATCTTTGCTACTGCCGACGACGACCTGCGCCCCGTGATGAACGGTGTGTTCGTGAACTTGGTGCCTGGCAATGTTACCTTCGTAGCCACCGATGCTCACAAACTGGTTAAGTACTCGGCCGAGGCTGCTCAGGTAGAGGCAACCTCGTCGTTCATCCTGCCCAAGAAGCCCGCAGCTCTGTTGCGCGGTCTGCTGCTCAAAGAGGATGATGCAGTGAAGGTGGGCTTTGACAAGAAGAATGTGGTATTCCAGCTGAAGAACAGCACCCTGGTGTGCCGCCTTATTGAGGGCGTTTACCCCAACTACAACGCAGTTATCCCCACTGCCAACCCCAACAAGGTGATTGTTGATCGCATCGAGCTGCTCAACGCCATTAAACGTGTGGCTGTCTGCTCAAATCAGGCTACCAACCTTGTGGAGTTGAAGATTACCAACAATATGATTGAGTTGGCTACCAAAGACCTCGACTTCTCGTACTCGGCTTACGAGACCTTGTCGTGCGCCTACGAGGGCCAGCCTATCACCATCGGCTTCAAATCGACCTATATGGTTGATATCTTCTCGAACATCGACACCCCAAGTGTTATGATTGAGCTGGCCGACTCGACAAGGGCAGGCGTGTTCAAACCCATCTACGACGAGCCCCAGAGCGCCGAGACTCTGATGCTGCTGATGCCTATGATGATTAACGCATAGGGCATTGTGCTGCAAAACACACAGATATACAGAGAGAATAAACGATGAAACTGAACCTCAAAAATCCTATTGTATTCCTCGACCTCGAAACTACGGGTATAGATGTGGCTACCGACCGCATTGTGGAGATTTCGCTGGTGAAGGTTATGCCCGATAGCGAAGAGCCCATTGTTCGCACAAGGCGCATACGCCCTGTCGATGACCAAGGGCAGACTATGCACATCCCCGAGGAGGCTACGGCTGTTCACCACATTACCGACGCAGATGTGGCCGACGCACCTACGTTCCGCCAGATTGCCAAGTCGTTGGCCGAGCATATCAAGGGGTGCGACCTGGGTGGTTTCAACTCCAATAGGTTTGATATCCCTATGCTGGCCGAGGAATTTCTGAGGGCGGGGGTGGATATCGACCTCAGGAAGCGCAAGTTTGTAGATGTGCAGACTATCTTCCACAAAAAGGAGGAGCGCACTCTGTCGGCAGCCTATAAGTTCTACTGCGGTCAGGACTTGGAGGGTGCCCACTCGGCCGAGGCCGACACGCTGGCTACTTACGAGGTACTCAAAGCTCAGCTCGACAAGTATCCCGATTTGGAGAACGATATCAACTTCTTGTCGGAGTATAGCTGCCGCACCCGCAATGTCGATTATGCGGGCCGTATTGTGCTGAACGACAAGGATGTTGAGGTTTTCAACTTTGGCAAACACAGAGGGGTGGCCGTAGAGGAGGTTTTCCGCAAGGAGCCTTCGTACTACGACTGGATTATGAACGGCAACTTTACGCTTGATACCAAGCAGGTGGTTAGCCGCATCAAAACACAAATGAAGTAGCCCCACCACAAGGCGCTGCAATACAACTGTAAAGAGAAAGAGTTTAACCGAAACGATACAAACAGAGGCTTATGAATAGAGGCATTAGGAGCATATTGTTCACCGCACTTGCGACCCTGTTGTGGGGTGTTGGGGGTACCTTGTGGGCCCAAGAGCAGGTGCGCTCGGAGGTTGTGCTCTGCATCGACTCGTACAACTACTACATCCACACCGTTGGGGCTCAGCAGGGCATCGATGATGTGGCGGCCATCTATGGGCTTTCGAGTGGCGAGGTGTGTCAGGCCAACCAGATAGCCCCCACCGACTCGCTTGTTGAGGGTAGGGTGCTGAGGGTGCCTTGCTATGAGCGTACCACTAAGTTGGCGCCCCGTCGTGGCGACAAACGCTTCGAGAGGTATGCCGTAGGTCGTGGCGAGAGCTTGTTTGATGTGGCTGTGGCCAATGCCATTTCGCTCGATACTCTGGTGGTTGATAATTCGGGCGTGGATATTACCGACATCAGCGCCAAACGCACAATCAATGTGCGCAAGAGTGCCAAGGGACTGACTCAACTGCCCGAGATAGAGAGGAGTAGCCGCCGATTTGCCGAGCTGCTCAATGGCCTTTCGATGGTCTATGAGTACTTTGTGGTCGAGGCGGGCCAGACGCTCTATTCGCTGGGAGTTAAACACTGCTCGGGAGTAGATGTACTGGCCGAGGAGAATGGCTTTCCGGAGGTTATCCACGCGGGCCAGGTGCTCAAATGCGCCCACGCACACGTGGAGCCTTTGGCCGAGGTGTTGGTAAGCGAGATAGACCAACTGCTCGCAATTGAGCCCGATAGCGTAGATGTTGCAGGCGAGGGCGAGATGGTGTTGAGAGAGTTCGACGACCAGGTGCTTACGGTGGCTATGATGCTGCCACTGACCAATCACGGCAAGGTGAGGGGCAACTTTGTGGAGTTCTATCAGGGGGCGCTGCTGGCTGCCGAGGATATTAAGGCCGAGGGACGCTCGATGGATTTGAGGCTCTTTGACGTGGCTCACAACCCCCAGCAGGTGGCCGATATTATTGCCCAAGACTCTGTAGCAGGGGGCGAGATTGACCTCTTTGTGGGCCCAGTGTACGAGGAAGATGTGGCTGCTGTGGCAAGCGTAGAAAGGCCTGTGGTACTGCCCCTTACGAGCAAACTCGACAGCATCAAGGGCCGACACCTCTACCGCTTGGCGCCAACGGCTGCGAGCCGCGCCGACAAACTGGCGGGGCTGATTGCTCCTACGACCAACGTGATAATGGTCTATACCTCAAAGGTAGACCAAGATATGGAACGCGAGATGCTCGATATTATTGGCGACCACCCCTACGGCAAGGTTATCTATAATGAGGCTTTCGAGGTCGATTCGTTGCAGAGTAGGCCCATCGAGGAGCTGATGACCGTCGATGATAACCTGTTTGTGGTGCTGGCCGACAACGAGATAGAGACCGACCGCAGTCTGGCAATTATTAGCTCTATTATGAATAGCCGCCAGCCCAAGTATGGCACCAATAGGGTGCCCGTGAGGGTTGTGGGTAGTGCCGAGTGGGCTCGCTACCGCAATATGGACAAAAACCTGCTCTTCAAGTTGGATGTGAGCTTCCTGACCAACTACCACGCCGATAGGGGCAACGAGGCGGTGAAGGCCTTTGATAGGAGGTTTATTGCGGCCTTTGGTCGCCAACCTTCGACCTTTGCATATAGGGCCTATGATGCTGTGAGGTTGTTTGCTACGGCAATGTTTGCAGGGGGCGACCTTACGACGGAGCTCAACGGCTCGGTTACGCCACTGTTGCAGGTGCCTTATAGCTTCACCGAGGAGGAGGGCATAATGGTCAATGACTCGTGGGCACTGGTCAACTACCGCCCCAACTACACGATAGAGGTGAAGTGATAGTCAAACGTCCAATGTCGAACGTCTAACGACAAAATACAAACACCCCCCATTTTGGTAGAATGGGGGGTGTTTTTTATTAGGATTAAAGGGCTTGCAATTGTGCGAGGGTTAGTGGCTCGAAGTTGGGTACCACAAGGTCGGGCTTCACTTTGGCCAACAGCTCGTCGGCAGTGTGGGTGGTGGTGAGGGCCACGACCTTCATACCTGCGGCTTGGGCTGCCATAATGCCCGACACGGCGTCCTCAAACACCAAACACTCCTCGGGCTCGAGGCCCAAGCAGTCGGCTGCGGTGAGGAAAATCTCGGGATCGGGCTTGCACTTGGTAACCATATCGCCACTGATGCGGGCCGCAAAGAAACGCTCAATACCGCAGTGGCGCAGCACGAACCCTACATTCTCGCTCGGCCCCGATGAACCTACGGCGCAGGGTATGCCGGCAGCCTCCAACTCCTCCAAGAGCGCCACAAGGCCGACATTTGGCTCGATGGTGGCCTCGAAAATCTGGCGATAGATGGCCTCTTTCTCGCGCCCCAGAGCCTCTACTCCGTGAGCTTCGACAATCTCGGCAGGAACGAGGGCACGAATTACATCTTCGTTGCCACGCCCATTGAGCGAGCCGAAATCTTTGCAGGGACTCTCGGTAATGTGGTATCGCTTGGCCAACTCGGCAAAGGCCTCAAAGTGGGCTCGCATATTGTCTACGAGCACTCCGTCCATATCGAAAATTACTCCTTTTATCATAGCGCGTAGGTATTGTAGCGACAAATTTAAGAAAAATTATTACCTTTGTTGATGTTCGCGTAACGAAAATTACTGAGATTTATGCCACAGATATCTTCACTCCCCGAAAAGACCGTCGAGCGACTGAGCGAGTACCGTCGCACCCTGTTGCGCTGCCAAAAGCAGGGCATTACCCACATTTTCTCACACGTGCTGGCCGGTATGCACGGCATTACGGCTGTGCAGGTTAGGCGCGATTTGATGCTCATAGGCTTTTCGAGTGACACCAAAAAGGGCTATGATGTGAAGGTGCTGGCCGACTTTATAAGCGACATTCTCGACTCGCAGCAGCCAATGAACATTGGCGTTATAGGTATGGGCCACTTGGGACAGGCCATTACCAAGTACTTCAACAGCAAGGGGTTGAAGCTGAAAATTGTGGCCGCCTTCGATATTGACCCCGAAAAGGTGGGTACCACCATTGATGATATCCCTTGCCTGTCGATGGATGACTTTGAGGCATCGGTGGCCGAGTTGGACATCAACATTGTCATTATCTCGTGCCCCACCAGCAAGGCCGAGCAGACCGTTGTGCCTATCGTAAATGCGGGTATCAAGGGGGTACTCAACTTCACCTCCAAGCCGCTTAACTTCCCCCTCGGCATTGTGGTCGAGAACTACGACATTACCACCCTGCTCGAAAAAGTGGCCTACTTCGTAAAGGAGCAGGAGAACTCGGATATTTAATCCCACTGTATTATTAAAAAATTTTAATAACCCAGAAAAGATGCGTGTCCACTACGGCTTTGACAACCTGCCCACAATCGAGCGCCCTGTCGTTACGATAGGGTCGTTTGATGGCGTTCACTTGGGCCACCGAGCCCTGCTCGCGAGGGTGCAGAGCGAGGCCGAGCGCATAGGGGGTAGTAGCGTGGTGGTTACCTTTTCGCCCCACCCACGCGAGGTGCTGCCCCGAGGTGGCGGTAGTGAGTTTAGGCTGCTTACCTCGCTCGAACACAAGTTGCAACTACTTGATGCGCTGGGCATTGATGAGGTTGTGGTGGTGGAGTTCACTATGCAGTTTGCTGCCCTCACTGCCGAGCAGTTTGTAGGCTCCCTGCTTGTGGATAAGTTGGGTATGGCGGCTCTGGTGGTAGGCTACAACCACCGCTTTGGCCACGATAGGG
The DNA here is from genome assembly GCA_015059945.1 of Rikenellaceae bacterium. GTDB lineage: Bacteria > Bacteroidota > Bacteroidia > Bacteroidales > Rikenellaceae > Tidjanibacter. Next base: position 78,707 of record SUZJ01000006.1, read on the forward strand.
ATATCCCCTCCGACCACTTCGAGCAGTTGGGCAGCAAGTACGGCTTCGAGGTCCTTAGGGCAGAGGCATTCACCCTGCCCAACGGGGGCAAAATCAGCTCGTCGGTAATACGCAAGCTCATCGAACAAGGAGATATACAACAAGCCGAGCAACTGCTTGGCCACAAGTTATAAAGCCAGAATTTATGGAAGACAAAATCATCTACGAACAGGATATTCAGCTCCGCGTCAGGTACAAAGAGACCGACCAGATGGGCGTTGTTCACCACTCAAACTACCCAGTCTACTACGAGTACGCCCGTACCGAGCTGCTCCGCACTAAGGGCTTTACATACAAGATGATGGAGGATGGTGGTGTGATGATGCCTGTGCGCGAGGTGGGTATGAAGTTCCTCACCCCCGCCCGCTACGACGACCTGCTGACCATCAAGGTCAAGATGCACGAACTCAAAGGGGCACGCCTGCGCTTCGACCACGAAATTCACAACCAAGAGGGCCAACTGGTCAATACGGGCTTTGTCGAACTGGTCTTTGTAAACGCGACCACCCGCCGCCCCTGCCACGCCCCCGAGTGGTTTGCCAACCTCTTCGCCACCGAGTAGCTTTTTTTGCCTTCGGCGAGGGGACTGTCGCTTTTTATAAAAAGCTCCGCAAAAATTTTTAGTGCATTGCCTTTGCGTTGAGTCTGGGAGTGGTACCCTAACGGGCTTACAACAAACAATAATAGCACCATTCTGGAAGTAAACTTCCGTCTGGTGCTATTATCATTTTTTGCATCCTATTCGGATGCTCCCACTCTCATCCTCACCGATGAAAGCTATTCAGTTGTCACTATTCAGTCCTATATCTCCTATAAATCCTATAAGAGCAATAGGAGTTATAAGGACTTTAAGGTTCCTAAGGCCCTTAAATAACTCTCAACTTTCAATTTACCTATTGCTCTGCGCCTGCAATCTCGGCAGGGATGTCGGCACGTTTGTAGGTGCTCACATCTTCGGGGTTGCCCTCTGCCTGCCAAATCATCTCGTTGGCAGTGAGGCTCGTTACGATGTAGCGGTTGTTCCACTCGCCCACGCCGTGGTCGTAGTTGCCACGAATAACGGCCTTGCCCATCTCGTCAATCTCGATGTAGTAGCGGCCCGTAAGGGTGCGGGTGTAGTGGCTGTCCATATTCTGGTACATTGTGTAGGTGCGGCCCGAGCGCACGAGGTCCAAGTAGACGTAGCTACCCTCTGCCAGAGGCTTGCCCATCCAATAGGTCAATTTCCAACTACCGGCCACATTGTTGGGCGTAACTTCCAATTGAGGTGGTGCCTGTGGCTCCTCAATGGGCTGACAACCTACGGCCATCATCAGACCTGCGGCCATTGCTACTAATGTTTTGAAAAATCTGCTCATAACTAATGTTTATTTGTTTTTTTGTTTTTTCTCTCTCTTCTTTTCCTTGCCCCTGACGGCTACTCCTCGGTGCGCAGTATGACCTCAATCTGTCGCTTGCGTGGTGCAAGTTGCAGCCCCTTGAGGTAGAGCAGCAGGGGAGTACCCTTGCTCTGCTCCGCTGGGCGGTACTCTATCACCAAGTCGCCCTCCTGCCCGGGGGCAAGTGTCTGGGGCTCGGTGTAGGCTCTTAGCTCGGGGCTTGTGAGCCTGCCGTCGTGGCCTATGGTCAGGGGTGCCGCCCCGCCATTCATCACAGCAATGCGCTCGCTCTGCACACCCTCGGTGGCCGCAAAGCTGACCGCACTCTGCATCATCAGCAGTGGACCGCAAGAGTGTTGATAGAGCCCACTTGGGTCGGCCGAGGGGGTTACCCTGCCGCGCAGGTGGACTATTGCGGTGGGGTGGGTGTCGGAGAGGGTGGTGTAGACCATCAGTCGCTGCTCTACGCTGCCAATCCTCCCTTTGGGCACAAAGCTAACCTCAATAACTCCTCGCTCGCCACTACCAATGGGGCGCTTGCCGAAGGTGGCTTTCACACAACTGCACGTGCTCTGCACTCGGGTTATGGCAAGGGGTTTTTGGCCCTTGTTGGTCCACCCGATAGAGCCGCTCCACTGGGGCAAATCCTCGCTTACGGTGCCTATCTCTATCACCCCTTCGCCCTCGAAGACCATCTGGTCTGCGCCTACGGTGGTGGGGTTGGCCACTTGGTTGATGCGGCTTTGTGGAATTATGGTCAGCTGTGCGTGGGCTGCCGACAGCGTTGCCACCGCCAGAGCTACCACACCACATACCACTCGCCTCCACAACATATCGCCTTGTATGGTATTATATCAGTTCGCAAATAAACTCTACAACCAGCCGCTGCCGTCGGCACCCTTCCTTACGGTAATGGTGAAGGTGTGCTGCTCGGTGGTGGTGCCTTTGGCGATGAGGGTTGCGGTGGTGGTACCACTCTTCAAGCCCTCGAATACCAACTTGCCACCCTCCTGACTGCAACTTGCTATCTGGCTGTCGGCAATGGTCACACTGAAGGTCATCTGCTCTCCCCCAACGAAGTAGTGGGCGGGCACTACGGCACACTTCTGCCCCTCGCCAACATAGATGTTGGGGAATCGCATAGGCACGCCTACGCCATCGATTGCTGCCAACAGCTTGGTGGCGTTCACCTGGCCGTTACCCATCTGGCCACGATAGCTGTCGAGGTTCATCGACATAGGCTGAATGGGGCCAATATCGGCTACATAGCGGCGGTAAATCTTGGTGCCGGTCATATAGTCGTCGATGGGGGTAGTGTTCTCTTTGGCAATGAGCAACTCGCGCAGCTCGGTTGCTTTGAGGTGTATGCGCTTGTCGGCAGCATACGAAATGGCCAGCGCAGCCACGCCCGAAACGTGAGGACAAGCCATAGAGGTACCCTCCATATAGCCGTAGCCGCTCTCGCTAATGTTGTAGGGCAGGGTAGAGAGGATGCAACCCTCTTCGCCATAGTTCTGCCCCTCGTTTTGATAGTTCCAATAGTAGTCTTGGTCGCCACCAGGGGCTGCGATGACCGAGCCTTTGCCGTAGTTGGTGTAGGTGGCGGGGGTAAAGTCGGCCGAGGTGGCGGTTACTGCCACAGCCCAGTCCGAAGCACCGGGGTAGCCTGCAGCAGGGGCGCTCTCGTTGCCTGCTGCAAAGATTGCTATACCACCCTCAATGGGGCCATTGGCCGAGCCTGCGGTGTGGGTAAAGTAGTCGAAGGCCTCTTTTTCCAGAGGTGCGCCCTGCTCCCACTCCTCCTGAGTGTGGAAGCCCTGCTCGTTCCAGTCGTAGATGTTGGCCTCGCCCGAAATGTAGCCCCAGCTACACTGGGCCACTACTGCGCCATTGTCGGCGGCATATTTGATTGCTCGGCATACTGCCAGTGCGCTACTGCCCGTAACTCCCGAGAAAATCTGGCACGACATAATCTTCACGCCCGAGTCGGCAGTGCCGTTGCCACCTGCAATAGAGCTGATGCCCAAGCCGTTGTTGTTCACTGCGGCAATAACACCTGCAACGTGTGAGCCGTGGCCACTGTCGTAGGCATCGTCGGTAGTGATGGTACCGGTGCCCTTGACAAAGTTGTAGCCGTGCAGGTCGCCAGCGTAGCCGTTGCCGTCGTTGTCGTTGGTCGAGAACTCAATCTCGCCCTCGTTTACCCACATATTGGCTTTCAGGTCGGGGTGGTTGTAGTAAACGCCCTCGTCGAGCACTGCAACAATCACCTGCGAGTTGCCCGTACTCTTCTGCCAAGCGCCCTCTACCTGCACATCGGCATCCTTAATCGACTTGATGTAGCCGTCTTTGAGGAACATATCACCCTCGTTAATCAGATTCCACTGCTTACCCAACAGGGGGTCGTTTATCGCACCACTGAGTGCCGAACGGGTGGCGGCATTGCTCACCAGCAGGGGCATAGCCTTGCTGTTGTAGGCGCGATAGATGCGACGGTTGGGATTGACCTTCTGCACCTCGCCCAGCGCCTCAAACTTACGGGCCACAGCATCTATGCTCTCGCCCTCAAACCTGACTACATACCACAGGTGCAGCCCCCTCTGACGGCTCTGCTCCTCGGTGCGCTTGTCTACGGGGAATACCCTCTCCAACTGGTAGCCACCTACGGTCTCCATCACCTGGTCAAAGCTGGGGATACCGCTACGGGTTGCAGCTCCGCCGCTACGGGTTACTGCATCGAGCATAGCCTCTACCTCTGGCGAGAACTTAACAATCAGCTCGCCCTCGACGTATGGGTTTTGAGGTTGTGTCTGCTCCTGCTCGGGTGTGGGTACGGTGTCAATCTCGTTCACACAGCCGCCCAGCACAAGTGCTACGGCCATTGTCGCACCCATCAAAAATTTATTAGCCTTGATAAACATAATTTTCTTTATGCTATTGTGTATGTTGTATTTCTTCTTCTCTCTCTCTTGCGTTGTCTGTTTCCTCTTTGGCTACTCTGCTACTCTTCGCCCGTATCGCCCGTAGGCTGATTTTTGAAGGGGTAGAGCTTGTAGTAGTAGTCGAGATTTACGGGCTCGTTGCTGAAACCGGCCGAGTTGCCCTCGCGGTCTTTGCCCTCCTGGGGGAATACCAGACTGAATGGTACCCAAATGTCCAACGAGGGGTGATAGAGCAACCAGTCGGGCAGGGTGCCCACCAGTCGGTTGTGGTTAATCGACAGTCGCTTGGTGTTGGGCGATACCTTCTTAACCTTGTTTACGAGCATCTCGGGCAGTGTGTCATTCGAGTTGCGCCTATCCTCGTCGGTGTAGTAGGGCACACTTGGGTCGTCGTCAAACGAGGGCAGACGGCCCTGCAAGTAGTTTACCGACAGTACCAGAGTGTCCAAATTCCACAGCAACAAATCTTTGGGGAACTCTTTCTCCTCCGAGAAACCGCCAATGTTCTGACGTGTGTCGTTGCTCAGGTCGTAGATTGCGTGCCTCTGGTTGGCGTTCAGAATGAGTGTGCGCAACTTGGGGAAGTTCTCTTTGGTGAGCACGTCGGGCACGGTGTTGAAGTTGTTGGCACAGAGGTTCAGGTGCTCGAGATTCTTCAACTTGGCCAGCGACTTGTCTACATCGTCAAGACCATAGCTACCTACGGTGAGCCTCTTGAGCTGTGTGAGCTCGGTAATCGACTCGCCCAGTTCGAGGTGTTTCAAGAAGGTATTGGCGTTACCAAAGATATAAATCTCCTCGGCAGCGGTCAGATACCTAAACTCGTAGGGCAGGGGCTCGTTGGTGTTGAAGAGCAAGAACTCGACATACTTAACGCGGCCCTTCTTGTCGGGGGTGTAGCCGTTCATACTCTCGTCCCAGAGCACCACGTTGTTCCAGTTCTCCATTGCCACCGACGTATCCCAACTCGACATAGTCTGCATAGCCCTCTGAATGCTTATCAGAGCCACCGAGTCGCCCTGACGGGTGTTCTCGACAATGGGCTCGCTGGCAGCCTGAACCACCTTCAATACATCCTGACGGGCCATAACCTCGCCCTCTTTGGGCACAAAGTTCACACTTGCGGTGCGTTCGCTTGCGGTGGTGTTGATATCCCACTCAAAGTCTATCTTCACCTGTCTGGGGCGCTTGCCTCGGGGCAAATCAACCTCGTATTTCTTATTGGTGAGCCACTTCGAGTCAATCTCTACGTCGAAGTCTACGTTGGTCGTAACCACCACGCTGAAATTCCTCTGACCATAGGCCTTGAAGTTGGCAATCTTCACCTCTGGCTCCTCCAACTCGATTGTGTGGGCAAAACCCTCCTGATTTACGCTTATGCGCTTGGTCTGGTGGGTGGCCAGGTTCTCAATCAGCACCTCGCCACTACGTGGAGTGTCGAGCAGGGCCGAGTCGATAGATATGCTACACTCTCGGCTGCCACGACCATTGGCGGGCGAAATGGTAATCCAGGGCTTGTCGGTCGAGGCAATCCAGTTCTCTTCAGCATCGATTTTAACCCTCTCTACGCCACCTACGGCACCCATCTCAATTTTGTCGGCTGAGGTGCCAAAGTCTACTTTCACGTCGGGCTGGCAACCCACTGCTGCGAAGGCTGCTGCCACCATTGCTATATATACTCTTGCGTTTTTCATCTTCATCTTTCTCTCTTAAATTGTGATTAAGTGGGTTATTCGAGCATATAGCTGCAATTCAGAATGTTTTGACTCTTGTCATAAATCAGTATGTAGGCACCATTCATCCACGCGTAGCAGATGTCGGCTGCGTCGAAGATGATGTTTGGGTTGTCGCTGATATCGAGGTAGTATATCAGCGTCGAAATGGTATCCTCAATCTTGCGCAGGTCGTTAGAGCCCAAGTAGAGGCCCCTCAGACCCTTGTGCTGGAAGATACCGGTGGGCCACTCCCTGAGTGTACGCTTGCCGTTTTTGTCGCGCTGGCTGCGAACTGCAAGCACCGTCAGGCCCGAGCTGTCCAGTGGCTCGTATGGGAATTCGCTGAACGAGTTGAACGACAGGTCTACGCCATAGAGGTAGGGCATATTGCCTGCGTGCATCTCGCGGGGCAGGTCGGTCAGGTAGTTGTACGACAGGTCGAGCGACATAAGGTCAATTGTCGAGCTGCTTGTGAACGAGTCCTTAGGAATCTCTGTAATCTGGCAAGCCCTAAGGATTATGTACGATACCAGCGAGTTGGTCTCGGCCAAGCACTTTGGATAGCGTTCCAGAGGGTTTTGTGCCAGAGTGAAGGTATCTACCTTTATACCCTTGTAGGTGCCATCCTCTTCGCCCTCGAAGCCCGTAATCTGGTTGCCCGAGAAGTCTACGCTCTTGATGGTGTAGATAGCATCGGCCGAGAAGATATTGGGCACCTTGGTCAGTTTGTTGAACGAGAACGAGAGTGTCTCGGCATCGTCGTAGCCACAGAAGTAACCATCGGCATCTTTGGGCAGCTCGCTAATGTTGTTGTGGTCGAGATATAGCTGTACGGGGGCGACCTCTTTGCCCAGGGGGTGCAGCTTCTCAATCTTGTTGTAGGCCAAGTCGAGCAGACCAATCTTCTTCATATTCCTAAACTCGGCAGGCAGCTCTTTGAGGTTGTTCTGGTGGGCGTAGAGAATCTGTATCTTCTCGTTGCTGGGGCCCTCGGCCAGAGCCTTCATACCTTTGAATACCTCGTCGGCCGACCATTGGGCGTTGTTCGAGAGGTTGAGCGATACCAGTTCGGGCATTTGGGTTATTGCCATAGGGAACTTGGTCATCTTGGGGCAGTTGTAAATCTCCAAGTCGGTACAAGCGGTCAGCTGGGCCACCTCGGCGGGCAGCTCCTTCAACTCGCTGTTGGCGATATATAGGTACTCCAACTTTTTCAGATTGCCAATCTCTTTGGGCAGCGAGCGCAGACCATTGTTAAGCCTACCGTGCGAGGTGTCCATCTTGCGGATGGTACGCTGGTGGCCTTTGGCATCGAAAATCTGCTTCTCGGTCATCTCTTTGTAGAGTTTGGTCGCCTCAATCTCTATGCCGTGCTCGGCCAGTGCTCTGGCGCAAGGCTCGGACATCTGTGTAGGAACGTGGATTGTGCGCAACCACTCGCCGTGCAGCTCCATACGGTTGCGGCTCCTCTCCGAGAGCGACTTGTTGGGGTCGAGGGTGGGGTCGTAGGTCGAGTTGCTGGCGTCGTTGTGGGTGCCCAGATAGAGCTCTACCAGTTCGGTCAGTTGGCCCAAAGCTGCGGGCATATCGCCTCGGAAGGCAAACTCGCTAATATCGAGCCTTGCCACACGACCGTTGGAGTGGAGCTCGACACCGGGTTGGTCGCCCCACAGGTCTACATCTTTGTTGAAATTCCAGTTGGCACCCTTGTTGAAGTTCTCGCCAACGTAGTACCAGTTCTGGCCATCGAGGGCCTCCCAAATGGCGCGCAGAGCATAGTAGTCCTGAATATACTCGTCGGCCTCGTAGAGCGTCAGTTTCACTTTGGCTTCGGTGGTGGCGTTGTCGCTCACGCTAAAAGTACTCTGAGCAGGGCGCTTGTTGTTTTCGAGCAGCACACCGCTTGCATCGTAGACATCATAGGCGGCCACTTTGTAGCTGCCTGCGGGTATCCACACCAGCGAGTCGCATTTGAGCGATGAGGTCTTGTAGCCGTCGGCCACATCGTCGTCTTCGTTGAAGTGGATGTCAAACTCGCACTTCAACTCATCAATCTCTATCTGCTCGCCGGTGATGGTGTGCTCGATAGTGAGGTCTACCTTCTTCACCTCGTCAAAGGTGTAGGTGCGACTAACGGCACGCTTGTCAAGAAAGCCGCCATCCTTGCCAAAGGTAAACCTAACCCTACCTTTGGGTGCAACATTCACAGTAATATCGTGTACCGTAAGGCCGTTGTCTACCACCTCGAAGGAGCTCTCCTGCTCGGGCGAATTGACATAAATCAGTTCGTCCTCGGCATCGTAGAGCTGAATGGCAATCAGCTGGTACTCGCCCGAGAGAAGCTGCAACTTGTCGCTGCGCATACCAAACTCGGCAGCGTCGCCCTCGGGTTGGTTGATGGTCAGGGTTTGGGTAATGGTGGTACCCTCAAAGAGCAGGGTAACCTGTACCTTGTGAGCCTGCGATAGCAGGTCTAATTGCTCGACAATCTCGCTGGCCCTGGTCTTGGCAACTGTGGGCTGATAGGAGGCAGCCTTGTAGAGCTTAAACTGCACATAGCCGTAGCCCTCACCAATGGTGGGCTCGACGTTGTCGTTGGTGCAGCTTGTGGCCAACAAAGCAAGGCCCATAGCCAACGTAGCAATCAATCGTGTTAGTTTCATATATTTATGCTTTTTTTCTTGTCTGGGGTTCTTTGTGTCCGTTTCTCTACTCAACAGTATAGACAACCTGCAACTGTACGGCAATGGAGTTGTCGGGGTCGTTGGGCTTGTAATAGCTGATGTTACCCGTTACCGACTTGTCCGAATCGACATTTACGTAGGTGTACTTGCCGTCGGCCGACTGCTCGGTGGTGATGGCGCTGTTGTACGACCATACCATAGCATACTCGGGCAGTATCAAGGCAATGCTCTTGCTCTTGGGGGTGAGGTAGAGGCGGTACTGCAATGTGCCGTGAGCGGCCATATCCTTGTCGTAGCTCTCATCCTCGGGTGCCATCACCTCTAACACAGCACCTTTGGTTGCTGCATCAGTTGGGTTGGCAAACTTGACATCGCCCTCGGCACCGGTGATGGTCGATAGCGTTGGATCCATAACGCAGTAGATCATTGCGTAGGCAACACCGCTTGCATCGTAGAACACAAAGGTGGCCTCGTTCTCGCCATCGGGGCCTGCCAGAGTGTTGGGGTACTCCTCGCCCAGGCGCATCTCAATCCTGTAGCAGTGCTCCTCGCCACGTGGGTTGTCATCTACCTTCACAATCCTAATCCAGCACTTGTCGGTATCCTCATACTTGGTCTTGGCGTCGAAGCCGTAAATCTCGTAGCTCTCAAATGGGAAGGTGAATACCAAATCGCCCGTCGATTCATTCGACTTGTAGGTCAGCTTGTAAGCATTTGGAATCTCGGCCCAATCGCCCATCCAAGGCCACATACCCTCGGGCATAGTTTGGAACGTGGCGTTGAAGGCAGCCATAACGCCTTCTTCGTAGGGAACAATGGTGTCGTTCTCGAGCGAAACGGCATCCTGAGTGATGGTCGAGGCGATATACCGGGCATACTGCTCTTTGATTGCACCGCCCTCAATCAGGTTGGCTTTGCCACCCAACTGCTCGGCTACGGGCTTGGGCAGGATGATAATCTGTGCCGAGCGCTCGCTCAGAATGGTGTTCTCGGCAACCTCGATGCTAAAATGGTGGAGCCACAGACCTACGCCCTGCGACTCGGCGGGCCACTCCTCCTCGGTAATGGTCACCCAAGCGGTGTCGCTCTCCTCTACCGAGGCGCTACCGTCGGCCAGCAGTGCAACCTTGTGGATTGCAGCGCCCTTGGGGGCCTTGATGGTGGCATTTACGATGTCGTACTCCGAGCCACTCATACTCTGATAGTAGAGGCCCTTGTCGTTGAAGTTGATAGTGCTTTCCAACTCGACGGTCAAGTCGTTCTGGCAACCTGCAAGGGTACCCTCGAGCGAGCCGAAGGTGCGCACGTCATCTTCGGTAATCTGGCCGTCGCCATTGGCATCGCTGATGTCGCAGAACGAGAGGGTAAACTGCTCGTCGGCCAGGGGGTAGAGCTCCTCGTCGATACGAATAAAAAGCTCGGTACGGCCAGCCTTGCCGCTACCCGTAAATATCTTATTCTCGCCTTTGTCGTTCAGGGCGGTGATAATCATCCACTCGGGTGCGCCACGCAGGGTCCACTTAAAGTTGGCATCCACTGCCAAGCGCTGCATCCACTGGTTGTTGCACCACACAAAGTCAAACTTCTGCATAGCCTCGGTGCTATAACTCCAACCTCCCTCGACATTCTCGACAAATGCCTCTTCGGTGGTGTCAAACTCGGCTGCAAAAGCCTCTACACTACGCTCTTTGGCGGCTCTGGTGAGCTCGGCAATAATCTGCTCCTGGCCATCCATCTTGAGGGTTACTACACACACCCTGGGGGTATCGAACTCCTCTTTCTCGGCCACCTGAACGGTAATCTCGTGCTTGCCGGCCTCGCCATACAGCGTAAAGCGCGAGCTCTCGCCATCGAGCAGCTTAAAGTAGCTGGCCACCTCGAGCGGAATACTCAACTCCCAATCCATATTGGGCTCGATAGTGAACTTAAAGCTCTCGCCAGGGGCTACGTTGGCCACAATCTTCTCGGGGAAGTTGGGCTCAACCACCTCGTTGCCAGGTTTATCGCCTGGGTTAACAGGCTCGTCGGGGGTCTCGGGGGTTTGACAAGCGGTCATAACCCAAGCCATTGCAACCACTGCGCCGGCCAACAGACTCAAATAACTCCTTTTCATATCTCTCTTTATATCTTTTTATTCTATTGTGTATGTGTGCTTTACTGGAAGTCGGGGCGCATCGACTCGGCCTCCTCGTCGCTAATCCACTCGATAATGTTGTAGAAGTGGCCCATAGTGCCCACAGGCTCGCCCAAGTCCTCGACGTATGCCTGCAACCAGAGCACTACAAACCTTTGGCACGAGTTGAAATACGAGTCGTAGTAGGGGCTGTTGGTGCCCAAAATATGGTTGTCGCCCAACACCCAACCCAGTACCGAGGCCTCGTCGCTCAACACTTGGTCGGCCTCCATCTCCACCAGCGGGAATTCGGGGTCGTCGCCCTTGAAGGTGAGTGTAACATCATAGCCGTCATAGAAAGCCTCGCGGATGATGATGGTGTTCTCCTTTGTGGGGTGCAACTCGGTCTTGACCAGTCGCTGGTAGTAGGCGTTCTCGCCCGGGTAGTCCCTCAGCAGCATCGACGATAGTATTGCCCAACCCGTAAAGTCGTTCACGTCATAGGGGCAACTCTTGTACATCACCACCTTGCTCTCGGTGCTATTCTCATAGAGGTCCCACTTCTTCTGTTCGGGCACCACCAGACGGAGCACAAAGCCCAACGAATCGGTAGGGGTTAGGTTCTCATACAATCCCTTTACCTTTACCTCGGTAGCCAGTTCGCCCGCAGGAATGGTAACCGTATTAGACAGCAGTCGGTAGTGAACACCCTCAATGGCGTTGCTACCATTGTCGATAACCTCCACCGCAAAGGTGCGGTCTTTGTCCGCAGGCTGTGTAGCCGAAACCTTCACGCCAAAGTACTCTTGGTCCTCCAACACGAGGTAGTACTGCTCGGCCTCGGCAAACATAATATAGTCGGGCCCCTGGTAGGTGGTATACTGCTGCTCGCACGAGGTGGTTGCAGCCATCATCAGGCCCAATGCCAATAATATAATAGGTATGCGTTTCATATCCGTTTGTCTATGTGGTATGGTGTGGTGTTAGTCGCTAATTTTGTTGCTCTCGTTGGGTGCCACCTGCGAGCCAGGGGCCTCAATCTCGTGCTGAGGGATGGGCCATACAAACAGGGGGTGGTCGGCCTTCACTTCGAGCGAGCTGCCCTCGGCAAGCGAGTTCAGCTGAGGAGTACGCTTAAAGCCCTCGCCATTGTTGTAGAGCTTGCCCCAACGTTTGAGGTCTATCAGGCGGTGGCCCTCCATATAGAGCTCCCTAACCCTCTCGTCGGCAAGCTGCTCTATGTAGTTGTCGGCAGTGAGCGAGAGTGAGCCGCCACTTGCCAGACGTGTCTGGCGCAGAGCCGAAATGTCCTTCGAGGCGTTTGCAAAGTCGGGGCTCTCCTTGCGGCACAGAGCCTCGGCACGAATCAGGTACTGCTCGGCCAGACGGAAGGGCTTGGGCATATTGACGTGGTAAATCATATTGGGTATGAAGTTCTGCTGGTTGCCATAGTACTTAACCAACAGAGGCCAAGTCAAACCGTGAGTGTGGCCCGTAGTGAGCGTTGCAAAGTAGCTGTTGTAGCGCAAGTCGCCCGACGAGTAGAGGTCGAGCACCCACTGGGCGGGTACGTAGTCGGGGTAGTAGTAATAGTAGTCGGTCGTAAAGTTCAGGAACACCTGACCCAGCGCGCCACCATACGAAGTGGGGGTAAAGCCAATCTCCCACAGCACCTCGGTTGCCAAGTCGTAGTTCCACATATAGTCGAAGTAGCTCATATCGGCTGTATAGGCCACGTTGGCTGCCGAGAGAGCATAAGCCCCGTTGGGGTGGTCTATTACGGCTGTCGAGTGCTCGATTGCCGACTCCCAGTCCTGCATATAGAGTGCTACCCTTGCGTGCAGAGCGTGAGCTACGCCATTGGTCATATAGTAGCTGCTATACTGGTCGTAGTCTTTGTCCAGAATCTCCTCGGCTCTCTCCAAGTCCTTCACTACAAACTCATAAGAGTCGTAGAGCGAAGCCCTTACGGCCTCCTCCTGCTCCGAGAACCCCTTGCGCAATACTACGCCCAACTGCTCGGTGGCTCTGGCGGGGTCGTAGGCCTCGCAGTAGAGTTTCAGCAGCTCCGAGTAGCACAAGGCCCTAATGGTATAGACCTCGCCGGTGTACTGTTCGAGGGCAGTGATACGGTCGTCGTCGGTCTGCAACCTAATGACCTCATCAACCCTCTCCAAGAAGAAGTTACACTGGGCAATAACGCCATAGAGCGAGGCGTATACGGCCTCAATCTCCGAGTTGGTCGAGCGGATGTCCCACTGCCAGTGCTGTCCGTAGGTGTTGGTGTAGCCGTCTACGGCATACACCAGGTCGGCCTGGATGTCGGGCAGCAGGGTGATAAGGCCGCTCCACAGAGCCGAGCTCTTCATCAGTCCATAGATACCCGTTACTATCTGGTCGGCCTCTTCATAGCTCTTCATAGCCTCGTCTACGGGTATTGCCGAGCCGGGCATCTTGTCGAGGCACGAGGTGGTGGCCAGCGCTGTGGCTGCCACAACTGCAAATATCTTTACTCTCTTTGCTATCATTTTCATCATCATCTTCATAGTCGGCATTTTAGAAGGTTAGGTCAAGACCAAAGGTGTACTGGCGAGCCATAGGATACTGGGCTGCATAGATGTTGGTCGTACCCTCGGGATCGAGGCCCGAGAAGCGGGTCCAAGTGAGCAAGTTCTGCGCCTGAGCATAGATGCGTGCGCCACTGAACACTCGGCTCCACTCGGTGGGCAGGGTGTAGCTGAGCATCACATTTTTGAGCCTCAGGAACGAAGCATCTTCGAGCAGTCGGCTGTCAAACTCGGTGTACTCGCCGTGACGTGGGATGTCGGTCACATCGCCAGGCTCTTTCCACCTGTCGAGCAGTCGGTTAGACTGGTTGTAGTTGGCAAAGCGACCATTCGACTCGTCGAAGTAGCGGTCGTTGTTGAGCATCCACCTGTCGGCAACCCAGCTAAACTGGGCGCTCAGCGACAAGCCCTTGTAGCTCAACTGGGTACCAAAACCGCCCTGCCAAGGTGCAATGTAGGTCTTGCCAACCAATACCTTGTCGTCGTCGCGCAACTCGGTTGTCAAGTTGCCATTTTTGTCATACCACAGTGCGTCGCCATTTGCGGGGTTTACGCCTGCGTAGCGGTTGATGTAGAACTCGCCCAGAGGGTGACCAACCACCAGCTTGGTGTTGGTGCCCGAGCGCTCATACTCGGTTACGTTGTTGTAGAGCTCGGTAATCTCGTTGTGGTTGTACGACACGTTGGCATTGACGCTCCACAGCAGGTCGTCGGTAGCCACCAGTGTAGTATTTACATTCAGCTCAACACCTGCATTTATCATCTCGCCCACGTTGTCCCAATAGTAGCCGTAGCCACTGGTCGAGTAGGGCAGAGGTACCTCCATCAACATATCCGAGGTCTGCTTGTAGTAGAGCTCCAAGTCGGCATTTACCCTATTCCACAAGCCTGCGTGGAAGGCCAGGTTGGTAGTCCAGGGCTTCTCCCAGCTGAGGTTCTCGTTGCCGGGTTGCGCCAGACCAATGCCCGCGTTATCGACATAGTCCAGTCCGCCACCTATCAGAGCCAAGTGCTCATAGTTGGGGATTGTAGAGTTGCCACTCGTACCTGTCGAGAGCTGCACCTGTGCATTGGTCAGCCAGTGCGAGGTGCCTGCCATAAAGGCCTCTCTTCTGAGGTCCCACATAAAGCCCAGCGACCAGAAACCTGCCCAGCGGCTGTTGCGACCAAAGCGGCTCGAGCCGTCGGCCCTCAGAGCCAACTCTACGTAGTACTTGCGGTCGTAGTTGTACTCGCCACGGGTGAAGAACGAAACAAAGCCGTAGTCCGAGTCGGTCGTATCATCCCACGAGGTGGCCCTTGTACCGGTCGAAATGTTGGTCAGTCGGTCGTTGTTCTGGCCACGAGTCAGCAGGCTGAAGGCCTCGTAGTGGTAGTCGATACCCTCTTGACCTGCCAGAATGGTGAAGTTGTGCAGGTTGTCGATATCGAAGTTATAGGTGGCCGTATTGGTAATTGTAAGGTTGTAGCCATCGGTACTGCTGCGCGATGCCGAGCCCTGATTTTGGTTGGGGGCATAGCTTGGGTACGACACGCCAAAGCCGGTGGTGTGCGAGTAGTCTACGCCAAATTGGGTACGCAGCGTAAGCCCCTCGATAGGTTTGGCCTCGGCAAAGGCGGTAGTGATGACTTTGTATTTCTGATAGTGTACGGGGTTGGCCTCGAGCCACTCGAGGGGGTTCTGGCCGTTGCCCTTCCAGCTGCCGTCGCTAATCGAGGCGAGCGAGCCGTCGGCCCTGCGGGGATTCCAGTAGGGGAGCATAAACCTTGCGGCCGAAATGGGGGTTACAAGGTTATACGAGCCCTCATCGGCCTGCTCGATGCGCTGATAGTTGAGCATAGTGTTGGTACCTATGGTGAGCCACTCGGCAGCCTTGCGCTGCAAGTTGGCCCTGAACGAAAAACGCTCAAAGCCCGAGCCTACGGCAGTACCATCTTGGCTATAGAAGCCGCCCGAAACGTAGTAGTTGGTCTTTTCGTCTGCACCCGAAACCGACAACTCATAGTTCTGCAATGGAGCGGTAGAGTTGAATACCTCGTCCATCCAGTTTACGCTAATCTGCTCCAACAGGGGGTAGTTTTGCCCTGCGGTGAGTCCAATCTCCTTTTCGTACTGAATACGCTCGGCGGTGGTCATCAGGTCCCAGTTGTTGTCGTTGGCCTGCGAGAAGCCCAGCTGCATACGATACTCGATGCGTGGGCGGTCGGCCACCTTACCTTTCTTAGTAGTGATGACAATAACGCCATTGGCAGCCCTGGCACCATAAATCGAGGTCGATGAGGCATCTTTTAGCACCGAGAGCGACTCGATGTCGGCAGGGTTGATGGTGTTGAAGTCGCTGGCCGAGATGGGTACACCGTCGAGGATGTACAGTGGAGCGGTACCCGAGTTGATAGAGTTGGTACCACGAATGGTCATTGTGGCTGCGGCACTTGGCTCGCCCGTGTTGGACAGTACGGTCAGACCTGCCACCTGACCCTGCAACGCTTGGTCAAAGGCTGCGGTGGGGGTGTTCTCGATCTTCTCGCTTTTGACGGTCGATACCGAGCCTGCCACTGTACCCTTCTTACGCACACCATAGGCAATCACCACAACATCTTCGAGCACCTCGCTGTCGCTCTGCATCGAAAGGTTGTAGAGTGCCTCGGCTGCCCCTGCGGGAATGGTCCAGACAACCTCTTTGTATCCCATATAGGAGAACGTGAGGCTCTGGCCTGCATTGGCGGTGATGGTGTAGGTGCCGTCGTAGGAGGTCGATACGCCTTGCATCGTGTCGGTCAAGACTGTTACACCAATTAGTGGTTCGCCGCTGTCGGCATCGACAACGGTACCATTGACTGTTACTCTCTGCTCTTGTGCATAAGAGATTGAGGGTGCGAGCACTAACAAGAGTGCTGCTGTAAGGATATGGGTTAATATACGTTTCATAGCGCGCAAATTTATTACTTTTCTGCGAGGTTTCCTAATAGTTTTTTTAATTATATTAAAAATATCACCATTTTTTAGCCCACAGCCTTTGGGTGGTTACTTGGGGCTGACGATATAAAAACGCACCCCCGCAATGGCGTAGTATTGCGGGGGTGACGGATGAAGTTGTATGTAGGTGTGCGGGTAGGCATTAGCGCAGGCGCTTTTCGACTATGGCCCAGTCGATTAGCTCCCACACCGAGTTGAGGTAGTCGGCCCTGCGATTGCGGTAGTCGATGTAGTAGGCGTGTTCCCAAACATCTACAACCAGTAGCGGATTGAGCTCTTCGCGCAGGGGTGTCTGGGCGTTGTGGGTCGAGAGCAGCATCAGGCGGTCGTGGCTATCCTGAGCCAGCCACACCCAGCCCGAGCCGAACAGCGCCATTGCGGTCTTGTTGAAGTCGGTCAAAAACTGTCCCACCGAGCCGAAATAGTGGTCGATGAGGGCTTTCAGTCGGTCGGTTGGAGCCTTCTTGGGGGTGGGCGAGAGGGTGTCGAAAAAGAATGTGTGGTTCCACGCCTGAGCGGCATTGTTGAACAGAGGGCCCTCGGCCTCTTTGACAATCTCTTCGAGCGTGTGCCCCTCGAAGCGTGTGCCCTGCACCAGGCGGTTGGTCTGGTCTACATAGGCTTTGAGGTGTTTGTTGTAGTGGTAGTCCATAGCCTCGTGGCTCAGGTGGGGCGCAAGCGAGCCAAGCTCGTAGCCCAAGTGTGGCATACGAGCCACAGCAGCAGTGGTGTTGTTGTCGTTAGGTGTACTCATAAGGTTGAAATGCTTTATTTGGTTAAAAAGAGTTGGTTGGTCGGAACATAGCTTAGGGCTGAACAAAATGTGTGCAAAACTGCTCGCCCTGTGGATAGTTTTTTTATCTTTGCAGGGCTGATACGGAACATTACTGATACACTATGAAAAGACTCGTACTTGTGTTGGCTGCCGCTCTGGTGGCCCTCTGTGGCTCGGCCACCGAGATAGAGAAAAAGACATATACCTTCACCACCCACGCAGGACAGGATATGATGCTCGACTACTACTCTGCCTCGGAGCAGGAGCAGCCCTGTCTGATTTTTGTCTTTGGCGGAGCTTTCCTTACGGGTAGTCGCTACGAGCCCGAGCAGGTGCCCGTCTTTGAGGCCTTTGCCGAGCAGGGGTGGAAGGTGGTGGCTATCGACTACCGCCTGGGCCTCAAACCGCTGGTCGATGAGCCCGATGTCGAGCGCAATATGTTCGACATAAGGCGTATGCTCATAGATGCCGTAGATGTGGCAACGGAAGATTTGTTGGCCGCTACGGGCTATGTTGTGCGCAATGCCAAGTCGCTGGCTATCAATCCCGAGCAGATTGTGGTCTTGGGCTCGAGTGCAGGTGCTATTACCGCCTGTCAAGCCGAGTATGCCATTTGCAACGGCTGGGAGGTTGCCCGCCGACTGGTGCCTGCCGACTTCAACTACGCAGGCGTTATCTCTATGGCCGGTGCCATTATGGACAATGGTCGCAAGCTCACCTGGGCCAAGAGCCCTTGCCCGATAATGATGTTCCACGGCAACTCCGATACCAACGTGCCCTATGAGAAGATTTCGCTCCTCGGCACCCGTATGTTCGGCTCGAAAGAGATTGCCGCCTCGCTCGACAGAGTGGGCACGCCCTACTGGTTCTATGCAGCCAACAATGTGGGCCATAGCCTCTCGTGGAAACCTATGTACATTATGCGCGAGAAGATGCAGGAGTTTGCTGACCGCGTAGCCTTTGGGGGCGAGAGGTTGCAGCTCTTTGAGTGGGTAGATGACCTCAGCTTGGAGGAGCTCGAACACGACTTTGGGCTTACCGACTTCATCAAGGCCAACTTTGCTCGCGACGTGGAGCACACCGCCGAGAGTGCAGCGCAGTTGAATTAGCTGCGGTGTTGCCTCTGAACAAAGCGCACAAAAATCTCAAAAACGTGTAAAAAAGGGCTCTCGGGCCCTTTTTGTGTAGGTTGTGGGTTGCACATTCGTACAAAAATTGCTACATTTGGGGACTAATCACAAGATTATTTTTAACAACACACACTATATCAGCTATGATTTCCAGAACTGTACTGCCCGCAGACGGCGGACTTAGGGAGAACGAAACCCCCTATGACATTATCCATCGTTTCGAGAAAATTCCTACCAAAGTCTACACCTCGGATAGCGAGGCTGTGAAAGCCATTGCCGACAAGATTGTCGCTGCCATCAACGACTTTACCCAGAGCCCCGTCGATGACTATGGTATGGAGGAGAAAACCTTTGCACTGGGCCTGACCACCGGTCGTACACCCGTGGGCCTCTATCACGAGTTGGCCGAGCGTTGTGCGCGTGGCGAGGTTAGCTTCCGCAGAGTATCGGTCTACTCGCTCGACGAGTTCTATCCCATCACCGCACAGGAGCAGCAGAGCCGTAACTACCGTATTCACGAAGAGTTGGTTAATCATATCGACATCAAGCCCGAAAATGTGCATCTGATTGATGCCGACCTCGAAAAGGCCGACTTGGAGCGTTACTGCGCCATCTACGACAAGATGGCCAGCAAGATTGACCTGATGGTCGTAGGCGTGGGCGAACAGGGACAGATTGGCTTCAACGACACAGGCGTTAATCCCAAGAGCAAAACCCGTATGGTGCAGCTCTCGCACAATACCCGCACTGTGCTGTCGAGCCTCTTCTTTGGCGACGGCAACACCCCCCGAATGGGTATCACGCTGGGTATCGGTACCGTTATGAAAGCCAAACAGATACTGCTGATGGCTTGGGGCGAGGACAAGGCCCAGGCTGTGAAGGATATCGTTGAGGGCGAGTGCTCGAGTGTTGTGCCTGCATCGTTGCTGCAAGAGCACCCCAATATTGCAGTCTATATCGACGAGAATGCCGCCTCGCTGCTGACACGTCGCCAGACCCCCTGGCTGGTGGGCTCGTGCGACTGGACTCCCAAGTTTGTGCGCAAGGCTGTGGTGTGGCTCTGCGAAAAAGTGGGCAAGCCTATCTTGAAACTCACCTACAACGATTATATCCAAAACTCGCTGGGCGAATTGCTCGAGGTGCGTGGCTCGTATGACCAGATTAACATCGACGTGTTCAACGACTTGCAGCACACCATTACAGGCTGGCCCGGTGGCAAACCCAATGCCGACGACTCGACAAGGCCCGTAAGTTCGAGTCCCTATCCAAAGAGGGTTATCATCTTCTCGCCTCACCCCGACGACGATGTAATCTCGATGGGTGGTACCTTCCACCGACTGGTTAAGCAGGGCCACGACGTACACGTTGCCTACGAAACGTCGGGCAATGTGGCTGTCTATGACGACGTGGTGTTGCAGAACCTCGACACTGCCAAAGAACTCGGCCTGGGCGACCGCTACGATGAGGTGGTAGAGATAATTAAAAATAAGGTGAAGGGACAGCCCGAGCCACGACCACTGCTCGACATTAAGGGTGCCATACGTCGTGCCGAGGCCAAGGCCGCTTGCCGCTCGCTGGGACTTAACGACCGCACCAACTGCCACTTCCTCAATCTGCCTTTCTACGAGACTGGCGGTATCAAGAAGGGTGAACTGACCGAGGCCGACATCGAGATAATCATCGACCTGCTCCACAATGTTAAACCTCACCAGGTTTATGTTGCTGGCGACCTGACCGATCCCCACGGTACCCACCGACTTTGTACCGAGGCTGTATTTGAGGCTATGGCCCGCACTGCCGATGAGGATTGGAACAAGGAGTGCCACATCTGGCTCTACCGAGGTGCTTGGCAGGAGTGGAACTTGGGTATGGTAGATATGGCTGTGCCCCTGAGCCCCGAGGAGATTATTGCCAAACGCCACGCTATCTACCGCCACTTGTCGCAGAAAGACATTGTGCCCTTCCCCGGAGCCGACAAGAGGGAGTTCTGGCAGAGGGCCGAGGATAGGACCCAGAATACTGCCCGCCTTTACGATGCACTGGGTATGGCCGAGTATCAGGCCATAGAGGTCTTTGTGAAGATGAGGTAAAAGTACCGACAGATGCTAAAAGATAGGGCTTCCGAAACTCGGAAGCCCTATCTTTTTAGTTATCAGTTATCAGTTGTCAGTTTACGATAGGTGCTGTTACGGGCACTTTTTCGTAGCGATAGCCGAGGCGTTTGAGTTGCAGGGTTACGCCTGCGCGGAACATCACTCGGGCCGAGCGAGCCAAGATATAGAATGCGCGGGTGGTCTGCTTTTCGATATCCTCGTGCATTATGGCGGTCATAACCGTATGGGCCAGCGTGCGCAACGACTCTTCAATCTCTTCACGCTCGGGGCTTTCGGGCTCAACTCCAATGACTGCTTTGAGTATGTACTCGTCGATGGTGTCAAAACCTCCACCCAGGCGGCTCAGGTCGGCATAGGTGGTGGCTTTGTGGGCATTCCAATTCTTGTCCCACCAGGTTGCCAGGGCCATACCCACATAGGCGGGTACTGCCAGGGTGAAGGCGGGGTAGCTGTTGATTTGCGACACCGCATCGGCCATATACTCGGGGGCCATATCGTGCCAACGCTCTTCGAGCTCGTCGATATCCATCAGGCGGCCCTCGCTACCCTGTAACGATGCCACTAAGGCTTCGAGTCGCTGCTCGTAGTGCTCCAAATACTCTCTCTCTTCCATAACTTTTGCTCTTTTCAGGCTGCAAATATCGGCCAATGTAGCGAGATTTCCAAATCGTGTGGTCCACTATTGCCCATTTAGCGCTTGGTTTACGACTCGGCGCAGGGTTGCGCGCAGCATTATCACCGCTATGACAAAGTAGCCGAGGGCTTGGGCCCATAGGGTTGCAATGTGGGTGCCGACCTCGGCAGAGGTGGCTCCCATCGAGGCTGCCTTGATGTAGCCCAGTATAGCTGTGGGGGCGGGCAGTATGTAGTGAACGGCTCGCCAAAGGGGTGGCAGCAGAGTTGTGGGGTAGGACATCCCCGATAGAAACAAGAGCCCCACCGAGAAGAAAGCTATCAGCAGCAGAGCCCCCTCGCTGTCGCGAAACAGCAGCCCAAAGGCTTGACCGAGCAAGGCTGTGGCTATCAGAAATGGCACTATCAATGCGGTGATTGTTAGTGGGTTGCCCAATCTTGGCAGGTCGAACACCACAGGCAACAACCCCAATAGAAATAGCGCAAAAATGGCATACAACACCACATAGACCACTCCTCGGCCCATCACCACAATAGCCACGCTCGACCACTCCGTACCTCGGCGTGCGTAGTGAATGAGCCCCCTTCGCTCGCGCTCGCTACCGGTGCGAATGGCTATGGCCATCAGCATCGTCTGGAACAGTATGGCCACCAACACCGCAGGCATCAGATAGTCGGCATACCCTCGGGTGGGATTGTAGAGAGCTGCCCCCACAACCTCTATCGGCTTGGCCAGTAGCAGCTTTTGCGCCACGTCGGCGGGCAGATGGGCTACGGCATTGGCGCGTAACTGGCTGTCGGCAAACTGCATAGCCCCAAGAGCTCCGCTCTGTATGGCCTCGTAGTTGAGGAACTGGTTGGTAGAGCCTATGGCCACAAATAGGGCCTGCTCGCCTCGGTGTAGCCGCTCGCCCAGGTCGTGGGGTATCAATATGGCCCCCTCGGCAATGCCTTGTGCCACAGCTTGTTGGGCCGAGTGGAGGTCGTCGAGGCTCTCGACAATATGCACTCTGGGCGAGGCGTCAATCAGCTCCGTAAGCCTTCGCGAGGCCTCGCTGCGCGATAGGTCTACCACCACCGTTGGCACCTCGTTTACTACGTTTGGCCGATAGAGCAGGTTGTAGAGCAACCCGTAGGCTACAACTCCGCCCAGTAGTACCAAAACCGTTGACAACGAGCGCGATATGCCCCTAATCTCGTCATAGATGGTCTGAGTGAGCAGGGATGTGCGACTAACCAATCTTCTCTTCATATTTGCGCGATATTATTGCCCTTCGCAGGCGTGGAAGTAGAGGCAGTGGTAGCAGACCGAATGCCATCAGAGCCACTATGTGTGGCCACTCGGCCGAGGGGACAGATATTGCATAGGGCTCGCCCTGCAACAGCAACATAAAGTGGCGTATGGGAAGCGCCAGAGCCAACTGCTCCACAAAGGGAGCCATTGCCCCCAGCGGAAAGGTTACGCCACACAGGGTTGCCCCTAGCGAGCCCACCATCGACACCACACTGATTGTCAGCCCCATAGCGGGATATATTGCAAATATGGCCAGTGCAAGTGCCTGGCTTGCAACGACCAACAGCACCACATAGAGCACTGTCAGCGGCCACCTCTCGCCTATTGGCACTGCTCCGCCAATGCTCAATATAGCCACCCCAAGCAGGGCCATTGCCGACAGTGCAAGGGCTTGGGGCAGCAGTTTGCCCACCACCGCCTTGCCAATATTGCCACCTGCGCTCGAAAGCCACTCGACAGCTGTGCCAAACTTTATCTCCTCGCCAACCGAGTAGACCGTAAGCAGTAGCACAACTATCTGTAACATAACAAAAAAGAATGGTAGCGACAGATAGACCGAGTAGTCTAACGAGGGGTTAAACAGTGGCTCCGAGTCGGCTGTTATGGGCATCAACAGGGCCTCAATCTCGCCGGGCGGCAGGGCCATTGCCGAGGCCACAACCACAACGGGCTCGGTGGCCAGAGTTTTAAGTATCACCTCCAACGAGGTGGCCACCTGAGCTCCTGCACTCAGCAGGGCGTACTGGTAGTAGTAGCCAATCTTGGGCCCTATGCCTGCTGCGGCATCGTCGGCGAAGTTGCGGGGAATGACCACAAAGCCGTAAATGCGGCCCCTGCGAAGGTCGCTCAGAGCCTCCTCGGTCGAGGTGTAATGCTCCGCTACGGCCAGCGTGGGCGACGAGTCGAGGTGGCGCACAACCTTGCGCGAGGAGGCTGTAAAGTCGTGGTCTACAACGCCTATGGGTAGGTCGGTCATCTGTCCGTCGCCAAATATGGTGGCCATAAAGAGGGCACAAAATAGCGGTACACCAAAGCAGACCACCCGATAAAGTGGTCGGCTGCCGAGCCTGCTGACCTCGCGCCAAAAACAGTGGCCAAAACCGCCCCCTTTGCTCCCTCGGCTCATAATTCGGTGGCGCTGTGGGGTAGGGTTAGGAGCACCGACATACCTGCCCGTAGCCCTTCGATTGGCTCGGTTGGTCGGGCGTGAATCTCGAAGGTGCGCATATCGTAGCCACCGCTCTGGCGAGTGGCTCGCCAAGTGGCATAGCTGCCCAGAGGGGCTATGTAGTAGACCTCAAACTCCACTTGCTCGGCTCCAATGGCGGGCACCGCGGCCTCAAAGCGGCTGCCAACCCTAAACCTTGGCATCAACTCTTCGCGTACCATCAGCACGGCATAGGCCCTCGCCAAATCGACAATCTCCACAAGCGGAGTGCCCACGCCTACCAGCTCGCCCTCGGTGGGGTATATGGCCGACACTATGCCCCCTTGCGGAGCTCTCAGGTGGCTATCTTGCAGTACTGCATCCACTTGGCCCACCACCCCTGCGGCGGCCTCGACCATCGCTTGGGCGCTCTTGCGGTCCTCGGCCTGGGCCCCCGCAACGGCCATCAGATACTGCTGGCGGGCAACACTCTCGGCAGCTTGGGCGCTCTGGTAGAGAGCCAAGCCTTCGTCGCGCCTTTGGAGCGACACAACGCTGTCGGCCCATAGGCGCTCGATGCGCTGGTAACTCTTCTCGGCCAGAGCGAGTTGGGCCTTTGCCCCCTGCCACGCTTGCTCGGCCGAGCGCACAATCTCGCTGCGCGTTCCGCGGTCAATCTTTTGGCTCTGGTAGCGAGCGGCACTCTCCAACGCCTCGGCCTGTTGCTGCTTGGCCACAGCCTCGGGCGAGAGTATCGACACCAGCGTATCGCCCCGCTCAATATGGTCGCCCTCGGCAACATAGATGCTGTCTATTCGCCCAGCCAACTTGCCCGCCACCATCACTTGGTAGGCTTCAATCTGCCCCTGTATTACCACAGGGCGCTTGGTGGTTAGAGCCAGCCCTGCGACCGACACCACCGCCACAATGCCCACAACCACAAAGAACAAAACCTCCAAAACCTTATCTCTTCTGCTTCTGCTCATAGGTCTGCTAAACTTATGTAATCCAATATATTATCTCCCTGGCCGCAGAGGGCCAACAATGCTGCCAACGAGGTGTCGATTAGGTATAATGCGGCCAATCGGCCCAACTTGGCTTCGGCCAACATAACCTCGGCATCGACCACCTCGGCCGAGGTGGCCACACCCTCGGCAAAGGCCTTTGTGCGCGAGCGTACCAACTCGGCCGCCAACTGCTCGGTCGCCTCGAGTGTGGCCGACTCGTAGATGGCTGTCGTTATGCCGTTGTAGAGTTTTTCGACCGCCAACATCAGGTTGCTGTGGGCTTGCGATTTGGCTGCTTCGGTGGTCTGTCGGGCCGCCTTGCTGCGGGCTATGCGCCCCTCGCGCCCCAGTCCGTCGAAGAGGGTCCAACTAACCCCCACGCCCACAAATGTGCGCGGGAAAAGCCCGTCGTCGAGCCCCTTGTCCCACAACCTCTGGCTGGCCAGTAGTGCCACTTGGGGTAGATAGCCGCCCTGCTCGATGCGTATCTGCTGACTGGTTATATCGTGCTGAATATCAATGGCTCGCAAGGTGTTGTTACCCACTGCTACCGCTTGGGCAAAGTACTCCTCGCTCGGCAGCCCTCGGGGCATAAAGAGTGGTGTGGTGGGCTGCCAGTTGCACTCCTCGTCGCCCAGAGTGGTGCATAGGTTTCGGTGAGCCAGGGCCAACTCGCCCTGGGCTTGTTGCAGGGCTGCAAGAGCCTGCTGCACCGCCACCTCGGCCACCAGACTCTCGGCGTGGGTTATCATCCCCTCGGCATAGAGCCGCTTGGTCTGGCGTAAGTGTGTTTCGAGCGACTTGTGTTGCCCCTTGCGGACAGCCACAACCTGCTCGGCCAGAGCTACGCCAAAGTATGCCCCGACCACTTGTGAGGCCACCTGGGCCAGCGTCTGCGAGTGTTGCTCCTCGGCCAAGTCTACCACTCGCCCCGCAATCTTAGAGCCCCCAATCCTGCGCCCGCCACTAAACACCGGCCACACCAAGTCTACCCCCACCGAGGCGGTGTTGCGGGGCACAAGGTCAAGGGCTATGGTGGTTTGGCCCACTTGCTCCAATATGTTCAGTATGAATGGATTGTTGGCAAAGAGAGGGGCTATGTCGGCCAGTGCTCCGCCCGTCATTTCGCCCACATTGGCCGAGAGGCCTATGGGGCTTGTGGTGTGGCTCCACTCGCCTGCGACCATCAGCGTTGGGTACCACGTAGACTCAATCACCCTCTGCTCGGCCCTTGCAGCCTCAATGCCGCTTGTGGCCACAGCTACCGAGGGATTGTTGCTTTGCGCCATCGACAGAGCCTCGGCAAGCGAGAGTGGGGTGGTGGTAGTCTGTTGAGCCACTGCCGATAATGCCCCTGACGTAAGGGCACACGCTATGGTCAAAAATCTTATCTTTCTCATAATTCGGTACACACTTTTGCTCTACTTTCCATTCGCAAAGTGCATACCAAAAAAAGAGCGAGAGGAACACACGTCGTGTTCCTCTCGCCCTTACATATATATAAATATATGTGTGTGTCGCTCTTGGCTTAGACTACTGAGCAGGGGTTGCTGCGGCCTCGGCTGCGGGAGCGTCGGTAATGCCCAGCTCTTTCTTAACCATAGGAGCCAAGTCGGTCATCTGGTTCTCGTCCCAGTAAGCCAACGAGCCAACTGCCATATCAAATACAGCGGTAAAACCACCCTCGGCAGCTACTTTGTCAATGGCGGCTTTGGCCTTGTCGATAACGGGTTTCATCAGCTCGGCCTGTTTGGTCTGCATCTCTGCCGAACCTGCCTTGCCCAGCTCCTCATAGCGCTGCTGGAGGCTCATAAGCTCCTGCTCTTTGCTCTGGCGGATAGCATCCGAGTAGGTAGCGGCCTTCTGCTGATAGTCGGCAGCCAGTTTGTTGTACTCTACCTGGATGTATTCCAGCTGCTCCGACAGGTCTTTCTCCAACTGCTCGAGCTGCAACTGTACCTGCTGAATCTCGGGCATTGCGAAGATTACCTCCTGCGAGTTGATGTAACCAAATTTGGGTTGAGCCTGGCCTACTGCGGTTGCACAGAAGAGTGCTGCCATTGCCAGCGAAATTTTTGTAAGCAATTTCATAAAAAGGTTTTTTCTTTTGGATGTTTGTGTTTATACTTGATTTTTACTTCTTGATTGTCTTGATAATGGCGTCGGTCACGTCAATCTTCTCCGAGTAGAAGGGTACGCTGGTGGTAGCCAAGTCGATAAGCAGGTCGAGGCCATTGGCTACGGCATAGTCGTTCATAGCTTTGGCAACCTTCTCCTGGAAGGGGGTAATCAGTTCGTCTTGTTTCTTGGCAATGATGCCGTCGGCGCCAAATACGCTCTGCTGATACTTGGTGATTTTTGCTTCGTTGTCTATGATAGCCTGCTCGCGCGACTGCTGGTCGGCAACCGAAAGACCCTCTTTGGCAACCATATAGTTGTTATACATCTCTTCGAGCTTTTTGTAGGCCTCGTCTACGTTGTTCTGATACGAGGTTGCGAGCGAGTCGAGTTCGGCAATGGCTGCGGCATAGTCGTCCATAGCCTCGTAAATCTTCTGGCTATTGACTACTGCGATATTCAGTCTGTTGGCTATTGCAATGCTCTGCTGTGCTGCTGCACCCCAGCATACCGCTACGGTGGCAATCAAAATGGTGATTATTTTTTTCATAACTGTACTAAATTATGTTAGGTTATACACTCTTCTGTCTTGTTGTATTGTGTTTAGAACTGCTGGCCGATTACGAAGTGGAACTGGCTGCCGCTCACTGTGCTCTGGCCAAATGGGTGGTCGAAGCCGTAGCCCCAGTCGATACCCAGCAGACCAATCATAGGCAGGTATATGCGCAGACCTGCACCCAACGACCTCTTGAGCTGGAAGGGGTTGAACTCCTTCCACGAGAGCCAACCGTTACCGGCCTCGGCAAATAACAGTGCGTAAATCTGGCTCGAAGGCTCCATAATCAGCGGGTAGCGCAACTCGGCGGTGTACTTGTTATATACGTTTGCATAGGTGTAGCTGCTGCTACTTGGGGTAAGCGTACCGTCCTCATAACCACGCATCGAGATAATGTCTACACCATACACGTTGTAGCCCGACATACCGTCACCACCCACGTCAAATCCCTCGAAGGGCGACTGCTTGCCCTCGGTGTAGTTGCCCAGGTAACCCATCTCTGCCCTTGTCATAACAACAAGTTTGCCATCGTTGGTCAGGGGGTAGTACCACTTGTAGCTCAGCAACCACTTGTGGTACTCGATCCACTTGTACTTCTCCTCGTCGGGCATCTTGGCGTAGTCCTTCTCGGGGCCAAAGAGCGAGTAGGGGGGAGTAAGTGTCAGCGAGAACGAGAACTCCGAACCGCTACGGGGATAGATGGGCGAGTCGGTAGAGTTACGCGACAGCAACGTGCGGAAGGTGATGATGTTAGACCTACCATTCTTCAACAAGAAGTAGTTCCAGTCGTTCATATCGTAAGCCGTGTAGGCCAACTCGTTGTAAATCGTAAAGTATTGGTCGGGCCAGTTGAGCCTGCGGCCCAAGCCTGCGCTCACACCCATTGCGCGGAAGTACTGACCATTGTCAACCAAGCCTGTGTAGGCCGAGTAGTAGTTGGTGGTCTGCTCTGACCAGTAGCCGCCAATAGTGAGCGAGTTGGGCTTCTTGCCACCCAACCAGGGCTCGGTAAAGCTGGCCGAGAACGAGCTGTAATAGGTACCGTTGGTCTGGCCCCTGATAGACAACTGCTGGTTGTCGCCCTGGGGATAGGGCCTCCAAGCATCCTTGTTGAATACGTTGCGCATACTCATATTGGTAAACACAACGCCCAACGAGCCCACAAACATACCGGCACCCCAACCGCCGCTAATCTCAAACTTGTCCGAGGCCTTTTCGCTCAAGCCCCAAGTTACGTCTACCGCCTCGTTCGATACGGGCTGGATGTTGGGCATAATTTGGGTTTCGTCGAAGTGGCCCATTGCGGCCAACTGGCGCATTGTCTGCATAATAAGTGCTCGGTTGTAGAGCTCACCAGGGCGAGTGTAAATCTCCCTGCGGATAACCTCGTCGTTTACCTTGTTGTTGCCGGTGATGTTCACATTGTTGAACCTATACTGCTGGCCCTCAAAAATTTTAATCTCCAAGTCAATCGAGTCGCTACCGATAATAATCTCGGTGGGCGAGATTTGCGAGGCCAGGTAACCCTCGTTCTGGTAGAGCGAGTTTACGGTCGAAACATCCTCGGGGTCATCCTCCTTGCCTACGCCCAAGCGCTCGTAGAGAGTCTTTTTGTCATAGGCATCGCCCTTTTTGAGGCCCAGCATCTGGTCCAATTGCTCGGTCGAGTATTTGCTGTTGCCCACCCACTTGATGTTGCGGTAGTAGAACTTGTTGCCCTCGTCAACGGTAATCACCAAGCCAATGCGCTCGGGGTTGATTACATATACCGAGTCTTTGACAATCATTGCATTACGATAACCCTTCGAGTGATAGAAGTCGATGATATTCGTAAAGTCCTCCTCCAACTCGTCTTGGCGCAACTTGGTGTTGTGGAAGATGTTGATACTCTTCTTGTGAATCTTCTTCATCACCTTGCGCAACTGCTTGTCGGTAAATACCTCGTTGCCCTCGAAGTCGAGTTCGCCGATGCGTACTTTTTCGTTCTTGCTCACCTCGAAGGTTACGTTCACAGCGTTCTTAATCACGCTATCGTTCTCGATACGGGGCGTAACGGTCACATTGCGGAAGCCCTTGTCAATATAGTGCTCCTTAATCTGGTGTACCCTCTTTTGCACTGCATAGTCGCTCAGCGCCTCGGTACCACGTTTTAGTTTGAGGTCCTCGGTGAGCGATGTTGCGGCACTCTTGCTGATGCCGTCAAACAGCCAGCGGAAGATTCGTGGGCGCTCGGCCAACACGAAGTTGATATCTACGCTGTCGCCATCGATGGTCGTTACGGCCTTGATGTCCGAGAAGTACTGCTTGGTCCACATACGGGCAATGGCCTGCGAAATCTCGCTACCAGGAATCGAAATCTCGTCGCCTACGGCCAGGCCGGTCGAATTGACCTGCAACTGAGGGTCAAGGAAACGTATGCCCGATGCGTCGAGCGAGCGGATGATATACTTCTTGGGGTTGGTGTAGTCGGCCATAGGGGCATCGACATCTACCGAGTCGGGCACTGTGGCCTCTAAGTTGTTGATGTCATAGGCGGGGGCCTCGGCTCTCAGCGAGTCGGTCTGCGCCTTGAAACCCTCGGCCTCCACCGCAGCCTCTTGTGCCTTGATGGTGGTTGCGCCCAGCAGCGCAAGGGTGAGTATAAGGAATTTTCTATTCATTGTCTGTCTTGAACGATATTTCTTCTTTGCAGTGTGTTGTGATTCTCTCTTTCTGTTTAGGGGGCTCTACTTGACCAGTCCAAAGCGGCGATTGCGCTGTGCGTAGGCCTCTAAGGCCTCGTCGAACGACGTTTTGTCAAAGTCGGGCCACAGGGTGGGAGTGAAGTAGAGCTCGCTGTATGCAGCTTGCCACATCAGGAAGTTGCTGAGCCTATACTCGCCACCAGTGCGTATCACCAAGTCGGGGTCAGGATAGTTGCGCGAGTAGAGGTGGGCCGAAATGTAGTCGGCATCTATCTGCTCGGGACTCAGTTTGCCCTCGGCAGCCTGCGCCACCAACTGGCGCACTGTGTCGGTAATCTCGTAACGCGAGCTGTAATTCATAGCCAATACCAGCGTGAGGTTGGTACCCCCTGCGGTTTCGCCCTCAATCTTGTCGATATAGCTGTTTACCTTATCCGAGAAAGCTACTCTATCGCCCATCAGCTTTACCTCCACGCCCTGCTCTTTCAGCTCGGGGGCCTCGGCAATTACGCTGCGGCAGAAGAGCTCCATAATGGCGTTTACCTCTTCGGCGGGCCTACCCCAGTTCTCGGTCGAGAAGGTGTAGAGTGTCAGGTAGCGAACACCACGATTTACTGCGGCCTTAACCACACGACGCACGCTCTCAACCCCCGCAATGTGTCCTTCGGGGCGGTCAAGACCGCGCTGTTGAGCCCAACGGCCATTGCCATCCATAATGATTGCAACGTGCTGTGGGATTTTGCTCTCGTTACTATTTTGTGCCATACTTTTCCAATTAAACGCGCAAATATAAAACATTTTTGCGACTATCCCATAGGGATAGCCCACAATTTAGCACATATTGCAGTAAAGTATTCGGGATGTTCTATTTGGACTCTCTGCTGTCCAATCCCCACATCATCTTCTCTTTTAACGTATCGTAGAACGATATATTTTGCAGCTTGACCAGAAAAACTTGCTCTTCGGCACGGGTAATCTCAAACGAGGCTCCGTTGCTGATGGTGTAGCTCTCGTTGTCGATACCTGCCAGAGCGTGCAGGTCGCGAGCGTCGATGGTCAGACGTATGGTGCTGCTGTCGGGAATTACGATGGGGCGCATCGTGAAGTTGTGGGGCGCAATGGGTGTAAGTATCAGGCAGTTGCACGTTGGCGCAACAATGGGCCCTCCTGCGCTGAGCGAGTAGGCGGTCGAACCCGTTGGGGTGGCAATCAGCGCACCGTCGCTCCAATAGTTGGCTGCCAGACGACCGTCAATCTCGACCTTTATGCCAATCATACCCATATGGCTGCGCTGTATAGAGAACTCGTTGAAGGCCAGTGGAAAGGTTACGGGCACATCAAAATCGCCCTCGATGCGCAACATCGACCTCTGCTCGATGCAGTAGTTGCCCTCGGCCAGCGCGTCGAGCGCCACGTCAAACTCCTCTTTCGATACTGTGGCCAAAAAACCCAGTCTGCCCGAGTTGATGCCCAAGATTGGGGTGGGGGCTCCGCCCAGACTGCGAACAGCGCTCAGCAGGGTGCCGTCGCCACCGTAGGAGATGACCACCGAGTTGGGTGTAACTACGTCGGCTATTGCATCATAGCAGCGCTCGGCCGAGGTGGCTACAACGCCCCTTTCGGCCAGCCATTCGGCAGCCGAACTATTTACTACCCACTCGAAATTGTGGGCCTCGATACTCCTCAAAAGTGCCCCAAAATTCTCGACAGAACTCTTTTCTGTGGGGCGAGAAAACAAAATTATTTTCATTTCACAAGAATTTGTGATACCTTTACATCGCAAAAATACCGAAAAACTTCAAATAATACCTCAAATGTTATGACAAAATTGAGTGTAAACATAAACAAAATTGCCGTTATACGCAATTCGCGTGGCGGTAATATGCCCAATGTGCTGTTGGCTGCCGAGAATATCGAGCGCTTTGGGGCGCAGGGCATTACTGTTCACCCCCGCCCCGATGGTCGCCACATTCGCTACGACGATGTGCGTGCTCTGAAGGGGCTTGTTACGACCGAGCTGAACATAGAGGGTAACCCCATCGACTCGTTCACCGACTTGGTCTTGGAGGTTGTGCCTCATCAGGTTACGCTCGTACCCGATGCAGCAAATGCTATTACCTCCAATGCGGGCTGGGATACCATTGCCAACCGCGAGTTTTTGACCCAGAAGATTGCGCAGTTCAAGGCTAAGGGTATAAGAGTGTCGATTTTTGTAGACCCTGTGGTTGAGATGGTTAGGGGCGCAGCCGAGTGTGGTGCCGACCGCATAGAGCTCTACACCGAGGCCTATGCCCGCGACTATTCGGCCAATCGCGAGGAGGCCATTGCGCCCTATGTTACCGCCGCTGCCGAGGCCCACGCACTGGGGCTGGGCATAAATGCAGGCCACGACCTCAATCTGGAGAATCTGCACTACTTCGTTGAGCGCATACCCTATGTCGATGAGGTGTCGATTGGCCACGCACTCATCTCCGATGCACTCTACTATGGCTTGGAGAACACTGTGCAACTCTACCTCCGTGAATTGAAATAGACCGAAAAAGATAGAATGGAATCTCCTCTTTCGCTACCCATCTTTGGGCAGATACAAAAGATTGTCGACCGCTTAGGGCTGAGGGCCTATGTGGTGGGCGGCTATGTGCGCGACTACTACCTGTGCCGTCCCTCGACCGACATAGATGTTGTGGTGGTCGGCAGCGGTATCGAGGTGGCCAAAGCTTTGGGGAAGCAACTGCATACCAAAGTGTCGATTTTCAAGACCTTTGGCACCGCAATGCTGCACGATAGCGAGGGGCGCGAAATTGAGTTTGTGGGGGCTCGCAAAGAGTCCTACTCGCCCGACTCGCGCAAGCCTGCGGTAGAGGAGGGAACTATCGAGGATGACCAGCTCAGGCGCGACTTTACCATCAACGCACTGGCTTGGTCGCTCAATGCCGACAGCTTTGGCGAACTGCTTGACAGCTTTGGCGGTATGGACGACCTCGAGCGACTGATTATCCGCACCCCCACCGATCCCGATGTAACCTTCTCCGACGACCCATTGAGGATGATTAGGGGCATTAGGTTTGCCACCCAGTTGGGCTTTGACCTTGCGCCCGAAACCTTCGACGCCATTGTTCGCAACCGCGAGCGCATAGCCATTGTGTCCAAAGAGCGCATCATCACCGAGCTGAACAAAATTATGCTCTCGCCCGTTCCGTCAATAGGCTTCGAGCTGCTCTCGATGACGGGTCTGTTGCCACTTATCTTTCCCGAAGTGGAAGCTCTACGAGGGGTTGAGGTAAGGAATGGTAAAGGCCACAAAGATAACTTTGTACATACAATGAAGGTTCTGGACAATGTGGCCAAAAAGAGCGACAATCTGTGGCTCCGCTGGGCCGCCTTGTTGCACGACATTGCCAAGCCCCGCACCAAGGCTTTCGATGCCCGCGTGGGGTGGTCGTTCCACGGCCACGAGGTGGTGGGCAGCAAGATGGTGCCCGAGATTTTCCGACGTATGAAACTGCCCCTCAACGAGCATATGAAGTATGTGCGCAAGATGGTCTTTTTGCACCTGAGGCCCATAATTCTCTCGGAGGATGAGGTTACCGATTCGGCCGTGAGGAGGTTGCTCTTCGAGGCGGGCGACGATGTAGAGGATCTGATGACACTCTGCGAGGCCGACATAACCTCGGGCATCGACTCGAAGGTGCAGCGCTACTTGCGCAACTTTGCTCTGGTGAGGGTGAAGATGAAAGAGATAGAGGAGAAAGACCGCATCCGCAACTTCCAGCCCCCCATTACGGGCGAGATAATTATGAGCACCTATGGACTGGAGCCTTGCTCGTTGGTGGGCGAGATTAAGGCTATCATAAAAGATGCAATCCTCGACGGAGTTATCCCCAACGACTACGATGCCGCCTTTGAACTGATGGACAAAATCGCCGCCGAAAAGGGCCTTAGGGACCTTAAGGCTCCTTAAAATAAAAACAAGCGAACCACGCAATATGGTTCGCTTGTTTTGTAATATCCCTCCCGCTTGCTCTTGGGGGGCGGCTAAATCTCGTCGCGCAGGTTGTCGATATCCTCGTCCTCGTCGTTCTGGTCGGCCAACTCGTCGGCACCTTTCAGGTCGTCGTCGTAGTAGTCGCGGTCCTCCTCCTCGATGTGGTCGTCAATCTTGACGTCAATCTTAACAAGGTAGCTCACTGCCTCGGTCTCGAAGGGTACGGCATAGAAAAAGTCGCCATTGGGCTTGTCGATACGCATCATTGCCTCGGTGTAGCCGTAGGGGTAGAGTTTTCTTACCTCCTCCTGCAACTCGGGTGCGAGGTTCATAAAACTCACAATAGAACGTGGTTTGTTGCTCTTTTTGGTAATCATATTTCGTGTATTTGTGGTTTGCTGTGCAAAATTTCTGCAATTATAAGTCAAATTTTCATATTCGACACACCCGACAAGAAAATTTTTCAAAAAAAATGCATTTTTTGATTTTTCGTGCTCAGAGTTTGGTCTGAATGGGATTTGTTTTTATTTTTGTAGTAGCATCCGCTACGTATTTATTTGGCCAAATCTAATATCAACCAATGGCATCTGTTCGAGAGCAAATAGAGGAGCTTCGCAGCAAGCTCAACCAATACAACTACCAATACTATGTCGAGGCGCAACCGGTGGTGAGCGATTACGAGTACGACACCCTTCTGCGCCAACTACAACAGCTCGAAGCCGAAAATCCCGAGTTTTTCGACCCTGCATCGCCCACCCAAAGGGTAGGTAGCGACTTGGCCAACTCGTTCAGCTCGGTCGCGCACCGCTTCCCTATGCTTTCGCTCTCGAACACCTA
Source organism: Rikenellaceae bacterium (assembly GCA_015059945.1). Lineage (GTDB taxonomy): Bacteria > Bacteroidota > Bacteroidia > Bacteroidales > Rikenellaceae > Tidjanibacter. The sequence continues at coordinate 113,403 of SUZJ01000006.1, forward strand.
CTCGCTCGACGAGTTGAAGGAGTTTGTCGAGCGTGTCGAGCGCGAGGTCGAGGGGGTTGAGTTTGTGTGCGAATTGAAGTTCGATGGTACGGCCATATCGCTCACCTACGAACACGGCCGACTCACCAGGGCGGTTACGCGCGGCGATGGCGTCAGGGGCGACGATGTTACAGCCAATGTGCGCACCATTCGCTCGGTGCCCCTGGTATTGCAGGGCGAGGGGTGGCCCGACTACTTCGAGATGCGTGGCGAGGTATTGATGCCCCACGCTTCGTTCGAGAGGCTCAATCGCGAAAGGGCCGAGGCGGGCGAAAACCTCTTTGCCAATCCGCGCAACGCTGCGGCGGGTACTATCAAGTTGCAAAACTCGGCCGAGGTGGCCCGACGTGGGCTCGACTGCTACCTCTACTATATGGCCGGCGAGGGACTGCCCTACGAAAACCACTGGGACAACCTGCAAGCGGCTCGCTCGTGGGGCTTTAAGATTTCGGACCGTATGCAGATGTGCCGCTCGTGGGCGGAGATTTCGGCCTATATAACTCGCACAGATACCGAGCGTAAAGAGTTGCCCTACGACACCGATGGAGCGGTCATAAAGGTCAATGACTACCTGATGCAGCGCAAACTGGGCTCGACGGCCAAAGCACCACGCTGGGCTGTGGCCTACAAGTTTAAGGCCGAGCAAGCCCTCACACGTCTGCTCTCGGTCGACTTCCAGGTGGGGCGTACTGGGGCCATTACCCCTGTGGCCAATTTGGACCCTGTGCAGTTGGCCGGTACGGTGGTCAAGCGAGCCTCTATTCACAATGCCGACCAGATTGCTCTGCTCGACCTACGCATTGGCGATATGGTCTATGTCGAAAAGGGGGGCGAGATAATACCCAAGATTACGGCCGTAGAACTCTCTGAACGACAAGAGGGTAGTGAGCCCCTGCAATATATCGACCGTTGCCCCGAGTGTGGTACCCCGCTGGTGCGCATCGAGGGCGAGGCCAAACACTACTGCCCCAACCAGATGGGGTGTGTGCCCCAGATTGTTGGGCGCATAATCCACTTCATCTCGCGCAAGGCGATGAATATCGAGGGCATTGGCGAGGAGACTGCTGAACTGCTCTATAAGAGTGGCCTGGTCAAGAATGTGGCCGACCTCTATGGGTTGCAACCAGCTATGGTGGCGGCCCTGCCTCGTATGGGACAGAAGAGTGCCGAGAATATTATGCACCAACTGGCCGCCTCGCGCCAGGTGCCCTTTGAGCGGGTGCTGTTTGCGCTGGGCATACGCTTTGTGGGCGAGACAACGGCTAAGTATCTGGCCGGCCACTTTGGCTCGCTCGATGCCATTATGAACGCCTCCGAGGAGCAACTTGCCGAGGCCGACGAGGTGGGCGAGAAGATTGCCCAGAGCATTGTGGCCTACTTTGCCGATGAGGATAATAGGCAGATTGTAGAGCGACTGCGCAGCGAGGGGTTGCAGTTTGAGGTGGCGCAGAAGAACCTGCTGTCCAACTCGTTAGAGGGGCTGTCGTTTGTCATATCGGGCAGCTTCGAGCGCCACTCGCGCGATGAGCTCAAAGCTCTCATTGAGAGCCACGGAGGGCGCAACTTGGCTGCCGTGTCGGGTGCTACAAACTATCTGCTTGCGGGCGACAAGATTGGCCCTGCCAAGTTGCAGAAGGCCACCAAGTTGGGCGTGGAGATAATAAGCGAAGAGCAGTTTGAGGCTATGATTGGCGATGCCGAGCCACTGCCCCCAACGACTACTGCTACCCAAGAGTCTGCCGAGGTTGAACAGACTGCCGAGCAACCCACACCACAGCCTGCCGCCACTCAGGGGAGTCTGTTTTAGGCGATGAACAAATTAAATTGATAGAAGTGGCGGAGAATATATGATAAAATCATATATCTTTGTGGAGAGTTTGGCCCACACACTGAGGGGGCCAAAGAAGGAACAGAGAACAAAAACATAAACCATATGAAATCCAAATTAACAGGTCTGGGAGTTGCTCTGGTAACCCCATTTACCGACAATGGCGAGATTGATTTTGCGGCACTCAACCGAGTGGTAGACAATGTGATAGAGGGTGGGGTGGACTATCTGGTTGTGATGGGCACTACGGGCGAAACCCCTACGCTGTCGATGCCCGAGAGGGTGGCCCTGCTGCGAGCCGTCAAGGAACGCAACGCTGGCCGACTGCCCATAGTCGTAGGCGTGGGTGGCAACGACACTGCCCGAGTGGTGGAACTCATCAACCAGACCAACTTAGACGGTGTGGATGCCATTCTGAGCGTAACCCCATTCTACAACAAACCCTCGCAGAGGGGCCTTTTTGAGCACTACAAGTATATCGCAGAGCGCTCGCCCAGGCCAATTATCCTCTACAACGTGCCCGGTCGCACGGGTGTAAATATGGAGGCCGAAACTACGCTGCGCATAGCTCGCGAGTGCCCCAATGTGATTGCTACCAAAGAGGCCAGTGGCAATATCGAGCAGATTAAGGCCATAATTGATGCCGCCCCCGAGGATTTTATGGTCATCTCGGGCGACGACTCGTTGGCTCTGCCAATTATCAAGGCTGGCGGCTATGGCGTTATCTCGGTGGCTGCCAACGCCTTCCCACGCTATTTCAGCCGTATGATTGGCGACCAGTTCGAGGGCAAGTACGACGAAACCGAAGCTATGTTTGAGCGCATAAGGCCTACAGTAAAGATGCTCTTTGCCGAGGGTAACCCCCCGGGAGTGAAGGCTGCAATGGCTGTTAAGGGACTGCTGCGCAACAATTTACGACTGCCACTGGTGCCCGTGAGCGATGAACTGTATGGCTCAATCGAGGCGACCATCAAGGCCGAGGGTTTCGAGTAGTTGTTTCTATTTGCATAGGGGTAATAAATCCTTCCGCTCGGGCGTTTTGTTGGTAGTTATGAAAGCAATCAGGTTAATTCTTTTTTCGATGGTGGTACTTGTAGCCTCGTTGGGTGCTGTGGCTCAGGAGGTTGAGCAGGTGGCCGACCCCATGTGTGTACCCTCTGAGGAGGAAATTTTGCAGCGCACCATCGACTCTACGTCGCCATATTATTTGCCACGCCTGTTGGGACTCTACCTGTCGGGCGAAAGGCCACTCACGTTGGAGGAGTATCACTACCTCTATTACGGCTACGCCTATACCGATGATTACAAACCCCTTGAGCCCATCGAGGCCGAGACCGAGGTGCTGGTGGCTATGGAGAAGGTTATGGCCGAGGCGAGTGGAGAGAATATAGACCAACTCATAGGGGCCGCCCTGAGGGTTATGGAGAGCGACCCGTTCAGCCCCAAGAACTTGAACTTTCTGGTCTACGCCTACGGACTGCTGGGCGACAAGGAGAACGAACAACTATGCTATGACCGATTGGACAAGGTGTTGCGCACCATCGAGCGCTCGGGTAGCGGTACCAAGGAGAGCGAGCCCAAGCACGTGCTGAGGTTTTCGCACGCAGCCGATATGCTCTATGCGCGTGGCGTGGAGATTAAACGCCGTGAGGTGGTGTCGCGCACTGCCGAGTTTATATTCCTTACCCAGAAAGACAGCTTTGGGCAGCAGGGCTACTACTTCGACTTCTCGAGGGTATATTGGAACAAGCCCGAGGGCGAGCCTAAACCGCAAAAACGCGGCTGGACACTGAATAATGTGCCACTCAAATAGTGATATGAATATAAAGGTGTTGTTACGCAAAGGGTTGATAACGAGCGTTGTGGCTGTGGTGGCTGCGATGCTTGGCTCGTGTGCGGCCGACCCCGAAGGTGGGTGGGTTGAGCTACCCGAGGGCCACAGCGAACATACACTGGTGATGTATATGTTTGCCGACAACAACCTGCGTGGCGATATGATTAAGAACATCATCAGCGCCGAGAAGGGGCTGGCCAAGTCGATGCCCTCGGCACGAGTGGTGGTCTATATCGATATGGCCGACTCGACGGTGCTGTGCCAGATGCGACACCTGCCATACGGCGCAGAGGAACACATACACCACTTCGATATACTCAAAGAGTACCCCAATCAGGACTCCTCGGACCCCGCAGTTATGCGAGCCGTTATGGCCGATGTGCGCAACTTGGCCCCAAGTGAGAGCTATGGACTGGTAGTTTCGGGGCACGGAACGGGTTGGTTTCCAGTTAGCTCGGTTGGTACATCGTATAACGACCAAAGGGTGGGTGCCAAGCCTGGCGTTGAGCCGAGTGGAGTGGGAGCCGAGTATACCTTCCCCCACTTGGGCGAGGGGAGTATGACCCGCTTTGTGGGCTACGACAACTACAATAGCGACGATAGTATGACCTCGGCCGAGCTGGTCGATGGATTGCGCGAGATGCACTTCGACTATATTTTGTTTGATGCCTGCTTTATGGGCTCGGTCGAGTTTGTCTACGACCTACGCACTGTGGCCGACTATATTGTGGCCTCGCCAGTGGAGGTTATGAGCGCAGGTATGCCCTACGAAGATATTGTGCCACTGATGTTTGCACCAGGGCGCGACATCTGCAAGGTGGCCGAAAAGGTGGTCGATGTCTATGTCAATACGGGCTTTTCGACCAAAAGGTCGGTAGCTATGGTGGTGGTCGATTGTGCAAAGCTCGACCAACTGGCCGAATGTATGGCATATATTTATAGGTTTGCCAAGGGCGATAGTGACAAGGGATGCGTAGAGGTGCTTGCCGAGAAGGTAAATGTGGGCCGCCTGCAACAGCTCGACAGGGTGGTGCCTACGGCGTTTTACGACCTCGAGGACTTGGGCTTGGAACTGTGCGGTGGCGATAAGGAGTTGGAGGCCAAGTGGCAGGATGCACTTTCGGAGGCCGTAATCTACTCGGGACACTCGGATGATATATGGTCGGCACGCAGTGCGTATGACTATTGGTGGCTTGAGCAGAAGGTCGATGGCGTGTTGGACTTGTGTGGCCTTAGCGGCTACCTGCCAATAGCCTCGGCACCCATTACCGCAAAGCACTATTTCGAGAGTAATTGGGCTAAAAAAGTTTATAGCGAGCCCCTATAAAAACTCTACAATACCTCTACAAACGACATTTTGTGCGTAAATGTATTTGTGATATAACCACCTAATTCTTAGGTGGTTATTTGTTTATCGCAGGTGGGTGGTGCTACTCTACAAGCTGGAATTGTGGCACTACAACCAACTTTTTTACTATCTTTGTAAAGATAGCAAAACGACTAACCGAAATTTTACTATGCTTTTCAGGAATAAAAAGGCCGATATTTTGGTCGAAAACATCGACAAGTTTTTCAACACTATCGATAGCGCACTGCTGGTCTTTAAGGATGGTGTTCGCAACTATCTATACTCGAATACCGAGGCCTTTAACGAAAATCTGCAAACAATGTCACACCTGGCTACCGAGGCTGCAATGTTGCGTCGTACGGTAGAGAACGACCTCTATACCCAGACCGCTCTGGTGCGTTCGAGGGGCGATATTATGCGCCTGCTCGAAAAGATGGGGCATATTGCAATAACGCTCAATGACAGCTTGTTGCAGTTTGAAATCGAAAACCCGTTTGTGCCTGCCGAGCTGAATAACGATTTTCTGAAATTGACCGAACTATCGACTCTGGCGGTAGAGACGGCTCTGCCCTCGGCTAAGGCCTATTTCCGTGCCCCCGAAGATGTGGCCGAGAAGATTCAGAGGGTATATTTCTATGAGAGCGAAACGAACAAGTGTGCCCAGGCCATTAAGCGCAAGGTGTTCCACGAGATGATGAATATCAAGTTGAGCGAAAAGTTCCACCTTCGTTACTTTGCTCTGCATATCGAAAACCTGTCGGATGCCGCAGTGAGCGTGGCCGACCAGCTGTCGGTTATGGCCATTAAACGCAATTTTTAGAATCGGAAAACCCACTCTCCAACGACTATGAACATTGCCTTGTCAGTACTCGTTATTGTTGTGATTCTCTGGTGGTTACTCGCCAGGGAGTTGCCTGTGCTGTTTGGGGCTTTGGTATCGACCGGGGCACTCAAACGCAACAAGTTCGATGTGTTGGTGGGGGTGGTTGTTGTGGCTGCCATTGTTGCAGGGCTGATGTTGCCCCTCTATGGTCATCTGACGGCTACCTATTCGCCTATGCCGAGCAGCCTGCTGGTGGTGGTTGTGGTTTTGGCTTTTGGAGTGGTGCTGCTGTTGGAGCGACTGGGGACAATGCCCTCGCTGATGGTGGCTCTACTGGCGATGGTCGAGTGTTATAGGGTGCTGAATGTAGACGGTGCTGCGATTGACTATAAATTGTTGATTAGCTGGTGTGTAGCCCCTGTGATGTCGGCTCTGCTGTCGGCTCTGCTCTATTGGGTGAATAGGGTGGGCTTTGGTAAGTCGCACCTTCACATCATCAAGCACGCGGGCTACCTGCGCTATGTCGTGATTTTAGGCATTGCGCTGGCGGCTGCGGCAGTGGGGCTCAACTGTGGCCCTGTGTTGGTGTGGCTCACCGGAGGAGCGGTATATAACGGTATCGGAGTAGGCATAGTGGCAGTGGCCTTTGTGGCTCTGTTTGTGCTGCTTAGGAAGGCTATACATAAGCAGGTCGATGCTAATGCCGAGCACTACCTCGACTTCTCGAGTCAGGCGGTGTGTGCCATTTGCTATGCTGCATCTACTACACTGCTGCTCTTCTCGACCAGTGCGGTGGAGGTTGTGGGACTGAGGCCCACTCCTCTGGGCGTTGCCTCGCCTCTGTATGGTGCAATGGTGGGCGTGGCTCTGGTTAGGCGCAGGGCTATGTATGAGGGTGGTACGATTGGCCGAGTGGCTGTGGGTGTGGTGGTAACACCCTTGCTGTCAATGGCTTGCTACTACCTGCTGTCGTCGTTGTTCAGCGATGAAGTTATGGCCAACGACCTGTGGAACGCTACTATTGTGGTGATATTGCTGCTGTTGGGCCTGTTGGTTGTGTTTGCCCGCTATGTGCGCAAGCAGGAGAGTCTGAAACAGTCTACACGCAAACTGCTGCTGAGCCAGCAACAACAGCTTTTCGAGAACCAAAAGGCGCTCAACGACCTCGAATTGAAGGCTATCTTGGCCGAAAATCAGAGCCTTCACGGCACATTGGAACTGAAACGCAAAGAGATTGTAAATGTGGCACTTGGCATTAGCGAGCAGAAGGAGTTTTTGGAGATGCTGGCCGAGAAGGTGAGGGTGGCAGCCAAGAGTTCGAGCAGCGAGGCCAAAGACAAGATAATTGCCGAGTTGCAGAACGACCTGAGTCAGCGCATCAACTCATCGAGCGAGATTGACGAGTTCTACGCTCAGGCCGAGCAGTTGCACAAAGATTTTAGTGTCAAATTGACCGAGGAGTTCCCCCACCTTACAACCTCCGAGCGCCGACTGGCTACGCTGTTGCGACTGGGCTTCTCGTCGAAGTACATCGCTACGCTTATGAACATCTCGCCCAAGAGCGTGGAGATAAGCCGCTACCGACTGCGCCAAAAACTGGGCTTGCAGAAGGGCGACAACCTGATAAATTTCATAAAATCAATTTAATACATTAACTCAAATTTTTAACCCAAAACAAAAATCAAATGAAAAAGTTTTTACTTATTGCAGCCGTAGCTATCGTATCGATTTGCGGAGCACAGGCACAAGAGGCCGAGGTTACCTACAACCAGTATGGTCAGAAAGTTACTTCGCTTCCTATTAAGGCACAGGTACAGGACGGTATCTTGGTTTTCCAGAACAAAGATGCAGGCTACAAGATGTGGTTTGACGTTCGCGTTCAGGGCGATGCAGCCGTTTACTTTGGCTACGACAAAAACCTCACCCAGATTGGTAACGGTATGAGCTTCCGCCGTACCCGTTTTGCCGTTAAGACCCAGATTAACAAAGATTGGTATGCCGAGTTGGATACCGACTGGTCGAGCGGTATTGTTGAGCTGAAAGATGCAATTTTGCAGTACGATGGTATTGAGAACTTGCAGATCAAGATGGGTAACTTCAAGGAGAACTTCTCGATTCAGCGTAACTCAACCAGCCGCTACCTGCTCTTTATGGAGCGTGCAATGGTTACCTACTTGGCTCCCTCGCGCCATATGGGTGTAAACTTCCGTTACAGCACCCCCGCACTGTGGGCTTCGTTTGGCGTTTTTGGTCCCGAGATCAAAGGTGCCGAGGAGCAGACCGCAATGGAGGATGGTAACAAAGACTACGGTCTGGATGCAGGTTTGAGCTACACCGGTAAACTGGTATGGCGCCCTCTGCACAAGATGGACAACGGCTCGTTGCACATTGGTGCCGCTGTTTCGTACCGCGAGCCTAAGGTGACTTCGACCGACGGTTACAACGCTATCCGCTATAGCACCCGTAACTCCACGAGCATCAACCGTAAGAAATTCCTCGATACCGATGCTATTCCTTACCTCGACCACGAACTGTTGTGGACTGTTGAGCTCGCAGGTCACTATGAGTCTCTCCGCTATGAGGCTGCTTACATTTCGCGTCAGGCATTCATTGATGTAGAGAAGAACCCTCAGGGCCAAGACCTTAGACCCGCAAGCGGTTGGTATGTTCAGGCAGGTTATATGCTCTTTGGTGGCAAACAGAACTACGATGCAGGTGGTGCAAAATACACCCGTTGCACTCGCGGTAAAGACTGGGGTGATGTGGAGCTTGCAGCCCGTATCGACCAGATTAACCTGAACCTGAACAGATACTATATGGGTGGCTCGGCATTGCAGTACGCTCTGGGTATCAACTACTACCCAATTGAGAACGTGAAGTTTATGATCAACTACCAATTTGCAGACAACGATATCTTTGCAAATGGTAAAGGCGCGCAAGATGGTACCGACAAGACCGCTAAAGGTCCCTACCGCACCGGTTACGATGCAGACGGCAATGTTACCTATTTCCCTGCAAATGTTGATAAAACCAAAGGTGCAAATGGTGTCGACTTCCATATGATTTCGTGCCGTTTCCAGGTTGCATTCTAAAATCCTAACGAGGATATTAGTTTAATAAATTGTTAGAAAATCATTAAGGTTGCGTTAAATGTTCGCCAGTGGTGTCGAATGTTTTAATATGACTATTACTTTCGCAACCGAATTGTTGACCAAAACAACAGAACAAACAAACCAATTAACACACTTTTTTTATTAACCAAATTAAACAAACAAAACAATTATGAAAAAACTTTTTGTATTTGCAGCTATGGCTGCTATGGCTCTCACTTCGTGTGACAATAGCGACGATTTAGGTGTAACCGGTGGTGACGACTACAATGTAGGCGTTAAGGGTATCGTTCTGAACGAGCTTTCGGGTGCCGACAAATTCATTGAGCTCTACAACACTACCGATGCTGAGGTTTCGCTCAGGGAGGTTTATCTCGTTAAGTACGACAGTACCAAAGATGGTGGCAAGAGCACCACTTGGACCGGCGCTAAGGATATGGTTATCCCCGCTAAAGGTTATGTAGTTCTGGAGAGCTCGGACTTGGCTGACGAGGCTGAGGGTGGCGATCCTAACTATGCTTACGAGAGCGAGAACCACGTTTTCAAAGGTGGTCTGTCGGGTAAGAAGAACGTATTCATCGAGCTCTACAATGCTAAGGATGAGAAGTTGAGCGAGTTCAAACGTGGCGAAGAGGGCGCAGGTTGGAACCAGGTAAGCGGCTTCACCAACAACAAGAAGGCTACCTTCTCGCGCGTACCCAACGGTACCGGTGATTGGGCATATGCAGCTCCCACCAAAGGCACTGCCAATGGTGAGAAGACCGGTGACATCGAGCAGACCCCCGTTGCAGAGTAATTCCGGTTTGGGATAATTTTTGCATTAACATTTTCTTGACGGATGGGCTCTGCCTGCAAAGGTCGGGCAGAGCCAATATCCGCCTTTTACCACACACATAAAAATCAAGAAAAATGTCGAAAGAGAAAATGGAGATTGGAGCAATCTCGAAACCCCGTTTTGAGTTCCGCTCCTTCGGTCAGAACTTCGATGAGGCTCACGCCCGTATGGCTCGCCTGTCGGTGCCCGTGCCCGAGAAAGTATGGCGTCGTACCAGCGACGAGATTTACATCATCAGCCGCGCAAACGACATCAACAACACCAAAATCCGCGACGGTAAGATGGATATCAAAACCTATGTTCAGACCGTAGACGGCTTGGAGCAGTGGAATCCCCTGATGAAGGGCGAGTTCCCCATCTCGCGCGAGGTTTTGGAGCAGGAGGTTTTCCCCGCCTTTATGGTAGAGATGCCCGCTCTGGACAAAGATACCTACACCTTTGAGGAGTTCCTCGCAATGGTAGAGGCCAACAAAGACCTCGCCGCTGTAAGGGTACACAAAGAGAGGTTCGGTTATATGGTTAACGACACCATCTGCGAGGTTGGTAACGTGCTTATCAACGGTGCAAAGGTTGTTACCATCAACTCGGAGTCGACCGAGATCGAGGATATCAAAAAGACCATCGCCGACTGCAAATTGGAGGGCGTAGAGAACATCAACTACCTGCAGGCTATCAAGCGCGTAATCGGTATGACCAAAAAACCCCTTGCAAACGAGTAAGACTATGGCACAGGAAATTGAAAGGAAATTTTTGGTTGCAGGCGAGTTTAAGTCGCTGGCCAAAAAGGCAACCCGCATCACCCAGGGCTACCTCTCGTCGGTGCCCGAGCGCACTGTTCGCGTGAGGATCAAAGGCGACAAGGGCTTTATCACCATCAAAGGTATCGGCTCGGCAAGTGGTGCCAGCCGCTATGAGTGGGAGAAAGAGATTCCCGTAGCTGAGGTTGAGGAGCTGCTGAAAATTTGCGAGCCCGGTGTTATCGACAAAACCCGCTACTTGGTAGAGGCCGGTGAGCACACCTACGAGGTAGACGAGTTCTATGGCGACAACGAGGGCCTGACTGTAGCAGAGGTTGAGCTTTCGTCGGAGGAGGAAGCCTTCGTTAAACCCGAGTGGTTGGGCGATGAGGTTACCGGCGACGTTAAGTACTACAACTCGATGCTGATGAAAAACCCCTACAAAAACTGGAAATAGGCACCAACTGGGGTGGAAGTGTGGCCTTTAATGTAATAAAAGGTGCACGACCAAAGCCTAAACAAAACATTGCACGACGCCCCCGCCGGCCGCTACTATGCAATACGGAAGCGACAGGCGGGTGGTGGTTGTGCCACCAAAGCTGAAAATAATTTGACACAAAATATATAACAACAATGGCTGAAACTACTAATTTGAATCCCGAAGAGGAGCAGGTGTTCGATCCACTGGATATGAACAACTATAAGGTCGAGAAGCTGCCCAAGATGGAGAAGAGCGGCTTTGAGAAGTGGATGGCACGACTGGGTGGCCCACTGGCTATATTGGTCTTTGTGCTTATCTATTGGGTGCTCGACATCCCATTCTTGAACGATATTACCGAGGAGAGCCTGACGGGCGCCAAGGCCATAAAGAGGCTTGGCGAGGTTGGCTTGGCCGACTTTATCCGCAGCAACTACGCTATGCTGGCAATCTTTGCAGCGGCTATTGTGCTGTGGGTTAGCGAGGCTATTCCCAACTACCTCACCTCGCTAATGCTCATTCTGGGCGTGGTGCTGATGAACGTAATGCCCCAGAAGGAGGCCTTTGCACAGTTGGGCCATCCCGTTATGTGGCTCAATATCTTGTCGTTTGTGCTGGCAAGTATGCTGGTTAAAACCCGCGTGGCTAAGAGGTTTGCGCTCTGGTTTGTGCTCAGGTTTGGCAAGAATGCAAGTGGTATTTTCTTTAGCTTCATAATTATCAACCTGGTGCTGTCGATGTTTATCTCGGCCACTACGGTTAAGGCTACCATCCTGCTGCCAATCTTTATGGTTGTGGCTGCAATCTATGGCGCAAGCAATGGCGAGCGTAACAACTTTGGCCGTAACTTGGTGCTGCAAAACTTGTTCCAGGTGAATATCGGTGCTAGTGGCTTTATGACCGGTTCGGGTGCCAACCTGCTGGCTGTGTCGATTATCGCAGGTGCAGTGGGTGGTTATAGCATCTCTTATTCCGACTGGCTGTCTGCAGCTCTGCCTCTGGCTCTGCTGCTGCTCTTCTTGGGCTGGTTTGTGGGTGTGAAGGTTATCTTCCCCCTGAAAAAAGAGGAGCAGAAACCCCAGATTGAGGGTGGTATGGAGCGCCTGCGCCAAGAGCTCAAAGCTATGGGCAAGGTGTCGTTCGACGAGATTAAGGCGGTGCTGGTGTTTGTGGGCGTACTGCTGCTGTGGGTTACCAAGAACTGGCACGGAATAGACGAAACCACCGTTGCATTTATCGGTGCTGTGGTGGCGCTGATGCCCGGCATTGGCATTGTTAAGTGGAACGATGTGGATATCCCTTGGCACCTGATGCTCTTCTCGGCTGGTGCTTATGTGCTTGGCTCGGGACTGAATGCTACCGACCTGCACGTTACACTGGTAGATACCGTATTTGATAGTCTGGGCATTACCGATAACACCCCCTACTGGGTGCTCTATATTGTGCTTACGGGCTTGATGCTGCTGAGTGCGCTGCTCTTTTCGAGCAAGAATATGCGTACTATGATATTTGTGCCTATTGCTATTGCTACGGCCCAGAGGTTTGGCTACCCGATTATGAGCCTTGCCTTCCCTGTGGCACTGCTTATCGAGCACGTATATGTGCTGCCCTTCAACAGCAAGCCTGCGGCACTGCTCTATACCACCAACCATTATAGTTGGAGCGACACCTTCAAGTTTGGTATTACGATGATGATGATTGCTTGGGTGATGATTATCATCTGGGGCGAAACGGTGCTCCAGTGGTTGGGCTTTACCCCCGGTCTGTTTTAGCGTAGCAGGGTAGTGAATAATAATGTAGAGGCGACAGATAATGATTACTATTCAGGCAAAAAAGCACGACAACTTTTCGGTTGAGTTCAAATTTGGATTTGTTGGCAATAGCGAGGCCAATAAGGAGGAGTTTGCGGTCAACACTTGGATATTTTTGCCCAATAGCCTCGATATTACCCCACAGACCTACGGCAAAGACCAGTTCTACCGCGACATCAAGTCTAATGTCAGACTAATCACCCCCGTCTATCTGATGAGGGAGCTGTCGGATGCAGGCTCGCTGCCCTTTGTGAGCTTGCGTAATGCCTTCGAGAGCGTGGCCAAGAACCCTACGGTGGCCGCTATCGACAACTACGAAAACCAGATTAAGATGTTCGCAGCGATCTTCAAGAGCTCGCTGCGAAACCACTCGGTGCATATCAAAAACAGCTCCTCGAATAGCGATGTAGCCTACTTGTCGGCCGACTTTGCGGTCGAGGCCCGCAAGATTTTGGAGGAGTACCGCAAGCTGTACCAAATAATCAATGTCCACACCGTTAGCCCCGAGGTGCGTAACCACTACCACTTTGGCGACGAGATGATGAGCCACATTGTGGATGTGCAGACACTGCGTATACTCAAACGCATCGACCAAGAGCCCGACGCACAACTTGCCGACGCGAGGGAGCAGCTGGTGGAGCTTATGAGGGCCGAAGATGGGTATAAAAAGAGTATGGGCTACCAGACGCTCAATAGCAACGATGCCGAGAGCAACCGCCAACTGGTTTTTCGCTATGGTATGCTCAAAAAGTATGTCGAGAGCGAACTCTATATACGCCTGAACAAAAAGCGCGATAGCTTTGCCATCGAGCAGATCTATTACAGTCTGGCGGCGGGCTTGGCAATGATTTTCGCCACAGCGGTGGCTTGGTTTGCGCAGCTCAAGTATGGCAACATTACGGGCCCTCTGTTTGTGGTGCTGGTGGTGAGCTATATGCTCAAAGACCGCATCAAAGACCTTATGCGCTACTACTTTGCCCACCAACTGGGCAACAAATACTTCGACCACAAGGCCCATATCAAGATTCAGGAGCGTGGCGTGGGAGTGATTAAGGAGGCTGTGGACTTCATTAGCGAGCGCAAAACCCCTCGCGAGGTGTTGGATCTGCGTAGCCGCTCGTCGCTGATGGAGACCGAGAACAAAATCTTTGAGGAGAAAATCCTGCTCTACCGCAAGCGCATTGTTATTGACAACGAGGCGATGAAGGCCGACAACCAATACCCCCTCAATGGCATAAACGAGATACTGCGCTTCCACATTCACCGCTTTACGCAAAAGATGGACAACCCTGTGGTGCCCGTCGATACGCTCGATAGCGAGGGTAGGGTGGTGCCCGTCAGAGTGCAGAAGATTTACTATATCAATATGGTGATGCAACTATGCTATGGTGGCAAGAACGACTACCGCCGCTTCCGTATAGTTATGGCCCAAGACGGCATCATAGATGTAGAGCAGATGTAACAGAGGGTGATTTTTGGGTCCCCAAGAACTACTATGGCAACCTCGGCAGACTATATCGAATTTGTTATGGAACAGCTCGAACTCTCGGGCTGCGGACTGGAGCTGTGGTGTAGGCCTATGTTTGGCGAGTACTGCATCTATGCGGGCGAGAAACCCCTCTCGTTTGTGTGCGACAATACGGTGTTTGTCAAGCGGTTGCCCTGCGTGGCCGACCTGTTGGCCGATGCCGAGAGTGGCGAGCCCTACCCGGGTGCAAAAGGGTGGGCCATTGTGGATATCGAAGATGGGCGCTTGCTTAAAGAGCTATTCACGCTGCTCTATATCCACAAACCGATGCCCAAGCCCAAAAAACGTCGTAGCACCTGCAAGCGGTAGGTTGTATACCGAAAACAGAAAAGGGAGGTCCCTTGGGACCTCCCTTTTCTGTTGAGCCACCGAGACTCGAACTCAGAATGACAGAACCAAAATCTGCAGTGTTACCATTACACCATGGCTCAATAGTGCTTTGCAAAAAAGCGATGCAAATATAGAAACTTAATTTCTAAAATCCAAATCTGCCCCTGTGCCGTTTTAGAAAATCGACTCCTTCGTGTACGATGTGAGCAATTCGAGGGCCTTGATACCCATAACCGAGTTGCCCTTGGGGTTGAGTCGAGGGCTCCAGACCGCTACCGAGTACTGCAATGGGTAGATGGCCACAATGCCACCACCCACGCCACTCTTGCCAGGCAGGCCCACCAAGTAGCTGAACTCGCCCGCCTCGTCATAGAAACCACAGGTCTGCATAATGGCATTCATACGCTTCACCTGCGACGAGGTGAGGGTTATGCCCGCATAGTCGAACTTGCGACGGTGGTTGGCAAAGGCCAGGAAAGCGAGCGACAACTCTCTGCAACTCATCTCAATTGAGCAGGTCAGGAAGTAGAACTGCAACACCCTTTCGATGTCGTTGTCGATGGAGTTGTGGTACTTCAACAGGTTGGCAATGGCGGCATTGAGGTAGCCCTTCTCGCGCTCCGATTCGGCCACTTGGCGGTTGTAGTCAATAGTGTCGTTGCCAGCCACAGTGCGCACAAAGCGCAAGTAGTCGGCCTCGGGGTCGGCAAGGTTTGTGAGCAGAATGTCGGCCATAACAATAGCACCCGAGTTGATAAAGGGGTTGCGAGGTACGCCCTTTTCGATTTCGAGCTGAAAGAGCGAGTTGAAGGCTGTGCCCGAGGGCTCTTTGCCCACCTTTTTCCATAGGTCATCACCCTTGATAGACAGGCACATAGCCAGCGAAAAGACCTTCGATATACTCTGTATCGAGAAACGTGTATCGGCCTGCTCAATCGAGGCGGTCTCGCCATAAATGGTGTTGATGCACATACCGAACTGGTCGGGATTGACCTTGGCCAATTCGGGAATATAGTCGGCCTGCTTGCCCTCCTTAGCGTAGGGCAAAATCTGCTGATAAATCTCCTCTAATATCTGCTGATACTCCATTGTGGTTGTGCTTATGGTAAAAAAAGCAGCCCGCAGGCTGCTGTGTGTGAAGTTTAACTGCTTAGTGACAAGCAATTATTCGATTAGTACTCGTCCTCGTTAAACAGAAAATCGTCTTTGCTGGGGTAGTCGGGCCAGATATCCTCGATGCTATCGTAAACGTCGCCCTCGTCCTCAATCTCCTCCAAGTTCTCAATTACCTCCAACGAAAGACCCGACCTTACGGCATAGTCGATAAGTTCCTCTTTTGTTGCTGGCCAGGGAGCATCTTCGAGTTTCGATGCCAATTCAAGTGTCCAATACATAAAACTCAGTAATTAAGGTAGTTATGTTAATTGTGTGTTGTTATTGATTTGCAAAAGTATAAAAAAATATCATACTGCAAAATCTTTTTTACCCAACCCACGATTTTTCTTTCACACCGAGCCTTTGCGAGGCGCTACGCCCCAGCATATAGAGGTAGTCCGAAAGGCGGTTGATATAGCGCACAAGAGGCTCGGCCACAGCATATTGGGCCGCCATTGTGTGGATGCGTCGCTCGGCCCTGCGGCACACCGTTCGGCAAACGTGGCTCTGCGAAACAAGCAGCGCTCCGCCAGGTATCGTAAAGCAATTCACCTGGGGGGACTCGGCACTCAATCGGTCAATCTCGGCCTCGAGTCGCTCTACATCGCTCGGCTCAATCTCCGAGAGCTTACCCTCAAAGCCCTCGCCCACAGCCAACTGGGCCTCTATCTTCATCAGGTCGGTGGCTATGCGGTCGAGCATTGCTACGGTGTCGGTGTGGCCTGCCTGGTTGGCCAAGTCGCACAGCAGTGCTATGTGGGCCCCAAGCTCGTCTACGGTGCCGTAGGCCTCTACTCTGGGGTCATCTTTGGCCACTCGCTGACCACCTATGAGCGATGTGGTACCCTTGTCGCCACTGCGGGTGTAAATTCTTGACATACTTTTATTTTGTTACAAAATTATGTGTTGCTTGGGGAGTGCCCTGCCGTAGACCAAAAAGGTGAAATCCCTCTTGCTACCGCTCATACTCTGGTGCTCGGCCACAAGCCGCTCGGCCAGTGCCTTTTGCCCCTTGTTGCGGTAGTGCAGTACTACCAGTGTCGCTTGGCCTTGCCCCTCGGCCAATGTGTCGGCCAACTTGCACACCTGCTCGGCGGGGCAGTTGGGGCTCACAACCACAAGGCCCTCATCGACTGCGCTATCTATAGTCCACTGCTCGTAGCCCAGGTGGGTGTGTAGGTTTTGTATCCTTGTGGCACTACGTCGGTCGGTACCCAGTGCCACCAGTGCATCGTATAGCTCTCTCCGAGACCCCACAATGCGCCTGGGCATCATAGCCCTGCGCACCACGCCATACATAAATGGCGAGTGTACGGCAAAGCCCCTACGGTGACGTATGTGATCCCAAATATACAATTTAGTTATTTATCTAACGTCGCAAATGCGAGTAAGCGAGGGCAGAGGCTGCTTGCAGACTATGCCGAGCGTGAGCATTTTAGAGTAAGCGTCAGCTTGGTCAAACCGACCTAAGTCATTAAGGGCCTTAAGGGCCTTAAAGTCTTTAAGGTCTTTAAGGACAATTCTCAATTCTCAACTCTCAACTCTCAATTCTCCTGCTCGCTCGCCCTCATTTGGCCTGCCAAGCGACCGGTCGAGAAGGCAATCTGCAAGTTATAACCACCCGTATTGGCATCGATATCCATCAGCTCGCCAGCAAAGTACAAACCCTTGACTTTGAGCGATTGGAGCGTGTGGGGGTCAATCTCGCTCAACTCTACGCCACCTGCGGTAACCACTGCCTCCTCAAAGGGGCGATAGTCGCTCACGGGTAGGCGGAAGTGTTTCAGAGCATCCACCAGGCGGGTAATCTTCTCCTCTTTCAGCTCGCCCATCGAGTGCTTGGCGTGTGCACCGATAGCCTTGGCCATAGGCACAACCAGCTCGCGGGGCATAATCTTGCGCAACAGCTCGCCCACGGTCAGTGTGGCGGGCTGCTCGGCAATCTCGCGCTCTATGCGGCTGCGCAACTCGTCGTTGTCCATTGCGTGTTTGAGGTCAATCTCTATCTCTACGCGCTTGTCGTCTATGAGTGCATCTACGGCCTTGCGGCTCAGTCGCAGAATTACGGCACCCTCCAAGCCACGCTTCGAGAACAGCATCTCGCCAAACTCGCTCTGCACAACCTCGCCATCGACCAACAGCTCTACCTGCACATTTTTGAGCAGCAGACCTGCCATAAACTTGGCCTCGCTGTATGAAGTTTCCAGAGGTACGAGCGAGGGACGTATGGGTACTATGGTGTGGCCCACCGAGTGAGCCATCTTGTAGCCGTCGCCTGTCGAGCCGGTTGCGGGATACGAAGCGCCACCGGTGGCCAGAATGACTGCGGGTGTCTCTACCTTGCGCCTAAAACCGCGAGCATTGCGGTAGGTTACGCTGCGCACCTTGTCGAAAATAACGTCTACACTCTCCACAGTGGCGTTGCACTCGACCATCACACCCTCTTCGCGACACCAGTCCACCAGTGCCTGAGCAATGTCCCACGCCTTGCCGCTCTTGGGGTACACGCGACCGCCACGCTCGGTTTCGAGGGCCACTCCTTTGCGCTCCATAAAGCGTACCAGAGCGCGGTTGTTGAACTGGGTGTAGGCAAAGTTGAAGAATCCTGCGCCATTTTGGATTTTGGCCATAAACTCCTCGTCGGTACACATATTCGTAAGGTTGCAACGCCCCTTACCGGTGATGCGTACTTTGCGCCCTGTTTTTTCCATTTTTTCGAGCAGGAGCACCCTTTTGCCGTTTATGGCGGCTGTTCCTGCGGCCATCAGTCCGGCTGCGCCGCCACCGATGACTACTACATCATACTCTTTTAGTTCCATAATTGGCGCAAAGATACCTATTAGAATTGAGAATTGGGAATTGAGAATTGAAAATTATGCGATTTTTTCCGAAATGTTTTCTGTGTGTGGCAAAAATGGGGGCGTTTTTCTTGTTTTTTCGCCTAAATGTTTGGATTTTAGGAGGAAATGTGCTATATTGCAAGCGACATTTGAATTGGGGTCTACGCGACCCTTGTAACCCTAAAAAACAATAATGCTATGAAAAGATTTTTACCTATTCTTTTCGTATTGCCGTTATTGTTAGCGGCGTGCGAAAATGTCTTGCCCTCAGAGGGTGTAGACTTGACAGT
>SUZJ01000012.1 GCA_015059945.1 Rikenellaceae bacterium
GCTTTTTTGACATAAAAAATAGAGATTAGTAGAAACCGATTTCTAATAACCTCTAAAATATCGCTGTAATTTCCAAATTTATAGATAATTACATTTTTAGTCAAGCGCCACTTTTGGCATCATTACCCAAAAAAGGCACCCACGCAATTGTGAGTGCCTTTTTATCTGCTAATGATTAAGGGGTTACTATTATTTGTGTGGTACCATCCGAGTCGGTTACAATTTTATGCACCCCATGGTCTATTACGGTTGTTGTGGTGCCATCTGAGTTGTGGACATACTTGTGCGCCCCGTGGTCTACAACCGTAGCACTATTGCCATCGGAAGTGGTAACAAACTTATGCGCTCCGTGATCCACAATCGTAGCTCTCTCGCCGTCGGAGGTGGTAACAACAGTATGGGCACCGCTCTTCATAATGGTAGCCTTTTTACCATCCGAGGTGGTTACAATCTTATGAGCTCCGTGATCCACAATCGTAGCTCTCTCGCCGTCCGAGGTGGTAACAACAGTATGGGCACCACTCTTCATAATGGTAGCCCTTTTACCATCCGAGGTTGTTACAATCTTGTGCGCCCCGTGGTCGGTAACGGTAATGCTCCTACGAGTTGAGTCTGCCGTATTAGGCTGATTGTCGTCTGCATTTGCAGCAATGGCCACAAAAGTACCCACAGCGGCAGCCGACGAGCCCGCAATAGCCACAGGCAACAACACCTCGCAACTCATAAGCCCCACGCCCAAGAGGACCACCACAAATAATCCTACCATCCCTTTCATAATCATCACAGTTATTGGTTTTTAGGGGCCTTAAAGCCCTTAACGACCTTAAAGCCCCTAAAAAATTCTAAAGTCTTAATCCCTAAACTACAGGCCCCTGACTTTCTTCTCCCAGGCCCAGGCCGACTGCAAAGTCTCGTCGGTCGAGCGGACAGCCTTCCAGCCCAGTTCGTCGTTGGCCAGTGCTGTATCAGCCCACACCGACTCAACATCACCACTACGGCGGCCTACAATCTTATAGTTCAGTTTCAGCTCGTTAACCCTCTCGAAGGCAGTAACCAGTTCCATAACCGAGGTGCCATTGCCGGTACCTACGTTGAAGATTTCGTAGCTCTCCTTATTCTTACCCTCAACCAGTCGTGCGATAGCTGCAACGTGGGCACCGGCCAGGTCTACAACATCGATATAGTCGCGGATGCAGGTACCATCGGGGGTGTTGTAGTCGTCGCCAAAGATGCTCAGGCACTCCCTCACACCAGCAGCGGTCTGTGTGATGAAGGGTACCAAGTTGTTGGGCACGCCTCTGGGCAGCTCGCCAATCAGAGCCGATGGGTGAGCACCAATGGGGTTGAAGTAGCGCAGAGCGATACCCTTGATGCCCTCGTAAGCGGCAGCAGTGTCGCGCAAGATGTCCTCGCACATCTGCTTGGTATTGCCGTAGG
This sequence comes from Rikenellaceae bacterium, assembly GCA_015059945.1. Taxonomy (GTDB): domain Bacteria; phylum Bacteroidota; class Bacteroidia; order Bacteroidales; family Rikenellaceae; genus Tidjanibacter. Next base: position 1,438 of record SUZJ01000012.1, read on the forward strand.
GCGAGGTTGCGGGCTGGCGAGGTGTCTGCTCGGTTACGGGCAGCTCGACGGGCTCGCCATAGACGGTTGCCGACGACGAGAAGAGCACATTATTACGGCCCTCCTCTTTCATCAGTTCGAGGATATTGACAAACGAATTAAGGTTGTTAGAGTAGTACTTCAGAGGGTCGGCAACGCTCTCGCCCACAGCCTTATAGGCTGCAAAGTGGATGACCGATTTGAAGGGATACTTTTTGAACACAGCGCGCAGGGCCTCCTTGTCGCAGCAGTCTACCTGCTCGAAGGGTACCTCAACACCCGTAATCTTCCTCACGCCCTCAACGGCGCCCATATCCGAATTGGAAAAGTTGTCGATGATGACAACATCGTAGCCTGCCTCAATCAGCGCTACTGCGGTGTGTGAGCCAATATAGCCTGCACCGCCACTAACAAGAACCTGTTCTTTCATCTGTTTAGTATTAGTATAATTGTATTAACTTATTTTCAGCACCTACAATTTACGCTATCATTAAGGGCCCTAATGGTTTAAGGCCCTTAATAATAGTGAATATTGGTTTCAATCGCTACTCAACGATGAGGATGGTCTGGCCCTCCTGCAGGGTATCGCCCTCGGCTACGGCAATCTCCCTAACCACGCCACTGTGGTCCGAGGGGATGTCGTTCTCCATCTTCATCGCCTCCAAAACGGCTACCTTCTGGCCTGCCTTGATGGTGTCGCCCACCTTAACGCAAACCTCCAGCACTTTGCCTGGCAGAGGAGCAGCAACCTTCTTGCCTGCTACGGGAGCCTTGGCCTCAACAGGTTTAACCTCGGCCTTTGCCTCCTCAACAACCAAGATTGCCTGCCCCTCCTGCAGGGTGTCGCCCTCGGCTACCAAGATAGCCTTAACAACGCCACTGTGCTCCGAAGGAATATCGTTCTCCATCTTCATTGCCTCCAATACGGCAACCTTCTGACCGGCCTTAACGGTGTCGCCCACCTTAACGCAAACCTCCACAACCTTGCCAGGCAGGGGTGCCAACACCTTCTTGCCGCTAACCTCGGCTGCGGGCTGTGCCTCGGCCTTCTTCTCCTCGGCCTTGGGAGCCTCGGCAGGCTTGGTAGCAGCATAGCGCTCGCGTTTAACCTTGGTCAGGTAGTCCTTTGCAACTGCGGGGAAGAGTTCGAGCAGCAGCTCCTCTTTCTCGTTCTCGGCTAGGCGTACACCACCGCAATCCTCCAATACGGGGTTGGGCTGACGCTGGTTCTTCGAGGTGTCGTAGGGGATAGCCTCGCGAGTACCTGCAATCTTCAGGCGGAACTCGGGGTTAATCTCCACTGGGGTACGGCCATACTCGCCCTTAACCAGGTTTACAAACTGGGTAGAGGTGGTGGCATATTTATCTTTGCCCTTCTCCAAAGCGATGGCGCAGCTAACAGCCTGCGAGCCAACAATCTGGCTGGTAGGAGTTACCAGTGGTGGCAGACCTGCATCCAGACGTACCGAGGGGATGAGTTTCATTGCGGGCTCGAGCAGGTGCTCGCTCTTGAGGCCTTTGAGCTGGGCAACCATATTGGTGTACATACCACCGGGAATCTCAGCCTTCTGTACCAACTCGTTGGGTTTGGGGAAGCCAAAGTGTGCCTCAATCTTGTGGCAAGCATCAATCAGAGTCTCCTCATCAACTGCATAAGCAGCCTTCACAGCGCGGTCAAACTGAGCCTCAATCTCGGCGGGCAGGGTGTCGGTCAGAGGATTGAAGGGTTTGGGGAATTGTTTAACAGCGTCATAAGCCTCCAACTCCTTGCGGATATCCAGCAGCTCAGCGTTAATCTTGGCCACAGCCTCCATATTTACGCCCAGCTTAACATCCATCTTACCGCAGAAGATATAAACCAACTCCAATGCGGGAGCAGCAGGGCCACCTGCAAAGTTCCAAATGTTGGTATCGACAATATCAACACCAGCAGCAATAGCCGCAACCACCGATGCCAAGCCGTAGCCAGGGGTACAGTGGGTGTGGAAGTCTACGGGAATCGACACATTCTGCTTAATCTGTTTAATCAGGTTGTAGACACGTTTGGGAGGAATAAGACCACTCATATCCTTGATGGTAATCATATCGGCACCCAGGGCTGCCAACTCTTTGGCCTTGCCTACAAAGTATGCGTCGGTAAATACGGGCTCGGGGTTCTTTTTGCCTTTGAGCTTATCGAAGAACGAGAGTTTGGGGTATTTGGGGTCTACGGTGTAGCACACAGCGCAGTCGGCAATACCGCCATACTTTTTGATATACTTGATGGTCGATTTGACATTGTCTACGTCGTTCAGAGCGTCGAAGATACGCATAATGCCCAGGCCGCTCTCGATAGCATTGCGCGAGAAACCCTCAATCACATCGTCGCCATAGGGGGCATAACCAAACAGGTTACGGCCACGCGACAAGGCGGTCAGGTACGAAACATCGCCCACTGCCTTTTTGATGCTCTCCAAACGGTGCCAGGGGTTCTCGCCCAAGAAACGCATAACCGAGTCGGGCACTGCGCCACCCCATACCTCCATTGCATAGAAGGCTGCATCTTTATAGTAGGGCAACACGCGCTCTACCTGGTTCTGATTCAGACGAGTTGCGAAGGCCGACTGTTGGCCGTCACGCAAAGTCAAATCCCTAATTTTCAGTTCTCTTGCCATAGTTTTGTTGTTTTAAGGTAGTTTTATAGTTTGTTGTTACAATCTTCACTATCTGCACGCCGCAGCGTTACTGTTATTGTAATCACAAATATAACTATTTTTTCTTACGATAGCCAACATTTAGGACATTTTTTGCCCTACACTGCCACAAATGGCCGTTTTTTGCAACAAAATGTTATACCTTTGGCCCCTCAACAACCCTTTTATACCCAACAATGAAGCGTAACCTATACATACTTATAGGCATTATTTGTGTGGCGGCAGGAGCCTTAGGCGTAGTGGTGCCGGGGTTGCCCACCACTCCACTATTGCTGGCAGCCTCGTGGTTGTTCTACCGCTCGTCGCCCGCCCTGCAAAGACGTCTGCTGGCCTCGCGCCTAGGGGTCTACATCCGCAACTACGAGCGTCGTGGCGGGATGATGCGTCGAACAAAGGTGTGGGTATGCTTGCTGATGACGGCAATGGTGTCGCTCTCGTCGTTGGTACTTATCGAGCCACTGGCCATAAAGATACTGGTCGGCTGCTTGGGCATTGTAGGCCTTGCCGTAGTAATCTTTTGGGTACCAAACGCGAAGGAGAATTGAGAATTGAAAATTGAAAGTTGAAAATTATTAAGGGCCTTAATGACCTTAAAATTTAATAACTTTACTGACTTATATCGGTTGACGGTTGACGGTTGACGGTTGACGGTTGACGGTTGACGGTTGACGGTCGACGGTCGACGGTCGACGTTTATTGCACGTTGCCCTTTACGAAAAGGGTAAGGCTACCGCCGGGGATGTTGGCAAAGATTTCTACACCTTTATTAAATACGCCACTATCCTTGGGCACATAAGTTATCGTAACCACTCCCTTGGCACCGGGTGCTATGGGGCGTTTGGGCAGGGCCACCTCTATACAGCGACACGAACTTTTGGAGCGCACAACCACCAGAGGTGCATCGCCCGTATTAGTAAACTCAAAGTCGAACTTCTTACTTTGGCCCCCTTTACTAAACTCACCAAAGTCGTAGCTCATAACCTCGAATGTCATACGGGGGCCACTACTCTGCTGCTGTTGTGTTACCTCCGCACTGCTTTGGGCCGACACACCCAGCGTGGCAACAGCCACCGCCATCACCACCAACAAGGTATATTTAAGCCACTTACGCATAAGTTTATTGGCGTATTTTCTTATTCGGATTTAGTCGGAAATTGTAGGTGATGGTACCCACTTGCAGGTCTTGTTCGCTCTCGCTGAACTTAACCTTTTTGGCCGCTTTGAGCGCCTCGTCAATCAGGCGTGGCGAGGATGTGGTGCCACCTTTGGCCACAGACGCACCAATAACGTCGCCTGCACCATTAACCCAAATCTCTACCACCACAACGCCTTGTTCTTCATCCAGATATTTAGGTTTTTCCCACTCGTTGCGAGGCCTACGCCCCTCCAGATTCCAGTCGGGCTCAAAGCCCCCTTCGCCACCCGTACCCTCGTAGTTATCGGCCTCGGAGCCACCAATATAGCCCTGGTTGCCCTGGGCATTGTCGGTAGTGCCCTGTGAGGGCGAGGGCGAGTCGGGCTTGTTACCGGGGAAGAGTGCACGTTGATTTACCTCGCGTGGTTTAACCTCCTCCTCGGGCTGTTCGGGCTCGCTATCTACCTGCTCGGCCTCTTGGGTTTTGGTGTCGGTAATGAGGTTACCCTCCTCAACCTCAGGGGCTTCGGGCTCTACCTCCTGAGTCTCTACAGGCTCGGTTTTAGGCACATCTTGTGGTTTTTCGACCACATAGTCGTCGGCTAGTTGGGTATCCATAGCCCCCTGGCCACTATCGGGTGCCACGCCAAAGTCGATGAGCATACCCGCCTGAACCTCTTCGCTCTGGATGTCGAAGGTGGCCCACACAAACAACCCCACAAACACAAGCGAGTAGAGAGCAACAAAGATTGCTCCCACCGCCTTGCCTGTGCTGTTGCTGTTATCTCCTATCGGGTTAGTCATCATTGCGCCTATAAAATCTCAACTATTCGGGTTGTGTAGCCAGTATTAGTCGGTATTTGTTGTTGTTAGCGATGTTCATCACCTTTACCACCTCGCCGATGGGCACACCCTCGTCGCAGTGGAGCGACACTGTGGGGGCCTCCTCCTCGGCCAGTTTAACCTTCAGAGCCCCCTCGAGCTGGTCGAAAGGTATGCGCACGTTGTCCAAGTAGAACTGCAAGTCCTTAGAGATGCTGACCGTCGTAACGGGTTGTTCTTTGAGCTGATTTGAGCTCTTGGGCAGGGTTAGTTTGAGCGCATTGGGGTTGATGAGGGTGGTGGCCATCAACATAAACATCAACAGCAGGAACATCAGGTCGGTTTGTGCCGAGCCGCTGCCCTCTTTGATAATTTTGCTTCCGTGTTTAATAGCCATAGCTGCTCTATTTTTTCTCTGCGGGTTGGTTCAAGATATCCATAAAGGCAATCGAGTTGGCCTCCATCTGGAACACCAGCTTCTCGATGCGAGCCACCAGATAGTTGTAGCCAAAGTAGGCAGGAACGCCCACAATAAGACCTGCAATGGTGGTAATCATAGCCACATACATACCGCCCGACAGCGCGCTCATATCAACCACGCCACCCGCCTGCGACATCTGCATAAAGGCTTTGACCATACCCAGTACGGTACCCAAGAAACCGAGCATAGGAGCACCACCTGCGATGGTTGCCAAGAAGGGCAGACCATTCTCGAGCTTCGACACCTCCAGGTTGGCCACGTTCTCGATGGCAGTCTGGATATCGCCCATAGGACGACCAATGCGGCTGATACCCTTCTCCATCATACGGGCAATGGGGGTATCGGTCTTTTTGCAGAGCCTCAGCGCAGCATCGACCTTGCCCTCGCAAATGAGGTCCCTCAGTCGGTTCATAAAGTTAGGGTCAATCTTCGAGGCCTTGCGGATAGCCACAAAGCGCTCGACAAAGATAAAGATAGCCACGCCACCGAGCAGCAGCAGGGGCCACATAAGCCAACCACCGGCCAAAAAGAGTTCGCCAAATCCCATAGTCTTGGCCGACTCTACGGCGGCCACATCTTGAAGTAGTGTAATCATAGTCGTTTTGCGTATTTTTTTGTTCTTATTTATTTTCGGGTTGCGTATTGTCGTTATCCTCCGCAGATGGTTGGACAAAGGTAGTGCTTTTTTCGCTATTACTCTCTGCTTTTTTGGCTTTTTTGCGCCACAGGTCACCAAACTTGTCGAAACTGCGACGGTAGTAAAGGCCCACACCATTCTCTTGCAGACCCTGGTTCTCATCGAAGCGGTCAATCGTGCGCGAAAAACCCTTCAAGATAAAGTCGCCCGCCTTGTCCAACAGCAGAGTCAGCGCACCGCCACCGCTCAGTTGGCTCTGGTCGGGATTGATGCTCTGGTAGTAGGTACCCGTATCGACATTGGCCTCCAATTCGAGCAACAGCCTATCGTCGATAATCTCGGTCTGGAAGTCTACGCCATAGCTCGACGAGGTGTCGTCGATGGCGTTGTATTTGAGTTTGAACTTATACGAGTCATTCGACATCAGCTTGCTCACCTGAGTTGCCAAGAAGTCCAAGCCGATAGCCGTACCGGCCGTAGTGGGGCTTGCCCCCTGGGTTGATGAGCTCGAGTCGGAGTAGAAGCTACCCAGCGCCAGCAGATATACAAACTGGGTTGCCATCATCTCCTGCGACGAGAAGTAGCTCGACAGGATGCTCTGGTACTCGGCATTGGCGGTGGGCACGTTTATGTCGAAGCTCAGGTCGATAGCCGAGAGCCTGCCACCCAGATTTACGATACACTCCACAGGGGTAGACGAGCGAGCCGAGCCTGCCTCGTTGCCCAGCAGGGGTGCGAGCGAGGTTTTGAGCTTATAGGTGGCTGCCACATCGAGCGTAGCGTCGAGCGGGCTACCGTTCCAGCGTATGTAACTGCCCTGATTGATATCAAACTGCTTAGAGATAATGTTCTGGAAATTAAAGTTATAGACTCCCTCGGCAATCTGGTAGTCGCCCCTAATCTCTATGCCCTCTTTGCGCGAGTCGAGCGTTATGTTCATATCGGCCTCGCCGCGAGCCACCAGCACGTTATCGGTTGCTTGGTCTACAATCAGCCTCAGCTCGGTGTTGGTACCCACCCTCAACTGGGCATCGATATTTACATTTTGAGGAGCCGAGGCGGCCTTGCGACTCTTACCCTCAAACTGCAACTTGCGAGCCGCCACAATATCATTCTCTTGGTCGGTCTGGTCGGCAGCCGAAATAAACTGCACAAAGTCGGCACCCGCAAAGTCGTTGTCGCCTTGCAGGGGGAGCGAGAATACCGACCCGTCGCCCGTACTGAGTGCTGCAGTTATGTTGGTAGCGTTACCCTCCGAGGCGAGCGACACAGCACCCGAGGCGTAGACATTGCCATAGAATGGGCTGTCGGCATCGGCCGTAAGGTCGATAACCATCAGGTTGTTAGGCACAAGGTGCAGACCATACTCCACCTCGCGGCCCGACAGGTCTACAAAGCCGTCGAGCAGTGCAGTATTTCCCCCCTTGTCGCGCATCATTACCTGGCTCAGCTCGCCCCTATTATTCACAAACCTCACCTCAAAGGGGTTGCACTCGTAGCTCACGCCCGTATAGCCCACCGTTGCGGTCAGTTGTTCAACACCCACACTGCCATCAATGGTCAGTTTGCGTTCGCCACCACCCACCACATCGAGGTCTATGGCTGCCTTGCCACCCAAGCCGCTCACCACGTCGCCCAACAGCGCATCGGCCAGCGAGAGGTCTACCTCGCGAATGGTGATAGACGAGTCAAACTCTTTGTCTTTAAGGTCATACGACACGTTGGCCAGAGTGCTGCGATTGACACTGTTTACAAGTCCGAGTGCCACCACATCGGCCGCCTGTACCTTGCCCACGTTGATATACAATGGGTCTACATCTATACCGTTGAAGTTGATATTCGTCAGGTCTATGCGGCCATTGCCGAAGGGGTTTGAGGTTGCTGCGCTAAGGGTTAGTTGGCCATCGGCCCTGCACACTATACCCTCGGTACCTGTCAGCAGGCCTACAATCTCGCCCACCGGCAGGTCATACAACTCCACATTCAGACTCTGGTCGTTGCGGCTGCCAAGCTCGCCATCTATGTGGAGTCGTTTCATCCCCGACAAGACCGCAAAGTCATCAATCACAGCGTAGTCCTCGACATAGTAGAGCCTCTGTGCGCCAATCACCCACTTGTGGTCGTGAATGGTAAGCCACGAATCATCGACCGAAGCTTCGGCTGCCACTCTACCATTCGCGTTGCGCCCCACGGTACCATCCACCTTCAGTCGGGCACTAATCTGCGCCTCGCTATTGTCGAACGAGGCCACCGCCCCAATCTTGCGAGCATCGGTACACTCGGCCGACACCACCACTTGGGGTAGCGTAGTGCCCATAGCCAGCAGTTGCTCGGCCTCGGCACGCAGGTCGATGCGGTTGCCTCCGCCCGAGCCATCGACCATAACCTCGGCGGCAAACAGGTCGTTCATCTCCAAGTATCCACAGTCGAGCTGCAACTCAAACAGGTCGGCCGAGGGCGAAAACTCCAACCTCAGCGAACTATCCGGAGCCACGCTCGCACCCGGCACAAATACCGACAACAAATTTTCGTCGGTCTTGATATTCAGCAGCACCGTCGATAGGTCATCGGCCATAGCTAACGACCTTAGGGGGCCACCATTGCTATTTTCTTCATCACTTTCGGCACTCTTTTGCTCCTCCGAGCCACCGCCCACCAAGGGCAATTTGGCGGGCAAAGTCTTGCCAAAGTAGTCTATCACGTCGTCATACGAAGCCTTGCTCCTATACTCCACATCGGCCAGCGACGAGTAGAGCGACAGCGAGTGTCCATCGGCACCATTGTTGGCCACAATGTTTATCAGCTCGGTCGATAGGGTATCGGCCTTTGAGTAGTAGAGCAGGTTGGTAACCATAGCTCTTGCCTCCAACTCATCGAGCGAGCCACCCTCGCCCGTAGCCTCTATGTTACACGAGAGGGCCGACACAGGGTTGAGTCCACTGAGGCCCACTGCTGCAAAGTCGGCACGCTCAACACCCAACACAAACGAGTAGCTGGGCACCAACCACGACATATCGCACTCGGCCTCTAACGTGAGGGCCATATTGGGATCGGTCGAGGTGAGTGTAGCCTTCAACATATCGGACACATAGCCACCATCGAGGCTTATATCGTGGTACTCATAACCGCCATACTTGACGCTTGCCACATCTACCCTGCCCTGCACATCCACAAAGTCGCTACCCACCAGTACTTCGCCCTTGGCGCCACAGGTCAGCTGGCCCAACTCCTCAACTTCGAGCAGTTTGCCCAGCTCGACACCCTCCAAGCCAACATCGCCATTAAAGACCACCCTACCCTTCGAGAGCAGTTCCAACACGCCCTCGGCCTCGACCGTACCTTTGTCGGTCGCCACCGTAGCATCGAACTCTTGGCGACTCATCGAGCCACTACCCGACAGAGCCACATCCACGCTCTCCAACTTACCCACCCAGCGAGCCACCTCGCCCTGCAAGGGTTTGTTGCTCACCGAGCCATAGACCTTCATAGCATCGGCTGCGTTGGTATTAAGTTTGAGGTCATCGACCTCGAACAGGCAGTTTTTGATATCGCTCAAGCCCACCACTCTACCACTAACATCAACACTGCTGGCGGTGGCAAAGTTGGCCTGGGCATCAATCCAGAAATCTTCGAGCAGGCCGTCGTAGGTACCCTCAAAGTCGGTAAAGGTAGTGCCCACATTGAAGAAGTCGGGCACATAGGCCATCAGTCCCTCGGGCGTGAGTGTAGAGTTATCGACCTTCAGGAACATCTTGACCTGACTATCAAATCGGTCCCAATCTTTCCAATCCTCAAAGTCAAAGGCCAAGCGCGGAACATCAACCCTCGCCCCCATAGTCTGCAAATAGAGATCGTCGAATGTGAGCTCCTTTAAGCCTACGGTGAGCATACCTATATGGCCCTGCTCTACCACTGCTCCGCTCTTGTCGGCAAAGCTCATCTGTTCGATGGCAATATCAACCACTCCATCCTCGATGGTCAGCTGTGGGCTCACCACACGTTCAATCTCTATGTCCATATCGGCATAGTTCACGCCTGTGCGTATGGGTTCGTATTTTGTGGGATTATAGATTTGCAGACGGCTATTGGAAATCTCCACATCGGTAATTACCAATGGTGCAGGCTCGCTCTTGGGCGAGGCCCCAAAGACCTCTTTAATATGGTCGGTAAGCTGCTTTACATTGCTTTCATCATCACCCGACACTATGCGCAACGAGGCCCCGTCAAACCTCACATTGCTCGGATATACGGCCCCTTCGGCAAAGAGGGCCTTACGATCGATACTGACCGAGGCCGTAGAGGCATAGAGCAGAGTGTCGCCCTCCAAATCCTCAATCATCAGCCCATCGACAGCCAGATGCGACAGACCACTGATATAGAGCGCATCAATCGAGAGCCCCACACCTACTCGGTCCGACACCCACTCGACCGCCTTGGCTGCGGCAAAACTCTGTACTCGGGGCAGCGAAAAGGCAAAGCCAACGACCAAAATGAGCAAAAATAGGGCTAAAACCACCCCGAATAGAGAGCGGATTACCACATTTGCTACTTTTTTTATACCTTTGCTCATTGCCTTGTCTAAATAACCTACAATTTTACGAATTTTATTGCGAAAATACAAATATGGAAGTTACAATTTTGGGTATTGAGTCGTCGTGCGACGACACCTCGGCAGCCGTACTGCGTGGCGGTGTGATGCTCTCGAACGTCATTGCCAGCCAGGCTGTGCACGTCAAGTATGGTGGTGTAATCCCCGAATTGGCCTCACGTGCCCACCAACAAAACATTGTGCCCGTGATAGATACAGCCCTCAAAGAGGCCGGCATAACGGCCGACGAAATCGACGCCATAGCCTTCACCCGAGGCCCCGGTCTGCTGGGCAGTCTGCTTGTGGGAGTATCGTTTGCCAAGGGTCTATCGCTTGCAAAAAACATTCCTCTGGTAGAGGTAAACCACCTTCAAGGCCACATTTTGTCGCACTTCATCGACTTGCCCGACCAGCAGTTGCCCCACCCCTCGTTCCCCTTCTTGTGTCTGCTCGTGTCGGGTGGCCACACCCAGTTGGTTAAGGTCAGCTCGCCACTGGAATTTGAGATTGTGGGCACCACTATCGACGACGCTGCGGGCGAGGCCTTCGACAAGTGTGCCAAGGTGATGGGACTCCCCTATCCTGGCGGCCCCGTAATCGACCGCCTGGCCCACGAGGGCAACCCCGACCGTTTCCGCTTTGCCAAGCCTTCGGTCGATGATTTTGATTATAGTTTTAGCGGTCTGAAAACCTCGTTCCTCTACTTCCTGCGCGACCAGATGCAGGAGAACGACCAGTTCATCGAGCAGAACAAGGCCGACCTGTGCGCCTCGCTCCAAAAGACCATTATCGACATCTTGCTCAAAAAGCTCATCAAGGCCTCCAAGTCGCTCGGCATCAAAGAGATTGCCATTGCGGGTGGCGTGTCGGCCAACTCGGGCCTGCGCGAGGCTATCGAGGCCGAGGGCAAGCGTCGCGGTTGGAATACCTACCTGCCCCCGCTGAAATTCACCACCGACAACGCAGCTATGATTGCAGTTGCGGGCCACTACCACTATCTGAATGGCGAGCAGAGCGACCTCGACGTAGCCCCCGTTGCAAGGCTCGAAGAGTTGCTAAAATAAGTCCCTCTATCATACAACAAAAAGCACCTCCACATTTGGGGGTGCTTTTTGTTTGTATTCAATACGTTGGGTCTACTCCTCGGGGCGATATTCGAGCAGGTCGCCAGGGGTACAATCCAGCTCTCGGCAAATGGCCTCCAAGGTCGAAAACCTCACCGCTTTGGCCTTGCCCGTTTTGAGTATCGACAGGTTGGCAATGGTTATGCCCACTCGCTCACTCAGCTCGCTCAGCGACATTTTGCGCCTGGCCAGCACTACATCAAGATTTACTACTATCATAACAAACTCCTTCCAACCGTTAAATCGTCAATTCGCCATCCTCGGCCATCTCTACGCCACGTCGGTAGATGAGCGCAACGCAGACCAGAGCCAACACCATCAACACGTCGCCGGTAGAGATTGCCCAATGACGTACACCGCTTATAATCACCAAGTTGGTATTGCAGAAAGAGTACACCACGCTTGGCAGAATTGCCCACCAGAGCAACCTCACATTGCCCCTCACAAAGAGCCCTCGACCACCCTTGCGGATATTGCGCACAAAGGCCACGAGCATACCCAGCAGGGCCAAAATCGACACCGCGCGCAAGGCAACAATGGTAGCTTTCAGAGCCCCAAACTGACTCCAATCCACCGCAGGGCTCCACTCGCCCGCCACAATGTTCCACGTCTGAACGCCCACGCCCACAACGTGGAAAAGCACAAAAACAAAGGCCAAAATTGCGACCAAAACCCTCAAAATTTTTACCGTTTTCTTCATAATATCACTAATTTTGTTGTTGAAAAATGATAATTATTTATTGTTTAACGATACAAAGGTAGTGCAATTTTCCGAACTTCCAAACGAAAAACGAAAAATTTTTATTGTTTTTCGATAATAACAAAATACCCTCTCTTGCAAATCCGCACCAAAAGTGGTACCTTTGGGTTGCGAACAAATAGTAAATAGGTATGAAAAAGAGTCAGAAAATATGGTTGGCCGTAGCTGCTGTGGCTGTGGTGGCAGTAGTGGTGGCCCATCTGGGCGCAGAGTCCTATGTTAGTTATACCGACACCTTCGATGCGGGCTCGGTGGAGCTATTCTATGCCGTCGAGGGCAAGGGCAAACCCGTAATTCTGCTACACGGCAACGGTGGCAGCCACAACGACCTCGAGACCACCACGCGCCAGCTTGCCCAAGCGGGCTACAAGGTCTATGCACTCGACTCGCGCGGTCAGGGGGCCAATCCTCCGCTTGAGGAGTATCACTACAAAGATATGGCCGCTGATGTATACAAATTCATTCAGGCCCAGGGCCTTAAACGCCCTGCGGTATTTGGTTTCAGCGATGGCGGCATCATAGCCCTGCAACTCGAAGTCGATTACCCGGGTACGCTTGGTGCCATAGCTACGGGTGGAGCCAACATATTTGTCGGAGGGGCTTTGGTGCCCGAGTTCGAGGAGCACTTCCTCTCGCAGGAGAACCCCAATCCGCTGAATGTAATGATGATGAACGAGCCCACTATGACACCCGAAGATATGCAACAAATCGGCTGCCCTGCACTGATAATGTCGGGCGACAGGGACCTTATTCGCAGCGAGCATACCCAACTGATTGGCAGTAACATACCCCAGGGCGAGGCACTGATTGTCCCCGATGCCGACCACGGCTCATACATCTACCACTCGCGCCGCGTGGGCAATCTGTTGCTCGACTTTTTTGACCGCATAGGCTACTAAAACGACAGCAACACAACAAAAGAGGAGGCTCTCCGCACACACAGCAGAGAGCCTCCTCTTGTTTACACACTCATTAAACCTCTTTCGGGGCGGTGGTTACTCAAACTTAACCACAACATCCTCCACCTGTGGTGGGAAGCAAATGGTTGGATCGCAGCACTGCCACTCGACGGCCACCTTAACCTCGGTGCCCTGGTTTGCTCGCACCCTCTGCTGGAACACTGCACCATTGCGGAACACTGTGGTACCATTGGCAGTATAGAACTGCCCCTGGGGCTTAACCACGCCACCAACAGCCTCCACCCCCTCAGGCAGGCTGAACTTAACCTCGGTGGGGACAAACACATCTTCACCAGCCACTCGGTCGTAGATGTGGTAGCCCTCTTGGATTGTCAGGCGTACAGTAACCACCCAGCTGCCGTCATAGAGCATCGAAGCATCGGTAGTAATGGCCACAGGATTGTTATTGTCGGTTTGGCCAGCGGCTGCACGCGCAGCCTTGCTACGCATAAAGTAGTCGAAATAGGGATTTGCACCCTCCTCACGCGAGTTGATGAGCCATTTCCACCCTGCCGACTCCGAGAAGAACATATTGTCCTTGTTCTGGTCAAACCACTTGCGCCACTGGGCTGCAGTCGAGAAGTTCATCAGGGTATAGCGTTCGAGCAGGCGGCGGCCGACCTCGACGTTCGACCTATCCTCCCACATTGCAATAGCTTTATCAATCAGCGCAATGTCGTTATTGGCAATACCCAGTGCCTTGGCATCCACGTCGATAACAAGGCCATAGCCCGAGGCGTAGTAGTAGGGTAAGTTCTCGTCAAAGAAACGAGCATACTGCTCGGTGTCGGTGCCATAGAGTGCATAGAGGTCGCGTGCCTGCATCTGCAAGTACTGCTCGTAGGTGGGAATCTCCTCCAATCTGGCGTTCAGGTAGAAGAGTTCGTTTTCAGGCACATCCTCGCCTGCATCGACACGCCTCTGCACCTCGGCCTGTCTTTCGAGGGTTGCTTTATTGAAATCCTCCAAACTCTTTACATAGTTCTCGTAGCTGGCGCGGCTCACAAACTCCTTGCGGTCGGCAATATAGCTACGAGTAGAGATGCGGTCGTCGTACTTGCGAGCAATGGGAGTTTGGCCTGCAAACTTGGAGATATAGACAATTGCATTGGCCAGCAGTGGTTTGGCCTCGTCGGTCATATAAGCAGGCGAAGCGGCAAAGCCCCAGTGGAAGAAGTTGCCGTGACGTGCCAGAGCCACTGCATCGGGCGACTTGGCGCACTCGCCACCGCAAATCCACTCGGCCTCGGGCGAATCCTCATAACCACCCGGGCGGGCTACCATACCTATACGAACACTCTGCATCTGGCCCGTAAAGTCGTAGGTCTGTACGCGCCACATCTCCATAGTTTCGGGCACCTTGTGGTCCTCGAAGTGGTGTGGGAACGACTTGATACCCTCGGGTGTGGGGCGCTGCTCGGTGGTCATCTTCACCTTGAAGGGGCCGTTGAAAATGGGGTGCTCGGCCCTCCACGAGTGGGCGTGCGACATAAGGCAGAGGCAGTACCAATCGTTTTTGGTACCAATCGAGCGAGTGAGACTCTCGTTCATCTCGGCCACCAACAATGCGGGGCGGTCGAAATCTTGGCTCAGGTAGTTTGCGCTAAGGTAGTCGCCCTTGCGACGATTTTGGTACTTGGGTGTCAGGGGCGTTGTAGGTTTGCCGTCGAAGATAGTAACGTCGTACTGGTCCGACATCTGCTCGGTGTAGTTGTCGGCGTGTACCACCTCAACGGTCCGGAAGTACTCTTTGAGGAACGACTCCCAGGCTGCCATACGGGCCTTGACACTGGCATCGAACTCCTCTTGGGTGTGGCCTTCGAGCCCAAACGAAGTATCAAACTCGGCACTGCCACCAACGTAGAGTACGCTGATGTTTTGCTTCTTGGGGGCTGCAAACACTACACCGAGTGTCATTACCACAGCCACCACTGTCATCAAAATCCTTTTCATAGTTGCTATTGTATAGTTTAATTTCCCAACAAAATGTGGCCCCGTACTCTACCAATATATTAACCAACCGCTTGGTAGAGTCGGGACCACCACATATTATTCACTTATTTGAGCAACTCCTCGAGCTTCTGGCCCAGGGCCTCGCCACGCAGGTCGGTCGCTACGATAGTACCCTCGCTATCTACCAAGAAGTTGGCAGGAATGGCCGAAACAGCATAGTCGGCTGCGGCAGGCTCGGCCCAACCCTGAACGGTCGATACGTTTTTCCACACGAGTTCTTTGGTCTTGATGGCGTTAATCCAAGCCTCTTTGTTGCTGTCGAGGCTCACACCAAAAATCTCAAAGCCCAGCTCGTGATACTTGGCATAGTCGGCTACCAAGTAGGGCACCTCGCCCATACAGGGGCCGCACCACGAAGCCCAAAAGTCGATAAGGGTGTATTTGTTTGCCTTGTAGACATCGCTCAGCCTCAACTCGTTACCCTCGGCATCGGGGGCAACGATATCGATGCACTGCTTGCCCACTGCTACGTTCAGTTTGGCCTGAGCACGCTCGCCCAAACGAACAACCTCGGCCATTTGCTGATACTTGGCAGGCAGTGCTGCAATGCGGTCGAGAATCTCCTGACCTTCCATCGAGTAGCTCTCTTGGTTTACAAACTGCATCACACCATAGAGGTTGTCGCTATTGTCGGCCAAGAGTTTCTCCATAAAGGCGTTATACTCGGCATACACACCCTCGGGGTCCTCGCCGGCCATCAGTCGGGCCCGAGCCTTGGCGCTAAACTGAATCTGCTGATTGGCAGCCTCGCTGGCAGGGCCACCCTCGACAACGGGCTCCTCGACCGAGCCGCTAACCTTGATATCCTTCACGTCGTCGGCATATACTGCGGCAAAGAACTGGTCCTCGCCCACGCGCAGATAGCCCACAACGGGAGTTTCGCTCTTGTGGGTGAGCACAAAGGCCCCGTCGGTAATCTCGGTCTCTACAATCGTTTGACCACGCAAATCGGTCAGGGCAATAACGCCCTCGGCACCATCGAGTGTACCCTCGATGGTGTAGGTCTGTGCGGAGTTGCAAGCCACCATAGTCAGGGCAGCCAAGGCAACAAACATCAATCTCTTCATAGTTAAATCACTGTTTTTGAGGTTCTACTTTTTGTCGTTCTTTTTCGGTTAGCTCTTGGCAGTGGATCCAACCGCTGCCAAGAATTTTGTGTGATTTACTCTGCCACACCCAGTATTTTAGGTTGTTTATACTAAACCGTATGATTGTGGCCTACACATTTCGCAATGGGGCGACCACCGATTTGGATTTTTACCCATCCTATAAAAACAATAATGCTATAATTGTGTGTCCTTATAATCGCTTATTCTCTGCTTGGGCCACTACTACTCCTAAAAGCCAAATGCCTTTTTGAGCTCCTCTTCGAGCGACTGGTCATCAACCTTGCCGATGATGTTGAAATCGCTGTCGATAAGATATTTGGTGGGCAGATAGTGAACGTCGTATTTGTCCGACTGGTCGTTTGAGCGGTCATAGGCACCACTCTCGGTACGTTTCAGGCCACGCAAAATGTGGTGGAACTCCTGCAATCCGTCTTGCTCCACAGCGTTGCGCCAAGCCTCCTCGTTGGAGTCGTCGTCGGCCACATAGACCACCTCGAAGCCTTTGTCTTTATACTTCTCGTAGAGCTCTTTGACGTGGGGGTTGCTTGCGCGACAGGGGCGGCACCACGAGGCCCAGAAATCCACAAGTATGTAGCTGCCTTTGAGTTGGTCGAGCGAAAATGGGTTGCCGTTGATGTCGGTACCACCGATTACGGGTGCGGGGTTGCCGGGTTCGAGCGAACGACGCAACTCTGCGGCTGCTATAATCTCTTTGGCCTCTTTCCACTCCTTGACCTCGGCGGGCAGAGAGTTGTAATACTCCTCCATCTCGGCTACACTCTTCTCGGAGGTGTAGGCACTGAATTTGCTTACCGAGGTGTAGCAGTAGGGGTGTTTGGCCGTAAACTCCTTCTCGATATCATTGTATTGGGCAAAGAGCTCCCTTATTTTGGCCTCATTTTCGGGTGTGCGATCTGCTTGGAGTTTTTGCATTTCGTTCATAAGGGGTGCGGCAGCTCTCTCCATTTCGAGAGCGAGGGCAAATTGCTCCGAGCCGGTGGCGGAGTTGATGCGTCCGCTCTCCCAGTCGGCGTTGAGAACGATGGTGCCCGGTTCAACGACCAGACTGATATATTTGGGTTGTCCCTGAGAGTAGTCGGGCTCCTCGGTGTCGAGCAACACGGCCGAGTAGGGTTGCGAAAGGTTGGCCTTAGCCACAAACTTACCATCCTTGACCTTTGCCTCTACAACGATAGGTGTCGCATCAAACCCGCCTCCGATTTGGAGGTAAACTACCTCTTTGTCGTAGTTTGCCAGAGTTCCTTCGAGAGTGAAGTTGTTTTTCGAGCAGCCTACCAATGTGGCAGTGCCCAAGATGATTGCCAAAAGCCTTTTCATAGTGTTCTGTTTGTTTGCTTAGTTAGTACGTGGGGTGATTTGCTACCAGTGGGGGTAATCAGCCCCCACTGGCAAAAGGTTTATGTTTGTACAACTACTCTACTCGTAGTTCTGCACAAAGTCGGTCAGGTTCATAGTCTTCTGGGGGAAGGGACGAATCCAAACCTTCGAGTCGGGAGTCAAGGGGAAGTTGACGGTCTTACCTGCAACATAGTTACCTGCCTCATCGGTAGTAGCATAGGTAAACTCTTTGTTGATGGTGTAAGCCCAAGCGCTCTCGGCATTCCAGCGTTTCTGCCAGTAGAAGAAGCCGCTACGGAACCAGTGCTCTGCCCAAACAACCTTACGAAGCTCCTTGATAGCGTCGGCCTCGTTGTTGAACGAAACAGGTTTGTAGTAGTTCTCGGGGGCAATCACGCCCATAGCAGTAGGATCCTGCGAGATAGCTGCCTCGTAGAGCTCTTTGTTGGGCTGACGGCGGCAGAGGACGTAGTTGATATTGTCGGCTGCGGTGGCCCACTCCTGTTCGCGGATGGCGCACTCGGCCAGTACGAAGTACATATCAACGGTGCTCAGGCCATTACCATTGGGGAAGAAGAAGTCGCCCATATACAAACGACCATACATAGTGCCCGAATAGTCGGGAGCATCGCTGTACGAGATGTGGTTGAGCAGAATGTTCTTGTCGCCATCAAGCTCTTTGAGCAAGAATGGATATGCGCTGTACCAGAAGAAGTAGAGGTAGTCGGTCTTGAAGATATCCTCTTTGGTAACAATACCGGTCGATTTGTCGCGACGGAGCTCCCAACCGGGGTAAACCTTCATAGCATCAACTGGATCGGTCCACATATCGGGGCGGTAAACCAACATAGTGTTGTAGTCGTCGACAGTGGGCTCGATAGCGATTGCAGCGGCAGCAGCATTCTTGGCAGCACCATAGTTGCGCACCTCCATATTAACCAGAGCCTCAACAGCATAGAGAGCTGCATTGCTCAGGCGCATACGGTTGTTCGAGGGAGCTTGCAGAGCATCCAACTCTTTGGCGGCAGCAATGTCGGCCAAGATGTTCTCGTAGAACTTCTTCATAGTGAGCTGTACGGGAGTCTGCGAGGGGTCGTTGTCCTCGAATGCGTAGGCCATTGCCCACTGGGTGTCGGCAGTGGCGGGGTCGTAGGCACCTGCGTAGTTCTTAACCAACAGATAGTGCAGATAAGCACGCAGGGTGAGAGCCTCGGCTTTCAGACGTTTAGCCAGCTCGCGGTCGCCCTCGGCGGTATCGGCATTTTTGATTACTGGGTTGGCAACCTGACCGATAAGCTCATACATCTGAGTATAGTAGCTGTCGGTGGTCAGTTTGTCATAAACCATATCGATAAGACTAAAATCGCCGGTAATACACATAGCAGTATTGGGGCTTGTTGCAGGAGCATTGACGAGGGTCTCCAAAGCATTGCCAAGGTAGCCCAGATTACCACTTGTGATAATCGAGTGTTTGCCTTCACCCAAGTTGGGCCACTCGTAGTTGAGTAACATATCGAGGTCGCTCACACGTTGGAGCATATTCACACCTTTGGGACTCAACTCTGTGAACTTGGCACAACCTGTAGCCATAATGGCTGCACCAAGAATTGCCAATATATTTATAACTCTTCTTTTCATAGTGTTGTGTCAGTTTAGAAGTTAATGTTCAGACCAAATACATAGTTAGTTGTGCGAGCAATACCACCGGTCTCGGGGTCTACGCCCAACTCGTTAGCCAACCACAGAGGTTTGGGGTTATCGATCTGGAAGCGGAGGTTAGCCCTACCGATACCCAGACGTTTGGTTACGCTCTGAGGAATGTCGTAGCCGAGGATGATGTTACGAATCTTGATGAACGAAGCGTCGTGAACAAATACGTCGGCGTACTGGAACTCGCTCGAAGTGTAGCTCGAACCATAGTAACCACCACCGGGAACAACGGTCTCGTCGGGGTTATTAACGGGGTGCCAAGCATCGAGATACTCAATCATAACAGGCATTACACCCATCATAGGACCAGTGAATGACTGCTCACCTACGGGCCTCATACGCTGAACGTGACCACCATAGTAAACCATCATTGCGCTCAACGAGAAACCCTTGTAGCTCAGGCGGTTCTCCCAGCTGATAGCCACTTTGGGATCGCTCTGGCCCATAAACTCCATAACCTCGTCGGGATCACCACCCCAAACGCTATTGTCCAAAACGGTGCACTCCTTGTCGGCCCAGTACATATGGGTCGAGCCGTTTACGATGTCATTCACAGCATCCGACAGACCTGCGTGGCGCTGTGACCAAACGGCACTTGCGGGATAGCCGGTCTTGAAGGGGTTGCTAACCAACTGGTAACCTGCGGTCGAGGGGTTCTCAACATCGGTAATCTTGTTCTTGTTGTACGAGAAGGTACCACTCATATTCCAGCTGAAGCCACCGGGCTGTTTAGCGCGAATAACGTCGCCATTCAGGGTAACCTCAACACCATCGTTGACCATACTTGCAGCGTTCATTGCCATCGAAGCAAAACCATTCGAGTCCTCCAACAGCTTGTCGGCAAACAGGTTAGTACCGTTCTTGTGGTAGAAGTCGATGCTACCATTGAGGCGGTGGTCAAACAGTGCGAAGTCGATACCGAAGTTGGTGGTAGCGGTCTTCTCCCAAGTAAGGCTTGGGTTGGCGGGGCTGGTAACCATACCATAGGGCAGCAGCGAGAACTCGTTGATCCAACCGGTAGCAGCAGTCATATAGCTGGTTGCACCCTGATAGATGTTACCGGTGATACCATAGCTGATACGAGCTTTCAGAGTATTAACAAAGTTCAAATCCTGCAAGAACTGCTCTTTCTCCAAGTTCCAGCTTGCACCTGCCGACCAGAGAGGAGTACCACGGAATTTGGTATCCAGACCGTAGATGTCGGCATAGTCAGAACGATACGAACCAAACAGGTGGTATTTCTCGTCCCACGACAAGGTCAAGTTGGCATAACCCGAAGCGTAGCGGTGCCATACCTCCCTCATAGGGCCAATAGCGTTTGCCATATAGGGGCTGTAATAGAGCTGGTTGGCGAAGCAGTCGGCACCATAGTAAGGAGTCTGAGTAAGAGTATTCAGATGGGGGAAGTCAACCGAGGTGGTTGCGTGGCTCTGCAACTGGTCGTCGTAGCCAAGCATCATACCTTTGGTACCACGGCTCAGAGTCTCGCGGAACTCCAAACCTGCCAGCAGGTTTACGTCCAACTTGCCAAACGAGCGGTCGAAGTTGAGCTGACCACGACCGGTCCAAGCGTCGGTGCGGGTCTCCTGAGTAGCGCGGTAACCACCATTCTCGGGAATCAGGTAGCTGAAAGTACCATCGGGGTTGGGCACGGTGTAGGCGTTACGCATCTGGCGCATAACAATACTATTCTCGGTCATATCGTGGATAGAGTTGCTGCGGCCCATCTCATAGAGGAACTGGGTATTGACGGTCAGACCATCAATGATGCGGAAGATAAGTTCGCCCTGCAAACGGCTATTCAGACGGCCCGAAGAGATACGGTCCTCCCACTTGTCTTGCAGAGGGTTGTAGAACGAGCTGCGGAAGCCCTTAACATAGTTCTCGGGCAGCACATACTCGGGGTTGGTAAAACCAATGCTTGCCAAGTTGGCCAACTCGCCATTTTCGTCATACAGACTCTCATAAGGTGCGTGACCAAAAGGATTGCTTGCATCGCCTCTGGGGGTGTTGCTAACATCAGCGCTGCTGATGATGGTGTTCATACCGATATTGGCAGTCAGCCACTTACCTACGTTGTAGCTACCTTTGTAGAAGATGTTGAACTGGTCGTTCTCGTCGCCAACAACGCCGGTATTGTCGTGGCGGTAGTTGAATACCAAGTTAGACTGGAAGTGGTCGGTACGATTGCGGATAGCGATGTTGTACTGCTGCAAAATCTGGCGCTGCAACATATTGTCGGCAAACTCCTGAGCATAGTTGTTACCCTTGGCCCTATCTACATACTTGTTGAAGTCATCCTCGCTCATCAAACCATTCAGCTTCTTCCAATAGCTCATATACAGAGGCGAAGGGCACGAAAAAGTTGCATACTGAGGGAATATAGCACCATACATACTAACATACATGCCATATGCGGGGTGAGTGAGCAGTTCATCGAGCTGAGTGAGTTCGAGCGAAACCTGCTCCTCGGCATTCATATAGAAGTTGTCGTGGTAGTCGACGTTCAGCTTGTCATAAACGGTAAAGTTGGCCTGAACATCTACGTTGGTCCTACCAGCCTCGCGAGCACGCTTGGTCGTTACAACCAAGATACCGTTAGATGCACGAGCACCATAAATAGCGGCTGCGGCAGCATCTTTCAGTACGGTAACATTCTCGATGTCATAGGGGTTAAGGTCCTCGATAGCCATCTCTACGGGCATACCGTCTACAACCAACAGAGGAGTACGCTCGGCGTGAATCGAGCTGATACCACGAATCTGCATACCGCCATTGTAGGTCATCAGACCTGCTACACGGCCCTCCAAGTTGTCGAGTACGTTGGTGGTGAAACGCTCTTCGAGAGCCTCGGCACTGAGCGAAACTACCGAACCGGTAACCTTCTCGCGCGAGATGGTCTGGTAACCGGTTACAACGATGTCTTCCATCACGGTCGAGTCGTCTTGCAGAGTAACCTTAATCTCTTTCTGGCCGTTGAACACAACCTCTTGGGTTTTGAGGCCCATAAACGAGAACTGCAACACATCGCCCTTCTTGGCCTCGATGTGGAAGCGGCCCTCGCGGTCGGTCGACACGCCCTGCATTGTGCGCATAACGATTACCGAAGCACCAATCACGGGCTGGCCGGTAATGTCGTACACAATACCATTAGCTACGAGTTGTTTGCCTGCGGCAGCCTTCTGGGCGCTCTTTGCCGAGAGAGCTACCTGTTTGCCAACTACGCGGAATTCGATACCGGTTTTGGCAAACACCTCGTTAAGAAGTTTAGTCAAGTCATTGCTACTGGTCTTCACACTGACTTTCTGGTTTACATCGACAACATTGCTGTCGTAGATGAAGTTGTAGTCTGTCTGTGCCGAAATCTCGTTCAGAACTTTCGACAGTGGCGCATTCTCGTGATTGAGTTCCACCTTAACGCTCTGTGCAAAGAGTGTGGTAGATGCCAACAGCATCGAGACTACAAGAGCCAAACATTGTAGTAAAGTTTTTCTCATACTATTCAAGTTTGTTGCGGTTAGATAATAAGTTGTCAGAGGTATTACGCATCAAAGTTACGTTTTCCCTAAACAAAAAGAGCGAAAAAATGGACACCGCCACATTTTCGCTCTTTAATATATATAATATGGTATTATGCCTACCCCATTTCGACAGCACCACCCTTACGCACCCCCACTACATAACCAAGCACCACCTATAATTATTCTCCCCTACGAAAGGGGAGGTGACTGCGACAGCAGTCGGAGGGGTGGTCGAAAACTATGTAATAGCTGACGACTCAATGCGGCACTACTTCGACAATACCACTTTGTTATTATCTATGGTATAGTGGATTTTGCTGGTAAACTCCAACAGGTCGAGCACCTGAGTAATCGACTCCTCGCTGAATGTGGCAGTAAACACTGCGTCATACACAGCCCTGCTCTGTACGTTTATCTGCACGCCATACCACCTCTCCAAGCGCTGAATCATCTCCTTCATAGGGGTACTTGTGAATTTGAGCACGCCCTCTTTCCAGACCGACTTGTCCACCACTCGTTTCTCGTTGCTGGCCACCACCTTGTCGTGCTGCCCCACAAAGGCCTCTTCGTTGGGTTTTACCTGTATGGGCTCCTTGATATCCTCTTTCAGCAGCTCTACCGAGCCCTCTACAAGGGCCAAGTGGATATCGGGCCTCTCGGCATAGGCGGTCAGGTTAAACTCGGTACCCGTAACCTTTACCAACACGTTCTGTGGAGTCTTGATGAAGAATGGGTGCTCGGCGTCGCTCTTAACTACAAAGTAGGCCTCGCCCGACAGGGCAACCACCCTCTGACCTGCGCCATCAAAGGTTGCGGGCACTTTCAGGTCGCTATCGCTGTTAATCCACACCTCGGTACTGTCGGCCAATACCACGTGACCTTTCACACCTCGGTCTACACGATAGTTAATCTCGTTTACGAAATCGCTTTGGGCTACTTGGGCAAACTCATCGACACGCTCTACCCTCAGCAGGGTGTCATATACAAAGTAGCCGCACAGTGGCAAGAAGAGCACTGCGGCAATACGGGTGAGGGTTTGGGCCAACGACACCCTGCGTACAGGCTTCGACCTACGGCCTGTGAGCTTGGGCTCATAGGGCATAGTGGCAAAGGTCTGCTCGTTTTTGCGCAGGATGTATTGCTCTTTGAGCTGCTTGTCGGCAGCCACACGAGCAAAAAACGCCTCTCTCTCAGATGGCGTACCCTCTCCTCTAAGAATTTGTTCGATGTTCAGTTCGTTCATTACGTTAGTAGTACGTTTATAGGTCAGTTTACCCCAAAGAGGGTGGCAAATAATCTTTCAACTTGTCCCTAAATAGCCTCAGGGCTATCTTCATATGGTACTCGATAGCCTTTTCGGAGAGCCCTTTGGCGGTGGCAATCTCGCGATTGGTCATCCCCTCGTAGCGGCTCATACGGAACGATTGTTGAATATGGTCAGGTAGTTTTTGGTAGGTTTGTTCGATTAGGTCTTTGAGCGAGAGGGCGTTGATTTGGTCGGTAACCGACTCGTGGCAGAAGGCCTCCAGATTGACCTTGTCTTCATAACGCCCCATACGGGCTCGGGTGCGCAACAGCGATATGGCGTTGTTGCGGGCAATGGTAAAGACAAAAGCCCTCAGGTTGCGACTCACGTCGATACTATCGCGCTTGGCCCACAGTTGCATAAATGTATTTTGTGTCACATCTTCGGACGACTCCACGTCGCCCAGATAGCTGCGCACAAAGTGGAGTATGTTGGCATACTCCATTCGATAGAAGAGCTCGAAAGCATCTTTATCGCCCTCGCGGATATCTTCCGCCAGTGAGTTTGCCAACAGTTCCGTCATTTATTTGCCTATATATTACACGTTTGGATTAGGGCTTTACCCCCGTGTCCCGTAAAACACGAGCGCACAGTTGTGCAAATATACTACCTTTTTGAAAAAACCCAAAAAAACGAGAGCCCCACTTCACAATCGGAGTGGGGCTCTCGTTGCTTTGTCCAAATCCAAATTATTAACTCGCGTGGGGGCCCTTGGCCTCCCCGTATGTGGCGGCTACTTCTGCTCGTCGGTGGTCTTCTGCTCCTTTGAGCGGATTACAAACCAGCCGCCCAACATTCCCAAGCCTCCGCAGCCGATAATGAGCGCAACGGTCAGCAGGGCATCATCCCAAATCAGGCCCAAGCCCAAGCCAAGTGCCACTCCGATAAGAGCCAGCGCCCTCACCAGCACCACATCGCCAATCTTCTTGGGTTTCTGCTCCTCGGCTGGTAGCGCCATACCCTGACGGGCATAGGCCTCGGCAATCTTGCGACGCTGAACAGAGGCCACAATCCTCAGAATCGAGCCGAACAAAACAATCGGAATGACCGCAAAAATCGAAATAACTGCAACTACCAAAACGGGGTCAATATTGATATTAGTCATAACATTATAAGTTTTTAAGATTTTTTAATAATTCGTTATCTATCTCTATTACCGGTAATCTTTTTTGTATGTTTTCTACTTGTGCTCGGAGTGCTTTGCCTCGGCGCGATCGGCCTTCCACTGGGTCCAAATCATCACTCCGCCAACGACCAATGTGACAAACACCATCAATCCAACAGTGCTGCTCGATGCCAGAGCGCGCAGCGAAACAAGCATCTCGTTCACATAGCTATCCAACTGCTCCACAACTGCTTGCAAACCCAATGTCTGCATTACCAACGACAGTCCTGCGCCCATCAACAGCACCACTGCTACGGCTGACAATACCCCTACGGCAACATTTCGTATGGTACGCACCACAGCCCTGCGGCGGGCCTTCTTGGCTACGGCCAGCATTATGCGGCTGGACATCTGTGGCGAGGGGGTGGGAGCTGCGGTCTGGCGCAACTTCTCGGCCACGATTTGGTCTATATTGTTGTTATTCATATCGGTTTTGTTTTATGAGTGCCGCAAGTTGGCGACGTGCTCGGTGAATCATCACTTTTACATTGTTCTCGTTGCTCTCGACCACCTCGGCCACCTCGGCAAGCGACAGGTCTTGGCGGTAGTGCAGCTCAATGATGGCCCTCTGGCGTGGCGGCAACAGTTCAACGGCACGTTCCAGCTGCTCTATATCCACATCGGTAAACTGCTGTTGCTCAACCTCATCGGGCAGGTCGAGCCCTTTGGCAGGAGTAACCATTTGGAGCTCTCGTTTGCGGGCCCGCTTGGTGCTTATGGCAGTGTTGTAGGCAATGCGGTAGAGCCAAGTGGCAAACGAGCTGCGGCAGGCAAACTTGTGCAGATTGCTCCACGCCTTGATAAAGCTCTCCTGCACTAAGTCCTCGGCCTCGGCCCCCGGGCCCACTATGCCAGCCACCAGAGCGTACACCCTCTCGGAATAGCGCTCGACCAACACCCCAAAGGCGTTGGTGTCGCCCCCTACAACCTGCATTACGCACTCTATGTCGCTCAACTGCTGCACTTTACTATCTATGGGTTAATTATCTTTTTGTTTCTCTTTTCGCTTTTTAGACGCACCCACCACAAAAAGGTTACACGCAAACCGGATTATTTTTTGCTTATCGGGTGGCGAACAACGGTGCGCAACTTTTCGGTTGGCGTTTTGCGAGCATCGGAGAGGTATATCTCGTGGTGCAGTCGGCTGTCGGAAAAGTCCATTCGATAGCCATTCTGCTCGGCCCACTGCTCCATAAGCTCCACGCTGTGCTGCTCGTTGTCGTATGCCCCAACGTGGAGAATCTGCACACACAGCCCCTCGTCGATGGTGAGGAACTCAACCTTCGAGCAGTCTATTTTCTTCTTGCGGGTAGCAGTCTGCACCGCCCACTCAAAGTCGGCCATAGTGACAAAGTCGGGCAGGCGGATGACCGAAATCCAGCAGAACTCACCCTTGCGGCTCAAATCTACGCCCTCGACACCCTCTTGCCACCAAAAGCCCTCCAAAGGGGGCACTACATAGTCGAAAAACCCATTGATGTTGCGACCATTCTTGGGGCTCATTTTCAGGGTATAAGCCACCGAGTAGAGCATCTCAATAGCCTTTTTGTAGTCGCCACCTTCTTCGTTTGGGTTGCCTTTACCCCTCACAGCAAGGTAATTGGCCGAGGGGACATCGACAATCGAAGGCTTGCCCGAGGGCATATAAAACTCTTTGTACTCCTTTTTGAAATCAAATGGCATTATTTAATCGATTAATTTTTATTTAATAAATCACGAAAAATTGTCATACAAATATAATTATAAAAGTTCACTTTACGAATTGGGCGAAAAATCATACCTTTGTATCGGATGATCAGCAAGTTGGATATTGCATAATGCCGCCTGAGGCGGTAACGGTTACTCCCCACCAAGTGCAGGGAGCAGGGTGTTGTGGCCCAAATCGAAAAATAACATCCCAAAAATCAAACAATTAAATACATTTATTTAATTATTTATTAGATTAAATAAATACTCTAAATAATTAAAAAAATATGAGCAACGATAATAAAAACAATATCCACGACTTCGATTTCAATCTCATTTGTGAATACTTCTCCTCGACCGAGCGACAAGGGCCGGGCAGTAGAGAAATGACTCTCAAAGCCCTTAATTGCATAGGTATTCCTAAGCCTGATGCCATCATTGCCGACCTCGGGTGCGGTACGGGCTCCTCGGCTATGATACTTGCCGAAACCACCTCGGTACAAATTATTGCGGTGGATATATTCGATGCATTCTTGCAAAAAGTCCAACAACGAGCACAGGCAAAAAATCTGACTATCCGCACACTACACTCCCCTATGGAGAAACTGCCATTCGCACCCGAGTCGGTTGATATTATCTGGTGCGAAGGTGCAATATATAATATAGGTATCGAGTGCGGACTCAAACTTTGGCACACATTGCTTAAAGATGGCGGCCACATTGCCTTTACAGATGCCACTTGGCTCACCAACGAACGCCCCGAGGAGATTGAGCAATTCTGGCAAGAAGCCTATCCTCAAATGGGAACAGTCGAGAGCAACTTGAAGCTTATCAAGGAGGCCGGCTATCGCATAAAAGAGTGGTTTGTACTACCCACAGAGTGTTGGACCGATAATTTTTATCTGCCCCAACGCAATGCGCAAACAATCTTTTTGGCCCACCACAAGGGCAATCCAACAGCCCAAATGCTTGTGGAAAACCAACGTCACGAGGCCGAAATGTTCGACAAATATGGCCAACACTACGGCTATGTATTCTATGTTGTACAAAAAATATAGGCTCTACTCTGAATAATAAGCCTATACAACAACCAGCAGGGTGGTAATTCTACCACCCTGCTTTATTTTACAGATACCTACACACATTTTACCACGCTCTCAACACTCTCATATATCCCCCCCACAAAAAAAACTTCAAACAAACTATTGCAAATCCCAAACAAAGCGTTACATTTGTATAGCATTTCCTACTTGTATTACTTTTACAACTAATAGAACCATGCAGACAGAGAAAGACAAATACATCTTCGGAGTAGTGAAGGTGGGCGAAAAAGGACAAATCGTTATTCCCAAAGAGGCTCGCGAGGTCTTTGGCATCGAGCCTGGCGACTCGCTGCTCGTGCTGGGCGACCGCACCAAAGGACTGGCCATCGTAAAGACACAAATCTTCGACTCGGCCGTAAACGACGTGTTCAAATAGAGCCTCAGATATCGGATTATCAAACCATTACAACTATGAAAGCACGCTATTACTTTATGGACAACCTGCGCTGGGTGGCTGTGCTGCTGGTGCTCTTCTACCACGTTTTTTACAACTACAATGCAGTGGGCGTATTTGGCGGAGTGGGCGGTTTCGCCCCTCACCAGTGGCAAGATGTGGTCTGCACACTGCTAAACCCTTGGTTTATGACACTGCTGTTTGTGGTGGCCGGAGCTTCGAGCCGCTACGCCCTACAGCACCGCACCCCCACCGAGTTCCGCAAAGAGCGAGTGCGCAAACTGCTTGTGCCCTCCACCCTCGGTCTGCTGGTTTTCGGCTGGATACTGGGCTCAATCAACTCGCGCGGAATGATTCCCAACGAGGTGCCACTGCCGATTAAGTGGCTCATCTGGGCCGTAAGCGGTACGGGACACTTGTGGTTTATCCAAGACCTTTTTATCTTCTCGTTAGTGCTGCTCGTGGCACGCAAACTGATTGATGCAGAGTGTATTAACCGCTGGCTGACCAAACTACCTAAGTGGGGCCTTGCTGTCATAATGATAGGCTATGGCCTGCTGCTGTGGGTGGCCGCGCAGAGCCAAATCGACAACCCCTCGGCCGCACAAGGTCTGCTAAACCTCTATCGCCCAGTGTTCTACTTGGCGAGCTACCTTGTAGGCTACTACGTCTTTTCGAGCGAGCGCGTTCACGACTTTCTGGCCGAGCGAGCTGTGGTGCTGATTGTGGCGGCTGTGGTGGGAGCCATAGGGTTTGGCAGCGAGTTCTACGGCAAGGATTACACCTCGCCCGAGGCTGTGCAGAGCGTGTGGTGCAACCTCTACTGCTGGGCGATGACGCTGGCTATGTTTGGGGCGTTCCGTCGCTGGGCCAACGGCACCTCGCCCATTGCGGAGTATATGAGCCGTAGTAGCTTTGGCGTGTATGTGGTGCATATGACGGTCTGTACGGCCAGCTGCGTGTGGCTGCAAACCACGGCCCTACCGACGTGGCTGATATATGTGGTGGCGCTTGTGGTGACCTATGTAGGCTCGTTTGCAGCGTGGGAAATCCTACGCCGTATCCCCATTGTGCGCTACTGCACCTTCGGCATCACCACACCCAAACGCCCTGCGAAATAAGACTTACACACCCTAACAAACACCAAGAGCACCCCACAGCAATCTGTGAGGTGCTCTTTTTGCTTATATTAGTATTACCGTAATTATTCCACTCTGAGTGAATAGGCGTGTAACACAATTACCTTTCGTACAAACAACAATTACCTATTTCTTCCTTTGTTTTTATGAGGAGTTACCTTTATGGAAGCCAATTTTGTCTTGCGAATCCAAGCTAACGCACTTCCATATTCTCCAAATCTTTTCTTTGCTCCTGTTTGCACAAAGAGCTGTGTTAGGCGAATATTATTTGCAACATATTTACCTATTCTTGTACCCGACTCACCTCTATTATAACCATAAAACTCGCATGCCACCTCAGACGTACACAAAAAATCTCTCGGACTACCAGTCCATTTCTCTCTATTTTTATAATACTCTCGGCGTTTTTGTAAGTTAAAACTATTCCAAGTAGGGGGTACCGGCATGTTCAAGTAATCTACCAACTCCAAAATATCATCATCTTGCAACTCCTTTTCTCGCTGCTCCTTGGCCAATAATTCTTGTCGTTTTCGTTCCTCTTCCGCTCTTTTAGCTTCTTCAAATTGCAACACCCTATTTTTTAAAGATATAATCTCTTTATCCTTGGTTGCAACAACATTTCTAAGTTCATCTATTTCTTTCTCTTTCAGTTTGATATTTGATTCGTTTTTTTGTCCGCTTAGAACTATTGCAGAAGAGAGTTTATTGATCTGGTTCCTTACATAACGTACACCGATTATAGAATCACAAACATAATCAGAATTAAAATATCGCTTATGAAATTTCAACAATTGCGACACATCATAATCATTTATTTTAGTAATATCAACCTCATAAAATGGGGTCATATCCATAATGTTGATACGCTCTGTATCAGCAAAGAACTTATAAATTACACCGTTAGTCAAAATAGCGATACGCGCATTTGATGTTGTATAATAACGATATAACTGATTTATATGCAAATCCAGATCCTGACATACGTTTTTACATTCAACCAACAAAGAAGGACAACCATCAGCCATGATGGCATAATCTATACGTTCTCCCTTCTTTATTCCAATATCACACACGAACTCAGGAACAACCTCTTTAGGATTAAATACATCATAACCCAACAACTGTATAAATGGCATAACTAGAGCCATCTTAACAGCTTCTTCATTGTCAACAGCCGATACTCGTTCTGCAACCAATGTCGATAATTCATATAACGCGTGAGCAAAATCCATGTTGTAAAGTAGTTTTGATGCGTAAAGTTAAACAAAAGAAACGTACAAAGCAAAAAAAGACCAACCCTATTCGGATTGGTCTTAAAGAGGCGGCTACCTACTCTCCCACAACTAAATGCAGTACCATCGGCGTTAGCGAGCTTAACTTCTCTGTTCGGAATGGGAAGAGGTGGGACCT